>DASRBX010000026.1:0-40055 GCA_035653395.1 Gaiellaceae bacterium
GCACACCCGCACGGCTCGCCGTACGGATCGCCCAACGAATCCTCGCGCTCACGCTCGGCATGCTCCTCAACAAACTCAGCGGCCGCCCAGCACGCGCACTCGCCGCCTACGACGGCCGCTAAATCACATCAAGCCTCTAGTGGCTGTGCGACCGGTCGACGCCGGAGGACGTCGAGGCGCAGCTGCTCGCCGCGGGGCTGAAGGTCGTCGCCGGCGACTACCGGCTCGACGGGTTGCTCGCGACGAAGCCCCCGCCGGCGGGCCCGCCCGAGGTCGAGACCCGCGCGGCGACGACCGCCGCGAAGTGGGCCGCGATCCGCGAGCTCCAGGACGGCATCTTCGACAACCCGCCCGAGCGACGTGCCACGCGCGAGCAGCTCCTCGCCGAGTTCGGCCGGACCGAGACCGCGCTTTTCGGCGCGTGGCTGGAGGGCGAGCTCGTGGGCGCCGGGGCCGCGAGCCCGAGCAGCCGCGGCCTGCTCCTCTGGGGAGGCTCGGTGCGCGCCGACGCGCGAGGACGCGGTTGCTACCGGGCGCTCGTGCGCGCCCGCTGGGACGAGGCCGTCCGGCGCGGCACCCCGGCGCTGACGGTCGGCGCGAACGCCAAGTCGGGTCCTGTCCTCCGCAGGCTCGGCTTCGAGAAGGTGCTCGAGTTCCGTCGGCTCGAGGACGTACTCTCCGAGCCGTGAAGGAGACCTGCCCGCGCTGCAGCGCCGAGATGGAGTGGCGGCACGGCACGTTTCAGTGCCCGAGGTGCCGCCTGAAGATCGGCTGCTGCGAGGGCGAGACGGGTGACTGCCGCGATCCGGGCTAGGCTCGTCGACCTCGAGCGATCGGGGCTCGATCCACGCTCGACCGAGCTGCTCGTCGTTCTCTGCTGGCTCGTCAGGGACAGCGTCGCCCTCGACGAGGCGGAGCTCAACGGAGCCCGTCGCCGCGCGATGTTCGTCCTCGCCGCCGGGGGCGACCCGCACCGCGACCTCGGGCTCGACTCGATCGCGGCGGAGCGCCTCGCCGGCGAGCTCGACACGCCGGAGCGCCGCGCGCGACTCGCGGCCGCTCTGGACGAGCTGCCGACCGACGACCTGCCCACGGTGAGCGCCGCGGCGGAGTCGCTCCGCGCCGACCCCGAGCTCGCCTGGCGCTCGCTGGCGCTCTCGCTCCTCGCCGACGAGCTCGCGGACGAGTAGGTGGTCGAGCGCGAGCTGGCCGTCGCGGGTCTTCCTGCGACACTCGCGATCCCCGACGGTCGCGCCCGCGGCGGCCTCGTCCCGCTCCACCCCGCCTCCGACGGCTCGCGCCGCCAGTTCCTGTTCGAGCACCTGGCGGACACGGTCGTGCCGCTGGGAGTCGCAGTGCTGCGCTTCGACCGTCGGCCGTCCGCCGGCGGAGACGTCCCGTTCGCGACCCAGGCGGCCGATGCGCTCGCTGCGCTCGAAGCGCTTCGCGCGCAGCCGGAGGTCGGCTCGGTTCCGCTCGGCCTCTGGGCGTGGAGCCAGGGCGCGTGGCCCGCCGCGCTCGCGGCTGCGCGCTCGCCCGACGTCGCGTTCCTGATCCTGCTCGCCGCCTGCGGAGTCAGCCCGGCCGAGCAGATGCGCTACGGGACCGCCGAGCAGCTGCGCCGCCACGGCCACGACGACGAGGACGCGCTGCGGGAGCTCGCCGAGCTCCGCGCAGCGTTGGAGGACGCCTTGCGCGACCCGAGCCGGCTCGAGGCGTCGCAGTCCCTGATCGACCGCTACGCCGATCGGCCCTGGTTTCTGCACGCGCACGTGCCGCGGACGCTCGACCCCGCCGCGGGCTGGCACGACATGGACTTCGACCCGGCCCCGATCCTCGCCTCGGTGCGCTGTCCGGTTCTCCTCTTCTACGGCGAGCAGGACGAGTGGACGCCGATCGAGCCGAGTCTCGCGGGGTGGGCCGCCGCCGGGACCGAGGAGCTCGGCGTGGTGCGCCTCGCGGGAGCCGACCATGCGCCGACGCGCGGCGGCCGGCACGAGCGCGGCGCGATCTCGCGTGCGTACACGCACGCGTTGGCGGAGTGGGTCGAGCGGCAGCTCGACAACGGGTGACACGCCGCGAAAGCGACTACTCTGGACGGCAGCCGTGGCGATCTCGAGACCGGAACCTCGCCGGCGGTTGAAGCTCCCGCGCAACCTCCCGGGCGGGCGTCGACTCCAGCCGTACTCGCGCGCCGATGCCCCGTACTTCCGCAGTCCGGGCTTCTACGTCCGGGTCGGCGGGCTCGCAGTCGTCGTGGCGGCGGGGGTGTCGCTGCTCCTCCTGCGCGCGTGGTCGATCCAGGTGCTGCACGGCAAGCAGTACGCGCAGGCGGCGCACCGGCAGGCATTCCGGACGGTCAACGTCGTCGGGGCGCGGGGCGCGATCGTCGACGACCGCGGCCGGCTGCTCGCGGGCACGACCGGGCACGTCGTGATCGACGCCGACGCCGCCTCCCTCGGCAGCCGCGACGCGCACGGCCATTGGCATCCGAGCGCTGCCGGCCTGGCCGCGCTCCACCGCCTCTCCGAGCTCACCGGCAGGAGACGGAGCGTCCTGATCGCCCGCATCAACTCCGACGTCTACCACGCTCCGTTCGCTCCCGCGGTCGTGATCGCGAACCCCACCGCGGCGCTCACGGCGTACCTCCAGGAGCGGCCCGACATGTTCCCGGGCTTCAAGGTCGAGGCGGAGGCGATGCGGAGCTATCCGCAGGGGGCGTTCGGCAGCGAGTTCCTCGGCCTGCTCGGCCAGGTGACCCCGCAGGAGCTCAAGTCCGGCTCGTACGCGAACGCCCAGGCGGGCGAGGTGGTCGGCCAGAGCGGCGTCGAGGCGACGTACGACCACCTCCTCAACAAGGGATTCGTGCAGGGGAAGATCCCGGTGGACTCGCTCGGCCGGATCGCCGGCGCGCTCCGCGTCCCGCGCCAGAAGCAGCCGCCGACGCTGCAGCTCTCGATCGACGTGCCCCTCCAGAAGGCGGCGGAGCGGGCGCTCCGCTACGGGATCGAGCAGGGGCGACTGACCGGCCATCGGCCGACCGGCGCGTCGGCCGTCGCGATCGACCCCTGGACCGGCGCGATCAAGGCGCTCGCGAGCTACCCCACCTTCGACGAGAAGCGCGCCGCGGAGAACCCGAGCTACTACAACGGCGTGCTCCACGACAGGTACTCGACGCCGGGCCTGAATCGCGCGATCGCCGGCGTCTATCCGACAGGCTCGACGTTCAAGCCGATCATCTCCGAGGCGGCGCTCAGCGGCGGGATCATCACGCCCTACACGTCGCAGGCCTGCACCGGCTCGTTCACGCTCGGCAACCACACGTTCTTCAACGTCGAGCGCGGCGCCGACGAGTACATGGACCTGCCGACCGCCCTCGAGCAGTCGTGCGACACGTGGTTCTACCGGCTGGGCGCGAGGATCTGGGAGGCCGATCCCGCCCGGAAGGCGACGCTCATCCAGGCCTGGGCACGGAAGCTCGGTCTCGGCACCCGGCCGCCGATCGACCTGACGGGGGCCTTCGCCGGCTACCTCCCGATGCCGGGCCGCTACTTCGAGCGGATCGCCGGCACGCCCTACACCGAGGGCCAGGCGGTCAACCTCGCGATCGGCCAGGGCGCCCTGCAGGTGAGCCCGCTGCAACTCGCCGTCGCCTACTCCGCGCTGGTCAACGGCGGCAAGGTCGTTCGCCCCCACGTCGGCGAGGCCGTGATCCGCAACGGCGTCCGGCACCCGCTCCACTTCAAGCCGGTGCGCACGCTGAAGCTCTCCCCGTACACCTGGGCGATCAAGCAGGGCCTGTACGAGGCCGCGAACAACCCGAGCGGAACCTCGTTCCCGGTCTTCGGCGGCTTCCCGATCAAGGTCGCCGGCAAGACGGGAACCGCGGAGGCAGCCACGTCCACGAATCCGTACGACCATTCCTGGTACGCCTCCTGGGCTCCCTACGACCACCCGAGACTCGTCGTGGTCGTGATGGTGGAGCACGGCGGCTTCGGCGCCCAGGCGGCGGCGCCGGCGGCCAAGAAGATCTACGAGGCGTACTTCCACGAGCACGGCGCCTGATGCGGCTCACCCGACGGGCGGGATTGCGCCCCGCGTTTGCAGGGTCGACAATGGAGCCATGACTGCCTCGCCCCCGCTCGGGACGCCCGAGATCCAGGCCGAGCTCATCTCCGAGGCTCTCACCTCGGCGAGCGTCGGGTTCCTCGTATGGGACGAGACACGGCGCTACATCGCAGCCAACGCGGCCGCGTGCGAGATCCTCGGCACGACGCTCGAGGAGCTGCTCGGCCAGGAGGTCGGGGCGCACACGGTCGAGGGCGGCGAGAACGTGGACGACGCGCTCGCGAGCGGCTTCTCCACGGGAAAGGCCGTCGTGCGACGGTTCGACGGCCGCGGAACGGTGGAGGTCTTCTACGCGACGTTCACGACGAAGACCGCCGGCATGCCGTTCATGGCGACGGTCATCGCACCGTTCGCCTCGTAGAGCCGACGCCGCTCAGGCGCGTCCGCTCCCGGAGCACGCGGCGGGGCGGGATGCGCCGAATGTCGAACGAGACGCCCTGACGCGTGGATCGGAAGGGGATCCCGCTGTCGATGACGCAACCCGCCGCCCGATCCCTTCTACATCGGGGTCCGTGCGGTGTCCAGACGACGGGCGCCTCTTCGGCGTTCGAGCTTCCCAGCGCTTCGCGCGGCCCCACCGGAGCCAGCCTCGGAGGGAGAGAGAGCGGATGATGGGACTCGAACCCACGACCTTCTGCATGGCAAGGCTGTTCAGGGCGTCTGCGCGGACAACGCCTCTTGTGCGAATTATCCGTCTGAGCAGGCGTTTATAGCTTCTCGGAACTGTCGCCGTCTGCGGCTCGAATCGGCGCTCTGCGCATCTGCTGTACGGTGGACGTACGGCGGTTTTGTTGCTCGTTCTGCGAACTGGCAACGCGACGCGCACCTCGGGTGCATATGCGTCTCGGCTTCCTGTTCGTCTGAAGAGGCGTCTTGATGTTGAGCGTGGCGAAGCTGACGCTGGGTCAGGAGGCCTACTACGAGCAGCAGGTCGCCCGTGGCCTGGACGACTACTACGCCGGTCGCGGTGAGTCGCCGGGGTTGTGGGCCGGTAGCGGATCGGCCGGGCTCGGGCTGGTCGGCGTGGTCGGCGACGGCGATCTCGGCACGCTGCTTCGCGGCGTCAACCCGGCGACCGACGAGCGGCTGCGGTCGCCGGTCCGGGAGCGGACGATCACTGTCCGCACGCTCGACCTCGAGTCGGGCGAGTGGCGCGACAAGCGGAAGCAGCTCAAGCCGGTCTCTGGCTTCGACCTCGTCTTCTCGTGTCCGAAGAGCGTCAGCCTGCTGCACGCGCTGACCGACGACGAGCGCCTGCGACAGGAGATTAGCGAGGCGCACGAGCAGGCGTGGCAGGCCGCGCTCGCCTACCTCAAGCGGGAGGCGTGCGTCGTCCGGCGCGGCAAGGGCGGCCACGTCCGTGAGCACGGCTCGGGGTTCGTGGCGGCCGCCTTCCGCCACCGCACGTCTCGGGCGCAGGGCCCGCACCTGCATACGCACGTGATCGTCGCCAACATGACCCGCGCCGCCGATGGTGAGTGGCTGGCGCTGGACGGCGAGGCGATCGGCGGGACATACCGGCTCGCGGCCGGCTACCTGTACGAGGCGCAGCTCCGGAACGAGCTGACCCGGCGGCTCGGCCTGGAGTGGAGGGAGCCGGTGAAAGGCATGGGCGAACTCGTCGGCGTGCCGGAGGAGGTGGTCCGCGCGTTCTCGACGCGGCGGCAGTCGCTGGTGCAGCACATGGAGGCGCTCGGGACGGAGGGCTTCGCCGCGGCGCGGGTGGCGGCGCTGGCGACGCGAGAGGCGAAGGAGCAGGTCGACCTGCCGCGGCTACGCGAGGACTGGCAGGCGCGTGCCGCGGGGCACGGCCTCGGTCGGCCCGAGCTCGAGAGGCTCGTCCGCGACCGGTCACTCACGCACGATCGCGTAGGAGCCGAGCTGCTCGCCGCCCGCCTCTTCGGCGACGACGGGCTGACGGCGAAGCGGACGACCTTCGCGATGCCGGAGCTCGTCCAGGCCGTCGCCGGCTCGCTGCCGGAGGGCGCGAGCGTAGAGGAGGTGCTTGAGCTGGCCGAGGGGCTGTCACGCTTCCCGGGCGTCGAGCTGGTCGAACCGGGCGAGCTGCCGGGCCGGCCAGCCCGCTTCACCACCGGCGAGTTGCTCGCCGTCGAGCGTGAGGCGCTGGAACTCGCTCGCGCCGGCCGCGACGCCGGCGCCCCTCGGTCGACCGGACTTCGCTTGCGCGGTCGCTGATCCAAGCGGGCAACGAGCTGAGCGGCGAGCAGCGGATGCTCGTGCACGAAGCCGGCACGATCATCGACCTCGACCAGGAGACGCTGACGATCCGCGACGACACCGGCCAACGCCGGCACCTCCCCGCCGACTACGCGGCCGACCACCTCGACTACGGCTACGCGCTCACCGGCCACGCCGCCCAGGGCGCAACCTTCGACCGCGCATACGTCCTCCTCCGCGATCGTGGCGCGTTGCGTGAGTGGGGTTACGTCGCCTGCAGCCGCGCCTGCAACCAGACCCGCCTTTACCTCGCCGACGACGACACGCTAGAGCGTGAGACCCTCCGGCGCGATCCGGACCCGGCGGCCTCGACGGAGGGTGCCGCCCGCGCCCTCGAGTCCCCGGCAGCGGAGCCGCTTGCACTCGATGCGACTGCACGACGCAACGACGTCAACGCGCGCCTACACGCTCGACGCCAGGAGGAACTCGAACTGCAGCGCGACGAGATAGCCGAACAGCTCGCGACTGCTCAACGCGAGCTGAAGCAACTCGGCTGGTGGAAGCGCGGCGACCGCCGCCTCGCACTCGAAGCCGAGATCGGTCTGTACCAGTCCTCGCTCCGGCTCGCTGACGAGAGGCGCGCGCAACTCGCGCTCGTACCGCCGCCGCCCACTCCGCCGAAATCGCCCGAGCACGATCACGATCCGCTGACGCGAGCGCCCTCGCTTCGACCCGCGCCTCCTCGGCGGACGATCGAGCGCGAGCCGCCCAGCCTCGGCCTCGAGCTATGAACGCACACCGCCGACCATGTGCAGTCAGGACAGTTTTTGGCTAGGCTCAGGTGTGACGGTGCGGACACTGATCCAGGCAGACGAGAAGGGCGCCGAGCAGGCGGTCGCGGAGATCGCCGAAGCCGTAGACGAGCTGATCGACGCCGGCAAAGACGTCAGCGTGATCGTGCTCGACCGCGACGAACCGCTCTCCCCGCAGAAAGCGGCCGAGCTGCTCGGCTTCTCACGCCAGCACGCCCGGCGCCTGATCGACGCCGGCGAGCTCGAAGCTGTCCGCCTCCCCCGCTCCTCGCATTGGAAGGTGCCGGCACGCTCGCTGATCGCCTTCGAGCAGCGGCGCCAGCAAGCGAACGAGCGCGCCGACCAGTTCTCGCGCGAGCTGGACGAGCTCGGGGCGCCACTCGAGTGACGACGCCGCCGCCGGCGACCTCGGCGGCGGCCGCGCACCCGCTCTCGTAGACCTTGAGAACGATCCTGGCCCCGAACGGCAAATCTAAGCCGTGCGTCCCCGGTACGCCCGGACAATGATCGAATAAGAGAACGAGTCGCCGTCTACTTGATATGCGTAGCAGCCAAGATGGGGAAGGAGCGCCGCCGAACTCCATGCCAGGTCCGACTGCCCCGGAGGTGGGTAGGCAGACGTGCGCCGGGCGTGAAATTCGAGAGCAGTTTGCGCACGGTCGTTTGGAGATAGAAATCCTGCGCGGCTTCCGTCGAGACCGATCCCTCGAATGAGGAGCCAGCCGTGGTATTTGAACGACGGCTCGAGCCAGATCACCTTGGCGTACCACCAGCCGTGCAATCGTCCTCGGGCGGGCGTGAATGACTCGCGCGCAGTGTCACGGCTGGCATCGCCGATGATCGCACGCAGCGGCACACGGCCGACGGTCCATCCATACTTCTTGAGATAGACTGGCGCTGTCAGCTTGCAACGTCTCGGTACACGCAAGGGACGTCGCAGCAATGCAGCCAGCTCGGGCGAAGTGTCCGCGCGGACTCGCACAGTGGTAAGCGGCGCCCTCGCTGATGCGCCACAGCCAACAGCCACAAGCGCACAAATGCCAGCGATTGCAGCGGCATATATCAGTCTCATCACCGGGCGAGCTCCGTCACGACAGCCGTCGTACCCGCGAGACAGACGACGAGATTAGCAAGTCGAGCCTGCGCAGCAAACCGTGGAAGCAATGCGGCGATTTGCGCCGGCGACGTAATCCGCGTCGCGGCGATGACGGCAATTCCCTGGCGTGCCACGCCAAAGCTTAGGCCAGCGGCTGCGCCGAGTAGGGGACCCGAAAGCAGCTCGACAGCCAGCACCAGCACGAACGCTGAGTAGGGGATGAGTGTGCTTAGGCCACTTCCAAGCTCCGCCCCCCACAAGGCATACGTCAGCGTCGGGCGAGGCTGACCCCTGAGACGTCTGGCCACCTGACGTCGCAATCCGGCACCTCGATTCGCTGGTGGTCGGATTGCGAGGGAAGCGGCCAAAGCCACCCCTGCGGCTGCACACGCGGTGCGCAGATCTGTAGGTAACGAGAACCCGATCGCACCGAAAGCCAAACCTGCGGTCGCACCACCCAATGCCGCGAAGAGGATGTGTGTTGTTGCGTATACAGCGTGTCGCCTATCCCCTCGACCGAGGAGACACAGGCCTGAGGCCATATTCATTGTTCAGGGCGAATGCGCAGCAATCAGACCTGACGCGCATCCCCCGCCGATTGCGAGAGCGATCAACAACATGCGCAGTCGGGGGTTGCAGCTCCAGCACACTGGCAGGTATAGACGAACCCCCTACACCCACACAGGGTTCCACCGCACTTGCAGTCGCAACAGTGCCAGTAACCGCAGTAGCCCCCCGTGCTGCAGTCGTAGCACCTTGTGTCAGTGCACCAGCATGCCGTCGTATGCCACTCGTACGTGGTGTCATAGGTACATACTCGGGTGTCGCAATTTCCGCCGATGCACGATCCGTCGATGTTCGCGCACCAATAGCCGTTCGTACCGGGCGCCTTACATCCAGAGGCGGTCAGAGTCGTTTGACAGGCGTTTGCGAGCGCTCGTGGCGCGAAGATCCCTTGCACGGCAGCCGCAGCGGTGAAGCCGAAGATTGTTGCAGCCGACTTGCGCAGGAAGGCACTCCGATCGAGTCGCCGAACTAGGACTTCTCCAGCGCGTTCTACAACCGTCATCAGGCAGCCCCCTCCACAGCAGCAAGTGCAGCATCATTCGGAGCAAACTCACGCGCAACCTCTTGTGCAAGAGCCTCCATGCCGCCAGCCTCCAGGAGATCGTGGATACGAGAGACGCTGTTGCAGAGGCCCTTAGCGCGCACTCGTCCATCCTCGCCGATCACGAACGCAAATGGCGTCACTCGCACTCGATAATCGCCGAAGATCTCACCACCGTCCTCAGCCGTGACCGGAAACCGGAGCCGGTATTTCTCCCGCATTCTCGTTGCGCTCTCACCTGCGCCAGCGACCACGGCAAGAACAGCCAAATCGAGTCTCGGTCCGACTTCAGCGAGGCGATTCACCGACGGCAGAACCTCCGCGCAGGGTTGGCATTCTGGAGCAGCAAACAGCAGAAACGTCGGCACGCCGGGCACCCAGACGAAGGACTTTCCATCCGCATCGACCCCAGTTATCTCACGTGCCTCTTCCCCAACCGCCAGGCCGTCCCGCTGTACGCCCTCGAGCGTCCCGAGAGCGGACAGGCCGAAGTGCCGGTAAACGAGTAAGACAAGAAGAGCAAGCCCGAAGACCAGAACCCACAGGGCGACGTAGGATGCGTAAAAAGCGGAAGACTCAGCCAGCATAAGCATCCTCTCCTTGTTTGTGGCCTTCCTGACGCACCTGCTCCAGCGACAGTGCTAGAGCAGGAATCGCGCGCCGCATGGCCACGGCAAGAATGACTAAAACGGCACATGCGGCCAGAGCGAGGGCGCTCCATAATGAGGTGCCAATTGCGCCGCCGCCCGAAGGCATTACCATCAAGTCAGCGAGGGCTAGGCTAACGAGCAAGGCATTTCGTGCGACCGAGCGCCAGCCCACTGCAACGCCCGTCGGTCCAAAGCAGCTGCACTCGACCTCGAGGCCGCGAAGCAAGACGCTGATCATCCACCCGGTGAAGACGAGCAGAAGACCGGCGGCAGCGACTAAACCAATCTCAAACGTTCCTTCGTTGCCAAACAAAAGCAGCGCGGCGACCACAAACTCGAGCGGTGTGACAGCCGATGCGCCGAGACGCGCGACGGGCCGAGGCACGCTCAAGCGGAGCGCGCTACCCAACTGGTCACCGCCGCCTATGAACTTACCCGAGGCCGAAACAAGGAACGTTGCAGCGAGAAGGAGGCGGCACAGGACGAAGAGAGCTATCACGGCGTAACCGTCGTCCTCGAGCCGCAGCGGATATAGCTTGCGACCACATCCCGCTCCCAGATCGGACGTCGCGACTGTAGCTCGCCGTCCGATGCAAGTCAAGCTGGCAAACCCCCGCTAGACAGGATGGAGCCGTAACCCCACAGGGATGCGCCGATGAGGATGTGTGGGCGGAGAGGCGCGAGGTAATTGCACCGTCTTCCTTACAGCTCGATCCCGCGGGTCAGCTCGTGTTCGAGTTCGACGACGCGTTGCATCGTTTCGATCGTGAGCTCGTCTGTCTCTCTGCCCAGCGCCGAGAGCATGCGGACGAGATCGCCTGGGGAGGCGACGGCGATGCGGAGGCCATCGCCGAGGGGTTCGTGGCGGGCGTGCCGGTGGAGGTCTTCGTAGCCGCGGGTGCCTTCGGGCTCCGGGACGAGCTTGATCTGCCCGTAGCTGCTCTCGAGCGTGAGGACGCGCGTCTGGTCGAGCCGCTCGAGGACGAGTGCGTCGCCGTCGGCGGGCCGGGCGTCAAGGCTGTGGAGCGCGGCCTCGAGGCGGCGGAGGTTCTCGGGGCGCATCGAGGGAACGAGATCGACGCCGCGGGTCACCTCGTCGGAGCCTTCGAGCACGCGAGCGAGGCCGCCGATCAGGACGTAGAAGACGCGCTCCCGGTCGAGGGCGTGAAAGATCGCGTAGGGGTCGAAGCGGCTGGCCGCCATCAGCTCTCGAGCTCGTTCAGAAGACGGGCGAGCCGTTCCTTCGGCGTCTCACGGCGGATCGCCTCCAAGCGCGCCTCGCGTTCGGGGTCGGGCGCATAGGGGATCAGCGAGACGGAGACGTCGAAGCCACACGCGCGCAACAGACGGCGCAGCGTCGAGAGGCCCGGCTCGACGGTGTCGCTCTCCCAGCGGACGATCTGCTGGCGCGGCTTGCGCACCCGCTCGGCGAGCTCGGCCTGGGTCAGGCTGGCCCTGAGGCGCGCCTGGCGGATCAGTTGGCCGCTGGTCATGCTGCGAGTCTATCCGACAGCTTGTCTAGAATTACTAGCTAGCAGCACTTCTGTTTCGTATACTCGATATGCCGTGAGCGCACTCCCCACCTTCCTCACCGTTGACGAGCTCGCCTCCGTCCTACGCTGCCAGCCCGAAAAGGTCTACCGGCTCGCTGCCCGCGGCCAGCTTCCCTCCTACAAAGTCGAAGGACGCCGCCTCTTCGACCGAGGCGAGGTCCGCCACTGGCTTCTCTCCTGCCACGAAGGCTCCATCCTCGATCAAGACCAACCAAGGAGGTGAGCAATGGCGTCGATCCACTCCTACCGGATCAGTTAAGGGCAAGCGCCGCTACAGCGTCCGCTACCGCGATGGCGACGGCAGGCAGCGGTCGCGGGCTTTCGCAACCCAGAAGGACGCATACGTGTTCAAGCTCGAGGTCGAGCGCCGGCTCGCTGTAGGTGGCCGCCGCGCCCCTCACACAGTCAAGGGCCGCCGCCTCTTCAACGAGGGTGAGGTCCGCGAATGGCTCCGCTCTCGCCACAGGGGTTCTACCCTCGACGGAAACGAAGCAGAGAGGTAAAGGATGGCGTCGATCAGCGCGTACCGGACGGCCAAGGGCGAGAAGCGCTACGAGGTCCGCTACTGGGACACGGCCGGCAAACACCGGTCGCGGGCCTTCTCCCTCCACAAGGACGCGCAGGCGTTCAAGCTCGACGTCGAGCGCAAGCGCCAGGCCGGCATCCTCTACCAAGCGCCAGCTGAGCGCTTCGGGGACATCTCCCGGGCATGGCGCGAGCGGTTCGTGGTCGGTGCCGCGGGACGCGTCCGCCCCCGCCCGAAGACGATCCGCACCGCCGAGGACTCCCTCCGCTACCTCGCGCCGCTCAACGACCTCGCCATCGAGTGCATTCGGCGGCCGATCGTCGAGGACCTGCTCGCCGACATCGCCACCCACGCTCCGCGACGCGCCGAGATGTCGTTCTCGCTCCTGAAGCGCGTGCTCAAGTGGTCCGAGGACCGCGGCCAGCAGGTCGACCGCGCGATCTACGGCATCCGCATCGCAACGGCCGACGAGCGCGAGCCGCGCTACCTCACCTGGGAGGAGGCCGACGAGCTCCAGTCGTGGATGCCGGAGTACGTCCGCCGGATCGTCCCGGTCGGGATTCTCACCATGCTGCGGCGCGGCGAGATCCTCGGTGTCCGCGATCGCGACGTCGACTTCGCGACCGGGTCGATCGCCGTCTTCGCGCAGCGGCAGGACGGCGAGCGGGTCAAGACGAAGACGCGCGCCGGACGCCGCACAATCGACGTCGGCCCGCAGGTGCTCAAGCTCCTCCGTGAGCAGCAGCTCGCGCGCCCCGCCACGTCCGACGGCTACCTCTTCCCCTCCCCGTCCGGCGCGCCGTTCGACGGCGACAACTTCTTCGCCCGCGTTTTCAAGCCCGCCGCGGTCCACGCGGGGATGCCCGACCTGACGTTCCACGACCTGCGGCACACGGGCGCCTCGCTGATGATCGCGGCCGGCTGCCACGTCAAGGTGATCGCCGAGCAGATGGGGCACTCTGACGGCGGCGCCCTCGTGCTACGCCGTTACGGGCACCTCTATAAGGGCGCGCGCCGGCAGGCGGCAATCGCGCTCGAATCGCACGTTTTCAAGAGCCGCCGAGATTCCGATGTACGGAGCACGTACGGTGATATGCAGCTCTGGTAACAGGATCGGCAACTAAAAAGCCCTGCTATGCAGGGCTTTCGTCAGAGCGGATGATGGGACTCGAACCCACGACCTTCTGCATGGCAAGCAGACGCTCTAGCCAACTGAGCTACATCCGCGTGGGAGGCGCATTCTAGCCGAGGTCTGCGGCGTCGAGAGCCTCGTTCACCAGCCGGTCGGCGAGCTCGTTGTGCTCCCGCCGCACCGCCGTGTAGCGCACCTTCCCCACCTGCCGCGCCAGGCGCGCGGCCTCGAGCGAGAGCGTGCGCAGCCCCTCGTTCTTGACGCGGTACTCGCCGTTCATCTGCTTCACGAGCAGCTCGGAGTCGGAGACGACCTCGACCTCGCCGACCTGCAGCTCGGCCGCCCGGGCGAGGCCCGCGACGAGCGCGCGGTACTCCGCCACGTTGTTCGTCGCGACGCCGATCGCCTCGCCGTGCGCGGCGAGCACCGTCCCGTCCTCGGCCTCGAGGACGTAGCCGAACGCGGCGGGGCCGGGATTGCCACGGGCTCCGCCGTCCGTGAAGAGGCGGGCCTTCACGACACGAGCTCGTAGATGTCGAACGCGGGCTCCTCGTACGGATGCGCGCGGCGCAGCGCGGCGACGACCTCGTCCTGCCGCTCGGCCGGGAAGACGGTCTCGAGCCGGAGCTCGGCGACCCGCTCCTCGCGGCCCGCCTGCCCCACGTTCGGCGACGTCCCCTCGCCCCCGAGGAACGTGCCGGTCCCTTCCGTGTACCACGAGCAGCGCTCGTAGTCGCCGATCCGACCCGCGCCGGCCTCGAAGAGGGCGGCGCGCACCGTGTCGAGCGCCTCGCGCGGGACGAACACGATTAGCTTCCGTTTCACCCGGGCACCCGATCCGCGTGGCAACGCTCCGTGTGGATCCCCGCCCCACGCCCGCCGAGCGGGCGGACGACCGGATCGACGTCGAGGTCGACGAGGCGCTGACCGTCCTCGCCGCGACGCTGGAGGACTGGGCGGCGCCGCGTCAGCAGTGGGAGCTCCAGCTCCGCGAGGGGCACGACTCCGGCCGCGCCAACAACGTCGAGGCAAGGTTCCTCTACGTGAACGGGGAGCAGACCTCGACCCTCGCGTTCCGGCTCGACCAGCTCGACGCCGCCGACGACGTGGGCGACGAGCTCGTGCTCCGTTTCGAGGAGCAGGACGGGATCGCCAAGCTCGCCCGTCTCGACGCGAACGGCCTCCACGTCGAGCTCTTCCACATCCTCACCTTTACATAGCCGCGTCGATCGCACGGCGCGTCTCGTCGTCGAGGTCGACGCCCGAGGCGTCCGCGTTGTCCCGCAGCTGCTCCGGCCGCGACGCACCGACGATCGCGCTGGCGACGTTCGGCTCGCGGAGGACCCAGGCCAGCGCGAGCTGCGCCATCGTGAGGCCGAGCCGGTCGGCGATCGGCCGCAACCGCTGCACCCGCTCGAGGGCGTCGTCCTCCATGTATGCCCAGATCGACCCGTCCCGGTGGGAGGCTGCACGCGTGTCGCCGGCGACCGGCTCTCCGGGCCGGTACTTCCCCGTCAGCACGCCCTGCGCGAGCGGCGAGTAGACGATCTGTGAGACGCCGTTCTCGCGCGAGGCCGGGATCATGTCACCCTCCGGCTCGCGGTAGAGCAGCGAATACTCCGGCTGCGACGAGACGATCTTCGCGAAGCCGCGCTCGTGCGCGAGCTCGACCGCGTGGCGGATCTGCTCGCCGCTCCAGTTCGAGACGCCGATGTAGCGCGCCTTGCCCGCCTCGACGACCTCGGTCAGCGCGCCGAGCGTCTCCTCGACCGGGACGTCGTCGTCGTAGGAGTGGCACTGGTAGAGGTCGACGAAGTCGAGCTGCAGCCGGTCGAGGGAGCCGTCGATCTGCTTCAGCACCTGCTCGCGCGAGAGCCCGCGATCGCCGTTCGGCATCTCGCCGTAGACCTTGGTGGCGACCACGAACGAGTCGCGCGGCCGGCCGGCGAGCGCTCGCCCGAGCACCTCCTCGGAGCGGCCGCCGCCGTAGACGTTCGCCGTGTCGAAGAAGTCGATCCCCAACTCGAACGCCGTGTCCACGAGCGCGAGGGCGCCGTCCTCGTCGAGGCTTCCCCCGAAGGTCGTCCACGTGCCGAGACAGATCTCCGAGACGTGGAGACCGCTGTCGCCGAGCTGCCGGTACCTCAAGGCGCGGGGTGCTCTTCGGTGTCGATCTGGGCCCGTTGCAGGCGGCCCGAGTAGTCGACGTAGATCGACTTCCACTCCGTGAACACGTCGAGCGCCGCCTGGCCCGCTTCGCGGTGGCCGTTGCCCGTGTCCTTCGTGCCGCCGAAGGGAAGGTGCACCTCGGCGCCGATGGTGCCGGCGTTGACGTACGTGATCCCCGCCTCGAGGTCGCGCATCGCGCGGAAGGCCGCGTTGACGTCCCGCGTGAAGATCGAGGACGAGAGCCCGTACTTGATCCCGTTCGAGACGCGAATCGCCTCGTCGAGGTCGGCCACCGGGATGAGCGCGGTCGTCGGGCCGAAGATCTCCTCCTGCGCGATCCGCATCTGCGGGTCCACGTCGGCGAAGACGGTCGGCCGGTAGAAGAAGCCCTTGCCGAGGTCGCCGTCCGCCGCGATCTCGCCGCCGGTGAGGAGCTTCGCGCCCTCGTCCTTGCCGATCCTTGTGTAGGAGTGGATCTTGTCGAGCGCGGTGCGGTTGACGACCGGCCCGATGTCGGTGTCTTCCTCCCAGCCGGGCCCGAGCCGCAGCTGCTCGACCCGGTCGACGAGCCTCGACTGCAGCGCGTCGTATGCGCCCCGCTGCACGATCACCCGGGAGGCGGCGGTGCAGCGCTGGCCGGAGGTCCCGAACGCCGACCAGAGGATCCCGTCGACCGCGAGCTCGAGGTCGGCGTCGTCGAGGACGATGATCGCGTTCTTGCCGCCGAGCTCGAGATGGACGTGCGTGAGCGTCTCGGCCGTCGCCTTCAGCACCTCGACGCCGGTCTCGCGGGAGCCGGTCAGCGTGATGACGCGGACGTCGGGATGGCGCACGAGCCGGTCGCCGACCGTGCCGCCCCCGCCGTGGACGAGGTTGACGACGCCGTTCGGGATGCCCGCCTCGGCAAGGAGCTCGACGAAGCGCTCGGCGAGGGCCGGCGTGTCGGTGGCGGGCTTGAGCACGACCGTGTTGCCGCAGACGAGCGCCGGGATGAGCTTCCACGACGGGATCGCGACGGGGAAGTTCCAGGGCGTGATCGCGCCGACGACGCCGATCGGCTGGCGCACGCTCATGTTCCACTTCTCGCGCAGCTCCGAGGGAGTCGTGTGGCCGAAGAGGCGCCTGCCCTCGCCGGCCATGTAGTACGTGATGTCGATCGCCTCCTGGACGTCGCCGCCCGCCTCGGCCTTCACCTTCCCCATCTCGCGCGTCATCAGGTCGGTGAGCGCCGCCTTCTCCTGCTCGAGCAGGCGCGCGAGTCGGAACAGGATCTCGCCGCGCTTCGGCGCAGGCACGAGACGCCAGTCGGCGAACGCCTCCTTCGCGACCGCGACCGCGCGGTCGACGTCCTCGGAGCCGGAGCGCGGGAAGATGCCGATCGTCTCGCCCGTCGCGGGGCTCGTGCTCTCGAAGGTCTCGCCGGAAGCGGCGTCCACCCACTCGCCGCCGATGAAGTTCCTGAACGTCTCCGTCGCCGTCGTCGCCATGGGACGAGCCTAGCCGGGACGGCCACGTCCCGGCGCCGGGCACGGAGGCATGTCCACAGCGGACACGGCTTTCGGCCGCGCCCCAAACGGACGGCCTTCTAGGCTACTCGGGGGGCGAGTCGACGTCGGGGAACGTGCCGGGATGCGCGCGGCGGCGGTCGCGCACCGTCCGCTGCTCCTTGTCCTCGAGCCGCGGCTCGGACTGCTTGCGGCGATCGCGTCCCTTGCGGCGGTCGACGATGACGGTCACGTTCGGATTGTCCTTGTAGTAGTCGACCATCTTGTCGTACAGCTCGTCGGCGAGCTCGCGAGGGATGACGCAGTAGATCATGGCCGGCTGATTGTAGGTCGGAACCCGGCGCGCGCCACCCCGGCCGGGGTATAAGGGACGCATGCTGCGCCGGCACATCTGGTGGCTCGCGCCGCTCGCCGGAGCAGCCGTCGCGGGAGGGATCGTCGCGGCCGTCTCGCTCGGCGGCGGCTCGTCCTCGCAGGCCACGCCGAGGACGCCCCAGGCTCGACTCCATCCGGGCGCCGCGGCACTCGCCTTCCAGAGCGCGATCCGGGCCGTCGTGCAGCGGCTCTCGCCGTCCGTCGTCCAGATCCAGACTCCGTCCGGGCTCGGCTCCGGCGTCGTCTTCGACTCGAACGGCGACATCGTCACGAACAACCACGTCGTCGGAGCGAGCGGCGGCCCGTTCTCGGTGACCGCCGGAGCGCACTCCTACAGCGCGACCCTCGTCGGCCGGTTCGCCCCCGACGACCTCGCCGTCGTCCGCGTCTCGGGAGCCGGGCTCAGGCCTGCCGTGCTCGCGAACTCGAGCCGCCTCAGCGTCGGGGACATCGCGATCGCGATCGGCAACCCGCTCGGCCTGCGCTCGAGCGTCACCGACGGGATCGTCAGCGCCTTCCGGCAGGGAGTCTCGGAGGGGAACGGCGTCGCGCTGCCGCTGATGATCCAGACGAGCGCGGCGATCAACCCGGGCAACTCCGGCGGAGCGCTCGCCGACATCGAGGGACGCGTGATCGGGATCCCGACGCTCGCCGCGACCGACCCCGAGCTCGGCGGGAGCGCGGCGCCCGGGATCGGCTTCGCCATCCCGAGCAACCTCGTCCGGGACATCGCGACGCAGATCATCCGCTTCCACCACGTCGTCAACTCGCATCGCGCCTACCTCGGCGTCGAGATCGCCGACACGGGCGGCGCGGGCGTGCTCGTCCAGAGCGTGACCTCCGGTGGGCCGGCGGCGAAGGCGGGGCTCGTACGGGGTGACGTGATCACCGCCGTCAACGGCCACGGGACGCCCACCGTCAACGACCTGACGAGCGTCGTGTCGGAGCTCAAGCCGGGCACGACCGTCTCGATCGCCGTCGTCACGCAGCACGGAGCGCACAAGACGCTCCACCTGAAGCTCGGGGAGTTCCCCGGGGGCTAGATGCGCGCGATCTCGGGGACGAGGCGGCCCTCGTCCTCGACCTGCGCGTTCCAGGCCTTGAAGCCGTCCTCGAGCTCGTCGAGCTCGTGGCCGCGCCGCTCGAGCCGCACCGGCTGCGCGGAGTCGGGGCTCACGCGGTACTGGTACCAGGACAGCTCCCACGCGACCGTCACCGCGAGCTCGCCGGAGGTGCCGGAGAGCGGGACGATGCTCGCGTTCGGCTCGCCGAGGCTCTTCGCGATCCCGCCTACCGTACGGCGGTAGGCGCTGCCGTTGAAGAGGTCGGCGGCCTCGAGCAGCGCGATCTCGCTCTCGGAGAGCCGCCGCAGGATCGGCTCCTGCTGCGCGAGCGCGCTCTCGTCGGACGCGCGCGAGAGGCCGAGGAGCTCGGCGAGCCCACGCCTGCGACGACGGCGGCGGCCGCCCTCGAGCGTCGGGGTCGTCGGGGCGCCCTCCTTGATCCAGCCCGCCTCGATCGCGAGCTCCTGGCACAGCGGGCAGACGTCCACCAGCTCGGCGCCCTCGGAGGGAGAGAAGCTCGCGGCCCGCTCCCCCATGAGCAGCGTCCGCTCGCAGACGGCGCACTGGCGCGTCGTTGCGACTTTCGTCACCCTCATACGGCCTTCGAGTTTAGCCAGGCTTGCGCAGGATCCCCCGCCGCCGCTAATGTCTCTTACATGTGTATTTTACAGGTAGAGGGATGAGGGGCCCGCGCGCCCGCCGGCACCATCACGGCCGCTGGCGCGTCCTCGCCCGCGTCGAGCGCTTCGCCGAGCCCGCCCTGCTCCTGCTCCTGCGCGAGCGGCCGGCCCACGGGTACGACCTGCTCGAGCGGCTGCCCGAGCTGACGGGCGAGGCACGCGTCGAGATGGGGAACCTCTACCGCCTCCTGCGCGGGCTCGAGGAGGAGGGGCTCGTCTCGTCGGAGTGGGAAGACTCCTCCCCCGGCCCCGCCAAGCGCCGCTATGCGATCACGCCCGCGGGGGAGCGGCTGCTCGACCAGTGGGTCGAGGCGCTGCGCCGCTCGCAGGAGCGAACCGCCCGCTTTCTCGCACGTTTCGAGGAGAGGAGGTGAAGATGCACCACCGTCATTCCCATGGCTGGGGACGAGGCCCCCGCATGTTCTTTCGCGGCCCGTTCCCGAGCCGCCACGAGCTGATCGAGCGGCTGGAGTCGTTCCAGCGGGACCTCGAGCAGCAGCTTGCCGACGTCGCCGACGTGCTGAGTCACTTGCGCGACAGGGACGAGGGCCAGCCCTCGCAACAGGGATGAGCCGGCCGGAGCGGCGTGCGCTCAGGCGTGCGCCGCTTCCCGCTCCTGCCTCGTCTGCTCGATGATCTTCTGCGCGACGTGCGCCGGCACCTCCTCATAGCGGAGAAAGTGCATCGAGTAGTCGCCGCGGCCGCCGGTCATCGAGGTCAGCGCCTGCGAGTAGGTGAGGATCTCGGCCATCGGCACCTCGGCCTGGATCGTCGTCATGCCGCCGGAGGGCTCCATCCCCTGCAGCCGCCCCCGCCGCGAGTTGAGGTCGCCGTTGACCGCGCCGACGGTCTCGTCCGGCACCGTCACCTCGAGCTGCATGATCGGCTCGAGCAGGACGGGATCGGCCTTCTGGTAGGCCTCCTTGAAGGCCATCGAGCCGGCGATCTTGAACGCCATCTCCGAGGAGTCGACGTTGTGCTCCATCCCGTCGACGAGCACCACGCGCACGCCCTGCACGGGCGCGCCGGCGAGCTCCCCGTGCTCCATCGCCTCGCGTACGCCCTTGTCGACGGCCGGCCGGTACCCCTGCGAGATCACGCCGCCGACGATCTTGTCGACGAACTCGTAGCCCATCTCGCCGTTCTCCGCGGGCAGCGGCTCGAGCACGAGCTCGCAGTCGCCGAACTGGCCGCGGCCGCCGGTCTGCTTCTTGTAGCGGTGCCGGGCGCGGGCCTCCTTGCGAATCGTCTCCTTGTACGGGACACGCGGCGGATGGAGCTCGACGTCGACGTGGAAGCGCGTCTTGAGACGGTCGACCGCGACCTCGACCTGCATCTGGGAGAGGCCCGAGAGGAGCTGCTCGCCCGTCTGCGGGTCGCGCCGGAGGACGAGGGTCGGATCCTCCTCGCTGAGCCGCCGCAGGCCGGTCGCCATCTTCTCCTCGTCGCCCTTCGCCTTCGGCGTGACGGCGAAGCTCATGACGGGCTCCGGGAAGTCGATGTGCGGCGGCTCGACGGCGACCTCGTGGTCGACGAGCACGTCGCCCGTGACGACGTCCTTCAGCTTCGCCACCGCGCCGAGATCGCCGATGCCGAGCGCGTCGACGGCCTCGGAGTCCTTCCCCTGCAGCAGGAGGACCTGCCCGAGCCGCTCCTTCGCGTGCGTGCGCGGGTCGACGAGGGTCGTGTCCCCCGAGACCGGCCCGGCGAGGACGCGGAAGCAGCTGATCCGCCCCGTGAACGGGTCGGCGATCGTCTTGAAGACGAAGACCGCCTGCTTCGCGTCGCCGAACTCGATCGTCGTCCCCTTCTTCGCGGGCGACGGGACGCCCTCCACGAGGAGGTCGAGGAGCGCCGTCGTGCCGAGGTTCTTCGTCGCGACGCCGCATGCGACCGGGTAGAGCTCGTCGCGCGTCACCGCCTGCTTCAGCGCGTCGGCGACGGCGTGCGCGTCGAGCTCCTCCCCCTCGAGGTAGCGCTCCATCAGCGCCTCGTCGGTCTCGACGACGGCGTCGAGCAGCTTCTCGCGGTGCTCCTGGACGAGGTCGGCCATGGAGTCGGGAATCGGCTGCGGGCCGCCCTCGCGGCCGCCGGAGGAGTCCAAGTACGCGCACATGTGGAGGAGGTCGACCACCCCGGTCAGCTCGTGCTCGCTGCCCATCGGGAGCTGGACCGCGACGCAGCGGTCGGAGAGCTGCTGCCTCGCCGCCTCGAGCACGCGGAAGAAGTCGGCCCGCTCGCGGTCGAGCATGTTGACGAAGAGGACGCGCGAGAGCTCCTGCTCCTCGGCGCGCCTCCAGACGCGGGAGGTGTTGACCTCCACCCCCATGACGGCGCTGAGGACGACGACGACGCCCTCGACGACACGCAGCGCCGCGTAGGTGTCGGCCTGGAAGCCCGCGTCCCCCGGCGTGTCGACGACGTTGATCTTCCGGTCCTTCCACCCGAGATGGCAGAGCGAGCCCGAGAGCGACATCCCCCGCTTCTGCTCGTGCTCGTCCCAGTCCGAGACCGTCGTCCCCTGCTCCACGGTGCCGAGCCGGTTCGTCTGCCCGGACTCGAACAACAGCGCCTCGACGAGGGAGGTCTTCCCGACGCCGCGGTGGCCGGCGACGGCGACGTTGCGGATCTTCGTGGGCTCGGTGGCAGGCATCGGGGACGTGTCCTCCTCGGTCGCTTCGAGCCGCATCGTATCGCCGCCTTTCGCGGCGGAACGACGCTTAGAGGGTGGCGGTCGCGCCCACCGACGCGATGTGGGCCTTGAGCCGGAGAATCGCCTTCGTGTGGAGCTGGGAGACCCGAGATTCGGTGACCCCGAGCACCTCGCCGATCTCCCGGAGCGTCAGCTCCTCGTAGTAGTAGAGCGTGACGACGAGCTTCTCGCGCTCCGGGAGCCGCGCGATCGCGTCGGCGAGCGCCTCCTTCTGCTCGGTCACCGAGAGCGTGCCCTGCGGGTCCGGGGCGCTCTCGTCCTCGATCGTGTCGATGAGCGCCACCTGGTCGCCGCCACCCGAGCCCGAGACGGTCCACAGCTCGTCGAGCGCCGCGATCGAGGAGCGGGCGATCTCGCCGAGGCTCTCCTCGAGCTCCTCCTCGCTGATCCCGAGCTTCTTGGCGATCTCCTCGTCGGTCGGCGCTCGGCCGAGCCGGGCCTCGAGCTCGCCGATCGCGCGCTCGATGTGGCGCGCGCGGGCGCGAACGGAGCGCGGGACCCAGTCCATGGAGCGCAGCTCGTCGATGATCTGGCCCTTGATGCGAGCCATGGCATACGTCTCGAACTTCACGTCGCGCGCCGGGTCGTAGCGCTCGATCGCCCCGATCAGCCCGAGCAGGCCGTACGAGACGAGGTCGCCCTCGTCGACGTGGGCGGGGAGGCCCGAGCCGAGGCGGCCCGCGACGTACTTCACGAGCGGCGCGTACGTGAGGATGAGGCGATCGCGGATCTTCTGGTCGCCCGTGCGCCGGAAGTCCAGCCAGAGCTGCTGGGTCTCGTCGGCCCGCGTCGTCACGCACGAGAGAATACGGCGTTTTCCGGCGAACTCCTCAGTCGCTCAGCGCCGGCGGCGCCGGAACGCGCTCGCCGAGAGGGTCGCGAGCCAGGCCGCCACGGCGGCGGCGGCGACACCGACGAGCAGACGGCGGCCGCTGTCCCCACCTGCGAGTGCGTAGACGGCGACCGCCGCCAGCGCGGTCGCGAGGACCGCGAACAACGTCCCCAGCGCGTGCGCTTGCACGGGTCGAGCGTACTGCCACTATTCGGGCGGCAGCGACTCCTCGCGCTCGCCCTCGTCCTCGCCGTACCCCTTCTCCTCCTGCGGAGCCCTGAGCTCCTCTTCGTCCGACTCGTCCTCGAAGCGGTCCGGCTCGTCCATGAGCTCAGTCATGCCCCCGGCTTGCCCGGCCCGAGGGTGGAGAAACGCACCGGTACACTGGCCCACCGGCACAGGGGCGTAGCTCAGTTGGTAGAGCGGCGGTCTCCAAAACCGTAGGTCGGGGGTTCGAGTCCCTCCGCCCCTGCTGGGAACCCCAGCGGCGTTCCGGAATTCTCGTTCCGGGGAGATGCAGGAACGTGGCTGGGCGGAGCTGCCTGCCATTCGCGTACACGGCTCTCGTCTGCGTCCTCGCCGTGCTCGCGCTCGAAGCGGCGGCGGCGAGCGGAGACACCGGCCCTCCGGTCCCGACGGTCCCGCCCATCGCCGGTGGCGCGCCCGGCATCGGGAAGCAGCTCAGGACCGACAGCGGGAGCTGGAGCACGAACGCCGCCTTCACGTACCAGTGACTGCGCTGCGACGCGTACTTCGAGAGCTGCACCGACATCCCGGGCGCGACGGCCGCGACCTACACCGTCCTCGCCGCCGACGTCGGCCATGTCCTCGCGGCCCGGGTGAGGGCGACCAACTCCGCCGGCTCCGGGGTAGCCGTCTCCAATGCCCTCGGGCCCGTGGCGGCCCATCCTCCCGCGCCGAGGCACAAGCCGACGATCAGGGGCACGACGAGGGTCGGCCAGCGCCTCTTCGAATCGGCCGACCGGTGGACGCACTCGCCCTACCGGTTCGCCGTCCGGTCGTCCAGGGCGAGCTGGCGGAAGTCGGCGAGGCCCGAGACCCCGACGCCGACGAGGCGGAGCGCGCCCGGGCGGTCGCGGAGGCCTCGGTCGAGCTGGCTGCAGGCGAGCTCGCCGATCGTGTCCGCGGCGTCGATCCCGGTCTCGAGCGAGGTCGACCGGCTCCGGATCGAGAAATCGGCGTAGCGGAGCTTCGTCGTCACCGTCCGCGCGACCTGGCCGCGCCGTTGGAGGGCCGCGGCCACCTCTGCGGCCATTCCCCGCAGCTCGTCGTGGAGGCGCTCCCGGTCGGAGATGTCCCGCTCGAACGTGTTCTCCACGCTGATCGAGACCCGCTCGGTGGCGAGCTCGAGCTCGCGCGGATCGATGCCGCGGGCTCGGTCACGCAGCATCCTCCCCACGCTGCCGGGCAGCACGCGGCCCAGCTCCTCGTCCGCGAGCGCGGCGAGGGCCCCGACGGTCTCGACACCCGCGGCTCGGAGCCGCTCCTCGGCCTTCGGCCCGACGCCGGGGAGGCGCCGCACGGCGAGCGGGGCGAGAAAGTCCGCCTCGCCGCCCGGCGGGACGACGACGAGCCCTCCCGGCTTGCGCGAGTCGCTCGCGACCTTGGCGACGACCTTGCAGGAGGCCACACCGAGCGAGCACGTGAGGCTCGTCGCCGCCCGCACGGCGGTCTGCACCGCCTCCGCGACCACGCGCGCCGCGAGGAAGTCACGAGCGACGTCCCCGATGCCGAGGTAGCCCTCGTCGAGTCCGGTCTGCTCGACGGTGGGGACGATGCCGCGCACCGTTTCCCACACTCCGCGCGAGTGCTCTCGGTAGAGCGCGTGCCGCGGGCGGACGAAGACGGCCTGCGGGCAGCGGCGGAGCGCCTCGGCGCAGCTCATGGCGGAGTGGATCCCGAAGCGGCGCGCGACGTAGTTCGCGGTGGCGACGACCCCCCGCCCCCGCGGATCGCCGCCCACGACGAGCGGCTGGGTGCGGAGCTCGGGGTTCTCGAGCTCCTCGACGGCGGCGTAGAACGCGTCGAGGTCGAGATGCGCGACGATCACGGGGCAAGCGTAGGGGGCGCCGCCGACGGCGACGCCCCGCTCGCTCAGGTCAAACCGTCGTGACGGGCGGCGCCTCGGGCGCCTCGCGCGTGCCGCGCAACCGCCGCTCGACGTTCCGGTCGGGCCGTCCGATCAGCAGGTACGCCGCGCCCACGACGGCGATGATGAAGATGATGAACAGCGTGATCCAGTCGAGGTTGAACAGGCCGCGGGCGCTCGAGAGCCCCGACGGATAGACGACGTTCAGGAACATCGCGCCGAGGTATCCCGCCGCCACGATCAGGACGGGCCAGCTCCACTTCCCGAGCTGGAAGGCGCCCTCGGGCCGCCAGCCGCGGGCCCGCGCGACGATCGCCCCGATCACCGTCAGCAGGAACGAGAGGTAGATGCCGCTGACGCCGAACGAGACGAGGGCGACGAGAGCGTTCACATGCGCCGGATACGTCACGAACCAGATGTGGTAGTTCGTGCCCGGGTTGATGTAGACGAGCACGACGAAGAGGACGGTGATCACTGCGCCCATCAGGAGCGCGTTGACGGGCGTCTTGAAGCGCTCGTTGACGCGTGAGATCCAGCCCGACCCGGGCAGTGCGCCGTCGCGCGCGTACGAGAACGCGAGCCGGCTGCCCGCTCCCTGGATCGACGAGCCGCACGAGAAGAAGGCGAAGATGATCAGGAGCAGGAGGCAGTCCTGCAACCAGCTCGGCAGCTGGGCGAGGATGGACGGGACGCCCCCGGCCACCGCGGCGCCGACGGGGTTGTGCTTGGCCGTCGCGAGCAGCAGCCCGGCCGTGAGGATGAGCGAGCCGATGCCGCCCCAGATCAACGCGTGGCGCATCGCCTTCGGAATCTGCCGGCCGGCGTCCTTCGTCTCCTCCGCGATGTCCCCGGCCGACTCGAAGCCGTAGAAGATGTAGACCGGGGCGAGCACGGCGACGAGTCCCGCCGCGAGCCAGCTCCCGTGGAAGTCGAAGCCGTAGGCGTTGGTCGCGCGGTGCTGCGCTCCCTGGGTCGAGAAGAGGAAGCCGAGGCCGTGGTGGAAGCCGTGGATCGCGAGGATGAGCGCATCCCGAGCGTTCCGACGATCTCGACGTAGACGCCGAGCTTCGCGACGTCGGCCATGATCCGGGCGCCGGTGATGTTCACCGTAGACTGGATCGCGAGCAGGACGAGCGTGATGACGAGGATCGTCCCGTGCCCTGCCGGATTGAGGTTCCAGCCGAACCAGTTGTGCGTCAGGGCGGTCACGTAGCCGACGACCCCCGTGTCGACGGCCGCGACGGTGATGAGCAGCGCGAAGCCGTAGAACCAGCCCACGAACCAGCCGTAACGGGGGCCGACCGAGAACTTGCTGTACTGGAACAGGGCCCCCGCGACGGGATAGTGGCTCGCGAGCTCGCCGAAGACGAGCGCCACGAACAGCATCCCGACGAGCGGGACGAAGGTCAGCCAGATGTAGGCGGGCCCGGCCATGCCGAAGCCGAGGACGAACAGCGAGTAGATGCCGACCATCGGCGACAGGTAGGTGAACGCGACCGCGAAGTTCGAGAACAAGCCGAGCACGCGGTTGAGCTGTGGCGTGTAGCCGAGGCTCCGGAGCCGCGCTTCCTCGCTTCCACCGACCTGCACCGCACGCACCGCGTCGCCGTCCATCAAATCCTCCTAGGCCGTGGATTCCGTTTGGGCGACTCTACGATTCGCTCCGTCTGTGTCAATGCCTGCCGGCTCCTGCGGCGCCGTTAGGCTCCGGCCGTGGCCGTCCTCACTTCGCAGCTCGACCGTGACGCCGAGGAGTTCGCGCGGCGGCGGGGGCGGATGGAGGGGCTCGTCGCCGAGCTGCGGGAGCGGACGGCGCAGGTCGCGCGCGGCGGCGGCGAGAAGGCGACCGAGCGGCACCGCTCCCGCGGCAAGCTGCCTGCGCGGGAGCGCGTCGACCTCCTCCTCGACCCGGGCACGGCCTTCCTCGAGCTGAACGCCCTCGCCGCCTGGGAGCTGTACGGAGGAGACGCGCCGGGCGCGGGCATCGTGACGGGCATCGGCGTCGTCGAGGGCCGCGAGTGCGTGATCGTCGCCAACGACGCGACGGTCAAGGGCGGCTCGTACTTCCCGCTCACCGTCAAGAAGCACCTGCGCGCGCAGGAGGTGGCGGAGCAGAACCGGCTCCCGTGCATCTACCTCGTCGACTCGGGCGGCGCCTTCCTCCCGCTCCAGGCCGAGGTCTTCCCCGACCGCGAGCACTTCGGCCGCATCTTCTACAACCAGGCGCAGATGTCCGCGCAGGGCATCCCCCAGATCGCGGTCGTGATGGGCTCGTGCACCGCCGGCGGCGCGTACGTGCCGGCGATGTCGGACGAGACCGTGATCGTGCGCGGCACCGGCACGATCTTCATCGGCGGGCCGCCGCTCGTGAAGGCCGCGACCGGGCAGGACGTGACCGCCGAGGAGCTCGGCGGCGCCGACGTGCACACCCGCCGCTCGGGCGTAGCCGACCACTACGCGACCTCCGACGAGCATGCGCTCGCGATCGCACGCGGCATCGTGCGCCACCTCGGGTCGCGCGGTCCCGATCCGGGCTGGGACGTCGCCGAGCCCGAGCCTCCGGCGCTCGACCCGTCCGACCTCTACGGTCTCGTCCCCCAGGACTTCCGCCACCAGGTCGACCCCCGCGAGCTGATCGCACGGATCGTCGACGGCTCGCGCTTCCAGGAGTTCAAGCAGGTCTACGGCGAGACCCTCGTCACCGGCTTCGCCCGAATCGAGGGGTTCCACGTCGGGATCCTCGCCAACAACGGCGTCCTCTTCGCCGAGTCGGCGCAGAAGGGGGCGCACTTCGTCGAGCTCTGCTGCAAGCGCAGGATCCCGCTCGTGTTCCTGCAGAACATCACCGGCTTCATGGTCGGGACGGAGTACGAGGCCGGCGGCATCGCGCGCGACGGCGCGAAGCTCGTCATGGCCGTGGCGAACGCGCAGGTGCCGAAGTTCACGGTCGTCACCGGCGGGTCGTTCGGCGCCGGCAACTACGCGATGTGCGGCCGCGCGTACGGGCCGCGGCAGCTGTGGATGTGGCCGAACGCCCGCATCTCGGTCATGGGCGGCGAGCAGGCGGCCACCGTCCTCTCCATGGTCGGCGACGTGGATCAGGACGAGATCCGCGCGAAGTACGAGGACGAGGGCAACCCCTACTACTCGACGGCGCGGCTCTGGGACGACGGGATCATCGACCCGCTCGACACGCGACGGGTGCTCGCGCTCGGGCTCGCAGCCGCGCGGAACGCGCCGATCCCGGACACGACCTTCGGCGTCTTCCGCATGTAGCCCTCCGTGATCGCCCGCATCCTCATCTGGAGCCTCTTCGACTCGAAGACGACGCTCGAGGAGCTGCGGGAGCATCTGCCCCGGCTGCCGGAAGGCGACGTGTGGATCACGAACGAGGCGCAGGACCGCTTCGGCCTCATCTCCTTCGGCGACCGGCTGCCGGATCTCGGAGACGTGCCGGAGCTGATCGGGGACGAGCCGGCGGTCGCCGAAGAGTTCGACGTCGAGTGACCCGCGGCCGGGGGGAATGGACCGCGGCCGCCGTGGCCGCCGTCCTGTTCGGGTTCTCGTTCTACGCGCTCGTGGCCTGGCTCGAGCGAGGCCAGCTCTCGGACGTCGGGCTCTACGTGCACTACTCCGGCCTGGTGCGCGGCGGCGGCGTCCCCTACCGCGACTTCGCGCTCGAGTATCCGCCGGCGGCCCTCCCGCCCATGCTCCTGCCCGCCTGGATGGGCTGGAGCTACGTCACCTCGTTCGCCGTGCTGATGGGCGTCTGCGGCGCCGGCTGCATCGCGGCTGCGACGTCGGCGCTCCGGGCCGTGGGCGCCGAGGCGTGGCGAACGTGGGCCGCGCTGCTCACGATCGGGGTCTCGCCGCTCGTCCTCGGCTCGCTCTTCGACACGCGCTTCGACCTGTGGCCGACGCTGCTCGCGGTCGCCGCGCTCGCCGCCGTCGTCCGGGAGCGACCGGTCGCCGCCGGCGCGCTGCTCGGCCTCGGGTTCGCCGCCAAGATCTGGCCGGCCGTTCTGCTCCCCATCGCGGTCGCCCATCTCTGGCGGCGCAGAGGCCGCGCCGGCGCGATCGCCGTGGCGGGCGCGTTCGTGGCCGTCGCAGCGGCATGTTTCGTGCCCTTCGCGATCCTCGGCCCGGCCGGCCTGCGCGCGATGTTCGCCGACCAGCTCGGCCGGCCCCTCCAGGTGGAGAGCCTCGGCGCGGCCGTCCTCATGGCGGCGCAGCGCTTCGGGATGGCGCCGCTCGCCACGGTGTCCTCCCACGGGGCCCAGGCGCTGAGCGGGCGCGGCGCCGGGCTCGCGGCGACCCTTTCGACGGTGCTCGAGGTCACGACCGTGCTCGCGGTCTGGATCCTCTTCGCGCGGCGCCGCCACGCGGGGGGCGAGGCGGTGCTGCTCGCGGCGGCGGCGGCCGTCGCCGCCCTCGTCGCCTTCGACCGCGTCCTCTCGCCGCAGTACCTGATCTGGCTCGCCCCCTTCGTCCCGCTCGTGCGCGGCGCGCGCGGCTTCCTGGCCGGCAGCCTGCTGGTGCTCGCGCTCGGCCTGACGCAGACGTGGTTCCCGTGGCACTACTGGTCGCTCGCGCTCGACCACGCGGCGCCCTGGTCGTGGTACCTGCTCGCCCGAGACGTCGCGCTCGTCGCGCTCGCCGGCGTGCTCCTGCTGGAGCTCGGAGCTCCTGCCGAAACGAAGCACGGACTGCCTGGACGCGCTCTGCGGCGCGCTGCGGCGTCCTCGGTCGCGCGAATAGCGCTGCCGTTCACGCTCCCTGGGTCCTTGCATCGCCGCCCAGCACGCCCGGTCAGCGCGTGGTCATCCCGGTAGAAGCTCTAGCCTCGCACGAGATTCCGCAGCAGGAAGAGCAGGTTGGCCGGCCGCTCGGCGAGCCGCCGCATGAGATAGCGGTACCACTCGGGCCCGTACGGCGTGGCGACGAGGACGTCGAAGCCGCGCCGCACGAGCTCGAGCTGCAGGCGGGGACGGACGCCGTAGAGCATCTGGAACTGGAAGCGCTCCCTCGGGATGCCGCGCTCGTCGGCGAACGAGATCGCGTGCTCGATCAGCGACTCGTCGTGCGTCGCGACGGCCGTGAAGCCCTTCCCCGCGAGCGAGGCCTCGAGCAGCCGGGCATAGGCCGCGTCGACGTCGCTCTTGCGCGGATAGGCGATCTCGGGCGGCTCGAGGTACGCGCCCTTGACGAGGCGGAGGTTCGGGGCGAGCGGGAGCAGCGCCGCCAGGTCGTCCTCCGTGCGGTAGAGGTAGGCCTGCAGGACGGTGCCGACGTTCTCGTGCCCGCTGTCGCGGAGCGCCCGGTAGATGCGGAGCGTCGCGTCGACGTGGCGCGATTCCTCCATGTCGATGCGGACGAAGTTGCCCCGCGCAGCGGCGTGCTCGACGAGCTCCGCGACGTTGCGCCGCGCGAGCTCCTCGTCGATCGAGAGCCCGAGGTGGGTGAGCTTGAGGGCCACGTTCGTGCGCAGGCCCTCGGCGTGGATGCGGTCGAGCACCTCGCGGTAGGCGGCGACGACGGCGCGCGTCTCGGCCTCGTCGCGCACGCCCTCCCCGAGCAGGGTCGTGTTCGTGAGGAGCCCGCTCTCGTTCAGCCGGCGCAGAACCGGCACGGCGTCGTCGAGCGTCTCGCCGGCGACGAACCGCGCCGCGCCGAGCCGGAAGCCGTAGCGCTGCACGAGCCGCTGCAGTCGCGGACTGTCCGCCGCGGCGAGGATGAGGCTCCGGAGAGCGCTCACGGCGCCCAGGCCGCCACGAGCCGCTCGACCCCGGCGCGCTCGTCGTCTGTCAGCCCACGCAGCGGCGCGCGGACCTCCGGCCCGACCGGAACGCCGCGGAAGCCGAGCGCCGCCTTCGAGGCCGCGTGGAAGGGGAATCGCTGCAGCCGGGCGCGGAGCGTGGCGGCTCTCTCCCCCGCCTCCGGCGTCGGCTCGCGTACGAGGGGCACGACGGCGTCGGGAAAGCTTGCGGCCAGCCCCGACACCGCGCCGACGGCGCCCGCCGCCAGCCCTTGCTCGAGCAGCGCCTCGGCCCCGACGAAGACGTCGAGACCCTCGACGAGGTAGGGCTCGAGCCGCTCCCACGGGCTGTCCGAGACCTTCATCCCCGCGAGGCTCGGGGCGCGATCGCGGAGCCGCTCGATCACCGGCAGCGGGATCGCGTAGCCGCTCCGCGCCTCGAACTCGTAGAGGTAGAAGGGCGTCGGCGCGCAGGCACGGGCGGCCGTCTCGAAGTGCGCCAGCAGCTCGTTCTCGTCGAGCGGGAAGTACGGCGGCGCGATCACCGCGACCGCGTCGGCCCCGAGCGCCCCCGCGTGCTCGGCGAGCTGTGCCGTGTCCCGCGTCGTCTGGGCGCCGCAATGGACGGCCACCTGCAGCTTCCCGCGCCCCGCCTCGACGTACGCGGCCGCGATGTCGCGCCGCTCGTCGGGGGAGAAGAGGACGCCCTCGCCGGTCGTGCCGAGCGCGAGGACGCCGTCGACCCCGTGGCCGGCGAGGAACTCGAGGTACGGCCCGACCGCGTCGACGTCGATTACGCCGGCCCGCAGCGGCGTCACCGCCGCGGCAAGCGCTCCTTGCAGCTTCACCGCCGCGTCCCGCTGAGGTGCGCGAACGCCATCCTCCACTCTCCGCCTCCGGCCTCGACGAGCGGGCGCAGGCGCTCGGTCAGGAGCTCTCGTTCCTCCGGCGTCAGAACGTCCTCCATTGCCTCTCGTAGCGTCGGCACGTTCGGGTTCGAGGCGGTGTCGAGCATGCCTTCCCAGCTGCGGGGCGCCGTCTCCTCGATGCGGGCGTCGAGCGTCAGGCGGAGCGGGAAGAACCCGGCCGCCTCAGCAAGGCGCAGCAGGTCCCGCTCGTCGAAGTCGAGCATCGGGTCGCCGTCGGGCGGCTGGATCTCCTCGTAGACCACCCACAGCTTCGCCGCGAGCTCGTCGATCCCCTCGGCGCGGTAGCCCAGAAAGCCCCGCCGCCGTTCCTCGGCTCCGAACCGGTTGATCGGCTCCCAGACGGAGATCCGGCCGCCGGGGCGGAGGACACGCGCGAGCTCCCCGAAGGCGACATCCTTCGCCTCGACGTAGACGAGAACCGAGCGAGTCGCGACGACGTCGACCGACTCGTCGTCGACCTGGGCCAGATCGTCCGCCGGCGCCTCGACGAAGCGGCAGCGGTCGAGCACGCCGAGCTCGGTCGCGGCCTCGCGGCAGAACTCGAGAAGATCGGTGGACACGTCGCCGAAGATCACGGTGCCCGCGCCGCGCTCGAGCGCTCCGAAACCGATCAGCCCCTCGCCGCAGCCGACGTCGAGCAGCGTCTCGCCCGTCCGGAGCCGGGCGCGGTCGAGGACCCGGTCGCGGGTCTCGGCGAGCCTGGCGAGCATCTCGGCACGGACCTCCGGGTCGCCGCCGAACCGCCGCTCCGCGAGCCACTCCGCCCACCGATCGCGCGCCGCCGAGGCCACGTCCGCAATCTAAGCTCTCCGGCCGTGCCCTCGAACCTGCGTACCGAGCGGGACGGCGACGTGCTGCGGATCACCCTCACGCGGCCCGACCGCCGGAACGCGTTCGACGCGGCGCTGATCGCCGAGCTCGCGGAGGCGTTCGTCGGCGTCGGTCGCGCCCGGGCCGTCGTGCTCGGCGGCGAGGGGCCGAGCTTCTCCGCCGGGGCCGACGTGGAGTGGATGCGCTCCTCGGCCGATCTGTCGTACGAGGAGAACGTGGCCGACGCGAACGCGCTGCGCGCGATGCTCGAGGCGATCGACGGCTGCCCGGCGCCCGTGGTCGCGCGGGTGCAGGGACACGCCCTCGGCGGCGGCGCCGGGCTCGTCGCCGCCTCCGACATCGCGATCGCCGCTTCCGACGCCGTGTTCGCGTTCTCGGAGGTCAAGCTCGGGATCATCCCCGCCGTCATCTCCCCGTTCGCGCTCGCGCGGATCGGGGCCGCAGCCGCCCGCCGCTACTTCGTGACCGGCGAGCGGTTCGACGCGGGGACGGCGCTGCGCATCGGGCTCGTGCACGAGATCGCGGAGGATCTCGACGCCGCGGTCGAGGGCGTCGTCGGCGAGCTCCTCTCGGCGGGCCCGCAGGCCGCACGCTGGGCGAAGCGGCTCGTGCGCGAGCGGCCCGACGGGCCTGAGACGGCCCGCTGGATCGCCGAGCGGCGAACGAGCAAGGAGGGCCAGGAGGGCCTGCGCGCCTTCCTCGAGAAGCGCCCAGCGAGCTGGCGTTCCTGATCCGCAACGAAGAATAGAGCCGCGCCGATCGGGGTAGGTGGGGCCGGAGATGAGCTGGTCGAACTTTCTCGAACGAGCCGCGCCCGCCGAGCACGCGGTCCAGGTCTACGACGAGCTTCCCGAGCTGGCCGGCTCGGTGGGAACGTTCCTCGACGGCGGCTTTCGGGCCGGTGAGCCGGCGGTCGTCATTGCCCTCGCGGACCACCGGCAGGCCTTCCGCGCCGAGCTCGAGCAGCGCGGCCACGACGTCGAAACGCTGCAGGAGCAGGGACTTTTGAGCTGCCGCGACGCCGAGGAGACACTCGCGGCCCTGATGGATGGAGAGGTCCCGTCGCCGCTCCGCTTCGAAGAGATCATCGGGGGCACCATCGACGACGTCGCTCGGTGCTTCCCGGGCAAGACCGTGCGCGCGTTCGGCGAGATGGTCGACGTCCTGGTCCAGCGTGGGCAGGCGGCGGCCGCCGCGGCGCTGGAGGATCTCTGGAACGAGCTCCTCCGCTCGCGGAGGCTCGCGCTGCTGTGCGGCTACCAGCTCGACGTCTTCGACCTCGACGCGCAGACCTCCGTGCTGCCGGAGATCGTCCGAGCGCATACCCATACGCGACCGGTCGCCGAGCCGTCCCGGCTCGGGGCGGCCGTCCACGAGACCCTCACCGACGTGCTCGGCTCCGACGCCGCCGCCCGGATCTATCTCCGCGTCGCCGAGGAGATCCCGCTCACCGCTCTCCCGCGGGCCCAGGCAGTGCTCATGTGGCTCAGCCGGCACCAGCCGAGGGCCGCCCAGCGCGTCCTGCAGGCGGCGCGTGCCCGCTACGCCGCCGCGTAGCTCCTAGCGGCAACCGGCGCAGAGACCGACGATCTCGACGCGGTGGTCGGTCGCCACGAAGCCGTGACGCTTCGCCGCGGCGGCGACCCAGTCGTCGAGGCCGCACTCCTGCACCTCGACGACGCGATGGCACCGCTCGCAGAGGAGATGGTGGTGGTGCTCGTCGCCGCAGAGCCGGTAGCACTGCTCTCCCCCGTGGTGGGAGAGCACGTCGACGACGCCCTTCTCGCTCAGCAGCGCGAGCGTCCGGTAGACGGTCGCGAGACCGGTGCGGGAGTCCCGGTCGCGCAGGCGGCTCCAGAGCTGCTGCGCCGTGACGTCGTCCCGTTCCCGCGCCAGCTCGCCGAGCACCTCGAGCCGGCGAGGCGTCGCACGGACGCCGCTCCGTTCGAGCAGCTCCGAGAGGTGTTGCCCGCCGGCGCTCACTGCCATTATCCTAGCCGAGCTTGGTAATGAGAACCGTTATCGTTATCGGAGCGTAGTGAGCCTCCCCTGGCTCGCTCTACCGCTCGCCCTGGCCACGGCCCTCTCGACCACGCTGGGAGGGCTGGCCGCGGTGCGGCTCGCGGGACGGCTGGGCGACCTCATCGCCCTGTCCGGCGGAGTCGTGGTGGCCATCGCTCTCCTGGACGTCCTGCCCGAGGCCGAGCGCGCGCTGGGACGGCCGGGGCGAGCCTCGCTCCTCGTGGCCTTGGGCTTCGTCCTCTTCTTCGTCGCCAACCGCCTCCTCGTCCTCCATCACCGAGACGACTCCGACCAGGCCCGCGCCCACAGCCGGATCGGTGCCATGGGGGCCCTGGCTCTCTCGGCCCATTCGGCCGTCGACGGGCTGGGCATCGGCCTGGGCCTCCACCTCTCCCTCGGCACCGGGCTTCTCGTCTTTGCCGCCGTGGCCAGCCACGACTTCGCGGACGGGCTGAACACCGTCTCCTTCATCCTCCGCCAGGGCGGGGGCCGGCGACGGGCTCTGCGGTGGCTGGCGGTGGACGCGGCCGCCCCGATCGCCGGAGCGGCGGTCGGCGCATCGCTCGCGGTCTCGGCCCAGGGGCTGGGAGCGCTCCTGGCGGTCTACGTCGGCTTCTTCCTCTTCCTCGGGGCCTCCGACCTCCTGCCCGAAGCCCATGAGCATCCCTCACGGCTGCGCGTGGCGCTGACGGTGGCCGGCTTCGCGCTCATCGGCCTCGTGGTCTGGCTGGCGAAGCTGGGCGGCTCGTAACGGTCGTCGGGGCCGCTCGATCTCGAGCCCGCCGCGCCGGATGTGGGCGGTCAGGTAGCGGGCGCCGTCGGGGCCGGCGACGAGCGCGCGCCGGACGCCCTTGTCGACGATCGTCGCCGCGCCGGCCTCGAGCTCGCGCGACTCGCCGTCCTCGGTGAGCGTCACCGACCCGGCGAGCACGGCATAGAGGACGTCGCGGTCCTCGTTCACGTGCTCCCCCGGGCCGCCTCCCGCGGGCCACTCGAGCACGGTCGCGTTGAGGTCGGCGCTCGCGGCGCCCCAGACCGGTCCGCCCCTCACGTCACCGTGCCGCGGCCATGTTCGCCTCGAGGTGCTCGACCTTCGACGTTCCCGGAATCGGGAGCATGACCGGGGAGCGGTCGAGGAGCCACCGCAGCTCCGCGGCGGGCTCGCCGAGCCCCTCGCCGAGCGGCCGCCACGGCATGAAGCCGATGCCCTCGGCCTCGCAGGCCTCGAGCACGTCCTCCGAGGTGAGGAGCCCTCGGTTGTACTCGTTCTGGACCGAGACGATGCGCGCGACCGACTGCGCGGCGCGCAGCTGGCGGACCGAGACGTTCGAGAGCCCGATCAGCCGGATCTTCCCCTCGGCGCGCAGCTCCTCGAGCGCGCCGACCGACTCCTCGATCGGCACCTCCGGATCGTGGCGGTGCAGCTGGTAGAGGTCGATCCGCTGGAGACGGAGGCGGCGCAGGCTCTCCTCGCAGGCCTGCCGCAGGCGCTCCGGCCGCGCGTCCCGGCCGCGCTCCTGAAAGCCGTAGCCGAGCCCGCCCTTGGTGGCGATCACGAGCCCGTCGGGGTACGGATGGAGCGCCTCGGCGATGAGCTCCTCGCTGCGGCCGGTTCCGTAGATGTCCGCCGTGTCGATGAGATCGACGCCGAGCTCGAGCGCGCGGCGCAACACGCGCGGAGCTTCGTCAGGTTCCCGGACGATCCGCATGGCGCCGAAGCCGAGCCGGCGCACCTCGAGCTCCCCGCCGAGAAGGAAGGTCGAGCTCATCGCGACAACCTCACTGCTGCAGGCTCTGGAGCATCCGCCGCGTCACGTGCAGCGAGGCCCGGGCCGCGGCGAGCCGGCCGGCCGCGACCGTGATCCGGTAGTCGACGGGCCGCAGCGGCAGCGGCGTCCGGAACCTGCCCTGCGAATCGAGGATCGGGTGCGCGACGACCCGCCATCTGCCCCGCACGACCCGCCAAACCGCGACGGGCGCGTCCGACCGCGGCGACACCTCGCCCGCGATCAGCCGCGGGCTCAGCGCCTGCACGCGCAGCCGCGGCGCGACGGCCACCGAGACCGACGTCCCGCTCGTCCCAGGTGCGAGCAGCCGGAAGGAGGTGCTCGCCCGCGGCTTCAGACGGAGCAGCGTCGGCTGGCGCACCTCCCGGAGGGTCCGCCACGCCCCGTCCGCGCTCCGCTCCTGGAGCAGCGCCCCCTTCACGTCCGCCGCCCGCGCCGCGACGGTCACGCCGCTGCCGTAGAGGACGTGGCTGCTGCTCGCGTCGAGCCGCAGCTCGCCCATCGAGAACCAGGTCGAGAGGAGGTGCAGCGCCTTGACCACGCTCTCGGCGCTGCGGGTGACGACGGCGCCCGACGCGAGGTGGAAGCTCACCGTCTCGGCCCTCCAGCTCGCGTCCCGGTGGACCTGCACCGACTCGACCGCGCTGCCGAGGCCGAGCCGCGCGGCGAGCCGCGGGCCGGAGAAGCCGTACGGCCCCCAGTCGTGGTGCGGGGAGTAGACGTCGTAGGGATCCGGCACGGAGCGGAGGTACGGGATCGGCGACGCGCCCGGCCAGGCGTCCTGCACCGCCTCCGTGCGGCCGCCGGAGCTCGAGGAGTAGTACGTCCGCGCCACCTGCCCCCCCCACGTCAGCACCTGGCCGAGCGTCGCGTACACCGCATGGTCGGTGCGCGGCGTCTCGGCCCGGACGCCGCCGTAGACCTGGTCGCTCGTGGTCGGCAGGAGGTCGTACCACGAGCTCGGCCGCAGCTCGGAGACGGCGTAGGAGCGTGCCGCCACCGCCTGCGCCTCGAGCGCCGCCAGCGGCCAGTGGGAGGGCGACTCCGAGGGGACGACGCCGCGCAGGTACGTGTCGAGGTCGAGACCGTTGATCACCGAGACGCCTCCGCCGCTGCTCCGGAGCGCGAGCGTGCCGTGGTACTCGCGACCGTCGAACTCGAGCGGCGCGCGGTCGCACTCGAGCAGGGCGAAATGTCCGAAGGAGAAGCCCGCGCCGTGCTTCCGCACGGGGAAGACGAGCCTCGGCCCGACGCCGTACACCCCGGCCGGCAGCCTCCGCGTGAGGCGTCTCCCGTCGGTGACCCGCATGGGCGTCGCGCAACCGACGGTGAGGCTGCTCGCCCCGCGCGCGAGCAGGACGCGCACGCGGACCTCGCCGACCCGGCTCAGCTTCGTGCCGGGGTAGTAGTGCGCGAGGATCCGGCGGTACTTCCAGCCGTGCAGCGCGTAGCCGTACGCGCCCCACTGGCTCATGCCGACGCCGTGGCCCCAGCCGTGCCCCGTGACGAGGAGGGCGGTGCCGGCCCGCGCCGAGCCCGCGGTCGCGCAGGCGACCGCAGCCACGACCAGGGCCGCCCCCAACCTCAGCCGCACGGCGATGCTCGTTCCACCTCCATGACCGGTCAAACGAGGAAGATTAGAGCCGTCCGCGCGGATTCGCCCGCATCGTTCGGCGGGGGCGAGCCTAGACTCGCGCCATGCGCCGACTGCTCGTGGCCAACCGGGGGGAGATCGCGCTGCGGGTCTTCCGGGCCTGCCGTGCCGAGGGGATCGAGACCGTCGCGGTCGCCGCGCCCGACGACCGCGGTGCCCTCCATGCCGAGTCGGCCGACGCGCTCGTCGAGATCGCCTCCTACCTCGATCCCGCCGAGCACGTTCGCGCCGCCCGACAGGCCGGCGCCGACGCCGTCCATCCGGGATACGGGTTCCTGTCCGAGAGCGCGGAGCTCGCCGAGGCGGTGCTCGAGGCGGGCCTGACCTGGGTCGGGCCCCCGCCGTCGGCGCTGCGGGCGGGCGGCGACAAGCTCGCGGCGAAGGAGACCGCGCGAGCGGCGGGGGTCCCTGTGCTGCCGAGCGGGACCCCGGAGGAGATCGGCTTCCCGCTCCTCGTCAAGGCGGCGGCCGGAGGGGGTGGACGCGGCATGCGGGTCGTGCGCGCCCCGGAGGAGCTCGACGAGGCGCTTGCCGCCGCGCGGCGGGAGGCCGCCGCCGCGTTCGGCGACGACTCCGTCTTCTGCGAGCGCTACCTCGAGCGGCCGCGGCACGTCGAGATCCAGCTCCTCGCCGACAAGCACGGCCACGTGGCGGCGCTGGGCGAGCGGGACTGCTCGATCCAGCGACGCCACCAGAAGGTGCTCGAGGAGGCGCCGTCGCCTGCACTCGACGCGGAGCTGCGTGGGCGGATGAGCGACGCGGCGGTCGCGTTCGCGCGCGCGATCGGCTACGAGAGCGCCGGCACCGCCGAGTTCGTGCTCGACGGGCGCGGGTTCTGGTTCCTGGAGCTGAACGCGCGGATCCAGGTCGAGCATCCGGTGACGGAGCTCGTGACCGGCGTCGACATCGTGCGCGAGCAGCTCCGGATCGCGTCCGGAGAGGCCCTGTCTTCGCAAGTAACAGACTGTTACTTGCGAGGGCACGCGGTCGAGGTGCGGCTGTACGCGGAGGATCCGCGCTCGTTCCTGCCGCAGGCGGGCAGGCTCGAGCGGCTGCGGCTGCCGGAAGGTGTTCGCGTCGACTCGGGCGTCCGCGAGGGCGACGAGATCGGCACCGCGTACGACCCGATGATCGCGAAGCTCATCGCCGCGGGCGACACGCGCGAGCAGGCGTTCGACCGGCTCTCGCAGGCGTTGCGCGAGACGGAGATCGGCGGCGTGACGACGAATCTCCCGTTCCTGCGCTGGCTCGCCGGGCACCCGCTCGTCCGAGCCGGCCGCGTCACGACGGCGTTCCTGACCGAGAACCGCCCGCTCTCGGAGTGGCCGGCCGGGGCGCCCGCCGAGGTCTGGAGCGAGCCGTGGCGCCTCAACCTGCCCGCACCGCCGCCGCGGCCCGCGCCCGACCTCGACGCCGCCGCCGGAGCGTACGGCGGCTCCGGCGGCGAGCAGTCCGAGGTCGTGGCGCCGATGCCCGGCACCGTGATTCGCGTCCTCGTCGAGCCCGGAGCGGCGGTCGCCGCGCGGCAGCCGCTCGTCGTGCTCGAGGCGATGAAGATGGAGACGCCCCTCGTCTCCCCGTACGAGGCGACCGTCCGCGCGGTCCACGTCGTGGAGGGCGACCGGGTCGGCGGCGGCGCCGTGCTCGTGGAGCTGGACGAGTAGTGGAGGCCGAGCGCCTCGACGACGCGGCGACCTTCCTCGAGGAGGCGAAGCCGCTCCTGCTCGCCGACGAGGCGCGCCACAACCTGATCCTCGGCATCGCGGGGACGATCCGCGACGGCTTCTACGAGGAGCACCGGCTGTGGCTCGTCCGGGACGCCGGGCGGCCCGCCGCGGCGGCGCTGCAGACGCCGCCGTACAACCTCATCCTCGCGCGTCCCGACTCGGACGAGGCGCTCGCCGTGCTCGCCGGCGCCGTCGCGGAGGAGCGCGTTCCCGGCGTGGTCGGGGCAGTGCCCGAGGCCGAGCGCTTCGCCGAGCTCCACGCCCCGGGCCGCTGGCGGCGCACGATGGGCCAGGGGGTCTACGAGCTGGAGGAGGTCCAGGCGCCGCCTCGGCCCTCCGGTGCGTCGCGCGTCGCCGGCGAGGCCGACCGCGATCTCGTCGTCCGCTGGTTCGAGGCGTTCGCCGACGAGGTCGTCAACGAGGCGGCCCCGGGCCACGCCGACGCCGCGCAGGCGGTCGACCGCCGCTACTCCGTCGACACGTCGGGGTTCCTGCTCTGGGAGGACGACGGCGAGCCGGTCTCGCTCGCCGGCTGGGGAGGCCCGACACCGAACGGCATCCGCGTCGGCCCGGTGTACACGCCGCCTGCGCTGCGCGGCCGCGGCTACGCCACCGCGCTCACGGCGGAGCTCTCGCAGCGCCTCCTCGAGGGCGATCTCTTCGCCGGCGGGCGCCGCTTCTGCTTCCTCTACACCGACCTCGCGAACCCGACCTCGAAC
>DASRBX010000027.1:0-22390 GCA_035653395.1 Gaiellaceae bacterium
GCACACCCGCACGGCTCGCCGTACGGATCGCCCAACGAATCCTCGCGCTCACGCTCGGCATGCTCCTCAACAAACTCAGCGGCCGCCCAGCACGCGCACTCGCCGCCTACGACGGCCGCTAAATCACATCAAGCCTCTAGCGGAGGAGATCCTCGACGGCGAGGTCGTCGGGACTGCGCGGTGGGCGCACCTCGCGCCAGGTGCAGTCCTGCGGGTCCTTGTCCTCGCGGAAGCGAAGCAGCCGCGTGCCGTGGCGGAAGCGCCGCCTCTCGAGCTTGTCGAAGCGGACCTCGACCACGAGCTCGGGGCGAAGGGGCGTCTCCTCGAGCTCGCCGCTGCCCCAGCGGCTCGGCTCGCTGAAGCGCCGCTCGCTCTTCTCGTCCAGGAGGGGAAGCACCCTCGCCGCCACCTCCGCCTGGTTCCGGACGCCGACCGCGGCAGAGCCGACGTAGTCGAGATGGCCGTCGTCGGCGTAGAGCCCGAGCAGAAGCGTTGCGATCGTGTCTCGGCCGCCCTTCTTCCAGCGGACTCCCGCGACGACGCAGTCGGCGGCGCGGTGCGGCTTGACCTTGACGACGCCGTCACGGGAGCCTGGGAGGTAGGGGAGGCCCAGCCGCTTCGCCACCACGCCGTCGAAGCCGGCCGCGCGCAGGGTGCGCAACCACTCGTTCCCCTGCTCGACGTCGTCGGAGACCGGTGATAGCTCGAAGCTCCCGCCGACCTTCTCCAGCTCGGCGCGGCGGTGCTCGATCGGGCGCTCGTGCACGGGCTTCCCCCTCCAGAGGAGCAGGTCGAACGCGACGAACCTGGCCGGGATCTCGCCGGCGAGCTTGCGGATGCGGCTTTCCGCCGGGTGGAGGCGCATCTGCATCGCGTCGAAGTCGAGCGCACCGTCGCGCGCGATCACGATCTCGCCGTCGAGCGCCGAATGCGGCGGCAGCGCCCCGCCGACCTCCCGGAGCTCCGGGAAGTAGCGGAGCAGCGGCCGGCCCTTCCGCGACCAGAGCGCGAGCTCGCCGCCGTCGTTCTCGAGCACGCCGCGGAAGCCGTCCCACTTCGGCTCGTAGCGCCACCCGCCGCCGGCCGGGAGCTCGGAGACGAGCTCGGCCTCCATCGGAGGGAACGGGACGTTCGGTCCGGGGATGTCGGCCATCGCGCCCAACCTAGACGAGCCGTGCTTCCCGCGCGATACTCGCAGTGGTGGGGCGCGAAAACGCGGAGAAGGTTCAGGACGCGCTCTACCGGATCGCCGAGCTGGCGAGCGCGGCGCAGGACATGCAGGAGTTCTACCGAGCGATCCACGAGGTCGTCGGCGAGCTCATGTACGCCGAGAACTTCTTCATCGCGCTGTACGACGAGGAACGGCGCCGGATCAACTGGCCGTACTACGTCGACACGGTGGACGACGAGCTACCGGACCCGAACAGGTGGGACGAGTTCGGCCAGGGTGAGGCCCGGGGCGCGACCGCATTCGTGCTCCGTACGGGCACGCCGCAGCACTTCTCCCGCCAGCGGATCCTCGAGCTCGTCGACGCCGGGGAGTTCGACCTCCTCGGCGACATGCCCGAAGATGCGCTCGCGGTGCCGCTCATGGCCGAGGGCCTGACGATCGGCGTGCTGGCCGTGCAGTCGTACACGTCGGCGCACCAGTACACCGAGCAGGACAAGGATCTCCTGGCGTTCGTCGGGCAGCACGTGGGCTCGGCGCTCTCGCGGGCCCGCGCGATCGAGGAGACACGGCAGCGCAACGCGGAGCTGGCGCTGATCAACAGCGTCCAGTCGGCCCTCGCGGGAGAGCTCGAGCTGCAGGCGATCTACGACGTCGTGGGCGACAAGATCCAAGAGATCTTCGACGCTCAGATCGTGATCATCTCCACGCTCGACGAAGCCTCGGGCCTACTGCACTTTCCGTACGCACTCGAGGCAGGCGAGCGGTTGCAGCACCCGTCGATCGCGCCTCGCGGCTTTCTGACCCAGGTGCTCGAAACGCACGAGCCGCTGCTCGTCGCGGAGAACATGGCTGCAGAGGCCGAGCGGGTTGGAAGCAAGGTGGACGTCGGCGAACAGCCCAAGTCCGGCGTCTACGTTCCCCTCGTCTCCGGGGGTAGAGCGACGGGCACGATCTCTCTGCAGAACCTCGACCGCGAGCACGCGTTCGACGACGCGGACGTGCGCCTGCTGAGCACTCTCGCAGGCAGTCTCAGCACGGCACTCGAGAACGCGCGGCTCGTGCACGAGACCAAGCAGCGCAACGCCGAGCTGGCGCTGATCAACAGCGTCCAGTCCGCGCTCGCCGGCGAGCTGGATTTGCAGGCGATCTACGACGTGGTCGGCGACGAGATCCAGGAGATCTTCGACGCCCAGGGCACCTCGATCACGATCCTCGACGAGACGACCGGGTTCGTGAGCTACCCGTACCTGCTCGAGCGCGGCGAGCGGCTATCGGCCGAGCCGAGACTCCTCGAGAGCGGCTTCACGAAGCTCGTCATCGACACTCGCGAGCCGTTGATGCTGAACGAGGACGTCGTTTCCGAAGCCGAGCGGGTCGGCAGCTACATCGTCGCGGGTAAGCAGCCCAAGTCCCTGCTTTTCGTCCCGCTCGTAATGGGCGGACGCGCGACCGGCGTCATCTCCCTCGAGAACTTCGACCGCGAGCACGCGTTCGACGATGCCGACGTCCGCCTGTTGACGACGCTGGCGAGCAGCCTGAGCGTGGCGCTCGAGAACGCGCGGCTGGTGCACGAGACGCGGCAGCGGAACGCCGAGCTCGCGCTGATCAACAGCGTGCAGGAGGCGCTCGTCGGCGAGCTCGAGCTCGACGCGATCTACGAGTCCGTCGGCGACCGTCTGCGGGACGTCTTCGACGCACAGGTCGTGGACATCGCCGTCTTGAACGCCAAGTCGGGGCTCCTCGAGTTTCCGTACGTGATCGAGCGCGGAAAGCGTCTCGAGGAGAACCCGATGGAGCTCATCGGCTTCCGCAGGCACGTGATGGAGACGCGGCAGCCGCTCCTGATCGACGAGCCCGACCCCGAGATCTTCGAGCGCTACGGGAATCCACGCAAGCTCGCCGGCGAGGTGACGCAAGCCGGGCTCTTCGTCCCGCTCGTCGTGGGCAACCGTGCGACCGGCGTGATCTCGCTCCAGAACATCGACCGGACGCACGCCTTCAGCGAGGCCGACGTCCGCCTGCTGACGACGCTCGCCGGCAGCCTGAGCGTCGCGCTCGAGAACGCGCGGCTCGTGCACGAGACGCGGCAGCGCAACGCCGAGCTGGCGCTCATCAACAGCGTCCAGGAGGCGCTCGCGGGCGAGCTCGAGATGCAGGCGATCTACGAGGTCGTCGGCGACAAGATCCAGGAGATCTTCGACGCCCAGGTCGTGGACATCGGCATGTTCGACTTCGCCGCGGGGCTGATCCGCTACCCGTATGCGATCGAGCGGGGCGTGCGCTACCCCGACGAGCCGACGCCGATCGAGCGTTCGGCCCTGGCGATCGAGCTCCTCGAGACGAAGGCTGCGGTTCTGGCCAACGACGTGGATTCCTGGTTCGCCGAACGCGGTCTGGAGCAACAGGTCGCTCAGGGAGAGCCGGCGCGATCGGCTCTAGTCGCTCCACTCATCTCCGGCGACGAAGTACGCGGCCGGATCTCGCTCCAGAACCTCGACCGGGCGAACGCGTTCACCGAGAACGACGTCCGCCTGCTGACGACGCTCGCCGGCAGCCTGAGCGTCGCGCTCGAGAACGCGCGGCTGGTGCACGAGACGCGGCAGCGTAACGCGGAGCTCGCACTGATCAACAGCGTCCAGGACGCGATCGCCGGGGAGCTCGACGACCAGGCGATCTACGACGCCGTCGGCGTCCGGATCCGGGACGTCTTTGACGCCGAGGTGCTGCAGATCTCGATGCTCGACACCGCGACCGGGCTCCTACGGGACCGGTACCTGATCGAGCAAGGCGAGCGGCTCGAGGAGGATCCGTGGACGCCGAGCGGCTTCTCGAAGCACGTGCTGGAGACGCGCGAGACGTTGCTCGTCACCGAGAACCTCGACGACGTCTCCGAGCGGTACGGAAGCGAGGTGGTCGAGGGGAGCGCGCGTCCCAAGTCCGTGCTCTTCGTGCCGCTCGTGGTCGGCGGCACGGCGACGGGCGTGATCTCGCTCCAGAACATCAGCCGCGAGCACGCCTTCGGCGAGTCCGACCGGCAGCTGCTCGAGACGCTGGCCGGCAGCCTGAGCGTCGCGCTCGAGAACGCGCGGCTGGTGCACGAGACGCGGCAGCGGAACGCGGAGCTGGCGCTGATCAACAGCGTGCAGGAGGCGATCGCCGGCGAGCTCGATGCCCAGGCGATCTACGACGCCGTCGGCGACAAGATCCAGGAGATCTTCGACGCCCAGGCCGTCACCATCGAAACGCTCGACGCCGCGACCGGACTCATGCACTACCCGTACCTGATCGAACGGGGGCAGAGGCTCGAGGCGGAGCCGGTTCCGCCCCGTGGCTTCTCCGGGCACGTGATCAAGACGCACGAGCCCCTGCTGATCGCCGAGAACATGGAGGAGGAGGCGGCCCGGTACGACAGCACGGTGCTCGCCGGCGAGATGACCAAGTCTCTCCTCTACGTTCCGCTCCTGACGGGGGGCGAGGCGACCGGCGCCATCTCGCTTCAGAACCTCGATCGGGAGCACGCCTTCGGCGAGTCGGACAAGCAGTTGCTCGTGACGCTGGCCGGCAGCCTGAGCGTGGCGCTCGAAAACGCGCGCCTGGTGCACGAGACGCGGCAGCGGAACGCGGAGCTGGCGCTGATCAACGGCGTGCAGGAGGCGATCGCGGGCGAGCTCGACCAGCAGGCGATCTACGACGCGGTCGGCGACCGGATCCGCGAGATCTTCGCCGACGTCCAGGAGATGTTCATCGCGATCCCGGACGAAACGACCGGGCTCCTGCACTTCCCCTACTTCAGCGAACGCGGCGAGCGGGCGTTCGTCGAGCCGAGGTCGCAGGCGAGCGGCTTCACGAGGCACGTACTCGAGACCCGCAAGACGCTGCTGATCAACGAGGGCATGGACCGCGAGGTCGAGCACTACGGCAGCTCGCTCCTGGGCGAGGAGATGCCGAAGGCAGGTCTCTACGTCCCCCTCGAGGCAGCCGGGCGCGCAATGGGCGTCGTCTGCCTGGCGAGTTTCCGCGAACACGCGTTCACCGACTCCGACCAGCAGCTGCTCGAGACGCTGGCCGGCAGCCTGAGCGTGGCCCTGGAGAACGCCCGGCTGGTGCACGAGACGCGGCAGCGGAACGCGGAGCTGGCGCTGATCAACGGCGTGCAGGAGGCGATCGCGGGCGAGCTCGAGCCGCAGGCGATCTACGACGCCGTCGGCGACAGGATCCGGGAGATTTTCGACACGCAGATCGTCGCGATCTCGACCTACGACGAGGCCACGGGGCTCGTTCACGAGCCTTACCTCAGCGAGCGCGGCAAGCGGCTGCACCTGGAGCCGCGTCCGGTGGGCGGGTTCACGAAGCATGTCCTGGAATCCCAGGAATCGCTGCTCATCACCGAGAACATCGCCGCCGAGGTCGAGCGATACGGGAGCACGATCGAGGGGGGAGAAGGCGCCAGGGCGGTCCTCTTCGTCCCGCTCGTGACGGGCGGCAGGTCGACCGGGGTGATCTCGCTCCAAAACGTCGATCGGGAGCATGCATTCGGCGAGTCCGACCAGCAGCTGCTCGAGACGCTGGCTGGCAGCCTGAGCGTGGCCCTGGAGAACGCGCGGCTGGTGCACGAGACGCGGCAGCGGAATGCCGAGCTAGGGCTGATCAACGGCGTGCAGGAGGCGATTGCCGGAGAGCTCGAGCCGCAGGCGATCTACGAGGCGGTCGGCGACAGGATCCGCGACGCGTTCGACGCGCAGGTGGTCTCGATCGCCACGATGGAGGAGGCGACGGGGCTCGTGCACTACCCGTACCTGATCGAGCGGGGGGAGCGCCTGCAGGCGGAGTCGCGACCGTTGGCCGGCTTCGCGAAGCACGTGCTGGAGACCCGCGAACCGCTGCTGCTCGCCGAGAACCTCGACGCCGAGTCCGAGCGCTACGGCAGCACCGTCGTCGCGGGCGAGCGGCCGAAGTCCGTCCTCTTCGTCCCCCTCGTCGCGGGCGGCAAGGCGGCCGGCGTGATCTCGCTCCAGAACATCGACCGCGAGCACGCTTTCGGCGAGGACGACCTGCGGCTCCTGACCACGGTGGCAGGCAGCGTGAGCGTCGCGCTCGAGAACGCGCGCCTCGTCTCGGAGACGCGCCAGCGGGTCGGCGAGCTCGCGACCGTGAACAGCGTCGGCCAGGCGCTTGCCTCGCAGCTCGAGCTGGACGGGTTGATCGAGCTGGTGGGCGAGCGGGTGCGGGAGACCTTCGACGCGGACATCGCCTACGTCGCGCTGCACGACGAGGCCGTCGGGAGGATCGAGTTCGTCTACTACTTCGAGAGCGGCGAGCGCCGCCCCGAGCCGCCCATCGTGTACGGCGAGGGCCTCACGTCCCAGATCATCCGCTCCCGCGAGCCGCTCCTCCTCAACCGGCGGGAGCAGCACCAGGCGCTGGAGAGCCTTGGAACCCCGTCGCTCTCGTACCTCGGGGTGCCGATCCTCGTCGGCAGCAAGGCGATCGGCGTGATCAGCGTCCAGAGCATCGAGGAGGAGGGGCGGTTCGGCGAAGCCGACTCGCGGCTCCTCGGGACGATCGCCGCCAACGTCGGCGTCGCGATCCAGAACGCGCGCCTCTTCACCGAGGTCGAGCATCAGCGGCAGTACTTCGAGATGCTCGTCGAGGTCAGCCCGGCGGCGATCGTCGTCATGGACGCCGACGAGCGGGTGACGGGCTGGAACCCCGCCGCCGCCGCGCTCTTCGGCTACGACGCGGACGAGGCGATCGGCCGCACGATCGACGAGCTCGTCGTGCCGGAGGACTTCCGCTCCGAGAGCCGCGACGTGACGAGGGAGGCGCTCGGCCAGGGCCGCACCCACCGCATCACTCGCCGCGCGCGCAAGGACGGCGAGCTCCTCGACGTCGAGATGGAGCTGGTGCCGCTCCGCGTCGACGGCGACAACGTCGGCTTCTACGCCATCTACCACGACATCACCGAGCTGCAGCGGGCGAGGCAGGAGGCCGAGGCCGCGACCCAGGCGAAGAGCGCGTTCCTCGCCACGATGAGCCACGAGATCAGGACGCCGATGAACGCGGTGATCGGCATGACCGACCTGCTGCTCGGCACCGACCTGACTCCCGAGCAGCGCGAGTTCGCAGAGGTCGTGCACACGAGCGGCGACGCGCTCCTGCACGTGATCGACGACATCCTCGACTACTCGAAGATCGAGGCCGGCAAGCTCGACCTCGAGCGCGCGCCCTTCAGCCTGCGCGACTGCGTCGAGGGCGCGCTCGACATCGTCGCGCCGCGGGCGTGGGAGAAGGAGCTCGAGCTCGGCTGTCTGATCGACGAGGCCGCGCCGGCCGGCATCGTCGGCGACGAGGCGCGCCTCCGGCAGGTGCTCCTGAACCTCCTCTCGAACGCGGTCAAGTTCACGGAGCGCGGCGAGGTGGTCGTGGTCGTGGTCGTGGAGGCCGAGGAGACCGGCGCGGGCTCGTACCGGCTCGACCTGGCCGTCCGCGACACCGGCATCGGGATCCCGCCCGACCGGATGGACCGGCTGTTCACCTCGTTCAGCCAGGTGGACGCCTCGACGACGCGCCGCTTCGGCGGCACCGGGCTCGGGCTCGCGATCTCGAAGCGCCTCGTCGAGCTGATGGGCGGGACGATCGAGGTCGAGAGCGAGCAGAGGAAGGGATCGACGTTCCGCATCTCGCTCCCCGTCGCCGCGGCGGACGTGCCGGCCAGGATCCCGCTCGAGGACGGCCTGCCGCACCTCGCGGGCAAGCGGATCCTCGTCGTCGACGACAACGCGACGAACCGCGAGATCGTGACGCGGCACGCGCGCTCGTGGGGGATGGAGCCGGTCGCGGTCGACGGGTCGGCCGCCGCGCTCGAGCTGATCGAGCAGGGCGAGCGGTTCGACGTGGCCGTCCTCGACATGATGATGCCGGAGATGGACGGGCTCGCCCTCGCGGGCGAGATCCGCCAGCGGCGCGGCGAGTCGGAGCTGCCGCTCCTGCTCCTGACCTCGCTCGGGCGGCTGCCGCAGCCCCAGGCGGGAGGCGTCTTCTCGGCGCAGCTCGCGAAGCCGCTCAAGGCGTCCCAGCTCTACAACACGCTCCTGCAGCTGCTCACGGGCAGCACGGGCGGGGAGGAGGCGATCGAGACGATGACGGTCGGGAAACGGGCGAGATCGGCGCTACGGATCCTCCTCGCCGAGGACAACGCGATGAACCAGAAGGTCGCGCTGCGGCTGCTCGAGCAGCTCGGCTACCGGGCCGACGTCGCGACGAACGGGCTCGAGGCGATCGAGGCGCTCGAGCGGCAGCCGTACGACGTCGTCCTCATGGACGTCCAGATGCCGGAGCTCGACGGCCTCGACGCCACACGGCGGATCTGCGAGCGTTGGCCGGCGGAGACGCGGCCGCACATCATCGCCATGACGGCGAACGCGCTACCCGAGGACCGCGAGGCGTGCTTCGCCGCCGGCATGAACGACTATGTCGCGAAGCCGATCCGCGCCGAGGAGCTCGCCGCGGCGCTGAGGCGCGCCAGACCCCTGGCGAACGGAGACGGCGACGCGGGGCGAGTCGACTTCGTGAGTCTCGACGACGCCGCGCTCGGGAGCCTGCGCGAGCTCGGCGGCGACGACTTCCTCGGCGAGGTGATCGACGCCTTCGTCGCCGACGCGCCGGGACTGATCGCGACCCTCCGCAGCGCGCTCGGCGACGGCAACGCCGAGGAGCTCCGGCGCGCGGCGCACACGCTGAAGTCGAACGGCGCCACGCTCGGCGCGGCCGGTTTCGCCGAGCTGTGCCGTGACCTCGAGCAGCGCGCCAGGGCCGGCGAGCTCGACGGCGCCTCGGAGCTCGTGGACCGGATCGAGGAGGAGTACGCGCCGCTCGAGCAGGCTCTTTCCGCGGTGCGCTCGGAGTCGCCCGCGTGAACGCCGCCGCCTCGCGCCCCGGCACGATCCTCATCGCCGACGACAATCGCGTCAACCGGCTCCTGCTGGCCCGCGGGCTCGAGCAGGAGGGGCACACCGTCGTCTTCGCCGAGCACGGCCGCGAGGCCCTCGACCTCCTCGGCCGACAGCCGTTCGACCTCCTTCTGCTCGACGTGCTCATGCCGGAGCTCGACGGCTACGAGGTGCTCGCGAAGCTGCAGGACGACCCGCACCTGCGTGACATCCCCGTGGTCGTCACCTCCGCGCTCGACGAGCTCGACAGCGTCGTCCGCTGCCTCGAGATGGGCGCCGAGGACTACCTCACGAAGCCGGTCAACCCGGTGCTGCTCAACGCGCGCATCAATGCGAGCCTCGAGAAGAAGCGGCTGCGCGACCAGCAGCGCGAGCTGATCGGCAAGTTCGCCACGAAGGAGGTCGCCGAGGACCTCCTCACGTCGGGCTTCTCGCTCGGTGGGCGCTATGTCGAGGCGTCGGCGATGTTCTGCGACATCCGCTCGTTCACGACGATCTCGGAGTCGCGGGACCCGGCCGAGACGATCGAGCTCCTCAACGACTACTACCTGCTGATGATGGACGCGATCAGCGGCGAGGGCGGGATCGTCAACCAGATGGTCGGCGACGGGCTGATGTCGATCTTCGGCGCGCCGGTGCCGCGGGACGACCACCGCGAGGCGGCCGTGCTCGCCGCGCGCCAGATGGTCGAGCTGATCCGCCTCTTCAACGAGGAGCAGGCGGCGCGGAACAAGGTGCAGATCGAGATCGGGGTCGGCATCGCGTCGGGCCGTGTGGTCGCGGGCTACACCGGGACGCAGAACCGCGCGACCTACACGTGCGTCGGCGACACGGTCAACGTCGCGGCGCGCCTCGAGGCGCACACGAAGGAGCTCGGCCGCCCGATCCTGATCGACGAGAACACGCGGCAGGGCATCTCCGAAGGGATCCCGGTCGAGCCGCAGGGCGAGGTGCTGATGAAGGGGAAGACCGAGCCGACGAAGGTCTACGCGGTGCTGCTCGACGCGGTCGTGGCGGAGACCGCCTAGCGTTGTCCGGGCTCGACGGGGAGTGGGACGTGCGGCGCGTCTCCGGCCTGCTGCCGCCCCTGGTCGGGGTCCGCAAGCGGATCCGCGGCGGCCGGGGCGCGACAGTCCTGCCCGGGGGCCTGGGCGTGCCCTTCGCCGTCGTCGGGAACCAGCTCCGCTACCGCCCGCCGTTCTCGATGGTCGTGGACGTGCTCGAGCCCGACGGTGACGGCTGGCACGGCCGCGCGACCGCGTTCGGCCGCACGGTCGGGGAGTTCCGGCTGTCGCGTCGCGCAACCTGAGCTAGCCGCCTGCGTCTAACGTCGCGGGATGAGGAGGGTGGTCGTGACCGGCCTCGGCGCGGTGACGCCGATCGGCGCCGACGCGCCGTCGACGTGGCGGGCGGCGGTCGCGGGCGAGAGCGGCATCGACTTCATCCGCTCCTTCGACGCGAGCGACTACCCGGTGCGGATCGCGGCGGAGGTGAAGGACTTCGACCCGGCCCAGGTCGCCTCGGCGAAGGACGCGCGGCGTCTCGACCGCAACGTCCTGCTCTCGCTCGGCGCCGCGCGCGAGGCGGTCGCCGACGCGCGGCTCGACGGCGCCTACCTCGCCGACCGCGTCGGCATCCTCTTCGGCACCGCGATCGGGGGCTTCCTCGGGATCATGGAGCAGGCCGAGGTGCTGCGCGAGCGCGGGCCCGATCGCGTCGCCCCGACCTTCCTCCCGAACGTGCTCGTCGACACCGCGAGCGGGCAGCTCGCGATCTCGCTTGGGTTCCGCGGCCCGAACTACGCACCGGTCTCTGCGTGCGCGACCGGCTCGACCGCGGTCGGCGAGGCGGCCGAGCTGATCAAGCGAGGCGACGCCGACGCCGTGCTTGCCGGCGGGGCCGAGGCGTGCATCCATCCGCTGATCCTCGCCGGCTTCTGTGCGATGCGGGGTCTCGTGGCCGAGGACGAGCACCCGCCGCGCGCGTCCAGGCCCTTCGACGCGACGCGCGCCGGCTTCGTGATGGGGGAAGGCGCCTGCGTGCTCGTGCTCGAGGAGCTCGAGGCAGCCGAGCGCCGAGGCGCGACGGTCTACGCCGAGATCCTCGGCTACGGGATGTCGAACGACGCGCACCACCTTGCGCAGCCGGATCCCGAGTCGGTCGGCGTCGCGGAGATGATGCGCCATGCGCTCCGGCGCGCCGAGGTGGAGCCCGAGCGGGTCGGCTACGTCAACGCCCACGGCACCTCGACCCCGCTCGGCGACGCGGCCGAGACGCGGGCGATCAAGGAGGTGTTCGGGGAGCACGCGTATCGGCTCGCGGTTTCCTCCACGAAGTCCGTCACCGGCCACTGCTTCGGCGCCGCGGGCGCGATCGAGGCGATGATGTGCGTCCTCGCCGTCCGCGACGGGGTGCTGCCGCCCACCATGAACTACGTCCATCCCGATCCCGAGTGCGATCTCGACTACGTGCCGAACGAGGCGCGGCGGACGCAGGTCGACGTCGCGCTCTCGAACGCGATGGGGCTCGGCGGCCACAACGGCTGCGTCCTCGTCGGGCGCGCCGCGTGAGCTGGGAGGGCCTGCCCGCTCCGTACCGGATCGAGACGGAGCGGCTGGTGATCCGATGCTACGACCCCCGCGACGCGCCGCTCCTCAAGGAGGCCATCGACTCGAGCCTCGAGCACCTGCGGCCGTGGATGCCCTGGGCACTCGACGAGCCGCAGTCGGTCGAGGAGAAGACCGACCTCGTCAAGTACTTCCGCTCGAACTACGACCGGGGCGAGAACTTCACGTGCGGGATCTTCTCCGCGGACGAGTCCGAGCTGATCGGCGGCACTGGCCTGCATCCGCGCATCGGCCCGGGCGGGCTCGAGATCGGCTACTGGATCCGCGCGAGCGCGACGCGGCAGGGGTTCGTGACCGAGTCGACGGCCGCGCTCACGCGCGTGGGCTTCGAGGTCTGCGACGCCGACCGGATCGAGATCCGGATCGAGCCGGGCAACGAGGCGAGCCTCGGCGTCCCGCGGAAGCTCGGCTTCGTCGAGGAGGCGACCCTGCGGCGGCGGCTGCCCGGACGAGCGGGCGGACCGCTCCGAGACGTCACGATCTTCACCATGTTCCGGGAAGACTTCGACCCCGCGCTCGCGCCCAGGATCCGCGCCTTCGACGCGCGCGGCGAACGCCTCCTCTAGCCGCGGAGGACGCCGGCCGTGAGCTCGTCGAGCGAGCCGACGACGGCGTCGGCCAGCGCGAGCGCCTCCTCGTCCGGCGGGTAGCTCGCGTTGGGGATCGCGACGACGCGCATCCCGGCCGCCTTCGCCGAGCGGATGCCGGCGTGCGAGTCCTCGACCGCTCCGCAACGCTCGGGCGCGACGCCGAGCCGGGCGGCGGCCTCGAGGTAGACGTCGGGCGCAGGCTTGCCGCGCGCGACCTCCTCCGACGAGACGGTGGCGGCGAAGCAGTCCTCGAGCCCGGCGAGCCCGAGCGCAGCCTCGAACACCTCGCGGTTCGAGGAGGAGGCGAGCGCGAGCGGGAAGTCGTCCGCCAGGCGCCGCACCGCGTCGACCGCGCCCGGCAGCAGCGGCAGCTCGCGCCGGTACGCCTCGAGCATCAGCCCGACCACGTCGCGGTTGATCGCCTCGGGCTCCTCCGGGACGCCCGCCTCGTCGTGCAGGAAGCGAGACCACTCCGGCGCGGACATGCCCATCATCGCCCGCTGCACCCCCTCGTCGTAGCGCCCGCCGCGCTCGCGCACGTACCGCTCGCGCACGGCATCCCAGACCTCCTCCGAGGAGAGCAGGACTCCGTCGAGGTCGAAGACGACCGCCTCGACCACGTCAGACCGAGTGGTACGCGCTCTCGCGGTAGACGAGCGCGTGGTGCGAGGGGCCGTGCTCGATCGAGAGGACGTCCGCGATGAAGAACGTGTGGTCGCCGGCGTCCGCTTCGGAGCGGGTCTCGGCCTCGATCCAGCCGAGCGCTCCCTCGATCAGCGGCGCCACGCGGCCCTCGCGCGTCGGTACGCCCTGCCAGTGGACGATCGGCGGATAGCCGGCGGCGAAGCGCCGCGCGAGCTCCTCCTGCTCCGAGCCGAGGAGACTCACGGCGAAGCGGCCGGCGCTGCGCAGCAGCTCGTAGCAGGAGGCCTCCTTGCCGATCGAGACGCCCACGAGCGGCGGCTCGAGCGAGAGCGAGACGAGCGACGAGACCGTCACGCCCATCCGGTCGCCCTCCACGTCGACGCTGAGGATCGAGACGCCGTGCGGCCAGAGCCGCATCAGCCCGCGGAGGTCGTCTCCCGTCGTCATCGCGGAGAACCTACAGAGCAGAAGGGCGAAAGCGGCGGGGGTGAGATTCGAACTCACGGAGCCCGTGGGCTCAACGGTTTTCAAGACCGCCCCGTTCGACCGCTCCGGCACCCCGCCGCGGGGACAGTGTGGCAGGAGCGTAAGGAAGGGGCTCGTGGGGGAACCATGGGTTCCCCCACGGTTCAAGACCGCCCCGTTCGACCGCTCCGGCACCCCGCCGCTCCGTACTAGTGTCGCAGCCGTGGCCACCATGCAGGATCTCGACGAGCTCGCGCTCGCGATGCCGGAGGCGACGAGGGAGGTCGAGGACGGCCGGCCGACCTACAAGGTCCACGGCAAGATGTTCTGCTTCCATCGCAGCCGCCGGAAGGACGCCGTCGATCCCGAGACAGGCGAGCTGCTCGACGACGTGCTCGCCTTCCGCGTCGCCGACCTCGGCGTGAAGGAGATGCTCGTCGCCGACGCGCGCGGCATCTACTTCACGACGCCGCACTGGAACGGCTACGCCGCGGTGCTGCTGCGGATCCGCGATCTCGCGCGTCTCGAGCGGGACGAGCTGCGCGACCGCGTCGAGGAGGCGTGGCTGACGCGCGCGCAGAAGCGGCTTGCCAAGGCGTGGCTCGCCGAGCGCGAAGAGGGCTAGCGCTCTGTCTGCTTACGACGGTCGAGATCGGCTTGCGCTTTCTTCGCGAGCTCGAGCAGCCGCTCGTTGTTCTGCCGCCAGCCCTCGCGGAACGCCTTGATCTCAGCCTTCGTCCTCTTCGCCATCGTCGTCCTCTACCAGGACTCCATGGATGTCCCAGAGTGCCTGGTTGATGTCGTGCACCGCGAATAGTAGGCCCGTCGCTTCTTCTCGATGGATCACGGACTCGTCCACGACTAGAGGATCGCGCGGCTCATAGACATCCGCAAGACGCCCTTCAGGACGTGTCAGCCGCGGACGCGGTCGCCGCCGAGCGTCCGCGGCGCGCCGAACTCCCAGAGCGGCTCCGGGACGGAGACCGAACCGCCCTCGTCCTGGAAGTTCTCCAGCAGCGCGATCATCGTGCGCGCGGTGACCGCCGTGCCGTTGAGCGTCGCGACGTGCTCCGGCTTGCCGGCGCGCCGTGTGCGGATCCCGAGCCGCCGCGCCTGGTAGTCGGTCGTGTTGGAGGTCGAGGTCAGCTCCCGGTACCGCGTCTGACCGGGGAACCAGCCCTCGATGTCGTACTTCTTCGCCGCGGAGGCACCGAGGTCGCCGGCCGCGACGTCGACGACCCGGTACGGGAGGCCGAGCTCCTGGACCAGCTCCTCCTCGATCCCGAGCAGGTGCTCGTGCTCGTCGTGCGCCCGCTCGGCGAAGGTGAAGACGAACATCTCGACCTTGTCGAACTGGTGGACGCGGAACATGCCGCGCGTGTCCTTGCCGGCTGCGCCCGCTTCGCGGCGGAAGTTCGTCGAGTACGCCGTGTAGCGCAGCGGGAGCGAGTCGGCGTCGAGGATCTCGTCGGCATGGTAGGCCGCGAGCCCCACTTCGGACGTCCCGGTCAGGTAGAGCTCGTCGCGCTCGATGCGGTAGATGTTGACTTCGTCGGTGGGGAGGAACCCCGTGCCGTACATCGCCTGCTCGCGTACGAGGACGGGCGGGAGCATCGGCACGAAGCCCTTCTCCACGAGCCGGGCGAGTGCCCAGCGGTAGAGGGAGAGCTCGAGCAGCGCGACGTCCCCGACGCGGTAGACGAAGCGGGAGCCGGACACCTTCGCGGCCCGTTCGGGATCGATCCAGCCGAGGGCCTGCCCGAGGTCGAGGTGGTCGCGGACGGGGAAGTCGAAGCTCGGCGGCTCGCCCCAGCGGCGGATCTCGACCGCGTCCTCGTCGGTCTCCCCGTCCGGGGCGGACACGTCGGGCGGGTTAGGGACACGGTCGAGGATCTCCTGTCGACGCGCCTCCGCCCGGTCGAGCTCTTCCTCCAGCCCCTGCAGCTCGCCCTTGAGGCGCTCCAGCTCCGCGAGCTGCTCCGGCGTCGGCTTGCCCTTGAGCTTCCGAGCCGCACGCAGCTCCTCGACCCGCGGCTGCACCTCGAGGACGGCGCGGTCGGCGGCCAGCAACTCGTCGAAGAGCTCGCCGGCGCCCTTGCGCACGAGCGCGGCGCGCATCTCGTCCGGCGCGGCGCGCGCTGCCCTCAGGTCGATCACGCCGCTGAGTCTAGAAAGGCCTCCAGCAGCGCAGCGACGCCTTCCTCCTGGACCGAGGGGACGACGAGGTCGGCGAGCTCGCGCACGTCCGCGAGGGCGTTGGCCACCGCCACGCCGAAGCCGGCCCACTCGAGCAGCTCGCGGTCGTTCTCGCCGTCGCCGCAGGCGACCGTCTCCACCGGCCGGAAGCCGAGCCGGCCGGCGACGAACTCGAGCCCGCTTCCCTTGCTCACGTCGGGATGCGCGAACTCGAGGAAGTACGGCAGCGACTTCGAGATGAAGAGCCGCCCCTCGAAGCGCGGCTTCAGCTCGTGCTCGAGCTCGTCGAGTTCGTCGGGGTCGCCGACCGCGACGAGCTTGGTGGGGTCGCGGTCGAGCCACGCACGCAGGTCGCCGACCGCGTGGATCTCGAGCTGCTGGAAGTCGGCGTAGCGTCGCGCCTCGGGCGTCACCTCCGCGACGTACAGCAGGTCGTCGACGTAGCAGTTGAGATGAAAGCCAGCCGCGAGCACGGCGCCCATCGCCTCGCGCGCCTCCGCGAGCGGGACCGGGACGTGGAGGAGGAACTCCCCCGTTGCCGGGTCGGCGACGACGGCTCCCTGGTAGCACACCACGAGATCGTCGAGCCCCGCCTGCTCGAGATAGGGGCGCACCGCCCGGAACATGCGCCCCGTCACGACGACGACGTGCGTTCCCGCGGCCCGGGTCCGCTCGAGCGCCTGCCGCGTCCGCGGCCGCAGCACGCCGTCCTCGGCGATCAGCGTGCGGTCGAGGTCGAGCGCGAAGGCGGCGACGCGCGCGGGGAACCCGGGCGGAAGCTCTACGGCAGCTGGCCGCCGGTGGACTTCACGACGAACGCGGCGACGTCCGCGATCTGCTGCGTGCTGAGCTGCTTCTTGAAGGAGGGCATCGTGCCGCCGTTCGGCGCTCCGCCGTTCGTCACCTGAGCCGTGACCGCGCGGTAGTCAGGCTTGAGCGCGTCGAGGTTCGGCCCCACCGTGCCCGTCGCGTGCGCCGCCGAGAGCGTGTGACAGCTGCCGCAGCCCGCGCTGGCGAAGATCGAGCTTCCCTTCGACGGGTTGCCCTTGAGCTTGAACGCCGGGACGATCGGGAACGTCGGGCCGGTCGCGCCGGTCCCGATCACGGTCTTCGGCGTGGGCGAGACGACGCCCTCTGAACCGCAGCCGGCCAACACGACGGCGCCGAGCAGGGCGGCGGCGATGAGTACTGGACGGCGCACCGGGACCGGACTCTAATGAAGCGCTAAGTCCACTCGCGCCGGAACCGGCAGGAGCCTCCGGCCGAGTACCATTCGGGTCATGCAACGCAGATCGTTCGGGCGCGACCGGGGCCTGTCGCTGCGGATGCTCTTCACGAGCGGGCTGCTCGGCTTGCTCTACGTCGCTTTCGCGGTCGTCCTCTTCAGCGTCCTCAAAGTCGGCCTCGCCCCGATGCTCCTGATCGTGATCGGCCTGGCCTTCTTCCAGTACTACACCTCCGACAAGCTCGCGCTCGCCGCCGCCGGCGCCAAGGTCGTCTCGGCCGACGACGCGCCCGAGCTGCACGCGATGGTCGAGCGGCTGTGCGCGATGGCGAACCTGCCGAAGCCGCGCATCGCGGTCGTCGACAGCGACGTCCCGAATGCGTTCGCCACGGGCCGGAACCCGAAGCACGCCGCGGTCGCGGTGACGACGGGCCTGTGGCGCCGGCTCGAGCCGCAGGAGATCGAGGGCGTCCTCGCGCACGAGCTCTCCCACATCGCGAACCGGGACGTGCTCGTCATGACGGTCGCGAGCTTCTTCGCGATGCTCGCCGCGATGCTGACCCGCTTCGGCCTCTACGCGGGGATGTTCGGCGGCTTCGGGGGCGGCTACGGCGGCAACCGGAACAACAACAACAACCAGGTGCCCGTCTGGCTGATCGTCTTCCTCGTCTCCGTGGTGGTGTACGCGATCAGCTTCATCCTGATCCGCACCATCTCCCGCTACCGCGAGTACGCGGCGGACCGCGGCTCGGCGATCATCACCGGAGCGCCGGAGCATCTCATGAGCGCGCTCCAGAAGATCTCGAGCGGCATCACGCAGATCCCCCAGCGCGACCTGCGCGAGGTGCAGGGCATGAACGCCTTCTTCATCGTCCCGACCAACTGGAGGACGCAGATGGCCGAGTGGATGATGGATCACCCGCCCCTCGAGAAGCGGCTCGCGGCTCTCTCCGAGATCGCCCGCGAGATGGGCCGCCCCGTCGCCTAGCTCGGAGCCGGGCGCAGGCGCGGCCGCTAGAAGTCCGCGCTCGGCCGGCGCCACGGCCAACCGAGCAGGACGAGCCCGGCGACGACGCACAGCCCACCCGTGACCGCCCAGAACGTGCTGCCGGTCATCGACGACCCCGTGATCACGTTCGTCCCCTGGCCTAGCCAGACCGCGCCGGCCAGAAACAGCACGGCTCCGGCGATACGTCTCACGATTGTCACGGAAGGCACTACGCCGGTGGCCGCTGCGCGGATTCGCCTCTAGATCGGCGCGTCGTACAGCGCGAGCCACTTGCTCAGGTCGGGCTCGATGGGGAGCTCCTGCTCGAGCTTCGCCTTCAGCTCGAGCTCCTGCGCGTTGTCCCGCTCCTGTTTCTCGCCCTTGGGGACGAACGGCCACCAGGTGCCGGTCTTGAAGCCGTAGATCCAGTACACCGGGTGGCCTGGGCCGAAGGCCGACCCCTCGAAGCGGAATGCGGCCGCGAGCAGCTGGCTGCCGAATCCGTGCTGCTCGAGCTCCGAGGCGAGCGTATGGACGCCCGCGACCTGGTCCTCGAGCTGCGGGTCGTGGACGATCACCCACTCGAACCCGAACGCGTCGGTCTTGCGGTCGATCTCGGAGCCGGACTCGCGCGCCACGCCGCGCAGCAGCTCCTCCGCGCCGGTCTCGGTCGAGCTGAACTCGCCGGCGGAGAGCGGCTTGAAGATGAGCGCGGCGTCACCCGCGGTCTCGAGCGAGCACTCCGTGTCGAGCGTGACGGCCGCCGTCGAGAGCGCGAAGAGCTTCTCGGCCGCGGGCTCCTGCAGCTTCTTGCGGCCGAAGAGGATGTCGCCGAGCCTGCTCAGGACTCGCCGGTTTCCTCGGCCGGCTGCGCGGCCGGCTCGGAGCCTGCGGCCGGTTGTCCTCCCGTCGCGCCCGGAGCAGGCTCCGCGTCGCCCGAGGCGATCTCCTTCTGCAGCTCGCCGGGGCCTACCTCGGCCTTCAGCTTCGCGAGCTCCTGGTCCACCTGCGAGGACGAGGAGATCTGCGCGAGCTCGCGGTCGAGCTGGGTCTGGTCGCCGGCGGTGAAGTCCTCGAGGGCGCCCGTCGAGGTGAGCTCGTCGATCGCCGCGGCGCGGGCCTGCATCTCCTCGGTCTTGTCCTTCGCGCGCTGGATCGCCAGCCCGGTGTCCTGCATGTGCCGGCCGATCCCGGTCGCGGCCTCGCCGACCCGCACCTCGGCCTCGGCGGCCGAGTACTGCGCCTTGAGAACCTCCTTCCGCGAGCGGAACGACTCGATGCGGGTCTCGAGCTGTTGCTGCGCCGCGACGAGCTTCTCCTGCTGGTCCTCGAGCTGCTTGACCTGCGTGTCCATGTCCTGCAGCTGCTGCTGGGCGAGAGCCTTGCGCTCGAGCGCCTGCCGCGCGAGGTCCTCGCGGCCGGCGGAGACCGCCTGGCGCGCCTGCGTCTCGAGCTTGACCACGTTTTGCTCGAGCTTCTGCTGCTGGAGCTCGATCCGCTTCTTCGAGGTGACGACGTCGGCCGTGCCGCGCTTGACGTTCTGCAGCTGCTCGAGCATCTGCTCGTACGAGTAGTCGAGCGTCTCGGTCGGGTTCTCGGCGCGGTTCAGGAGCTTCGAGTACTTCGCCTTCACGATCAGCGCCGTCCGTTGCATCAGGCCCGCCATCAATCCTCCTCGTGGTGAACCTGGTTAGCCTACCGCCCGTGCTCGTGGAAAAGAGCATGCATCCCGAGTGGCTCAGCAACGCTTTCGTGGTCGGGACGGAAGGCGGGCCGGCCGTGTTCGTCGACTCCGGAGCCGACGTCGCGTCGCTGATCGAGGCGGCCGAGCGGTGGGGTGCGAAGCCGGTCGCGCTGCTCCGCACGCACTCGCACCACGACCACGTGGAGAACGAGGTCGAGCTGGCGCGGCGCTACTCGATCCCGGTGCTCGCCGAGCCCGGCGAGTGGAAGTGGGAGGGCCTCCGGGTGCGGGCGCTCGCGACGCCGGGACACTCCGACGACGGCCTCTCGTTCGTCATCGAGGACGGACTCGTCGCGACCGGGGACACGCTCTTCCGCGACGCGGTCGGCGGCGGCGACGTCGCGGCCGTCCGGCGCTCGGTGATGGACGTCCTCCTCGCGCTTCCCGACGCGACACGTGTCCTGCCGGGCCATTCGGACGAGACGACGATCGGTCGCGAGCGGCGCGAGAACCCGTTCGTCCGGGTCTGGAGCGGCGCCGAGGAGGAAGGAACCGAGCGCGTCCGGGTCGGCGGCCGCGAGGCGACGCTCCTCGTCTGGTCGCCCGACTACGACGGCAACGGCAAGGCCTGGGTGCGCTTCGACGACGGGAGCGAGGCGACCGTCGGCGGCTCGCGCGTCGAACGCCACGGCTGAAACCGACACGTTCGGTGTCTGAAACGGACACGTCCGGTGTCAGACACCTGACATGTCCGAAACGGACAGTAGGTTGCGCCGCGTGCGTCTCATCGTCGCCCGCTGCGAGGTCACCTACTCCGGCCGCGTCTCGGCCGTGTTGCCGGAGGCCGTGCGGCTGCTCATCCTCAAGGGCGACGGCTCGGTGCTCGTTCACGACGACGCGGGCGGGTACAAGCCGCTCAACTGGATGACGGCGCCGACCTTCCTCGCCGACGAGGGCGACCGGCTGGTCGTGACGAAGCCGAAATCGGAGGACGCCCTCGAGATCCGCCTGCTCGAGGTGCTGAGCGACGTCGCCCACGACATGGGGGAGTCGGCCGCGCTGCAGAAGGACGGCGTCGAACGCGACCTGCAGGAGGCGCTCGCGGCGGCGCCCGAGGCGCTCGGCGAGCCGCTGACGCTGGCCCGGCGCGAGTGGCAGACCGAGATCGGCCCCGTCGACCTCATGTGCCGGGACGGCGCGGGGGAGTGGGTCGCGGTCGAGGTGAAGCGGATCGGGACGATCGAGGCCGTCGAGCAGCTGACTCGCTACCTCGAGTTCATCCGCCGCGACCCGGCGAAGGCGGGCTGCCGGGGCGTCCTCGCCGCCGAGCGGCTGAAGCCGCAGGCGGTCGCCCTGGCCGAGTCGCGGGGGCTGCGCTGCGTCGCGGTCGATCTTCGTGTCCTGCGCGGCGAGCGCGAGCCCGAGCTGACGCTCTTCGCGGCCTAGCCGATCGCGTCGACCGCTGCCGCGACGCCGGCCCGCACGCCGCCGGGATGCGCGTACGCCGCCGAGCCGAGCAGGAGCATCACGCCGTCGCGCGTGCCCGCTCGCTCGAGCTGCTCCCGGGCGTTTTCTGCACCGACTCCGCCTCCGATCACGGCCGTCGCGGGTCGCGCCGCCGCGATCTGCTCGCGCACCTCGTCGTCGGTGTCGAAGGTCCGCGGCGAGAAGGAGCCGACCTGGACGAAGTCGCCGCCGACCAGCCGCGTCAGCTCGACGAGGACCCGCGCCGAGACGGACACCGGTCCGCCGCGGCGCAGGAAGGCCGAGCCGACGCGGTGGACGAAGATCGGCAGCCCGTACTCGCGCAGACGCGCGATCGAGCCGAGCCCCGCGAGGAACGCGTTCACCATCAGCGCCCGCGCTCCCGCCTCGACGATCCCCTCCGCGTCGGCTCCCGTGACGTTCGCGGCATAGAGGACGTGCTCGGGGATCGCGGCCTCGATCGCGCGCACGCGCTCCGGAGACGCTCGTTGCAGCTCGTCGTCCTTGACGAGGGCGGCGCCTCCGGCCGCGACCGCCGACGCGACCGCCGCCGCCTCCTCCGGCGAAAGGCCGAGCGCCGGCTTCACGATCGCGCCGACCGAGACTCCGGGCTGCGCCGGAAACGCCGGCCCGGGCAGTCCGTCCGGCCACTCCACCTCGACGAGACGGCACGACTCCATGTCCCCGCGGTCCGCCCATTCGCCGGCGACGCAGGCGGCGAGGAGCTGCTCGGCGCTCGTCTCGCCGTCGAGAGCCGGGAAGTCGACCGTCACGCGGTCTCCGTCGACCTCGGCCACGCGGGCGCGCACGCGCTCGGGGCCGCCGGGCAGGCTCACGGACTGGAGCATCGCGAGCGTCTCGCCCCAGGCGGGCGGCCGGATTTCGTAAACCGCGCGCACCCTCGTATCGTAGGACCGTCGGCGGGGCCGTACGAGGAGGAGGAACCAGATGGCAGTCAAGCTCCACCGTTGCAGCGGCACGTGGGCGAAGTTCGGAGGCCATCCGTGCTGGCGCGTCCAGAAGGCGCTCGACGAGTCGGGCGTCGAGTACGAGCTCGTCCAGGAGGGCTCGGCGTTCAGGAGCTCCAGCCGCGGCCGGACGATCGAGCGCACCGGCCAGAAGAAGTTCCCGTGGATCGAGTTCGAGGACGGAAGCGTCTACAGGGAGGAATCGAAGGCCATGGCCGAGACGATCCGGGCCGGGAGGCTCGACGAGAAGCGGGCGCCCGCCTAGCTGTCGTGACCACGGAGGTGTGAGACGCGGCTGATGGGTGGCCGTGCTCCGAGCGAGCTGTGCGGTCGTCGGTTGTTGTACCAGCGGATGTAGCTGGGGAGGGCGCGGGCTCGTCGGCTGCTGGAGGGATAG
>DASRBX010000028.1:0-128648 GCA_035653395.1 Gaiellaceae bacterium
GCAGCTATCCCTCCAGCAGCCGACGAGCCCGCGCCCTCCCCAGCTACATCCGCTGGTACAACAACCGACGACCGCACAGCTCGCTCGGAGCACGGCCACCCATCAGCCGCGTCTCACACCTCCGTGGTCACGACAGCTAGCTCGTGAAGCCGTCGAGCGTGGCGGCGACGAGCGCGGGCAGGGTCTCGAGCCGGTAACCCCCCTCGAGCACCGCGGCGACGCGGCCGCAGAGAGCGGAGCAGCGCCGGCCGAGCTCGCGGAAGCCGTCCGCGCTGACGCGCATGCCGGCGAGCGGGTCGTCGACATGGGCGTCGAAGCCGGCCGAGACGAGCAAGAGCTGGGGCTCGAAGCGCTCGACCGCCGGCTCGACGACACGCGCGAACGCCTCGAGATACTCCTCGTCGCCCGACCCGGCCTGCAGCGGCACGTTCACGGTCGTCTCCGCCTGGTCGTCCGGGCCGCCGCTCCCCGGATAGAACGGCCACTGATGGAGCGAGGCGTAGAGGACGCTGTCGTCGTCCCGGAAGATCGCCTCGGTGCCGTTGCCGTGATGGACGTCGAAGTCGACGATCGCCACCCGCTCGATGCCGAGCCGCTCTTGAGCCGCCCGCGCGGCCACCGCGACGTTGTTGAAGATGCAGAAGCCCATCGCGCGGCCGGCGAGGGCGTGATGCCCGGGAGGGCGCACGAGCGCCAACCCACTGCGCAGCGCCGCCTCGATCGCCGTCCCGGCGGCGAGCGCGGCCGCCTCGAAGCTCGTGGCGCTGCAGACGGTGTCGCCGTCGAGCCACACCGTGTCCTCGACCGCGCGCACCAGGTCGATGTGCTCTCGCGTGTGACACAGCTCCAGCTCCTCGACCGTCGCCGCGCGTCCCTCGCTCCAGAGGTGTTGGTGCGCGAGGAGCACCCCGAGGCGCTCCGGCCGCTCGGGATGGCCTCCGGTCGGGTGCAGGCGAGCGAGCGAGGGATGCGTCAGGAGTTCGATAGCGCTCCGACCCGCTCGGCGACCGCGCCCAGGCCGAGCCGTTCGAGGAAGGAAGACGCCTCCGCCCACGCCGGGGATGTTTCTGCGAGGGGAGGAAGGGGGGCGGAGGCGTCCATCGTGGCGATTCGCCGGAAGAGCCTCAAGTCCTCCGCCTCCGCCGCGAACCGGCCGTCGGCGAGCGCGGCCTCCAGGGAGCCGTACCGGGCGAGCAGCTCGGCGGCCTTCTTCGGCCCGACGCCTCGCGCCCCCGGCAGCTTGTCGGAGGGATCGCCGCGCAGCGCGATCAGATCCGGCACCTGCTGGGGGTCGACGCCGTAGCGCTCGCGCACCTCGGCGGGGCCGATGCGCGCGAGCTCGCTCACGCCACGGGTCGGCTGGAGGATCGTCACGCGCCCGCTCGCGAGCTGGAAGGCATCGCGGTCGGAGGTCGCGACGAGAACCTCGCCCGGCCACTCGTGCGCCGCGGCGGCGAGGAAGTCGTCGGCCTCGTAGCCGGGCGCCCTGGCCACGAGGAAACCGAAGGCTGCCACGGCCTCGGGCAAGATCTCGAGCTGCTGGAGCAGGGCGTCGTCGAAGACCCGTCCCGACTGGTACGGCTCGAACGCCTCGTGGCGGTACGTCGGCACCGACAGCGTGTCCCACGCGACGAGCACCGCGGCGGGCCGCTCCGCCTGCCAGAGCCGCACGAGCATGTTCGTGAAGCCGACGACCGCGTTGAGGCGGATCGACTTCGGCAGCGCGTGGTAGGCGCGATGCGCGAACGAGTCGCCGTCGACCGCGAGCAGCGTGCTCACAGGGCCTCCTCCAACTCGGCGATGCGCGCCATGAGCCGTCCGGTCGCCTCCTGGGACGCGCCCCGCAGGTCGTCGTGTCCGCGCACGTCGTCGATCTCGAGCGGCGCCCCGTAGGCGACCCGCAGCGGTCCGAGCGTGAGCAGCCTGTCCGTCCCGGCCACCGCGCAGGGGACGAGCGGCACCCCGGCCTCGAGCGCGATCCGCGCGGCACCGGAGCGCGGCCTCGCGACGTGCTTCTTGACGACACCCTTCTGCCGACGGGTCCCCTCCGGGAACATGACGACGACATGCCCCTCCCGTGCAAGCCGCACGGCGGTCTCGATCGCCTCGCGGTCGCCGAGCCCGCGCTGCACGGGGAACGCGCCGGCACCGTCGAGCACGTACCTCGCGGGCCACCAGTACAGCTCCGCTTTCGCCATGAAGCGCAGCCAGCGCCGCGGCCACAGCGGCAACCCGACCGGCCACGGGTCGAGGTTCGAGACGTGGTTGCAGGCGAGGACGTAGCCGCCTTCGCGCGGCAGGTTCTCGCGTCCCCGAGCACGCAGACGGAACAGGCCGTAGATGGCAGGACAGCTGAGCACGGCGATGACGTGGTAGAGGAGCGGCGGGCGCTGGGCCATGCGAGAAGTATCCCGAGCGCTGGCTATCGTGACCGGCCGTGCCGAAGCGTCTCGTCATCGTCGAGTCGCCCGCGAAGGCGCGCACGATCGCGGGATACCTCGGTCCGGACTTCGTCGTCGAGTCCTCCGTGGGCCACATCCGCGACCTGCCCGACAGCGCCGCCGAGATCCCGGAGCGCTACAAGGGCGAGCCGTGGGCGCGCCTCGGCGTCGACGTCGAGCACGGCTTCGAGCCGCTCTACGTCGTCGACCCGGACAAGAAGAAGACCGTCGCCCACCTGCGCAAGCGGCTCGCGGACGCCGACGAGCTCCTGCTCGCGACGGACGAGGATCGCGAGGGCGAGGCGATCGCCTGGCACCTGCTGGAGGTGCTGAAGCCGAAGGTGCCCGCACGCCGGATGGTCTTCCACGAGATCACCCGCGACGCCATCGAGCGCGCCCTCGACGAGACCCGGGACGTCGACGCGCGGCTCGTCGACGCTCAGGAGTCGCGGCGGATCCTCGACCGGCTCTACGGCTACGAGGTGTCGCCGGTCCTCTGGAAGAAGGTCATGCGCGGGCTCTCGGCCGGCCGCGTCCAGTCGGTGGCGACGCGTCTCGTGGTCGAGCGCGAGCGCGAGCGGATGGCGTTCCGGGCCGCAGAGTGGTGGGACATTCTTGCCACGTTCGATCCGGACTCCTTCGAGGCCCGGCTCGTCTCGGTCGACGGGCAGCGCGTCGCGACCGGGCGCGACTTCGGGCCCGACGGCCGGCTGCGGGGCGAGGCCCGGCAGCTCGACGAGGCGGCCGCGCGCGGCCTCGCCGAGCGGCTCGAGGGCGCCGCCTTCCACGTCAGCCGGGTCGAGCGCAAGCCGTACGTGCGCCGTCCGAGCCCGCCGTTCATGACCTCGACGCTGCAGCAGGAGGCGAGCCGCAAGCTCCGCTTCTCGGCGCAGACGACGATGCGGCTCGCCCAGCGGCTCTACGAGAACGGCTACATCACCTACATGCGCACCGACTCGACGACGCTGGCGGAGTCGGCGCTCGTCGCCGCGCGCGAGCAGGCGACGTCCCTCTTCGGCGCCGACTACGTCCCGCCGCAACCGCGCCGCTACGAGCGGAAGGTGAAGAACGCCCAGGAGGCACACGAGGCGATTCGCCCCTCGGGCGACCGCTTCCGGACGCCGCAGGACGTGCGCTCCGAGCTCTCGCGGGACGAGCATGCGCTCTACGAGCTGATCTGGATGCGCACCGTCGCCTCGCAGATGAAGGACGCGCAGGGCCAGACCGTTTCCCTCCGCATCGCCGGGGAGAGCAGCGCGGGGGAGACGGCAGAGCTCGGCGCCTCCGGCACGGTGATCACGTTCCGCGGCTTCCTCGCCGCCTACGAGGAGGGGCGGGACGAGGACACCCCGGCGGGCGAGGACGACGAGGAGCGGCGCCTGCCGAACCTGGCCGAGGGCGACTCCGTCGAGCTGCGCGAGCTCGAGCCCCAGGGCCACGAGACGAGCCCGCCGGCCCGCTACACCGAGGCGACGCTCGTGCGGACACTCGAGGAGCTCGGCATCGGCCGCCCGTCCACCTACGCGTCGATCCTCGGCACGATCCTCGACCGCGGCTACGTCTTCAAGCGCGGCACCGCGCTCGTCCCGTCCTTTCTCGCCTTCTCCGTCGTGGGCCTGCTCGAGCAGCATTTCGGCCGGCTGGTCGACTACGACTTCACGGCGCGGATGGAGGACGATCTCGACCGCATCGCGGCCGGGGACGAGCACCGGGTCGAATGGCTCGGCCGCTTCTACTTCGGCAACGGCAGCGAGGGCCTGCGCGAGCTCGTCTCCGACCTCGGCGCGATCGACGCGCGCGAGATCAACTCGCTCGAGATCGGGGACGGGATCGTCCTCCGCGTCGGGCGCTACGGGCCGTACCTCGAGCGGGACGGAGAACGGGCGAGCGTCCCCGACGAGCTCGCCCCCGACGAGCTGACGCTTGAGCGGGCCGAGGAGCTGCTCTCCCAGCCCAGCGGCGACCGCGAGCTCGGAACCGACCCCGAGACGGGCCGCCCGGTCGTCGCGCGCACCGGCCGCTACGGGCCCTATGTGACCGAGGTCCTGCCGGAGGACGCGAAGGAGAAGCCCCGGACGGCCTCGCTCTTCAAGACGATGTCGCTCGAGACCGTGACGCTGGAGGACGCTCTCCGTCTGCTGCAGCTGCCGCGCGTCGTGGGCGTCGCGGAGGACGGGGACGAGGTGGTCGCCCGGAACGGCCGGTACGGGCCGTACGTGCAGAAGGGCAAGGAGTCCCGCTCCCTCGAGTCCGAGGAGCAGCTGTTCACCATCGACCTCCCCGGCGCGCTCGCCCTGCTCGCGCAGCCGCGGCAGCGGCGGGGACAGCGGGCCGCCGCCAAGCCGCTCCGCGAGCTGGGCACCGATCCCGTCGGCGGCAACGAGATCGTGCTCAAGGAAGGCCGCTTCGGGCCGTACGTCACCGACGGCGAGACGAACGCGAGCCTGCGGAAGGGCGACGACCCCGAGACGGTGACGCTCGACCGCGCCGTCGAGCTGCTCGCCGAGCGCCGTGCGAAAGGGCCTGCAAAGCCGGCCGGTCGGCGTCGAAAGGCTTCGTGAACGGTCGGCCGCAAACTTCGTCGACCGGTCCGCGTCCTATGCTCGACGGGCTCGTTCGGGTCGCGGAATACACTTGCCCGGCGGCTCGTTCGAGGGAGCGCGAGCGTGGCGGAGAGGCGTCCGGCCGGCCGAGGGTGGTAACCGGGGGACTTCCCTCCTAAGGTACGAAGGCCTTGCCGAGGAAGCGACGAAGCAGGACGAAAGGACTGAGGGAGCGCTGACGCAGAACCAGCTCAACGAGTTGCTCGAGTCAGACCAGATCCGCGCCATCGTCGAGGGAGCCGAGGAGCGCGGGTTCGTCGATCCCGCGCAGCTGGAGGCGTTCGCGGCCGAGCTCGAGCTCTCGGACGACGAGGTCGAGGAGCTCACGCGCGAGCTCGAGCGCACCGGGCTCGAGATCGGCCAGCCCGTCGCGGCCGTGCCCGCGGCTCCTCGCGGCGAGGCGCCGAAGGAGGACGGCGAGAAGCAGCCCGAGCCGGCTGCCGAGGCCGAGATGCCGACCGTCGCGATCACCGGCTCAGCCGACAGCCTGCAGCTCTTCCTGGCCGACGTCGGCCGCCACAAGCTGCTGACCGCCGCGGAGGAGGTCATGCTCGCGAAGCGGATCGAGCGCGGCGACGTGACGGCGAAGCGGCACATGATCGAGTCCAACCTCCGCCTCGTCGTCTCGATCGCGAAGGGCTACCGCGGGCTCGGCGTCCCCTTCCTCGACCTGATCCAGGAGGGCACGCTCGGGCTGAACCGCGCCGTCGAGAAGTTCGACTGGCGCCGCGGCTACAAGTTCTCGACCTACGCGACCTGGTGGATCCGGCAGTCGGTGCAGCGCGCGGTCGCCAACCACGCGCGCACGATCCGCGTGCCCGTCCACGTCGTCGAGCGCCAGCAGAAGCTGTCGCGCGCGGCGCGGCGGCTGGAGGTCGAGCTCGGGCGCGAGGCGACGAAGGAGGAGCTCGCCGAGGCGACCGGCCTGCCGATGCAGCACGTCGACGAGGCGCTCGGCGCGGCGAACGCGTCCGTCTCGCTCAACCAGACGGTGGGAGCCGACGACGAGGGCGAGCTCGGCGACCTCTTCGCCGACCGCGAGGCCGTCGACCCCTTCGACGAGGCCGAGGAGTCCCTCCGCCGCCAGGGCGTGCGGCGCGCTCTCGAGGCGCTTCCCGAGCGCGAGCGCCGGATCCTCGAGCTGCGCTTCGGCTTCGAGGGCGAGCCGTGGACGCTGGAGGCGATCGGCAACGAGCTCGACCTGACCCGTGAGCGCGTCCGCCAGCTCGAAGGACAGGCCCTCTCCCGGCTCGGCGCGCTGCGCGACCTGATCTCGGTCGCGGCCGCGTAGAGCTTCTAACGGAATGACCACGCGCCGGCTGGGCGCGATGGGCGAGTGCGATGCAAGGACGCAGGGAGCGCGAATAGGAGCGCCATTCGTGCGACCGAGGACGCCGCAGCGCGGCGCACAGCGTGTCCAGGCGGCCCGTGCTTCGTTGCGTCAGGAGCTCTTGGCCTCAGCCGACGACGCGAGCGGCCGCGCGGAGGATCGCCGCGCGCTCGAGCGGCGCCACCCGCAGCTCGGGGGGCAGCCTGCGGAGGAACGAGTCGACGAGGAGGAGCTCGTCCAGGTCGAGCTCCCCTGGACGGCGGGCGGCCGCGAGCCCGGCCTCGACCTCGAGCGCCGCGCCGCCTCCGGGTGGCAGCGTCCGCTCTGCCGCCACCCGGCCGCCCGCGACGAAGACGGCGCGGACGTGGCCCGGCTCGCGGTCGGGCGCGAGGATGCAGCACTCGAGCCGCTGCGCGCGCTCGAGGCGCCTCAGCTCCCGGCAGACCCGCTCGAGCGCGGCCATGCGGTCGCGGAGCCGGCCGGCATCCTCGAATCTCCGCGCGTCGGACAGCTCGCGCAGGCGGCGCCGGAGGCGAGGGAGAGCCGACTCCGGGCGGGTGAGCTCGTCGGGCATGAGGGCGCGAGCGGCCAGCTGAGCGATGCGGCGCGAGCGCAGGGGCCCGACCGGCGAGGGCCGGGTCGACGCGACGACGGAATCCCCCCGCCGGCGCAGCCACACCTGCCGCTCCGGTCGGGAGACGCGCGTATTGCCGGGCGGGCGCAGGTTCCGGATCAGGCGCAGCTCCTCGAGCGCCGCCTCGAGCTCGGAGCCGGTGACGCGCCACTCGATCCGCTCCGCCGCCGCCAGCGCCGCCTCGACTGCCGGCCGCTGCCGGTCGCTGCGGAAGTACGAGCGCAGGCGCGCCCGAAGGTCGCGGGCACGGCCGACGTAGAGGACCTGGCCGTCGCGGCCGAGGAAGAGGTAGACCCCGGGCCGGGTCGGCGCGCCGAACGCGAGGTGGCGCTTGTCGAGCAGGCGCCGCGTCCGCGTCGCTGCGAGCGCCGCGAGGTCGGCCACCGTGCGCGCTCCGCGCTCCTGCGCCAGGCCGACGAGGGCGAGAAGCAGCTCGGCAGTGGCGCGCGCGTCGGGCAACGCGCGGTGACACGGTCTCTCCGCGGTGCCGAGGAACCACGCCAGCTGGGCCAGGCCGAAGCCCGAGACGCAGCCGGCGAGAAGCCGGCGCGCCAGCCGCACGGTGTCGACCACGGGAGCGCCGATCCGGGAGCCCGTCAGCAACTCGGTCTCGCGGTCGAGGAAGGCGAGGTCGAAGCGTGCGTTGTGGGCGACGAGGACGGCGTCGCCGGCGAAGGCGAGGAAGCTCCGCACGGCTTCGGCGGGGCCGGGCGCACCGCACAACTGCTCGTCTCGCAGGCCGGTGACGGCGCTCGCAGCGGCGGCGATCGGGAGTCCGGGGTCGACGAGGGTCTGGAACTCGGCCTCTACCTCGAAGCCGCGCAGCCGCACGGCGCCGATCTCGCAGATCCCCGAACGGCCTGGCCGCAACCCGGTCGTCTCGAGGTCGACCACGACGTAGGTCGCGTCCTCGAGCGGCAGGGCGGCGCCCGGAGGCTCGGCAAGGGAGACCGCGTCCCCGTTCCAGGCGAGCCGCGCGTCGGTGTCCACGACGTCCGCCAGGAGCGAGCGGGCAAGGGCGACCGGGGCCTGGCGAAGCGCGAAGAGGCGGCGGGCGGCGTCCTCGGCGAGCACCGGCCCGCGTTGCTCCTCCACGAGCTCCACCAGGCGGTCGGCCGCGTCTAGCCTGAGCTGCACGGCCGAGAGCCTAGGCGAACATACGTTCGCTCGCCAGCTCGCCCCGCTTCGCGCCGAGCCTTCCGACGACTCCGAGCAGGTTACGCAGGCGCTTCCTGGCGAGCCGCTCCGGGTGCTCGAGGAGCGCGGGAAGTGGGCTCGGGTGGAGACGGCCTACGCGTATCCGGGCTGGGCGCGGCGCGACCATCTGGGCGGCCGGCGCGACGCGGCCTGGTTGCGGCCGGTAGCGGCCGACCCGGTCGAGCATGCCCGCACCCTGCTCGGCACGCGATACCAATGGGGAGGGATGACCGCCCGGGGCATCGACTGCTCGGGCCTCGTGCACATGTCGTTCCGGGCCTGCGGCGTCCTCGTCCCGCGCGACGCCGACCAGCAGGAGGAGGCGGGCGAAACGGTCTCGGAGGCCGACCTCCGCCCGGGGGACCTCGTCACCTACGGCCCCCCCGCGGCGGCGGACCACATTGCCTTCTGGACCGGCGACGGACGGATCCTCCACGCCACGGCGCGGGACGAAGTCGACGGAGTCGTCGAAGAGGAGGAGCCCGCCGAGCTGGGTGAGCGCCGCCGCATGGTCGTGCGCCTAGCAGGGCGCGGCCGGGTGTCCGACTGGCGCTAGATTTCGCCGCTCGGGTGGAGCCGACCGCTTTTCCGAGGAGGGTCGCTGCGGCCGCCGCGGCGCTCCCGTGCCTCGCTCTCGTTCTCCTCGCCGTCGCAGGCTGCGGCGGCGCTCGGCGTTCCGCCTCGACGACGGCGCCGCGCACGAAGGCGACGCCCCAGACGAAGAGCCCCGACTCCACGCGCAGGGCCGAGGCTGCGACCGCACCGGCGCACGAGTTCCCGGAGTTCCGGATCGCGATGGACGGCTCGACGGACTATCTGGATCCCGGCCTCTCCGACACCACCGAGGGCTGGGGCGTGATGTGGAACGTCTACCTCCCGTTGCTCGGCTACCGCCACGTGAGCGGGCCGGCCGGCGCGCAGCTCGTCCCCTATCTCGCGACCTCGCTCCCTCACATCTCGAAGGACCGGCGCACCTACAGCCTCACGCTGCGCAAGGGGCTGACGTACTCGAACGGCGAGCCCGTCGAGGCGAGCGACTTCGAGAAGACCGTCGAGCGCGACTTCCTGCTCGACTCGGCCGGGGCCGCCTTCTTCCGGAACGTCGTCGGCGCCGAGCGGTTCGCGAAGCGGCAGAAGGGCGGGATCAGCGGGATCGTCGCCGACAACGCGGCCCGGACGATCGTGATCCACCTCGAGAAGCCGCAGGGGGACTTCTCGAACGTCCTCGCGTCGGAGTTCGCGGCGCCCGTGCCCGCGAGCTCGCCGCCGACGGACAAGTCGCTCCATCCGCTGCCCGCGACCGGGCCGTACATGATCACGAGCTACCAGCCGAGATCGCGGATCGTCGAGGCGCGCAATCCGCACTTCCAAGCGTGGCGGTTCCACGACCGCGTTCCCCCGGGCAACCCCGACCGCGTGACGTGGGACATCGTCCCGAGCGCGTCGGTCGCGCTCAGGCGGGTCCTGACCGGGCAGGACGACTGGATGGGCTACTACCAGGTGCCGAGCAAGCGGCTGCCGCAGATCGAGAAGACCCGCAAGGGGCGGCTCAGGTTCTTCACGCCGCCCAACCTCATGTACTTCTTCATGAACACGAGGGTGCCGCCGTTCACGAGCCTCGACGTCCGGCGGGCGGTGAACTACGCGATCTCGCGGCGCTGGCTGAAGCGGCTCGCCGGCGGCCTCGCCGACACGACCGAGAACATCCTCCCGCCCGGCTACCCGTCCTTCCGGCCGCACACCCTCTACCGGCACAACGTGCGCAAGGCGATCCGGCTCGTGCGGAAGTCGGGATTCGAGGGAAAGCGGGTCCTGGTCTGGAACCACGACGTTCCCTCGGACCTGCCGTACACGAACTACCTCGTCTCGGTGCTCAGGCGCATCGGCTTCCGCGCCGAGGAGAAGGTGGTGACGGCCGGCAGCTACTGGTCGACGCTCGGCGACGAGAAGACCAGGGCGCAGATCGGCTTCGCGGACTGGGTCCAGGACTACCCGCATCCGCTCGACTGGTTCGCCCTCCTCGACGGCCGGGAGATCTCGTCCACGCACAACTCGAACTACGCGAACTTCGATGCGGGCTGGGCGAACCGCGAGATCGCGGAGCTCACGCGCCGGACGAGGCTGACGCCCGCCGTCAACGCCCGGTGGGCGGCGCTCGACCGCGAGGTGATGCGCCAGGCTCCCTGGGCCCCGTTCCTCAACCAAAAAGGTACGGACTTCTTTAGCACGCGTGTCGATCTCGGCTGTTACGTCAATAACGTCCTGTACGAGTTCGACTACGCGAGCATCTGCGTCAGCAAGAAATAGTCCGTATTGATAAGACTTCGCCGTGGGCCGTTCGGTCCATGAGCGGGGCCAGGCGGCCCAGCACAACGTGTGCTCGCTACCCAGGAGGTGGGAGAGAGTGAGAACGAAGCGCGTGAGACCCGTCGCGATCGCGGCGGTAGTCGCGGCGGGGCTCGTCCTGGTGGTGAGCGCCTGCGGCGGCGGTGGTGGTGGAGGCGGCAACAAAGGCACTACCTCCGGCACCACGCCCACCGGGCAGAGGACGTTCCCGTTGCTGAAGGCCGTCTGGGGGACGACCGACTACTTCGATCCGGGCCTGTCGTACCGGCTCGAGTCGTGGCAGCTGTTCCAGGACGTCTACCTCGGCCTCGTCGTCAAGGCCCACGTGAGCTGCCAGACGAGCAACTGCGCGAAGATCATTCCGGGGCTTGCCACGACGACGGGCACCGTGACGAACGGGGGCAAGGACTACAAGTTCACGCTCCGTAAGGGCTTGAAGTACTCGAACGGCGAGCCGGTCAAGGCGAGTGACTTCAAGAACACGATCATCCGCGACTTCAACCTCAACTCGCCGGGCATCGGCTTCTTCTCGAACATCGTAGGCATCGACGCCTGCGAGAAGAACCCGACGAAGTGCAAGGACATCTCGGGGATCATCACGAACGACAGCGCCGGGACGATCGAGATCAAGCTGCAGAAGCCGGAGTCCGACTTCGAGTACGTCCTCTCGATCCCGTTCACGTCCCTCGTGCCCTCGTCGACGCCGCACAAGGACACCGAGAATCCGCCTCCGCCCGGGAACGGGCCGTACTACATCGCGAGTTACAACCCGAGCAAGTCGTTTGTCGTGAAGCGGAACCCGAACTGGAAGAAGGGCGAGATCCCGGGGGTCCCGGACGGGAACCCGGACGAGATCAAGGCCACGATGACCGACGACCAGGCGTTGTCCGCCCAGCTCGTCGCATCCGGGCAGGACGACTACGACGAGAACACCCTGCCTACCGACCAGCTCGCGCACTACAAGAGCAAGTTCGGCAACCAGATCAAGTTCTTCACGACGCCGTCGACGTACTACTTCTTCATGAACTGGCGGCTCCCGCCGTTCAACAACCTGAAGGCGCGGCAGGCCGTGAACTACGCGATCGACCGGCAGCAGCTCGTCAACCTCCGCGGCGGCCTCGGCGTTCCGACGTGGAACTTCCTGCCGCCGAGCTATCCGCAGTACAAGAAGATCACGCCGACCCCGTATCCGTACAACCTGCAGAAGGCGAAGCAGCTCGTCCAGCAGTCCGGGACGAAGGGAGACACGGTCACCGTCTACACGATCTCCGACGTGGCCGTCGACCTCTCGACCGGCGAGTACCTGCAGGGCCAGCTGAAGAAGATCGGGTACAACGCCAAGCTGAAGGCGCTGGCAGGCGCGAACTACTTCACGATCGTCGGCAACCAGTCGACGAAGGCCCAGATCGGCTTCACCGACTGGTTCGAGGACTACCCGTATCCGACCGACTGGTTCAACGTGCTCCAGAACGGCAACCGGATCACGAAGGTCCACAACAACAACTACGGCAACGTCAACGTGCCGGCGATGAACACGCAGATGGAGAAGCTCGCGGCCTTGCCGCCGAATCAGGCCCTGTCGCCGAGCACCAACGCGAAGTGGGCGGCTATCGATCGCGACCTGATGGTCAAGTACGCGTCGACCGCTCCGTATCTCAACGGCATCCTCACGTCCTTCTTCTCGACGAAGATGAACGTCGCGTGCGACATCTTCGACGACAACAACGACGACGTAGCCCAGTTCTGCAGGAAGTAACGGGCCTATGTCGGTGCGGCGGCGCACGGCGCGCCGCCGCACCGGCCCGGCCCTTCTGACATACGCAGCAACACGCACCCGTGGCGACCACCGGCCAAGAGGAATTCACTCTCGACACCGCCGCCGAGCTGGCGGCGGAAGAAGGTGCGACGAAGGAGATCCAGGGCCGGAGCCCCTGGGTCCTCGCGGGCCGGCGGCTGCGCCGCAACTACGTGGCGCTCGCCTTCCTCGGCGTCTTCATCCTCATCGTCGTCTGCTGCCTGCTCGCGCCGCTCTACTCGCGGCACGTGTCGGGCCTCGGCCAGAACGACACGAACTCGGGCGGCGTCATCACCGTCAACGGCCGCAAGGTGCACGTCATCTCCCAGGGCGGCACCAAGATCGTCAACGGCCAGCCGCAGATCGTCTTCGGCGGCATTCCGATCGGCGCGCAATGGGGCGCGGCCGGCGGTAAGTACATTCTCGGGGCGGACGAGCTCGGCCGCGACGTCGCCACGCGGCTCCTCTACGGCGGCCGCAACTCCCTCTTCATCGGGGTCACCTCGGCCGCGATCTGCACGGCGCTCTCGGTGATTCTCGCCCTGCTCGCAGGCTACTTCGGCGGGATCGTCGACTGGGTCATCTCGCGCTTCTTCGACCTGATCTGGGCGTTCCCCGTCGTGCTGCTCGGCATCGCGCTCGGCACGGCGCTGTCCGTCAACGGCTTCCACCATTTCGGGATCAACCTCTCGGGCTCGAGCCTCTGGATCACGATCCTCGTGATCGCGTTCGTCTTCATCCCGTACATCGGCAGGCCGTTACGTGGGCAGGTGCTGGCGCTGCGCAACCGCGAGTTCGTCGAGGCGGCGACCGCGCAGGGAGCCGGATCGGTGCGGATCATGTTCACGGAGCTGCTGCCGAACATCGCCTCGTCCGTGCTCGTCCTCTTCACGCTCATCGTCGCCAACGCGATCCTGACGGAGGTCGGCCTCTCGTACCTCGGTGCCGGCGTCCAGCTCCCGAACCCGTCGTGGGGCACGATGATCGAGGAGGGGTCGAGCAGGCTGTCGACCGCGCCGCAGATCAGCCTCTGGGCCGGGATCGCGATCGCGATCACCGTGCTCGCGATCAATGTCTTCGGCGACGGCCTGCGGGACGCGCTCGACCCGCGCGCCAAGATCAGGATCGAGCACGGGTGAGGAGCTAGGTGGGCGCCTACATCGTCCGGCGGATCTTCGGGATGCTCCTCGTGCTGATCGCCGTCAGCTTCATCGTCTATCTGATCTTCATCGTCATCCCCGGCGGGGACCCGGCGCAGCGCATCGCCGGCAAGGTGGCCACCCCGGCGAACGTCGCGGCGATCAGGCACCGGCTGGGACTCGACCAGTCGTTCATCGTCCAGTGGTACGACCTCGTGAAGTCGCTATTCACGGCGAAGCTCGTCTCGTACTACAACCAGACGAACGTGGTGCAGCAGATCAAGCAGGGGCTGCCCGCCACCTTCTCGCTCTCGATCGGCGCCGGGATCATCTGGATGGGGTTCGGCATCCTCGTCGGGCTGATCTCCGCGGTCACCGCGGGCCGCCTCTCGGACCGCGTCATCACCGCGCTGGCGCTGATCGGGATCTCGCTGCCGGTCGCCTGGCTCGGGCTGATCCTGCGCTACTTCCTCGCCGGCGAGGGCGGGGGAGTCTCGTGGTTCCCCGACGGCGGCTACGTCTCGCTGACCTCGAGCCCGGTGCAGTGGTTCTACCACCTGCTCCTGCCCTGGTTCACGCTCGCCATTCTCTTCATCGGCTTCTACGGGCGTGTCCTCCGCTCGAACATCCTCGACACGATCAACGAGGACTTCGTGCGCACCGCGAAGGCGAAGGGGCTCTCGACGCGGCGGATCCTCGTCAAGCACGTCCTGCGCGCTTCGCTGATCCCGATCGTGACTCTGTTCGGCCTCGACTTCGCGTCCGTGCTCGGGGGCGGGGCGATCATCACCGAGAGCGTCTACAACCTGCACGGCGTCGGCTGGTACGCGGCGCAGTCGATCCAGACGCAGGACCTGCCGCCGCTGATGGGCGTGACGCTGTACGGCGCGATGTTCATCGTCGTCTTCACGCTGCTCGTCGACCTGGCGTACGCGTACCTCGATCCGCGGATCCGGTTGAGCTGATGGCCGAGCGGCTGCTGGAGGTCAAGGACCTCAAAGTCCGCTTCGCGACCGAGGACGGGATCGTCCGGGCGGTGGACGGCATCTCGTTCGAGCTCGAGCGCGGCAAGGTGCTCGGCATCGTCGGCGAGTCGGGCTCGGGCAAGAGCGTGACCGCGATGACGCTCATGGGGCTGACGCGCGGCGTCAACGCGCGGTTCGAGGGCGAGGTGCTCTACAAGGGGACCGACCTGCTCAAGATCTCGGACCGCGACATGCAGAGCTTCCGCGGCAACGAGCTCGGGATGATCTTCCAGGATCCGATGACCTCCCTGAACCCGGTCTACCGGATCGGCGAGCAGATCGTCGAGGCGATCCAGGCACACGAGAACATCGACAAGCGGCAGGCCCGCTCGCGCACGATCGAGCTTCTGCGGCAGGTCGGGATCCCGAACCCGGAGACGCGCGTCGACGACTTCCCGCACCAGTTCTCCGGCGGGATGCGGCAGCGCGCGATGATCGCCATGGCCCTGTCTTGCAACCCGTCGATCCTGATCGCGGACGAGCCGACGACCGCGCTCGACGTGACGATCCAGGCACAGATCGTCGAGCTCGTGAACCGCCTCAAGGACGACTTCGACTCGGCCGTGATCTTCATCACGCACGATCTCGGCGTGATCGCCGACATCGCGGACGAGATCATCGTCATGTACGCCGGCCGCGTCGTCGAGCGCGGCTCGAAGCGCGACGTCTTCTACGACCCCCAGATGCCGTACACGTGGGGGCTGCTCGGGTCGATCCCGCGCCTCGACCGGCCGCGGCCGGAGCGGCTGCACACGATCGAGGGCAGCCCGCCGTCGCTGATCAACCTCCCGGAGGGCTGCAAGTTCCGGCCGCGGTGTCCGCATGCGTTCGACAAGTGCATGCAGGAGCCCGGGCTCGAGAACCGCGTCGAGTCTCCGGGCCATCTCGACCGCTGCTGGCTCGACGTCGACTTCAAGCGGAGCAACCGCGACCGGACGATCTCCGGCAGCTCGGTGGAGGCCGCGTGACCGCGCTCGAGCAGTCGAGCGCGTCGAACGAGTCCGCGCTCCTCGAGGTTCGCCACGTCAAGAAGTACTTCCCGATCCGCAAGGGGATCCTGCAGCGCGAGGTCGCGCATGTGCACGCCGTCGACGACGTGAGTTTCGCTGTGCGGGAGGGGGAGACGCTCGGGCTCGTCGGCGAGTCGGGCTGCGGCAAGTCGACCCTCGGGCGAACGGTGGTGCGCCTGCTCGAGCCGACGGACGGCGAGATCATCTTCCAGGGAACGCCGATCCAGAATCTCGGCACGCGCCGGCTCCGGCCGTTGCGGCGCGAGATGCAGATGGTCTTCCAGGACCCGTACGCGTCGCTCAACCCGCGCAAGCGCGTCGGGACGATCGTGTCCGATCCGATGCGGATCCACAACCTGGGCAGCCGCAACGACCAGAAGCGGCGGGTCGGCGAGATCCTCGAGACGGTGGGGCTCTCGCCGGAGCACTACAACCGCTTCCCGCACGAGTTCTCGGGTGGGCAGCGGCAGCGGATCGGGATCGCGCGCGCGCTCGCGCTCCGGCCGAAGCTCATCGTCGCGGACGAGCCGGTCTCGGCTCTCGACGTGTCCATCCAGTCGCAGATGCTGAACCTGCTCGACGACCTGCAGAACGACTTCCAGCTCACGTACATCTTCATCGCGCACGACCTCGGCGTCGTGCGGCATGTGAGCGACCGGATCGCGGTGATGTACCTCGGCAAGATCGTCGAGCTCTCGCCGGCGGAGGAGCTGTACAAGCGGCCGATCATGCCGTACACCGAGGCGCTTCTCTCGGCCGTCCCGATTCCGGATCCGGACCTTGCCGAGAAACGGGAGCGCATTGTGCTCGAGGGCGACGTCCCGAGCCCGATCAACCCGCCGAGCGGCTGCCGGTTTCATCCTCGCTGCCGCTACGCGACCGACGTTTGCCGTCAGATCGAACCGCCGCTCGTCGACTACGGGAATGGGCACCTCGCCGCGTGCCATCACCCGCTCAACGTCGACCAGGCGACGGTGCAGCACGTCGGCGTGGCGGAGGAGCACACGCCCGCAGCGGCCGACGAATCGGCGCTCCCGCAAGACACCTCGGGCAGCTCCAACCCGGCGGTCGCGCCGGACACCCGTTCGAGGTAGGCAGACGCGCTAAAGCGGCTCCGAAGAGCCGCCGATACTCGGGGCGTGGATGCTGCGGAGCGCAAGGAGATCCTCAGCCGTTATCTGACGCACTCGCGCCGCTTCGAAGAGGTGGCCGCGAGACGTCGTGGTGCCGGTGGCGCCGACGTGATCCCGCTCCAGAGCCCGCTGCGCGAGCTGGAGCAGGAACCGACGGTGCGTGAGATCGAGGTGCTGCAGCTCATCTCCGACGGGCTCGTCAACCGCGAGATCGGCCAGAAGCTCTTCCTGTCGGAGGAAACGGTGAAGTCGCACGTGAGGCACCTGCTCGCGAAGCTCCAGGCGCGGTCGCGTGCGCACGCGGTCGCGGTCGGCTTCCGCCGCGGCTTGATCGGCTAGCTTGGCCTGTCCACAGAACGGCGTCGCGCGGCTGTGGACAAAGGAAAAACGAAGCGCCGGGTGAAGGTCACCCGGCGCCCATGAAAGCGTCTGTCCGTCTCACACCTCGTGCCCGGATCCCCCGCAGGGGGGATGATCACACGGTGTGGATAACGGACTATGCGACGGCTCTACCAGTTCTTCGTCGAGCCCGCGATGGTTGCGCGGGCGGCAATACCGCTAAGGGAACGCATTGAGAACTCCGATCGATCGGGGACTGACGGCACCGGCAGCGTATACCCCTTTTGGGGGACGCGCAAGGCTGGACCGGCTATTCAAAGGTCTGGGCAGCGCCGATCGCCGTTCAGCGGTCTGGGCCTGCCTTTTGACCGCGGGCTCCGTCGCAGCCGTCAGCGCACTTTGGCTCGACGGTTACCGGTTGCCTCGGCTGTGGGCCCTCTTCGTGCTGGCTGTCATTGCGGCGGCCGCTGAGCGGCAGGTCGTCGCACTCGACGAGCGCAGCTGGATTTCGATCACCTTTCTTCCACTCGTCTTTTCGGCGATCGTGTTTGGGCCACTCGGGGGATTCGCGGTAGGCGCCCTGTCTAACGTGTGGGATCTTCGCGACTCGCGCCTGAAGTGGAGCGTTTACACGCCAGTGCGGGGACTTACAGCGGCCGCCGCCGGTCTCGCGGCGACCAAGCTTGTTCCGCACCCATCGGCCGTCGGGCAATACCTACTGGCGAGCCTCGTGGCCTCGATCATCTGGGTGGTTGCGGACGGCTTCTTCAGTACCGCCACCGCATTTGTCCGCGGGAACGATGCGGTCGCTCACCTCCGAGCGATCGCATCGCCGACCTTGCTGACTGTGCCCCTCTACGTCCCGGTGCTCGCCCTCTACGTCTATGGATACCACGCGTATTCCCTGGACCTCGTTCTCGTCTCTTTCGTCCCGACGCTAGCCGCCCAACGGCTTCTACACCTCTATCAGCAGGAGAAGGAGGCGACGAATCGACTTGGCGCGGCCAACGATCGACTCCGCAGGGCGAGCCTTTCGTTCGCGACCGCCCTAGTGGCCACCCTCGACGCCAGAGATCAGTACACCGCAGGTCACTCTGCGGCAGTGGCCATCTTTGCAAGGGACATCGCCCAGCGGATGGGGTTATCCGAGGAAAGGCAAGAGCTCGCCCACCTCTGCGGTCTGGTTCACGACATAGGGAAGATCGGACTCCCTGCGGGCCTGCTGGAGAAGCCGGGGCCGCTGACGCTGGAGGAGCGGCGGCACATGGAGAAGCATTCCGAGATCGGCGAGCGGATCCTGCGCAACGTCGACGACTACTCCGAGATTGCCGACATCGTGCGCTCCCATCACGAGCGCATCGACGGCATGGGCTACCCGGATGGATTGCGGGGCGATGAGATCCCTTTGCTGGCCCGGATCATCGGGGTCGCCGACGCCTACGACGCCATGACCTCCGATCGGCCCTATCGGGAAGCTCTGCCGAGCCGCGTCGCCCGCATGCGTCTTGCGCAGGCAGTCGAGACGCAGTTCGACACCACGGTCGTTGCTGCCTTCGAGGCGATTCTCGCGGCTGCCGACGACGATTACCGCTCCGGACGAGGCGCGTCGTTCATGCGGGAGCGCGCTCAGCTCGCGCAAGGCGATGAGGATCTCCCCCTTGCGCTAGACGTCGTCCCGTAGAGCCCGAGCGGCTTCGAGCCGCGATCGAACGCCGAGCTTGTTGTAGATGTGCTTCACGTGCACCTTCGTCGTCGAGAGACTGATGAAGAGCAATTTGGCGATCTCTTCGTTCGTCAGGCCCTGCGCGATCAATTCGTGGATCTCGCTCTCGCGTGGCGTCAGCGCGGCATCCCGCCTTGCCGGACGCGGTACTCGTAGTCCGATCTGGTTCGCCAATGAGGTGTCGCAAGAGGCGGCGAGGAGGCGCTGCAGCCAGCCGCGCCAAGCCAAGTTCTCTGAAATGAACACCCCAAGGGCCGGCGCAGCGCGGATCGCAATTACAATTGGATCCCAGAAACCGCTATCGACCACTGTCTGTACTGCTTCGGTCGACACCCGTTCCTTGGCGTCCTGTATAGCGGCGATCGTGTCTGCGAGCGACGAAAGCGTCTGCGCCTCGTTCGCCCGACTCGCCACCCGCGCCTCCGCAGAGAGCGTGCGCGCACGATCGGACTCACCCGCAGCTGCATTGAGAAGCGCTTGCCAACCTAGAAACTCACCGCGCACCGTCTTACTCAACTGCTCGGGCGGCCCCGGCGAGAGAACTTCAAGGGCTCGCCGCAGATCGCCGCAACTTGCGAACAACCGTGCGCGCTCAACAGGGATGCTCCCCAGGAAATAGCTGCCCGGCTGGCCTTGCACTTGCCGCTCGAGCGTCGACAGGGTCCGGGAGGCCACCCCGAATCGTCGCATTCCAGTAAGCGCCCTAGCCCGGAAGAGCTCCGCATACGCAAGGGGGAATTCGACCCCGCATGTCTCCGCTACGCGCTTGAGCGCCTCAATGTGCTCCAGGCTCTCTCGATACCTGCACATCGCGATGAGTGTGTAGCTGTACGTGCTCAATAGCCCCGTGCGCGCGATTGGATCGACGTCCTCGTCAGCAAGGGAGAGTGCGGAGCGCGCATCGGCAATTGACAACTCGAGGTCGCCTTCCAGTTGTGCCAGCGTCACCGCACCCGCCGCGCGCATCAGAGACTGCTGGACGCCTGCCCGGGCGCTGCGACTGAACTGCTCAAGCCGGTCACTCAGGTCAGGTGCTTCAGGTGCAACTCCGGCCAGGTAGTGAAGCCATAGGGCTCCTTCGCGTGTCGCCTGGGACTGCGCCAGCGCGGTCGCAGCGTGCGCGTGCGATTCCGCAGCCTCCCAACGATCCATCAAGTCCGCCGAGCGGCCGGCGACGATGTGTGCGCGCGCCGCGAGATCTCCTTCGAGCGAACGCCCTGCTTGGCCGGCTAGGGCCAGAGCCTTGTCGAGCTCGTCGGCGCGCAGAAGGGCCTCGCTTTCGGCATAGTCGATCAGCCCGCCTTCGGCTCCGGCCGCGCGCGCGGCGGCGACCCAGCGCTGGAGGCTGCTCGTTCGGCCGGCTGCGAGCAGGTCGTCGAGGGCCGCTCCGAGGGCGTCCGTCACGAAGACAGGGTCCTGCGCCACCTCGGCTACACACAGCGCCTCGTCCCAGTGGCGCGCCTCGAAGAGCCTGCGGGAACGCGCGAGCAGCGACAGGCGGATTTCACGATCCGCCTCACAGAACCGCCGAATGAGCAGCTCTCGCAGCAGCGGGTGCAGCGACAGCGACTTGCGGTCGGTGACGGACAGAAGCCCGCGGGCCTGAGCGTCCTCGAGCACGCGGTCCGTGCCGGTGTCGAGGAGGACTCCGGCCACCTCGACGTCGGTGACGGAGGCCACCGCGAGCAGCATCAGCGACGACTGCGTCTCCTCCGCGGCGGCGGCGAGCAGTTCGCTCGCCAGGAAGTCGTAGAGCGTGTGGGAGAGGAGATGGCTCGACGTGAAGTCGACGTCGCCGCTCATAGCCGCCAGGCCCAGGACTGCAGGCCAGCCGGCGGCGGTGCGCATGAGCCGTGCGCGACCCGCGACGGCACCGACCGCGGCGAGGACCCTGGTCGCCTCGTCGTCGGTCATCGCGAGATCCTCCATGCCGATCTCGAGTCCTTCCCCGTACACCTCGAGGCGCGGCGTGAACCAGTCGGGCCGCGCTCTCGTCGTGATCAGGAACCGGATCGCCAGCCCCTCGACGAGCATCGACAGAAGCTCCTCGGCCTCGGCCGTCGCCGCTGCCTCCCATTCGTCGACGACGAGGAGCGTCTCCGGCGGCAGCGGCTCGAGCGTCCGGACGATCGCACGCCCCAGCGGCTGCGGGCTCGGGTTGACGGAGGCGATCGACGCGACCCTCCCCGGCTCGCGCGGCAGCTCGGGAGCGATCGATGCGAGCAGCTCGTCGAGCTGTACGGCGAGCAGCGCCACGTCGCCGGACGCCCGCGTGGTGCGATACCAGGCCACGGGGCTCGACTGGCGCTGCGACCATTGACGCGCCAGCGTCGTCTTTCCGTAGCCCGCCGGAGCCACCAGGACCGAGACACGCGAGCCGCCTCCCTCGGCGAGCCGCGCGATCAGCCGTGGCCGCTCGATGATGTGGTCGAGCGCCGGCGAGGACGCCAGTGTGATCGTCTCCACCATTCCCCTGACCGGCCCGACGGGCCGGGAAGATCGGACCCTACTCCACCATCAAGCGCGTGTCACGAGTGCGCCGAGCGGGGGCCCCGCGCTCGGTGTAGGGCCCGAGCGTGGGTCGCCGTCAGCCCCCGGCGCCGGCGAGGGCCGGCGCAAGCTCACGTGCGAGGGGGTCTTCGCCTGTGAGCGCCTTGAACGCGGCAGGGATCTGCCGCCGCCTCGGCACGCCGAGCTTCTGGCGCAGTACGTCGCAATGCGCCTTCGCCGTTCTGGGCGAGATGCCGAGACGCTCTCCGACCTCGTCGTTCGAGCACCCGCGCGCGATCAGCGCGACGATCTCGAGCTGCCGCTCGGTGAGGTCGAGCCGTGCCTTGTCGCTGCCTCTCATGGCCCGGCACGCTATGGCCGCGCCGGAGGCTCGCCTATCGGCCGACGGGGGTATTCGGCTCGGCGGCGTGCGCTCCGCGGACGAAGCTCGCTTCGTGCCCGCGCAGGTTGGCCTCTGAGAGCTCCTCCTGCGTCAGCGCACCGATTCTCAGCAGGAGATCGAACTCGTCCCGAAGGTGCGTCCGCATCATCTCGGGGCCGTCCGTCGCGATCGTGAACAGGACGCCGTTGTCGACGAACGTCCGAACGACGTCGCGGACCGCGTCCTCGTCGGGGAGCGACTTGGTGAGGAGGTTCGAGGTCGGGCAGATCTCGAGCACGACCTCGCGTTCACGTAGCTCGCGCATCAGCTCGGCATCGCCGGCGGCGAGGATCCCGTGCCCGATCCGGTCCGGCTGCAGCACCTCGAGCACCTCGCCGATCTCGGCACGGCCGATCGCGCCGCCTTCCTCGCCGACGTGGATCGTCACGCCGAGACCGGCCGCGCGGGCCTCCTCCACCATCGGCTGCACCTGGGAGTAGTCGTATCGCTCGCCGCCGGGACGCGGCCCCGCGATGTCGATCCCCACGATGCCGCGCGGCGCCCAGCGAAGTGCCTTCTCGACGATGACCTCGTTCTGGTGCGGCGAGAACGTCCGGTCCATCATCAGGATCAGTCCCGCCCTCACCTGCGGATATTCGAGGCTCGCGACGTCGAGCCCCCGGATCGCCGCGAGGATGATGTGGTCGAGGTCGCGCTCGCCGCCGCGGTTCTGCTTCATCGGGTTGAAGCGAAGCTCGAGCGTCGTGATCCCCTGCGAGCGGTACGCGCCGCCGATCGCGCCGTGCACCGAGACCTCGACGGCGGCGGGGCTCGACTGGATCAGCTCCGTCCAGTGATAGATCGCGTCGAGCGCGTCGAGGTCGGGGACCCCGCGCGGGTCGGACACGGTCACGAGCCGGTCGAAGTCCCAGAAGTCCTTGACCGGCAGGGCGATGCCCTGGCGGTGCGCGAGCGACCAGAGGATGTCGGACGAGACCGAGCCCCCGAGGTGGGTGTGCAGCTCGGCGAGGCCCTCCATCGGCACAGTCTAGTTCCAGCCGACCACCGCCCAGCGGCCGCGGGCGAGGCGAGGGGCGAGGAGCACGAGCCGGGCGGCGATGAGGACGTCGAGCGCCGCCCACACCCCGATCACTCCCCAGCCGAAGGAGAGGGCGAGCCCTGCGAGCAGGACGAAGAGACCGCTCGCGGCGAGCATCGACCACATGAGAAAGCGCGTGTCGCCGGCGCCGATCAGGATGCCGTCGAGAGCGAATACCGCCCCTCCGAGCGGTTGCATCGCGGCGAGGAAGGGCCAGAGGAGCGCGGCCTGGTGGAGGACGCCTGGATCGGCGGTGAACGCGCGGGGCAGCGCCTGGGCGAGCGGCGCGAGTACGACGGCGAAGACGACCCCGATCGCCACCGACCAGCCGATCATGCGCACGGCGGCCGCGTGGGCGCCGGCCGCGTCTCCCGCGCCGAGCATCCGGCCGACGATGACCTGCCCGGCGATGGCCACGGCGTCGAGGAGGAGCGAGAGGAAGAGAAAGAGCTGGTAGGCGATCTGGTGCGCCCCGATCTCTGCGTCCCCCATCCGCGCGAGCACCGACGCGGCCACGAGGAAGGAGGCGTAGAGCGCCGCCGTGCGGACGAAGATCTGCCTGCCGATCCGGAAGAGCGGCTTCATCTCCCGGAGGCTCGGCCGCCGCGACGGCGCGTGCGGCCGCAGGAGCTCGACGACGAAGGCCGCGCCCATCCCGGCCTGGGCGACGGCCGTGCCTGCTGCCGAGCCCGCGATCCCCCAGCCGAGGCCGTAGACGAAGAGCAGCTCGAGCAGAAGGTTCGCGACGTTCGCCGCCACGACGATCTCGAGTGGCCGCCGCAGGTTCGAGACGCCCCGGAGGTAGCCCTGCCCGGCGAGGGCGACGAGCGCCGCCGGCAGTCCGGCCGCCGCGATGCGGAAGTAGAGAAGCGCATAGTGGCCCGAACGGCCGTGACCTCCGAGACCGCGCAGAAGCGGAGCTCCGACGATCTCGCAGCCGACGAGCAACGCGAGTCCGATGCCGAGCGACGCCCAGAGCGCCTGCGCGGCGAGCCGCGCGGCGTCCTGTTCCCGACCCGCGCCGGAGGCTCGCGCCACGACGGCCGTCGTCCCCCAGGTGAGGAAGTTGAAGATCGTGAAACCTCCGGCCAGAACCGTCCCGGCGAGTCCGAGGGCCGCGATCCGCGGCCGTCCGAGGTGGCCCACGATCGCGGTGTCCGCAAGGACGTAGAGCGGCTCGGCCGCGAGCGCGCCGAGCGCCGGCAGCGCGAGACGGACGATCTGTCGGTCGTGCGGGGAGCGAAGGCGCACCGGGCCGCCGACGATAATGGCCCGATGCAGCCCCCGATCGAACCTGCCTCGGCGTCGACTCGCCGCCTGTCGCGCCTCTCGCCCGGCCGCGTCGCGCGCGTCGCGGCCGGGCTGGTGGTGCTCGCAGCCGTCGGCGGACTGCTGTGGTGGAGGCACGGCAGCCTCACCGCGATCGGCGACGCGTTCAGCGTGGTGCGGTGGGAGTGGGTCGTCGTCGCGATCGCGCTCAACCTCCTCTCGGTAGTCGTCCGGGCACTTGCGTGGACGACCGTGATCCACTCGGCCATGGAGCCGCCGCAGCCGCGCCTGCCGCTCGTCTTCTCGGCGTTCTCGGTGGGCCTGTTCGCGAACGCCGTCCTGCCCGGGCGGATCGGCGAGCTGGCGCGGGTCGCCGTGCTGACGCGGAAGATGCCCGGGCGCAAGGGGGCGTGGGCGACGCTCGTCGGGACGGTGTTCGCGCACCGCGTCTTCGACATCGTTCCGGTGCTGCTGCTGATCCTCTACGTCGTGGTCACGGCGAGCATCCCCACGTCGGCCCGGGCCAGCCTGCTCGCGGTGATCGCCCTCGGGGTCGGGTTGTTCGCGTTCGCCTTCGCCACGGCGCGCCGGCCCACGCTCATCTCGCTCGACGGGCTCGGCCCCGTGCGGCGGTTGCTGAGCATGGGACGGGTCGGTCTGGGCGTGATGCGGTCGCCGGCCGGCGCGGCGGGCGCGGTCTTCTTCCAGATCTGCGGCTGGACGTGCCAGATCTTCGCGGTCTACACGGCCATGCGCGCCTTCGACATCCACTCGCCGCTGCCGGCGGCCGGAGTCGTCCTGCTGCTGATGAACGTCGTGACGATCTTCCCGTTCTGGCCCGGCAACGTCGGTCTCGTCCAGGTCGCGATCGCCTCGGCCCTCGTCGGGTACGGCGTCTCGTACAGCGTCGGCGTCGCCTACGGCTTCGGGCTGCAGGCGATCGAGGCCTCGGTCGGAATCGGTGTCGGCCTCCTCTTCCTCGCTCGCGAGGGGCTCTCGTTCGCGATGCTGCGTGTGATGCCGACGGCGGACCGGGCCGAGCTTGCGACAGCGGAGGCCACGGCCGAGCCCGATCGCCCGGCCGCGCGCACGGCGGTGCGCTAGTCGGCGCCTGGCCGGCCGTGCGGTGCGGCGGGCGGTCTCGACTGCTCGGCGCGGCGCGCGAGCTCCTCGACGCGACCCTCGGCGGCGTCGAGCTTCGAGCGGCAGAACGCGTAGAGCTCCTCGCCGCGCTCCCAGAGCCTCAGCGCCTCGTCGAGCGGTGCCTGGCCGCGCTCGAGCCGCTCGACGATCTGCTCCAGCTCGGCCTGGGCCTGCTCGAACGTGGGCTCCCGGGGCTCGGTCACGGCGTCACGTCCTCCACGCGTGCCCCGAACCCGCCCTCGGCGAGCGTGACGTCGACTCGCGTGCCCGGGGAGAGGCCGGAGGCGGACGAGACCACGCCATCGGGCGCCGTCCGGACGATCGCGTACCCTCGCTCCAGTGTTTGCACAGGTGACAACGCGGCGAGCTTCGCCGCACTCGTCTCGAGCGCCGCCCGCTTCCGCTCGACCGCGAGCGCGGGAGCCAGCCGCAGTCGTTCGCGAGACCGGTCGAGCCGCAGGGCCGCCCGCTCGACGGCGTTGCGGGGGCGTGTCCGCAGCCGCTCTCCCAGTCGAGCGAGCCGCTGGCGGTCCCGGTCGAGCGAGCGCTGCACATTGCGCGCGAGCGCCTCGCGGGCGCGGTCGAGGCCGCCGCACAATTCGGTCAGCTCCGGCACGACGAGCTTCCCGGCGGCCGTCGGCGTCGAGGCCCGGACGTCGGCCGCAAGGTCGCAGAGCGGCGTGTCCTGCTCGTGGCCGACCGCCGAGACGACGGGAACGGGGCAGCCGGCGACGGCACGCACGACGCGCTCGTCGCTGAAGGGGAGGAGATCCTCGAAGCTCCCCCCGCCGCGCGTCAGGACGACGACGTCGACGTCGGGCTCCGCGCACAGAGCTCCGATCGCCGCGACGATCTCGGCGGCGGCGCGCGGCCCCTGGACGTACGTCTCGGCGACGAGCACGGACGCCGGGGGAAAGCGGGAGCGAATCGTCGTGACGACGTCGCTCTTGGCGGCGGCGTCGTTCCCGGTCACGACGCCGATCCGGCGGGGCAGCAGGGGGAGCGGCCGCTTGCGCGCATCGGCGAACAGGCCCTCCGCCGCGAGGCTCGCCTTGAGACGCTCGAGCGAAGCCAGATGAGCGCCGGCGCCGAAGCGCTCGATCGTGAGCGCGCGGAGCTTGAACTCGCCTCGCTGCTCGTACAGCTCGGGCCGTCCGAAGACGTGGACGCACTCGCCGTCCTCGAGGTCGAGCCGCAGCGCGTCGAACCTGCCGCGTGCCATCGCCACGCCGGCGCACGATCCGTCGGCCGGATCCTTGAGGGTGAAGAAGACGGTCGCCCACCGCTCGTGCCGGCGGAGCCCCGTCACCTCGCCCTCGACCCAGACCGTCGGCAGCCGCGAGATCCACTGCCCGACGCCGCGGTTGAACGCGGCGACCGAGTAGACGGTCCGATCGTCGTAGGGGAGGGCCTCGACCTTGGCCATCGGCCCAGCGTACTCGCGCCCCCTGGGAGGCGCTGACGAGCTAGAGGAGGATCTCGGCGGCCGTCTCGGGCTTGCAGCCCTGGCCCAGCAGCTCGCAGGCGAGGTGAAGGTCGGCCTCGCTCACGGCTATCCGCTCTGCGATCGAGAGCGGGTATCCCGTCTCGATGAGGATGTGGAGGCGCCAGCTCTCGACCTTCGAGCGCTCGTCGAAGAGGGGTTCGAGGATGGGGGCCGTCGTCTCGCTCATGGCTTCACCAGGTTCGCGCTGGTACCGACGAACCCTCCCGGGCTTTGTTAGACCAATTTTCTGTAAAGGTCCGGCCTACGAACCGCGGACGGCCGCGGCGGCGCCGAGGCGGCGGAGAGCCTCCTGCAGGCGCGCCTCGAGCACGCCACGCTCCGCCTCGATGTCGGCCCGGAGCTCCTCGATCCGCCGGCGTATCTCCGCCTCGAGCTCGCCCAGCCGCAGGTCCTGGGCCGCGACGAGCTCTTCGTGGCGGCGCTCGAGCTCCTTGTCGACGTTCGAGACGCGGTGCTCGAGCCGCTGGGCGCCGGCGTCGCCGACATGCGCCAGCCGCTCGGCCAGCACCGTCTCCGCTTCTCGCGAGAACGCGCTCACAGCGCGCTCCAGCTCGCGCGCGAGGCGCTTCGCGGCGTCCTCGCGGGAGCTCTTCACGAGTTGGGCGAAGCGCTGGGCGGCCTCGTCCGCGTGGGATGCGACCGCCCGGTCGACCGCGCGCTCGAGCTGCTCGATCTGCCGGCGCGAGACGTCCTCGAAGCCCGTTCGCACCCGCTGCACTGCGTCGGCCTCCTCCCGCTGCGCCTGCTCTGCGAGCTCGCGTTCCCGGCGGGCCATTCGGGTCTCGAGCTCCTGCAGCGCCCGGCGGCGCTCCGCCGCGTGCGCCTCGAGCTCTCCCTGGACGACCCCCAGCGCGTCCTCGAGGGTCCGGTTGAGGTCGGAGCGAAGCCGAGCCACGGCGGTGCGCTGCTCCTCGCTCTCGGCGGACAGCCGCTCGGCGTCCGCGGCGAGCCGGAGCTCGATCTCGCGCAGCAGCTGCTGCTGCCGCTGCTCGAGCTCCGCGATCCGCTTCTTCGTCGCCTCGGCGATGCGGTCGAGGTCCTGTGACCAGCCGGCGAGGCGTTGCTCGACCTGCGCCTGCACGTGGTTGAGCTTGTCGCCGAGCGCCGCGGTCGCGTCGTGCTCGCGCTGCTCGACGAGCGCGCGACGCTCCTCCGCGATCTGCCGCTCCTGCTCCTCCAGGAGGGAGCGGGAATCCGCGCGGGCGCGCGCAAGCGTGAGCTCGAGCTCCTTGGCGAGTGCCGCCTTCTGCTGCTCGACCGTCGCGAGGAGCCCCGCCTGCGCCTCGGCGAGACGGGCGTCCATCGCGCCGACGCGCTTCAAGGCGCGGCGGAGGAGAAGGGCGCCGCCCGCGGCGAGCGCACAGACGGTGAGCCCGCCCGCCGCCACGGCGAGTGGCCGGTCGTGGCGGAGGGCGAACGCGACCCAGATGCCGACGGCTGCGGCAGCCTCGAGCACCGTGACCACGGAGAGCAGGGGCACCGACACGCGCTGCAGGGCCGCCCCGGCGAGGCCCAGCGCAGCGACCACGACGCCGCCGGCGAAGATGAGATCGGCGATCGTCGTCAGCGCCACCGTTCCTGAGTGTAGGCGCTAGCCCGCGCGGAGCAGGAGCAACGCGGCCGCCACGAGCACGGTCGCGGCGACGAGCGCCTTCAGCGCCGCTTCGGGCACGGCTGCGAGCGCGTCCGCGTCCAACGGCAGGGCCGTCCCGTCGTCGAGTCGCGCCTCGCCGCTCACCGCCACGACGCGGCGGCGGACGAGCCTGACCGGTGTCGAGAGCTTCCGCTGCGCGGAGCTCGAGGCGAAGGCGTACGCCGCTCCCGCGACCGCGGCGCCGTGGAGCGTCCGCACAGATGCGAAGTAGGCGGTGAGCACCGGGAACGCTCCCCATGCCGCCGGGAACCAGAGCCCGCCGTGGAAGCTCCCGCCGAATAGCTCGAGGTTGTAGGCGACGACGAGAAACGCGCCGACCCCTACGAAGACGAGCAGCCAGAGCGTCCGCGAGAGCGCGACGGCGATGCCGATCGCGCACGCGCCGGAGATCGAGGCGACCGCCAGCGCGAGGAGCACCGGCGGCGAGATGCGGGTCTGCAGGGGTCGCCCGCGCAGCTCGTCGAGCGCATGCGCACCGATCCCCATCGCGAGCGCGAACGCGAGAGTCGTCCAGCCGAGGAGCGTCCAGTCCATCCGCGGCGCGAGTGCGGCGCCTACCGCGACGTAGGAGAGGTGCCAGAGCGTGTACGGCGGGTGCAGCAGCGTCACGTAGTCGCGCCAGCCCCCGGGACGCAACGCGTAGAAGGCGGGCCTCGGACGTGCCGCCGTCACGTGCGCCGTCCCCACACGACGATCCCGCCGCCGAGACTCAGGCGGCGCGAACGGAGGTCGGCGAGACCGGCCTCGCGCCAGGCGTCGAGCAGCCGCGGCTCCGGCCACCGCCGCCAGAAGTCGCGGATGCTCGGCCCGAGGAAGCGGCCGACCCCGCCCCAGGCGGGCGAGACGACCGCCCCGGCTGCGGGCAGGCCGACCTGGACGTAGAGCTCCCAGAACGGGCGCCGGACGCCGCGGGGGAGGCCGAACTCCAGCATCGCGACCCCCCCACCGGCCCGCACCACGCGGGCGAGCTCGCGCAGCGTTGCCGGCACGTCGTCGACGTAGCGCAGGAGGTAGGTGAACGTCAGCGCGTCGAACTCGCCGTCGGCGAACGGCAGGCTCTCGGCCCGACCATCGCGCAGCTCCACGCGTTCGCCGAGGCCTTCGCGCTCGACCCGGGCGCGTCCCACCGCGAGCATCTCGGGGCTCTGATCGACTCCGACGACCCTTCGCTCGGGGGCCGCACGGGCGAGCTCGATCGCGACGGCAGCGGTCCCGGTCGCCACGTCGAGCACGCGCCGCGCATCCTGCGGGATCCGCGAGACGAGGAACGATCGCCAGCGCGGGTCCTGGCCGAACGAGAGCAGGCGGGCGTAGCGGTCGTACGTCGGGCCGAGCGGCGCGAACAGCTCGCGCGCGTGCTGCGTGCGGGCGGAGGCCTCCACGGCCGTATTCTGGCGCGATGGGCGTGGGGGGGGAGGTCGGGCGCATCGCGAGCGCCGCCGCCGAGCACGCGGCGCCGGGAGAGGCGCTCGCAGGGGTTCTCGTCGCCGAGACGCTTGGACGGCGCGTCTACCTCTGCGCGTTCGAGTCGGCCGAAGGTCGCGCGTGGCTCGCCCTCGACCCCGATGCCAGTCCGCTGACCGAGCGGCGGCTCGTGCGCGAGGCGGCTTCGCTCGCCGCGCTCTGCGAGGTGGCGGAGGACTCTGCAGGCGGTGGCCGTCTCCCCGAGCTCCGGGCACGGCTCGCCGAGATCCGCGAGACCGACAACCCGGAAGGGATCGAGGAGGCCGAGACTGCGGCCGCATCGCTCGCCGCGACGCTGCAGCCCGAGCCCCGCGTCGCGAGCGGCGCCTATCTGGATGCGATCGGCTCGGCTTCGCGGCGGCTCGAGCAGGCGCTCGGCGAGAGCGGCGCCTCGCCGTTCGCCGCCGCGATGCAGGCGGCGCTCGGCTCTGTCGAAGAGTTGACGGAGGACGTCGAGCGCCACTACAAGCTTCCTCTGGAATGAGCGGCGAGCTGGAGAAGCGTGCGTCGGACGCGGAGCGTGAGCAGGCGATCGCGCGTCTCCGGGAAGCCGCGACGGAGGGCAGGCTCACGCTCGAGGAGCTGGCCGACCGTGCGGCCCTCGCCTACGGCGCCCGCTCGCAGGGGGAGCTGGCCCGGCTCACCGAGGACCTGCCGGCCGCGGCCGCCCCGCCCTCCCGGCAGAAGCCTGTGCGCTGGACGTTCGCCGTCATCGGCAAGCCGGCGCGCAAGGGGCACTTGCGGATCGCCGGCCGCACGTCGGTGGTGATGGGCATCGGGGACTGTCACCTCGACCTGCGGCAGGCCGAGCTCGACGGCGACGAAGTCACGGTCACCGTCGCGCAGGTGGTCGCGGACACCACGATCGTCGTGCCGCACCACGTCGACGTAGAGCTGTCAGGCTTCCTGCTGATCGGGAACAAGACCGACTCCGGCCCCGAGGCCGACGTCGCGCCGTCCGCGCCGCGGGTCCGGATCCGCGTCTTCGGGCTGATCGGCGAGCTGAAGGTCGTCCGCCGCTAACCTGGGGGTGATGGAAGGCGGTGGCTTCGGATTCCCCTTCGGCGGCGATCCCGAGGAGATCATGCGCGGCCTGCGCGAGTTCGCCGAGCAGCAGGCCGAGAGCGTCCAGGAGGCTCAGCGCGAGCAGTTCGCGACCCTCACGCTCAACACGGCCGTCGAGCTGACCGCGGCCGCGCTGCAGCAGGTGCAGCCGCAGGGCGGCGTGGACGAGCAGGCGATCGCCCTCCGCGACGCGATGCGCGTGCTCTTCCCCGAGGCGGTGGCGCTCGTGAGCGCCGCGCGCCAGGGCTTCATGCGCGAGGGCTAGCCGGACGGGAGCGGCATAGAATCGCCGCGCCCGTGTCGCTACTCGACTCCGCCCTCGTCCGCCTCCTGCCGGCGGTGCCGAAGCCCGTGGTGCAGCTCTTCTCGTCGCGCTACATCGCGGGCGCGACCCTGGCCGACGCCGTCGCCTGCGTGCGCGACCTCAACGCCGGCGGCAAGATGGCCACGATCGACGTCCTCGGCGAGGAGATCACGCGCGAGGAGGAGACGCGCGCGATCGCCCAGGCCTACCGCGACGTGTTCGCCGCGATCGACCGGGCGGCGCTCGACTCGAACGTGAGCGTCAAGCTCACGGCCCTCGGGCTCGGTCTCTCGTACGAGCTCTGCCGCGAGAACCTCCTCGACGTCGTCCGCACCGCGGCGGGGTACGGCAACTTCGTCCGGATCGACATGGAGGACTCGTCCACGACGGACGACACGCTCCGCCTCTATCGCGAGCTCCGCGAGGACGGGCACGACAATCTCGGCGTCGTCCTCCAGGCGCGGCTCCGGAGGACGCTCGACGACATCCACGCGCTTGCCGACCTGCGGCCGAGCGTCCGGCTGTGCAAGGGGATCTACCTCGAGCCCGCCTCGATCGCGTTCACGGACTACGAGGCGGTGCGCGCGAACTTCGTCGCCTGCCTCGACGCGCTGCTCGCCGCCGGCTGCTACGTCGGGGTCGCGACACACGACGAGTGGTTGATCGGGAAGTCCCTCGAGCGGATCTCGGGGCGCCGGCTCGCGCCGCTCGACTACGAGCTGCAGATGCTGCTCGGGGTGCGCGAGGAGCGGCGCGACCGGCTTGTCGCGGAGCGGCACCGGTTGCGCGTCTACGTCCCGTTCGGCGAGCACTGGTATCGCTACTCGCTGCGGCGGCTCCAGGAGAACCCCGCGATGGCCGGGACGATCGCGCGCGCGACGGCGGGCCGTGTGCTTCGTCTCGCGCGGTGATCTGGGCCCGCGCCGAGGGCTGCCGCGTCACCCTCGCCGACGGCCGGGAGCTGCTCGACCTGACGGGCGGGTTCGGGGTCGCGGCGCTCGGCCATCGCGACCCGCGCATCCTCGAGGCGTGGCGCGAGCAGCAGGTGGTGCACGCGCTCGGCGATCTCGCCGAGGCCGAGGTGACCGTACGTCTGCGCGAGGCGCTGCCGCGACCGGCGAAGCTCGGGGTGAGCGGCGAGGACGCGATCGAGATCGCGCTCCGAACCGCGCTGCTCGCGACGGGGCGGGCGGGGATCGTCGCCTTCGAGGGCGCCTATCACGGAACCGGGCTGCTCGCGCTGGCGGCGACCGGGTTCGAGCGGTTCCGCGGGCCCTTCGGCCCGTGGCTGCCCGGGCCGGTGCACCGGCGCGCCTACGGCGAGGATCCGGGGCCGCTCCCCGAGGACGCGGGCTGCGTGGTCGTCGAGCCGGTGCAGGGGAGGGCCGGCTCGCGGGTCCCGCCCGACGGGTTTCTCGAGACGCTGCGCCGCCGCTGCGACGAGACCGGGGCGCTCCTCGCCGTCGACTCGATCTACGCGGGCCTCGGGCGCACCGGCGAGATGTGGCCGGGCGAGGAGGTCGCGGACGTGCTCTGCGTGGGGAAGGCGCTCGGCGGCGGCCTGCCGCTCTCGGCGGCGCTCTTCTACCGCGACGGGCTCGAGGAGGCCTGGCGGCTCGGGCCAGAGGACGTCTACACGCACACGCACGTCGGCAACCCGCTCGCGTGCGCCGCTGCGCTCGTCGTCCTCGAAGAGGTGCCGAGGCTCCTGGAGCGCGTGCGCGCGGCCGGCGAGCGCTTCGAGCGAGCCGGCTGGCACGGCCGTGGACTGCTGCGTGCCCGGGAGGGGGACGCGGAGGAGGCGCTCGCCCGCGGCGTCCTCGTCGTCCCGGCCGGCCTCGACGGATCCCTGATCCAGGCCACCCCGCCGCTCACGATCACCGACGCCGAGCTCGGCGAGGCGTTCGAGATGCTCGGCTAGGACGCGCGCCGCGCGTAGAGCAGGAACGTGGCCGGGACGCGGCGGTCGTGGCCGCGGCGCGACGTGCCCCCGGGGTACTCCTCCAGCGCCTCGACGTGCAGGCCGGCGCGCGCGAGCGCGCTCACGACCTGGCCGATCCGCCATAGCGGGTCGGGATCGGCCGGGTCGCGAAAGTAGTCGCTGCGCCACCGCATCAGGCCGTCCACGCAATCCGCGACCGGGTGGTCGTCGAACACGAGGAGCTCGCCGTGCCCGCGCAGGGCGGCGCCGATCCCGGTGGCCCAGCCGTCGAGATCGTCGAGCCCGCCGAGGACGCCCTCGCCCGAATAGACGAGGTCGAAGCGCCCCCGCCGTAGCTGGCGGGGCAGCGACTGCGGGTTGCCGTCGATCCAGAGGATCTTCGGCCACCGCTCCCGCGCGGCCTCGAGCGCGGCCGGTCGCGGGTCGACGCCCGTCGCGATCGCCCCGAGCTCCGCGAGCGTGGCCGTCGCCTCGCCGGTGCCGCACAACAGATGGAGCACGCGCTTCCCCTTCAGCTCGCCGAGCGTGCGCGCCACGACGCTCGGGAGCGCCACCGGCTCGGCGCGGGCCCGGTGCACGGCGTCCCAGGCGCGCAGGTTCTCCTCGGTCGGCTCCACGGTCTACGCCCCGAGCGAGTAGCCGCCGTCCACGACCAGCGTCTGGCCGCAGATCATGGCCGCGTCCGGCGTGCAGAGGAACGAGACGGCGGCAGCGACGTCCTCGGGCTCGACGAGCCGCCCGGCCGGCGTCCGTTTGACCGTCGCGAGCATCTGCTCCTTGTTCGGGAACCAGTCGAGCGCCTCGGTGTCCACGACGCCCGCCGAGACGCAGTTGACCCGGATCCCGCGCGGCGCGAGGTCGAAGGCGAGGTAGCGGACGACGGATTCGAGGGCCGCCTTCGAGGTGCCGACGAGGACGTAGTTGGGCAGGACGCGCTGCGAGCCGAGGCTCGAGATCGCGACGATCGCGGCTCCTTCCTCCATCTCCGGGGCGGTAGCCCGGGCGAGGGAGAGCAACGCCCGGGCGTTCGCCGCGAGCGTCCAGTCCCAGTGCTTGTCCTCGGTCTCGAGCGCGGGCCGGATGACGCCGGTGGCGGCGTTGTGCACGACGACGCGGTACGGGCCGGCCGCGGCCAGCTCCTCCACGACGCCGGCGTCGGCGACGTTGCCGCGCACGAGGACCGGCTCGGCGCCGGCGTCTCGCACGAGCCCGGCGGCTTCCTCGGCCGCGGCGTCGTTGCGCATGTAGCCGAGCACCGCGCGTGAGGCACCGTCGGCCACGAGACGAAGCGCGATCGCCCGGCCGATCCCCCGCGTCCCCCCGGTGACGAGCACCGAGGCTCCTTCGAGGTTCATCGCCGCGGCAGCGGCTCGTCGGCGGGCGCCGAGCTCGGCAGCTCGCTCCAGCCGGGCCGCGTGCGCGGCTCGCGCCGGCTGTCCTCCGCCTTCGAGGAGGCGTGCCCGAGCCGGTCGAGCAGCTCCATCTTCTCCTCCGCGTATCGCCGCACCGGATGCTCCTCGGGCAGGTCGAGAACGAGCTCGCGCACGCGGGCGCGAAGCTGGTAGGCGAAGTGGGGAGTGGCAGGCCTCACGAGCTCGTCGACGTCGCTGAAGGTCGGCTCCGGCATCGAAACGGAGCCTAAAGGTACGTTCGGAGACGTGCGGCGCCCCTCCATCGTGGACCTGATGCTGCTCGGGACCGTGCTCCTGTGGGCCCTCAACATCACGGTCACGAAGTACATGTTCGAGCACGGCTGGCTGCCGCTCGCGTACGGGACGATCCGCTACTTCGCCGCGATCGCCCTCTTCTGGGCCTTCACGTACCGGCGCGAGCGCTCCTTCCGCATCGCCCGAGCGGACCTGCGGTACGTCCTGCTCGCGGCGTTCTTCATCTTCGTCAACCAGGTCTGCTTCGTCTACGGGGTCAAGCTCGCGCACGCCTCGACGGTCGCCCTGCTGCTCGGAGCGACGCCGGTCTTCATCGGGCTGATCTCGGTCGTGCTCGGGCTCGAGACGCTCGCGCCGGCGTTCTGGGTGGGGGCGCTCCTCACGTTCGTGGGCGTGGCCCTCATCGCGGCGGCCGCGACCGGCGGGCTCGGCAGCTCGCTCGGCGGCGACCTGATCGCGGTCGTGACCGCATTCACGTGGGCCGCGTACACGGTCTCCATCCGGCCGCTCATGCGGCGCTACTCGCCGTACAGGATCAGCGCGCTCGTGCTCGCGATCGGCTGGGTGCCGCTCGCCGCGATCGCGTCGACCCAGGTGGCCGACCAGTCGTTCTCGTTCGGCTGGAAGGTGTGGCTCGGCTTCGGCTACGCCGTCGTCGGGCCGCTCTTCCTCACGAACATCCTCTGGTTCACCGCGATCGACCGCGTCGGGCCCTCGCGTGCCGCGCTGTTCGGCAACCTGCAGCCCTTCTTCGCCGTCTTCTTCGCGCTCGTCCTGCTCGGCGAGAGCCTGCACACCCTCGAGATCGCCGGCGGGGTCCTCATCTTCGCCGGCATTGCCTACGAGCGCGTGCGCCGTAGGCAGGCGACGCGTTCCACCGAGTCGCAGGCACCGGCATAATCGGTCCATGGCCGAAGACTTCATGCCGCTCAACGGCTGGGACCACGTCGAGCTCTGGGTCGGCAACGCAAAGCAAGCCGCGTACTTCTACGAGCACGCGATGGGCTTCACCCGCACCGCGTACGCGGGCCCCGAGACGGGGGTCCGCGACCGGGCCTCGTACGTGCTCGAGCAGGGGGACGTTCGCTTCGTCGTCACGAGCGCGCTGCGCGAGGAGCACGAGATCACGAGGCACCACGCGAGGCACGGCGACGGCGTCCGCGACATCGCGCTCACCGTCCCCGACGCCATGCAGGCGTACCGCGAGGCGGTCTCACGCGGCGCCCGCAGCGTCATGGAGCCCCGCCGCGACGAGGACGAGTTCGGCTTGGTCGAACGCGCCGCGATCGCGACGTACGGCGACACGATCCACACGTTCGTCGACCGTAGCGACTACTGCGGGCCGTTCCTGCCCGGCTACGTCTCGGTGTCGGAGAACGGGCACGCCGGGCAGGGCGTCGGCCTCACGAACATCGACCACATCGTCGGCAACGTCGAGCTCGGCCGGATGAACTACTGGGTCGAGTTCTACGAGCGCGTGTTCGGGATGGCGAACATCCTCCACTTCGGGGACGACCAGATCCAGACCGAGTATTCGGCCCTCATGTCCAAGGTCATGTCGGACGGCTCCGGGAAGATCAAGTTCCCGATCAACGAGCCGGCCGAGGGCAAGCGCAAGAGCCAGATCGAGGAGTACGTCGAGTTCTACGGCGGCGCCGGCGCGCAGCACATCGCGCTCGCGACGACCGACATCGTCGGCACCGTCGAGGCGATGAAGGAGCGCGGCTTCCAGTTTCTCGACACGCCCGACTCCTACTACGACGAAGCGCCGGGGCGCGTGGGCGAGATCGCCGAGGAGTGGCCGGTACTGCAAGAGCACAGGATCCTCGTCGACCGCGACGACGACGGCTACCTGCTGCAGATCTTCACCAAGACCGCGCAGGACCGGCCGACGGTCTTCTTCGAGGTGATCGAGCGGCACGGCGCGACGACCTTCGGCGAGGGCAACTTCAAGGCCCTGTTCGAGGCGATCGAGCGCGAGCAGGCGCTGCGCGGGAACCTCTAGGAGCGGTAGACGGACCTCTTCGACGACGCGAGGGCGGCGAGCCGGCAGGCGCGCTCGCTGCGCCGCGTCGGCCACCGTCCGTTCCCCCTTCCCGCGAGCCGCTGGACGCTCGGCCAGACCTGGGAGCACAGCTTCTGGGCGCACTGGCCCGTCTCCAGGGTCGAGCTCCGGCAGCGCGTGCCCGACGAGCTCGAGATCGAGGAGCACGACGGGACCGCGTGGCTCGGGTTCATGTTCTTCCGCGTGCGTGCGCTCCGGGCCCGCGGTGCGCTTCCCGTGCCCGGCATCTCGTCCTTCCTGCAGCTCAACGTGCGCACGTACGTGCGCGGCCCGGACGGGCTCCCCGGAGTGTGGTTCTTCAGCATCGACGCTTCCAGTCGACTGGCCGCGCTCGGCGTGCGCAGGATCTACCGCGTCCCCGCCTTCCACGCGCGGATGACGCTGGAGCCGGTCGGCGACTGGCAGGAGGCTGAGTGCGTGCGGGTCGGCGAGCCGGGGCGGGTCTTCGCGGCGCGCTATCGCGCCTCGGACGAGACCTTCCACCCCGAGCCCGGCTCGCTCGAGGCGTTCCTCACCGAGCGCTACCGGATCTTCGCCGCCGACGCGAGCGCCGAGATGCACCACGACCGCTGGCTGCTCAGCCCGGCGGAGGCCGAGATCGAGCTGACCTCGATCTCGCCGTTCACGCTGGCCGGCGCGCCGCGCTGCTGCCACTTCGCGTTCCGGCAGGACGCGCTCATCTGGCCGCCGGAGCCCGTGCAAACCTGAGCCCTGCGTACGCTTTCGAGCGTGGAGGCCCAGCGGAAAGCCGCGCTCTGGTCGGTACTCGCCGCGCTCGCGCTCATCGCGCTCAAGCTCGCCACCGGGCTCGCCACGCACAGCCTCGGCCTCGTCTCGGAGGCCGCGCACTCCGGCACCGATCTGATCGCCGCGCTGCTCACGTTCTTCGCGGTCGGCGTGGCCGTCCGGCCTGCCGACCCCGGCCACCAGTACGGGCACGGGAAGGCCGAGCACCTCGCGGCGCTCGCCGAGGGCGCGATCCTCGTCGTCGCGAGCGCGGTCATCGTCTGGCGCGCCATCGTGAGACTCGTCGACGGCGTCACCTCGGTGCGGGCGCCGTGGTACGCGCTCCTCGTGGTCGGCCTCGTGATCTGCATCGACCTCGCGCGCACGACGGCGTCGTGGCGCGCGGCGCGGGCGTACTCGAGCCCCGCGCTCGCCTCGAACGCGCTCCATTTCGGGAGCGACCTCGGCGGCTCCGTCGCGGTGCTCGTCGGCCTGCTGCTCGTCCGCGCCGGGCACCCACGTGCCGACGCCGTCGCGGCGCTCCTCGTCGCGGGGCTCGTCCTGCTGGCGGCCTCGCGGCTGATGCGGCGCAACGTGGACGTCCTGATGGACCGCGTGCCCGCGGACGCGGAGGAGGCGGCCCGGCAGGCGATCGTCGGCATCGAGCCGGCCGTCCAGCTCCGGCGGCTGCGCATGCGGCAGGCGGCCGGCCGCGTGTTCGCCGACGTCGTGATCGGCGTCGACTACGAGGCCGGCGTGGGCCAGGGCCACGCGGCAGCCGACCTCGTCGAGCGGGCGGTGCAGTCCGCGCTGCCCGAGGCGGACGTCGTCGTGCACGTCGAGCCGATCGCCGGCGACGAAGCGGACGTGCGCGAGCGGGCGCACGCGGCGGCGCTCAACGTCCCGCGCGTGCGCGAGGTGCACAACGTCTCGGTCGTCTCGGTCGACAGCGGCACCGAGCTCTCCCTCCACCTCAAGCTGCCCGGCGGGCTCTCCCTCGACGACGCCCACGCCATCGCCGAGGAGGTGGAACAGGCGATCGAGCGGGCGGTGCCCGAGGTCTCGTCGATCCAGACCCACCTCGAGCCGCTCGGCGAGAAGGCGGCCGGCACGGAGGTCGCCGGCGACGCCGCGACGGTGCGCCGCATCGTCCGCACCGAGCTCGGCGTCGACCCCGCCGAGCTGCGCTTCGTCGACACCGACGAGGGGCTCGTCGCCTACCTGACGCTGCGCCTCGGCGCCGACACGCTGGCGGACGCGCACGCGGACGCGAGCCGGATCGAGGAGCTGATCCGGCGGGAGCGGCCGGAGATCGCCGATGTCGTCGTGCACACCGAGCCCCGATGAAGCTCTGCATGTTCTCCCCGCGCGACCCGCTGCTCGAGCGCGGCTGGCCGGGACGGATCGACGGCGACAGGGTGATCCAGCTCGCCGCGCAGACGCTGCAGGCCTTCTTCGCCGGAGGCGGCCAGGCGCGCGAGCATGCCGAGTATCCGCTGGACGAGGTGGTCTTCCGTGCGCCCGTCCTCCATCCGCCGTCGGTGCGGATCTTCGACGAGGACGGCGACTTCGTCTTCGCCAACCCGGCCGCGATCAAGGCGGCGGGCGAGGACGTCGGAGTGGCCGGCGCCGAGCCGGTCGAGCGGACGGCGGCGATCGTCGGCGCCGACGGCGCGATCGGCGGCTTCACGCCGTTCGTGGAGTGGGTCGCCCGCCGGCTGCGAGGCGCCAAGCAGCGCGACTTCGCGCTCACGCTCGGGCCGGTCGTGACCACGCCGGACGAGGAGGTGCCGCCGGGAGTGGATTGGGGACGCCTCGTGGCGCAGGCCGCGGAGAACACGAGGCTCTTTCCGGGGGACCTGATCGTCCGGTGAGGGTCGCCGTGGTCGGGGCGGGTGTGATGGGCTGCGCGACGGCGTGGGCGTTGCGCGACCGCGGCGCCGAGGTGACCGTGCACGAGCAGTTCTCGCTCGACCACGACCGCGGCTCGAGCCACGGGCGTACGCGCATCTTCCGCGTCGCATATCCCGACGTGCGGTGGGTCCGCTTCGCGCAGGAGGCGTACGCGGGCTGGCGCGACCTCGACCCCGATCTGCTCGGGCTCTACGGACTGATCGAGCTCGTCGCCGACCCCGGGTTGACCTCCGCCCGCGCGCTCGACGCGTGTGACCTGCCGTACCGGATCCTCGACCGGGCGGAGCTGCGAGCGCGCGGCGCGACCCTGCCCGAGGGCTGGACCGCCCTCCACGTCCCCGACGCCGGGGTCGTGTTCGCCGACCGGGCGCGACACGCGTTTCTCGAGGCGGCGGGGGTCGAGGTGGAGACGAACCGGCGGATCGCCTCGACCGACGAGCTCGACGCGGACGTCGTCGTCGTGACCGCGGGCTCGTGGGTGCGCGACCTCGTTCCCGACGTTCCCGTGAGGGTGACGCGGGAGACGGTCGCCTACTTCCGGCGCGAGGGACCGCCGCCGCCCTCGATCGTCGACCTCGACGTCGAGACGGGGGGCCACGGGATGTACTCCCTGCACGACCCGCTGCACGGCCTCAAGGCCGGAGCGCACCACGCCGGCGCCGAGGCAGATCCGAACGCCGACGCGGCGCCGGACGCCGCGATCGTCGAGCGGATCGCGGCCTGGGTGCGCGACCGCTTCCCCGAGGTCGACCCCGAGCCGGTCGACGCGGAGACCTGCCTCTACACGACGACGGCGGACGAGCAGTTCGTGCTCGAGCGGCGCGGCCGCGTCGTCATCGGCTCGGCGTGCTCGGGGCACGGCTTCAAGTTTGCGCCGGCGGTCGGCCGCAGGCTTGCGCAGCTGGCGCTCGGGGGCGAGGATGGGGCGACGTGAGGAGATCGCTCGTTCTTGCGGTCGGCTTGCTCGCCGTGGCGACGGTCACCGCGGTGGCCTCCGCCTCGCGCGCGAAGCGATCGCCTATCTGCACGCGCGGGCTCGTGACCGTCGAGCGCGATCCTCGGCACCTTCTCCCGCTGACGGAGAACCCAATCGGGCCCGCCACGAAGGCGGCTCTCCGCCATACGCGTCCGGCGGCCCGGCCGCAGGTGACTCGGGCGGACCTGGCCACCGCGGACCACGAGCGGGGAGGGGGAGCGAAATTCGAGTGCGGCACGCGCGTCTGGCGGCGTACCGTCGTCGTCTACGTCACCCTGCGCAGGTTCGAGCCGAGCGGGAGCCTTTCCGAGAGCGTCTTCTACGTCGGCCGCTTCAAAGACGGTTATCGCGTCTGGCAGGTCGTCCACTAGCCCTGCAGTAACCTTCTGCCATGCCGTTCTACCAGCGCCTCGGCGACGTCCCGCGCAAGCGGCACGTGCAGTTCCGCGAGAACGGGACGCTGCTCACCGAAGAGGTCATGGGCCTCGAGGGCTTCACCGGCAACGAGTCGATCCTCTACCACCTCCACTCGCCGTGCCGCGTCAGGGAGCTCGCCGGCTTCGAGCCCATCGAGCGGGAGGAGTGGGTGCCCGACCAGCACGGCCACCGGCACTTCAAGACATTCGACACCGAGCCCGCCGGCGACGAGATCACCGGTCGCCGCCTCCTCATGTGGAACGACGACGTCGAGATCTCGCTCTGTCGCCCGTCCGGCTCGATGGACTACTTCTTCCGCAACGGCGAGGGAGACGAGGTCATCTTCGTCCACGAGGGCTCGGGCACGCTCGAGACGATCTTCGGCGACCTCCCCTACTCCGAAGGCGACTACGTCGTCGTGCCTCGCGGCACGACGTACCGCTTCCGACCCGAAGGGCCCCAGCGCTACCTCGTCTTCGAGACGCCGGGCCTGATCGAGATCCCCCGCCGCTACCGCAACCAGTACGGCCAGCTGATGGAGGGCGCCCCGTACTACCACCGCGACATCCATCCGCCGACCGAGCTGAAGACGGTGCGCGAGCGCGGCGAGTACCCGGTGAAGGTGCGCGTCCGGGACGGCTACCAGACGTACGTCGTCGACTACCACCCGTTCGACGTCGTCGGCTGGGACGGCTACCTCTATCCATGGACCTTCTCGATCCACGACTTCGAGCCGATCACCGGCCGGATCCACCAGCCGCCGCCCTCGCACCAGACCTTCCAGGGGCAGAACTTCGTGATCTGCTCGTTCTGTCCGCGCAAGCTCGACTTCGACCCGCTGGCGGTGCCGATCCCGTACCACCACTCGAACCTGCAGTCCGAGGAGATGATCTATTACGTCTCCGGCAACTTTGGCTCGCGCAGGGGCGTCGAGGTCGGCTCGATCACGCTCCATCCGTCGGGCCTGCCGCACGGGCCGCAGCCCGGGCTCGCCGAGAAGGCGATCGGGATGCACGAGACGCACGAGCTCGCCGTCATGTGCGACACGTTCCACCCGCTGCGCCTGACGAGCTTCGCACGCGACCTCGACGACGGGACGTACTGGCGCTCGTGGTACGCGAACGCGCAGGACGGCGATGCGCCCGAGGGCGCCGACGCGTCGGGCGCCGGGCTGACCTCGCACCTGTAGCGCGCCGCGCGGGTGCCGCTGCTGCAGGTCCCGCAGCCGTTCGATCTCGCGCTGACGACGGCGCGGTTTCGCGTTTTCGGGGTCGACCGGGCGACGGTCTGGGAGGACGGGGCGCTGTATCGCGCGGTCGGCGGGCGGGAGCTGCGGATCGCGGCGGGCGAAGGCGGAGTGGAGGTCGATCCGCTCGACGCAGCGACCGAGCCGGTCGTCCGCAGGCTGCTCGGCCTCGACTTCGACCTCGTCGCCTTCTCGGCCTGGGCCGCGAGGGACGAGCTGCTCGCCCCGCTCGTCGTGCGCTTCGCGGGCTACCGGCCCACGCTCGCGCCCGACCCGTTCGAGATGCTCGTCGGCGCGATCACGGCGCAGCAGGTCTCGCTCTTCGCGGCCGTTGCGATCCGCAACCGGCTCGTCGAGCGCTTCGGCGAGCCGGTCGGCCGCGTCCGGGCGTTCCCGACGCGCGAGCGGCTGGCGCGCGTCTCGGAGGAGGAGCTCTGCTCGCTCGGCTTCTCGCGCCGCAAGGCCGAGTACGTGACCGGGCTCGCGCGCTCCGAGCTCGATCTCGACGCGCTGGCGCTGCTCCCCGACGAGGAGGTGAAGGAGCGGCTGACGGCGCTGCGAGGGCTCGGCGAGTGGACGGCCGACTGGTTCCTCGCCCGCTACCTCGCCCGTCCGCGGGCCTGGCCGGCCGGCGACCTCGCGCTGCGCAAGGCCGTCCGTGCGCTCTATGGTGACGTCGACGTCCGCGCGGCGGGCGCCCGCTTCGAGCCCTTCCAGAACCTGACTGCGCACTACCTCCTCGTCCAGTACCTGACGCCGTGATTCGTCCCGCGACCGCCGAAGACCTCGAGCTGGTGCGCGAGCTGTGGCGGGCGTTCGACACCGAGATTCCGGACGAGCCGTGGCGCGCGGACGACCTGGAGGAGGATCTCGAGTGGCTCGAGCAGGCCGTCGAGCAGGAGATCGTCCTCCTCGCGGATACGGACGGGCTGGCCGTAGCGCGGCGCAAGGGCGAGCGGCTCGGGTTCCTCGAGGTCCTGTACGTGCGCCCGGCAGCGCGGCGCAGGGGACTCGCGGCGGCGCTCGTCCGGGAGGCGGCGGAGCGGCTGCAGCAGGCCGGGGCGGAGATGCTCGAGCTCGAGGTCCTCGCCTCGAACGCCGAGGCGCGCGCGATCTACGAGCGCTGGGGCTTCAAGCCGATCGAGCTGACCCTCGGCGCGCCGCTCGCGCAGCTCGGACAGCGCCTCGCGCCCGCCGAGGGGCCGACCTTCGGCTTCGTCCACGTCCAGACCGACGACGTCGAGAAGGTGAGGCGCGACGCGGCCAAGGTGCTCCGCAGCGAGCCGGAGGTCGAGGTGGAGGGCAACTGGGTGCGCGTGCGCTCGGACGTGACCGACGACGATCCGACGCGGCTGAAGGCGCTCGCGAAGGAGCTCTCGTACACGAGCGGCGGGGTCGTCCTCTCCCTCGGCGTCGAGCGCGGGGCCGTCGTCCGCTACGACCTCTTCGACCGCGGCGCCGACGTCGACGAGTACCTGTCCGTCCCGGAGTACTACGGCGCCCTGCCGCCGGGCGACGCCTACGCGCTGGGGTCGAACGCCACCGTCGTCGGGCGGCTGACGGGCGCCGACCCGAGACGCGTGCGCGAGGTGGCCCGCACCGCCGCGTCGCCCGACGACCTGCCGCCGGCTCAGGAGCTGTACGAGCAGATCGCCGCCGTGATCGGAGTCCGGCCGTGAGCCTCGTCCTCTACGACGCGCCGCGCTGCCCGTACTGCGCGCGCGTGCGGATCGTGCTCGCCGAGAAAGGCATCGCGCCCGACGTCGTCGAGATCGACCTCTCCGACCGGCCCGCGTGGCTGTACGAGAAGAACCCGACGGGCCGCGTGCCGGTGCTCGAGGAGGACGACCGGCCACTGCCGGAGTCGGCGGTGATCATGGAGTTCCTCGAGGAGCGTTACCCGGAGCCGCCGCTGCTGCCGCCGGATCCCGCCGACCGCGCCGCGGTCCGGGTGCTCGTCTTCCGCGACGGCGACCTGACCGATCCGTACTACGCGTTCCGTCGCGGTGAGGACGGCGCGCGCGAGCAGCTCGACGCGGCGCTCGCCAGGCTCGACTCGATGCTCGAGGAGCGGCCCTACCTCGGCGGGATGGAGTACGGGCTGGCGGACATCGCGTACGTCCCGTGGCTGCTCCGGGCGCGCGACATGCTCGGCGTCGAGATCGAGGGCTTCCCGGCGCTCGTAGACTGGCTGGCGCGGCTCGAAGAGCGGCCCGCGGTCGCGGCCGAAGCCGGTATCGTCGCCGCGCTGTGACTCTGAGCGCGGTCGTCGACCCCGAGTGGCTGGCCGAGCATCTCGGCGAGGCCGACCTCGTCGTCGGCGACGTCCGCGGCCCCAACGCGCACATGCGCGGGCACATCCCCGGCTCGCGCCCGCTCGTGCTCGGCTCGCCTCCGCCTGCGGCCGACGAGGAGTCGGCGCGCGCGCTCGCGCAGGAGATCGCGCTTCGCCTACGGCGCCACGGGATCACCGGCCGCGAGCGCCTCGTGCTCGTCGACCGGGGGGACGGCGTCGGCGCGATGCCGGCGGCCCAGATGGCCGAGCTCGCCGGCCACCGGCGGGTCGCGATCCTGCTCGGCGGCATCGCCGGCTGGCAGGGAGAGCTCGAGGAGGGCGCGGTCGAGCTCGAGCCGGTGCGCGAGGCCGACCTCGAGCCGCGCCCGAGCGCACTGCCGACGCGACAGGAGCTCGTCGGCCGGCTCGGAGACGATTCGCTGACGGTCCTCGACGTGCGGACGCCGGACGAGTACGCCGGCCGCCGAGGCAAGCCGTGCGACCCCCGCCAGGGACACATCCCCGGTGCGATCAACCTCGACGTCTCCGAGCTGTTCGCGGGTCCGGGGCGGCCCGCGCCGCCCGAGCGGATCCGCGAGCTCGTCGCGCTCCCCGAGGGTGCGGAGATCGTCGCCTACTGTCACTCCGGGTCGCGCTCGGCGCTCGCGACGCTCGCGCTGCGCTCGGCCGGGTACGCAGCGCGCAACTACGCCGGCTCCTGGCACGAGTGGAGCCGCCACGACGAGCTGCCGCTCGAGCGCTGAGCTATTCCTCGGGGGCGGGAGGCGCCTCGGGCGGTGTCTCGACCGGCGGCCCGGGATCCCCTGCCGGAGCGGCTGCCGACGAGGTCGCCCGCGGAATCTCCACTCCCTCGGCGCGCGCGCGAGCCACCGCTGCCATTGCGATCACGAGCCCGAGGAGCAGGCCGATCCACGCCGGCCAGTGCCGTGCCGTCCCCTTGTTCAGGAAGGCGATCACCGTGAACAGGGCGAGCAGCAAGGCGAGTGCGACCGAGACGAGCCCCGCGCTCAGCGTTCCGAGCTGCACCTTCACCTCGAACAGTCGTCCCGCCTCCCACAGCAGCAGCGCGATCACGAGCAGACCGGCGACGACGCCGATGCCGTGCCAGAGGGTCAGCCCGTATGCGTGGCCGAACACCGAGACCTGCTGCCAGTCGAGGAACGAGAAGATCAGGTAGAGCACCGCTCCGCCGAGGACGATCTGGGCCTCACGCGAGAGGTTCCTTACGACGTCCATGCTGTCCGCCTCCAGTAGCCGAAGTCCTCCGTCCGCGCGATCCTGATCGGCGCCGCGCCGCGAGTCAAGCTCGTCGCCAGTGGCGGCAGCCGGAGCGCGTGCCGGATGTCGTGAGGCCTTACTACTAGGAGAGGGCGATCAGCGCGACTCCCCCCGCCACGGCGACCGCGCCCGCCAGGCGCCCGGGCCCGACGCGCTCGCGCAGGAAGGCGGCGGCGAGCAGGGCCGCGAGGACGACGCTCGTCTCGCGCACCGCTGCGACCTCCGGCGCGGGGGCGAGCCGGAGGGCGGCGAGCACGAGCGCGTACGCGCCGAAGGACGCGGCGGCGGTGAGAAGGGCGCTCCACCCGAGCTCGGCCCGCAGGGCCCGGGCTCCGCGCCGCAGCGCGACCACCGGCAGCGCGACGAGGCCGACCGGGGCCATGACGAGCTCGAGGTAGGGGAGGGCGGCCGCGTGGGGGAGCCCGTCCTTGTCGACGAGCGTGTACCCGGCGATCGCGCAGCCGATCGCGAGCGCGACGAGCACCCCCTCGGCTCCGCCTCTCACGCCCCGCACGAGCACGACCCCGCCGGCGGCGAGGCAGACGCCGGCCGCCGCGCTCGCGGACACGTGGCGGCCGAGGACGACCCCCGTCCCGAGCAGGACGAGCAGCGGCGCCGAGCCGCGCGCAATCGGATAGACGACGGACAGCTCCCGCCGGCGGTAGGCGGCGACGAGGAGCGCGAAGTACGCGCCCTCGAACGCTGCCGATGCGGCGACGTACGGCGCGACCGCCCACGAGACCGACCACGTGGCCGCGGCGACCGGCGCGAAGATCAACAGCGAGAGCCCGAGGACGACGGCGGTGCGGGCTTCGACGTCTTCCGACCCTCGCAGCAGCACGTTCCAGCCCGCGTGGAGGACCGCCGCGGCGAGGGCGAGGGCGAGCGCGTCAGCGGGCAAGCCGCTCGGCCGCGGCGAGGAACGAGCGGCAGAGGCGGCGGCCGAGCTCGTTCCAGCCGCCGATCCGCTCGCGCGTCTCGGCGCGCAGCCGCTCGGGATCGGCGGGCAGGTCGGCCTTGTCCCCGATCCAGCGCTCGAGCTGCGGTTCGGTCACCTCCGGGTGAAACTGGACTCCCCAGCAGCGGTCGCCGAGCCGGAACCCCTGCAGGGACGCCGCGCTGTGCGCGAGCGCCACTCCGCCCTCGGGCAGCTCGTGCGCGTAGTGGTGCCACTGCAGCGCCTCGAACCGCGGCGGCAGCGACGACAGAACGGGGTCCTCCTCGCCGGCGCCGGTCAGCTCGACCTGGCTCCAGCCGATCTCCGGGACAGGCAGCGGCCCGACCGAGGCGCCCGCCGCCTGGGCGAGCAGCTGCGAGCCGAGGCAGATGCCGAGCGTCGGCGTCGGCCCCTCGATCAGCTCGCGCAGCCAGGCGGCCTCGTCGCGGAGCCAGGGATGGACGTCGTCCTGGTCGACGTGCATCGGGCCGCCGAAGACGAGCACCGCGTCGTAGGCCTCCGTCGGCGGTGCCCCTTCGGCGAAGGACCGCTCGTCGAACCGGTGGCCGAGCTCGACGACGAGCGGGCCGAAGAGCTCGCTGCCCGCGTCGCCGGGATGCACGACCGAGAGGACGTCCACGGCGCCAGCCTACGTCCCGCCGCTCGCCGGGATCCGGTTCACGTCGAGCAGCCGGCGCAGCTGCCGCGCGTTCGTCGCCGCCTGCGAGACGCGCCGCAGCGGGTTGTCGGGGTCCTCCGACGAGGCGTTGTTGTTGAAGAAGGCGTAGGCCTGCTCCGACCGCGCGGCGAGCTCCCGCAGCGGCTCGACCCACTCGCCCAGCTCCTCGTCGGAGTAGAGGTAGTCGAAGCGCTCCGCCGCCGAGCCGCCCCGCCTGTTCCACGTCGCGAGGTTGCGGCCGTGGAAGCGGACGTATGCGGTGGGGGACGTCGTGGCGACGACGGTGGGGACGAGGTTCCTTGCCGCGTCGGAGCGCGGCGCGTCGACGACGACGTAGCCGGCGCCGATCCGCTCGAGGAGGGCGAGGCTCGCGTCGCGGTTCTCGTCGTCGAGCCATGAGCGGTGCCGGAACTCGACGAGCATCTCGTCGTTCCCGAGCTGCTCCCGCGCCCACTCCAGGTAGTCGAGCGAGGCGTCCTTGCACACGACGTACGGCGGCAGCTGGAGCAGGATGCCGCCGAGCTTGCCGGCCGCGCGGAGCGGCTCGAGCGCGGCGAGGAAGCGGCCAAAGACCTCGCCTCGAAGCTCGCGCGGCGGCCGGTCGACGCGGCCGTGCTCGTCCACGGGCATCTCGGCGCGCAGGTCCTCCGGGATCGCCTCGGCCTTGACCGGATGCCGCGTCATCAGCCCGAACGCCTTCACGTGCATCGTGAAGCCGTCCGGCGTCCGCTCGGCCCAGCCGCGGACGATCGACTCGCTGGGCAGGCGGTAGAAGGTGGAGTCGACCTCGACGGTGTCGAAGTGCTCGGCGTACCAGGCGAGCCGCTCCTTCGCCGGCAGCCTGGGCGGATAGAACCATTTCGAGAGCGCCTCGTCGGCCCACGAGCAGGTGCCGATGCGGACCGGCACCACTGCTAGTGCGAGACGGCGCGAGCGAGGACGGACAGCCGCAGCGTGACGCGTTGAATCGCGATCGTTCCGGCCGCTGTTCCGCCGAATGTCGCGTCGTGACTGCTCAGCGTGACGACGATCTTCTTCCCGCGCCGCAGGAGCGCGGCCTCGTTCAGGAGCTGGATCTTCAGAACCCCCGCCTGGTGCGCCACGGGAGCGGCTCCCTCTGTCACGACCTTGCCCTTCGCGGTCGAGACCGTGGCGACGGCCTGCGCCCACGACGCGTCCGCGTAGCGGACCGTGACGCTGCCGCCGCCGAAGGTCTCGAGCGGCCCGCCCGGCAGCCGAACACTGCGCTTCAGGCCCGGGCCAAGCAGGTTGACGCTCACAGGGCGGGTCGGCGGGACGCGGCGGAACGTCGTGATCGTGTGGCCCGGTCTTTCGCTCTCGATGTCGACCCCGCCCGCGATCTTCGGTCCGCGGGCGAGGTAGTGCTTGAACCACGCCTCGATCTCCGGGTCGTCGTACGGAGGCGACCAGACGACCGACAGGCGCTTCGGGCCCGAGAGCAGCCCGTACGCAGCAGTCGCCTGGCTCAGATCCCAGCGGAAATCCCTTCGGGCCTGGACGATCAGCGTCGGGATTGCGAGCGAGTGGAGATGCTTGCGGTAGGAGCGGGCTGCGATCCCGGGCGTGGTGTTCCAGGTCGTCGGGCCTCCGGTCGAGAGGAGCTGGAACAGGCCGGCGTTGAGCACGCCGGTCGGCTTCAGCGCCCGGTCGAGGCTCGACCATGTGTCCCCGGCGACGATCGCCTTGAACGGGACGCCTGCGACAGCCGCGTCCCAGACCTCCGCGCCACCCAGATCGACTCCGATCGCGCCGATCCGGGTGGGGGAAACGCCCGGCTGGGCGGTGAGCCAGTTGAAGATCGCCTGCGCGTCCTGGGCATCGCGCGCCCCGGCCAAGTCGAACGAACCGGTGGACGCGCCCGTCCCGCGCTCATCGCACGAGACAGAGGCGAACCCGTCGAAGGCGAAGACAGTTTGAGCGCCGTCGTAGGCGTAGGCGTCGTGCGTAACGCCGAGGCTGGGGAAGACCACGATTCCCGGCCAGCCTCCGGTCGGCGTTGGGCCGGAGGGAAGAACGAAGCTGCATGCGAGCTGCACGCCGCCGGCGCCGGTGATCGTCACTTCCTGGATGGTTACCGAGCCGGCGCGTGCATCCCCCGAGCTGATCACACAGATGAGCGTGGCGACGCACAAGGCGAGAATGGCCCGCGCCATGGCGCCAACGTATCGCCTGCGTACGATGACGCGATGGATCCGCGTTCCGTGGGCGTATTCGACTCGGGAGTGGGCGGCCTGACCGTCCTCCACGAGTGCCTCGTCACCATGCCGAACGAGGACTTCGTCTACCTCGGCGACCATGCGCGGCTGCCGTACGGGCCGCGTCCACTCGAGGAGATCCGTCGCTTCGCGCGCGAGATTGGCGCGTATCTCTCCCGTCAGGACGTGAAGCTGATCCTCGTCGCGTGCAACGCCGCGACCTCGGCCGCCCTGCCGCGGCTGCAGGAGGAGCTGACGGTGCCGGTGGTCGGCGTCATCACGCCGGAGGCGCACGCTGCCGTGCAGGCGACGCGGAACCGGCGGGTCGGCCTGCTTGCGACCGAGGCGACCGTGGACGCGGGCCGCTACGCCGAGCTCGTGCACGCGCTCGACGCCGGCATCTCCTTCCACCCGGTCGCCTGCCCGCGCCTCGTGCCGCTGATCGAAGGGGACGACCCGTACGGGGAGGAGACGGAGCGCGCGGTGCGCGAGTACGCGGCGCCGCTGCAGGCCCTGGGCGTCGACACGGTCATCCTCGGCTGCACGCACTACCCCCTGATCCGCAAGATCTTCGAGCGGGTCTTCGGCCGCGACGTGACGCTCGTCTTCTCGGCCGAGGAGACCGCGCGCGAGGTCGCCGAGACCCTCTCGCGCAAGGGCGTCGAGAACGAGCGCGGCCGCGTGGGCGCGTACCGGTTCCTCACGACAGGCGACCCGGACGCGTTCCGCGAGCTGGGGCGCCGCTTCCTCCAGCTGCCGGTGACCGAGGTCGAGCACGTCACGGTCGCGACGCTGGAAGAGGCGGCGGCATGAGCGCCCGCGAGAACGGCCGTAGGCCCGACCAGCTGCGCGCGATCTCGTTCGAGCCGGACTACCTCGAGAACCCGCACGGCTCGGTCGTGATCACGCAGGGACGGACGAAGGTGCTGTGCACGGCCATGGTCGAGGAGGACATCCCGCGCTGGCTGCGTGGCCAGGGGCGCGGCTGGATCACCGCGGAGTACTCCCTCCTTCCGGCCTCGACCGGGGAGCGCGTGCAGCGCGAGGCGGCGCGCGGCAAGCAGCAGGGAAGGACGGTCGAGATCCAACGGCTCATCGGGCGCGCGGTGCGCGCGGTCGCGGACTTCGACGCGCTCGGCGAGCGGACGCTGTGGCTGGACTGCGACGTCCTCCAGGCCGACGGCGGCACGCGCTGCGCGGCGATCTGCGGCGCCTATGTCGCGGCGATGCGGGCCCTCGACCGCTTCGGGCTCTCGCGGACCTTCCGCAATTCGGTCGCGGCCGTCTCGGTCGGCGTCGTCGGCGGCGTGCCGCTCCTCGATCTCGACTACGCGGAGGACTCGAGCGCCGACACGGACATGAACGTCGTGATGACCGGCGACGGGCGCCTCGTCGAGGTGCAGGCGACCGCCGAGCGCGACCCGTTCGCCCGCGAGACGCTCGACGAGCTGCTCGGACTGGCGACTGCGGGCATCGCGGAGATCGCTGCGCTCCAGGCGGAGGCGGTCGCGCGTGAGCTCCCTTAGCGCGCTCGCCGCCGTGCACACCATCGGCTGGCCGGAGGTGCTCCTGCGGCTGTTCGTCGCGGCGGCGCTCGGCGGCGCGATCGGCCTCGAGCGCGAGCTCCGCGAGCGGCAGGCGGGCCTCCGTACCCATCTCGTCGTCTCGGTCGGCGCGGCGCTCTTCACGCTCGTCTCGGCCTACGGCTTCGCGAGCTTCGACGGCAAGGTCGACCCGTCGCGAATCGCGGCGCAGATCGTGAGCGGGATCGGCTTCCTCGGGGCCGGTGCGATCATCCGGCAAGGCCTCTCGGTGCGGGGGCTCACGACGGCAGCCTCGCTGTGGCTCGTCGCCGCGATCGGCATGGCGGCGGGGGCCGGCTACTGGGACGGCGCGCTCATCGCGACGCTCGGCGCGCTGCTCACGCTCGGGCCGCTGCGCGTGATCGCCTTCCGGATGCTCAGCCGCTACCGCCCGCAGCACGACCGGCTGCTCGTCGAGATCCCGGCCGGCGGCAGCCCGGTCCCCATCATCGAGGCGATCGAGCGGCGCGGAGGCAGGGTCATGACTCTCGACATCGCGCAGGAAGGAGACCGGCGCTCGGTCGCGGTCGACGTCGAGCTCGCGGCCGGGACGTCCCCTGCGGTCGTCGCGGAGGTCGCCGAGATCGACGGCGTCCTCGAGGTGCGGTGGACGGACTAGCGGCCGTCCTGTGCTCGCGCAACGCCCACAAGGCGCGGGAGCTCGAGCGGCTCCTGCCCGGCTGGACGATCGAGCCGCTCGACCGCGACGACTACCCGCCCGAGACCGGCTCGACGTACTACGAGAACGCCGCGATCAAGGCCGCCTTCGGCCGGCAGCACGAGCCCGGCTGGGTGCTCGCCGAGGACTCGGGCCTCGAGGTCGAGGCGCTCGGCGGCCGTCCCGGCGTGCTCTCCGCCCGCTACGCGCCCGAAGGCCCGCCGGCGGTCGCGAAGCTCCTCGGCGAGCTCGAGGGGGTCGAGGACCACCGTGCGCGCTACGTCTCCGAGCTCGTCCTCCTTGCTCCCGACGGTCGCGAGCTGCGCGGCACGGGCACGCTCGAGGGCCGGATCGTCTTCGCCGCCACTGGAGCGGAGGGCTTCGGCTACGACCCGGTCTTCGTCCCCGAGGGCGAGGAGCGAACAGTGGCCGAGCTCGGGAACGAGTGGAAGGCCGAGAACTCCCACCGCGCCCGCGCCGCGCGGACGCTACTCGAGGCGCTCGGCTCCCGTCAGTGACAGCGACTCCGGGGCCGCCCGCCGCTCGCGCCACCACCAGTTCAACTCCCCGCCGAAGACGATCACGTTCGCCATCACGTACAGCCAGAGGAGGAGGATCGCGGGCCCGCCGAGCGTCCGCAGCGTCACGTTCACGTCGGCGAAGCGCACGAAGATCGGCAGCGCCTGGAACGACGCCTCCAGCATGAGCGCGCCGAGGATCGCGCCCGGAAGCGCCTCCTCGAGCTGGACGCGCGTGTTCGGCAGCCAGCGATAGACGACGAGGAGGAAGAGGAAGACGCCCACGAGAGACGCCCCGATCGAGACGACGTACGCGAGAACGGGACTGCGCGCGAAGGCGCCGAGGTTGTGCTTCAGGAACTCGACGCCGAAGGCCCCGACGACGAGGCTGACGAAGAGGGTGACGAGCACCGAAGCGGTCAGCGCCGCCGCCACGAGCTTCCCGTGCAGGAAGCGGCGGTTCGGCAGCTCGTACACGATGTTGAGCGCCGACTCGAGCGCGCTGAAGAGGGAGAGCGACGACCAGAGCAGGCCGATCCCGCCGATGATGCCGAGGGCCGCCGCGTTGTCCTGGACCCGGCGCACGAGCTTGATGATGCTGTCGAGCGACGTCCCGGGGAACGCGTGCTTCAGCTCGCGGATGAAGAAGTCCGACGCCTCGGCGCGGTGGGCGAAGCCGAAGAGCGACAGCGTGAGGAAGACGAGCGGCACGAACGAGAGGAGGGCGAAGTAGGCGACCATGGCCGCGAGATGCGTGCCGCGGTCGGCGAAGAACTTGCGCACCAGCTGGCGCCGCCGGATCGTCACGGCCGAATCCTCGCTGATAGCCTCGACGGCGATGGAGGCGGCGCGGGCTCTCGCGGATCTCGTCGAGATCTCCCCGCAGATCGAGGCGGCTGCCGTGGTGGACGAGGACGGGGAAACGGCCGGCTCCGTCGGCGTCCCCGAGGGACGGACGGGCCTCCTCGCGCGTGCCGTGCGGGAGCTTCTCGACGGCGCCGCCGCGTTTCGCAGCGAGGGCCGCGTCACGCAGCTCCACGCCTCGCTTGCCGCCGGAGACGTGTTCGCGGTGACGGACGCGGACACTCGGACGATCGTCGCCGTCACGCGCGGCCGCACTGCGCCGGGGCTCGTCTTCTACGACCTGAAGCGGTGTCTCGCCGCGGTGGCCGATGCGGCGTAGGCTGCTCACGCTCGCCGGATTCGGGACCGGTGCGCTCGCCGGGACGGCGCTGTACCGGCGCTGGTTCGGCGACGGCAAGGAGCACGTCGAGCTCTACTTCGACGACGGCTCCTTCGTCACGTTCGCCGCCGGCTCGACGCAGGCGGAACGCCTCCTGCCGCTCGCGCAGCAGGTGCTCGCCGCGGCCCGCCGATCGTGAACGACGCGGAGCTTCGCCGCGCGCTCGTCTCGGCGGCCTACCTCGAGGGCGACTTCGTCCTCCGCTCGGGCAAGCGGTCGCGCTACTACCTCGACAAGTTCCGCTTCGAGACGCGGCCGGACCTGCTCGGGGCTCTCGGGGAGAGGATCGCGGCGACGGTGCGCGAGCACGAGCCGGAGGCCGTCCGGCTCGCGGCGCCGGTGCTCGGCGCGGTGCCGCTCGTGGCAGCTGCGTCTCTCGCGGGCGGGCTCCCGTTCGTGATCGTCCGTGACGAGGCGAAGGCCTACGGCACCGCGAACCGGCTCGAGGGCGCGTTCGAGGAGGGTGAGCTCGTGTGCCTCGTGGAGGACATCGTGACCTCCGGCGGCGCGCTCGTCGAGGCGGTCTCGGCGGTGCGCGACGCGGGTCTCGTCGTCCGGACGGCCGTCTGCGTCATCGACCGCGAGGAGGGAGGAGCCGACGCTCTCGCGCGCCACGCGGTCCGCCTGCGGCCGCTTTTCCGGGCAGGAGACCTCCTGAGCGGCGAGAAAACCCCCGCAAAACCGCATGGTTGAGCGCCAAACACGGAGTTGGTAGGGTCGTCAAGGCCCAGCAAGCGATCTACGACTGGAGGAGAGAGTGACGAAGCAGGAGTTTGTTTCCGAGGTAGCCCGCCGGGCGCAGCTGTCCAACCGCGACGCGGGCAAGGCCGTCGACGCATTTCTCGAGGCCATCACGGACACGCTGAAGGGCAGAGGTGAGGTCACGTTCACCGGATTCGGCAAGTTCTCGACAGCGGAGCGGAAGGCTCGCACAGGCGTCAACCCGCGCAACCCGAGCGAGAAGGTGAACATCCCCGCGGCGACCGTGCCGAAGTTCTCGGCCGGCAGCGGCCTCAAGGCGGCCGTCAAGGGCGGGGGCTCGTCCTACTAACGACCGACCAAGTCTCCTCCGAGGATCGAGAGGCCGCCTGCGGGCGGCCTCTTCGTTTCCGGGCCCGGCGGGAAGCCCGTTCCGGCGGTCCCCGTATCCTCAGTACGATGAGCGAGGGTCACTTCGCGGATCGGCTCGCCGCTGCCGTGGAACGCAAGGGGGCGCCGCTCTGCGTCGGCCTCGACCCCGATCCCGCGCTCATGCCCGACGGGCTGGACGTCGCGGGCTTCTGCCGCGGGATCGTCGACGCGGTCGCCGGGGTCGCGGTCGCGGTCAAGCCGCAGGCGGCCTTCTTCGAGGCCGAGGGCGCCCGGGGGTGGGCGACGCTCACGGAGGTGTGCGCCTACGCTCGCGAGGCGGGGCTGCTCGTGGTGGTCGACGGGAAGCGCGGGGACGTCCCTTCCACGGCCCGCGCCTACGCCGATGCGCTCGCCCCGCTCGCCGACGCCGTCACGGTCAACCCGTACCTCGGCCGTGACTCGCTCGAGCCCTTCTTCGCCCGTGTCGGGCTCGGCGTGCTGGTGCTGCTGAAGACCTCGAATCCGGGCAGCGCGGACCTGCAGGATCTGCCCCTCGCCGACGGCCGGCCGTTCTGGCAGCACGTCGCGGATCGCATCGACCGCTGGGGAAAGGATTCCATCGGCGAGAGCGGGCTGTCGTCGGTTGGTGCCGTGGTGGGCGCCACGCATCCCGAGCTGCTGGAGACCGTGCGCGGCCTGCTGCCGCGGGCCGTGCTCCTCCTGCCGGGCGTCGGTACCCAGGGTGGCCGCCCCGAGGACCTGGCTGCTGCCTTCGCCGCCGGTCCGGCGAGCGCGCTCCCTTCCGCGTCACGCTCCGTCCTCTACGCAGACCGGGGCGCGGGCTGGCAGGAGGCCGCGGCCGCCGAGGCCGAGCGGCTCGCCGACGAGCTTCGCGCCGTCGTCGCCGTCGCGGGCTGATCGTGGAACGGAGCCGCATCACGCGCTGGGCGGCGCCCGTCGCCTTCCTCGCGGCCGTGACGATCGGCGCGCTCGTCATCCGTGCGGGGTTCCAGCACGGCGGCCATCAGGCGCAGGCGCCGACCACGACCGTCACGACGACGAAGAAGGGTCACGGCCACCGGCCGCGGCGGCATCCGCGGAGGTACACCATCCAGCCCGGCGACACCCTCGGGTCGATCGCGAGCAAGACGGGCACGACGGTCGCCCAGCTCGAGAAGCTCAACCCGGGGATCAACCCCACGCAGCTGCACGTCGGCGACACGATCCGCGTCCAGTAACCTCCGCCCCGGCGTGGTGCAGCGGCAGTGATCGTCACCGTAACCCTCAACGCGGCGGTCGACCGGACGCTCACCGTTCCGAACTTCCAGCTCGGCCACCGCCACCGGGCGTCGAACAGCCTCACGAGCGCCGGGGGCAAGGGCATCAACGTCGCGCGCGCGCTGAAGCGGCTCGAGGCCCCGGTCGTCGCGACCGGGCTCGCCGGGGGCCGCACCGGCGAGCGCATCGTCGAGGATCTCGGCCTCGAGGGGATCATCAGCGACTTCGTCCGCATCTCCGACGAGTCGCGCACCTCGATCGCGGTCGTCGATCCGACGGCGGGCTCGCTGACCGAGGTCTACGAGTGGGGCCCGGCCGTTCGCCCGGAGGAGCTGCAGATGCTCTCCGACAAGCTGCACTACCTCTCGCGGGTGGCGAGCTTCGTCGTCTTCTGCGGCTCGCTGCCGCGCGACGTCGAGAACGACTTCTACGCCGACGCGATCCACGACCTCTCCCGGCGCGGGGTCAAGTGCGTGCTCGACTGCGAGGGGGAGCCCCTGCGGCTCGGCGTCGAGGCCGAGCCCTACCTCGTCACTCCCAACCAGCAGGAGGCCGAGAGCCTCGTCGGCCAGGAGTTCATGGACGAGGAGGACTTCGTGATGGCCCTCGACACGATCTCCGACCTCGGTGCGCGCAACGTCCTCATCACCCAGGAGACCGCGTGCTTCGCCCTCGTACGGGAGGAGCGGCGCGTGCAGCGCTTCCGCGCGTCGATCCCACGCGTCGAGCCGATCGCGCCGGTCGGCGCCGGGGACGTCCTCCTCGGCGGCTATCTCTCCGAGCGGTTCAACGGCCGCTCGGTGGGCGACGCGCTGCGGACGGCGGTCGGCTGCGCCGCGGCGTCCGTCGTCGAGCTGGGCGCCGGCCGCTTCGACCCGCGCGAGGCCGCCCGCCTCGCCGGCGGTGTCGAAGTCGTCGAGCTGGCGCCGGTCGAGGCGTAGCCGGTCTAGCCGACCGAAAGGGCACGCAGGCGGCCCGTCGGGCCGTGGTTCACGGCCCACAGCAGCCGGCCGTTCGCGAGCGAGAGCCCGACCGTGTCGTCGGCCGACGTCTTCGCCAGCCTGCGGATGCGGCCGCCGTGCAGCGGGATGCCGTTCAGCTTGCCGAAGACGCGGTAGACGATGAGCTGGTCGTCGACGGCGAGCTGCGGCGCCGTGTTGGGCGAGACGAGGACGCTGCCGAGCTGCCTGCTGCCGGTGGGCGTGTACCACGTGATCCTATCGTGGGGGCCGCCCTGATCCAGGAGCACCGCGAGGACGTGGGGCGTGAGGGCGACGGCGGCGGGCTCGCCGTGCACGGACACGGCGCCGGCGACTGCGCCGGTCGCGGCGTCGACCACGTAGACCGTGGCGTTGTGGCTCGCGCTCGCGCGACCGGAGCTCGCCTTCGTCGCAGGGATGTATGCGATGCGGTTGCCCGAGGCGGCGAGCTGGAGGGCGGGGAGCGCTCCGGGCAGCCGGGTGTCGGTCGTGCGAGTGACGACCTGGATACCGCCGTCCGCGATCTTCTGCTTGCACCGCCCGCTCGAGAGGCACTCGGTCGGATCGACGTACTCGATGTCGTACCACGAGTATGCGAGCGTCCGGCCGGCGCCGGCGACGCCGCCGAGCCAGTCGCCCGTGCCGTTGGTCGCGTGGGAGAACCGCTTGAGCTGCCTTTCGGGTCCGTTGAACGAGGCGGCGACCACCTGGTCGAAGGACGAGGCCCCGGTCTCGTGCAAGGTCCAGAGCGCCGTCGACAGACGGGCCGCGATCGCGAGCTGCGTCCGGCCGTCGGCGAGGTTCCAGTTGCACGTCATCGTGTCGGGTGAGGGCCCCGGCAGCAGCCGGTCCCGCATCCCGGGCGAGAGGATGTGCACCTCGTTGCAGCCGCCTCTGCCGGAGGTGAACGTGAACCACGCGGCGAGGTTGCCGTCCTGCGCCACCGCCGTGATCGGCCCGTTCGGGCTCTTGCGCAGGGTGTGCGCGGCCGGCCGTCCGGCGAGCGCCGAGCCGGCGAGGACGAGAAGTCCCGTAGTCGCGAGGAGGGCCCGCACGGCTGGACGGTAGCTCGGCCCTGTTAGGGCGTTGTCAATTTCGTGTCCTGGCCGGGTGTTACCCTGCCCTTCTTGACGGAGCACGCAGCAGCCGAGCTGAGCGCCGACGACGTCCAGCGGCTGCTGGAGCTCGACCGGAAGTTCGGCCGCGAGGGGCTCACCTTCGACGACGTGCTCCTCGTCCCGGCCGAGTCGCAGGTCCTGCCGAACGACGTCTCGATCCGCGCCCGCCTGACGCGTTCGATCGAGCTGGCGATCCCGGTCGTCTCGGCCGCGATGGACACGGTCACCGAGGCGCGCCTCGCGATCGCGCTCGCCCGCGAGGGAGGCATCGGCGTCCTCCACCGCAACCTCTCGATCGAGGCGCAGGTCGCCGAGGTCGACAAGGTGAAGCGCTCAGAGTCGGGGATGATCGTCGAGCCCGTGACGCTGCCGCCCGACGCGCCTGTCCGCGCGGCGCTCGAGCTGATGGCGCGCTACAAGGTCTCGGGCGTCCCGATCACCGACGACGCAGGCGTCCTCGTCGGCATCCTCACCAACCGGGATCTCCGCTTCGAGAACGACGTCGACCAGCCGATCTCGGCGCTCATGACCGCGCGCAACCTCGTCACGGCCCCGGTCGGCACGACGCTCGCCGAGGCGGAGGAGATCCTGCACCGGAACAAGATCGAGAAGCTCCCGGTCGTCGACGCCGACGGCCGCCTGCGCGGGCTGATCACGGTGAAGGACATCCAGAAGAAGATCGAGTTCCCGGACGCGACGAAGGACGAGCAGGGCAGGCTGCGCGTGGCGGCCGCGGTCGGCGTCGGGCCGGACGCGCTCGAGCGCGCGCAGGCGCTCGTCGGCGCGGGCTCGGACGCGATCGTCGTCGACACCGCGCACGGCCACTCCCGCGGCGTGATCGAGATGGTGCGGCGGATCAAGGACGCGCTCGCGGTCGAGGTCGTCGCGGGCAACATCGCGACCGCCGAGGCGGCGCGGGCGCTGGTCGACGCGGGCGCGGATGCCGTCAAGGTCGGCATCGGGCCGTCGGGGATCTGCACGACGCGCGTCGTCGCCGGTGTGGGGGTGCCGCAGATCAGCGCGGTCCACGACGTCGTGGGCGCCGTGGCCGACCTCGGCGTTCCCGTTGTCGCGGACGGCGGCATCACCTCCTCCGGCGACATCGCGAAGGCGATCGGGGCGGGCGCGGACGCGGTCATGCTCGGCGGCATGCTCGCGGGCACCGACGAGACGCCGGGCGACGTGATTCTCGTCCAGGGTGAGCGCTTCAAGTCGTATCGCGGCATGGGGTCGCTCGGGGCGATGAAGGCGCGCGGCTTCTCCAAGGACCGCTACTTCCAGGGCGACGTCGAGGACGTCGAGAAGCTGATCCCCGAGGGCATCGAGGGACGCGTCCCGTACAAGGGGCCGCTGCAGCAGGTCGTCCACCAGCTCGTCGGCGGCCTGCGCCAGGCCATGGGCTATTGCGGCGCCGCGACGATCGACGAGATGAAGCGCGCGCGCTTCGTCCGCATCACCGCGGCGGGCCTGCGGGAGTCGCACCCGCACGACGTCACGATCACGAAGGAGGCGCCGAACTATCGGCGCTGAGGGGGCGCGGGTTCTCGAGCTCCCGGCCCGGGAGGACCGGCCGGTGCTCGTCCTCGACCTCGGCGGCCAGTACTCGCAGCTGATCGCGCGGCGGGTGCGCGAGTGCCGGGTCTACTCGGAGCTCGTCGGCCACACGATCACCCCCGAGGCGGTTCGTGCCCGGAACCCGTACGCGCTCGTGCTGAGCGGCGGTCCGGCGTCGGTCTACTCCGACGATGCGCCGCGCGTCGATCCCGCGCTGTTCGAGCTCGGCGTGCCGACGCTCGGCATCTGCTACGGCGCGCAGCTCATGGCGCTCGAGCTCGGAGGCCGCGTCGACCGCACCGGCGTCTCGGAGTTCGGACGCACCTCGATGGAGACCACGGAGTCGCGACTACTGGCGGACACGCCTGCCGAGCAGACGGTCTGGATGTCGCACCGGGACACGGTCGTCGCAGCGCCCGCGGGCGCGCGCGTCGTCGCGAGCTCGCCGGCGACGCCGGTCGCAGCCTTCGAGGCGCCCGAGCGGGGGCTCTACGGCGTGCAGTTCCACCCGGAGGTCGTCCACACGCCGCACGGCATGGACGTGCTGAAGAACTTCCTCTACGCGGTGGCGGGCGCGCCGCCCGCGTGGACGCCCGCCGCGGTGATCGAGGAGCAGGTGGCGCGGATCCGCGCCCAGGTGGGACGCGAGCGCGTGCTGTGCGCGCTCTCGGGCGGGGTCGACTCGGCGGTCGCCGCGCTGCTCGTGCACAAGGCGGTCGGCGAGCAGCTGACGTGCGTCTTCGTCGACCACGGCCTGTTGCGCCAGGACGAGGCCGAGCAGGTCGTCGAGACGTTCGGCGAGCACTTCCACGTCCCGCTCGTGCACGTGCAGGCGCAGGAGCGGTTCCGCGAGCTGCTGGAGGGCGTCGAGGAGCCCGAGGAGAAGCGCAAGATCATCGGCCGCGAGTTCATCCGTGTCTTCGAGGAGGAGGCGAGGAAGCTCGGCGACGTCCGCTGGCTCGTGCAGGGGACGCTCTACTCCGACGTGATCGAGTCGGGCGGTACCGAGGGCGTCGCGGCGACGATCAAGTCGCATCACAACGTCGGCGGCCTGCCGGCGGACATGAAGATGCGCCTCGTCGAGCCGCTGCGGCTCCTGTTCAAGGACGAGGTGCGGCGCGTCGGCGAGGAGCTCGGGATGCCCGAGCGCATGGTCTGGCGCCAGCCGTTCCCGGGCCCGGGGCTCGCGATCAGGGTCATCGGGGCGGTCACGGCAGAGCGGCTCGAGATCCTCCGCCAGGCCGACGCGGTGCTGCAGGAGGAGGTGCGGCGCGCGGGGCTCTACGGCGAGCTGTGGCAGTCGTTCGCGGTGCTGCCGGCGGTGCGGTCGGTCGGGGTGCAGGGCGACGAGCGCACGTACGGCTACCCGATCGTGATCCGGGCGGTGACGAGTGACGACGCGATGACCGCCGACTGGGCAAGGCTGCCCTACGACCTCGTCGAGACGGTCTCGGCGCGGATCGTGAACGAGATCCCGGGCGTCAACCGCGTCGTGCTCGACGTGACCTCGAAGCCGCCCGCGACGATCGAGTGGGAGTAGCTCCCCGCTCGGGCTTTGTAACGAGCCTTACATCGGAATAGGCTCCTCTCCGTGGCGGTCTGCGGGCACTGCGGACGCGAGAATCGCGACGGACGGAAGTTCTGTGTCGGCTGCGGCCGGTTAGCCGCGGCCGAACAAGCGGCCCCGGGCGCTGCGGCCGAAGTTGGCGTCTGATCTCGTCGGCCGGCTCGCCGCGGCGCGCATCGGCGAGACGTACAACCAGTACGCGGCCTCGCCGCTGCTCCGCGAAAGGCTCCGTCGGTACCTCGGCGCTCGCCGCGAGGCCGGGGTCGTCCTCGTCGGCGAGGCTGCGGGCTACCGCGGCGCTCGGGTCAGCGGCATCCCGTTCACGTCCGAGCGCCAGCTCACCGGGCGCGGTCCCGCGGAGGCGACCGCGACCATCGTCCACCGCGTGCTCGCCGGCCTCGAGGTCGAGGACGAGGTGCTGCTCTGGAACGCCGTTCCCACCCATCCCGGCGGCGAGCGCTCCAACAGGCGGCCCAGGCGGGAGGAGGTCGAGGCAGCCGCCCCGTTCCTCGAGGAGGTGACCCGCGGGCGCAACGTGATCGCCGTCGGACGCCTCGCCGCTGCCGTCCTCGACGCGCCCTGCGTCCGCCATCCGTCGCACGGCGGAGCCGCGGCCTTCGAGCAGGGATTGCGGCAGGCATTCGCTACAATCGGCCGCCGGCGGGCAGCAGTCCGCCCCTTTTCATGAAGACGTACAGCGCCAAGCCGGGAGAAGTCACGCGCGAGTGGTATCTCGTCGACGCCGAGGGCAAGACCCTCGGCCGGCTCGCGACCCAGATCGCCGACACGCTCCGCGGCAAGCGCAAGCCGCAGTACACGCCGCACGTGGACACGGGCGATTTCGTCGTCGTCGTGAACGCCGACAAGATCCAGGTGACCGGCAACAAGCTCGACCAGAAGCGGTACTACCGCCATTCCGGCTACCCGGGCGGCCTGCGGAGCCGGACGCTTCGCGACCAGCTCGAGCGCCGGCCGACCGAGGTCCTTCGCGTCGCCGTGAAGGGGATGCTCCCCAAGAACCGCCTCGCGCGGCACCAGCTCACGAAGCTGAAGATCTACGCCGGCCCCGAGCATCCGCACGAGGCGCAGAACCCCCGTCCGCTGGAGACCGAGCGGTGAGCCAGATCGCGCAGTACCGCGGCACCGGGAAGCGCAAGACCTCGGTCGCGCGCGTCATCCTGCGGCCCGGCGACGGCTCTACGTGGGTCAACGGCCGCACGCTCGAGGAGTACTTCCCGCGCTCCGTCTGGCAGACGATCGCCGTCTCGCCCCTCAAGGTGGCCGGTGTCGAGGGCCAGTACGACCTCCGCGTCCGCGTGCACGGCGGTGGCCTGACCGGACAGGCGGGAGCGGTGCGTCACGGCATCGCCCGCGCGCTCGTGGAGGCGAACCCGGAGCTGCGCGTGCCGCTCAAGCGCGAGGGCTTCCTCACGCGCGATGCGCGCCAGGTCGAGCGCAAGAAGGCCGGCCTGCACAAGGCGCGCAAGGCGCCGCAGTTCTCGAAGCGCTAGCCCGGACGCCGCTAACCTCGCGCCCGTGGCGCGGCAGTACTTCGGGACGGACGGCGTCCGCGGCGTCGTCGGAGAGACGCTCACAGCCGATCTCGTCGAGCGGCTCGGCAAGGCGGCGGCGCTCTGGTGCGGGCGGGGACGCGTCTTCGTCGGGCGCGACACGCGCGTCAGCGGCCAGGAGCTCGAGGAGGCGTTCGCCCGCGGGGTCGCCTCCGCGGGGGGCACGGCCGTCCTCGGCGGCGTCCTGCCGACGCCCGCGGTCGCCCTGCTCCGGCTCGATCTCGCCGCCGTCATCTCGGCCTCGCACAACCCGCCCGAGTACAACGGCGTCAAGTTCTTCGACCGCGAGGGCCGCAAGCTCACGGACGCCAGCGAGGAGGAGATCGAGGCGCTCCTCGACGCGCCGGCCGACGGCGGCGGCGAGGTCGACCGCGTGGACGTCGCGGCGGACAGCTATCTCGAGCACGTCCTCGAGCGCTTCGGCACCGACCTGAGCGGCCTGCGCCTCGCCGTCGACTGTGCGAACGGCGCCTACGCCGGCCTCGCGCCGCAGGCGCTCGCGCAGCTCGGCGCCGAGGTGACCGCAGTCGGGAACGAGCCGGACGGGACGAACATCAACGTCGGCTGCGGGGCGACCGACCTGGCGCTCCTCTCGCGGGTCGTGCGGGAGAAGGGCCTGCACCTCGGCATCGCGTTCGACGGCGACGGCGACCGGATGCTCGCGGTCGACGAGCGGGGCGAGCCGGTGGACGGCGACCAGATCCTGGCCGTCCTCGCGCTCGACCTGGGAGTGGAGGGGGTCGCCGTCACGACGATGGCCAACCTCGGCTTCCACCGGCTGATGGAGGAGCAGGGCATCCGCGTCGTCGTCACGGACGTCGGCGACCGCTACGTGCTCGAGGCGCTCCGCCGCGAGGGCCTGCTGCTGGGCGGGGAGCAGTCGGGGCACCTGATCTGGCTCGACGGGCACGTCACCGGCGACGGTCTCGTCGCAGGGCTCCTCCTCTGCCGGGCGCTGGGCGGCCGCGCGCTCTCCGAGGCCGTGGCCGTCATGCCGCGCTTCCCGCAGGTGATGCAGAACCTGCCGCGCGCGGGTCGCGGCCCGCTCCCCGGCGGGCTGCTCGCGGCCGTGGAGGACGTCAACGCCGAGCTCGACGGCGCGGGTCGCGTCCTCGTGCGTCCGTCCGGCACCGAGCCGGTCGTCCGTGTGCTTGCCGAGGCCGAGACGCCGGAGGCGGCGCAGGAGCTCTGTGCTAGGATCGCCGCCCTGGTGACACACGAGCTCGGCTGACCCGCCCGCGACGCCGCGGTCGGGCCATGAGGCCGGGCTCTTCGTGTTTCCGGAGAGGGTTTTCGCCGCCGGGCGGGGAAAGGAGCGGGACGTGTGCGGAATCATCGGATACGTCGGGTCGCGCGACGCGAAACCGCTTCTGCTGGAGGGATTGCGCCGGCTCGAATACCGCGGCTACGACTCCGCGGGGATCGCGCTGCGCGAGGACGACGAGCTCGCCTACGTGCGCGCAGTCGGCAACCTTCGCAACCTCGTCGAGGCGGCCGAGGCGAACGGCTCCCGCTCGCACCACGGGCTCGGGCACACGCGCTGGGCGACGCACGGCGGCGTCACCGAGCGCAACGCCCATCCGCTGACCGGCTGCGAGCCGGGCCGGCTCGCGATCGTGCTCAACGGCATCATCGAGAACTACGTCGAGCTGCGCGACCAGCTCGCCGCCCGCGGCCACGTCTTCACCTCCGAGACCGACGCCGAGGTGGTCGTCCACCTGCTCGAGGAAGCGTACGACGGCGACCTCGCGCAGGCGCTCGGCGGCGTCTACCCGCAGCTCGAGGGGCACTTCTCGATCGTCGCGATCCACCACGAGCAGCCCGATGTGCTCGCCGGTGTCCGCCACCAGACGCCGCTCGTCGTGGGGCTCGGAGAGGGTGAGAACTTCCTCGCCTCCTCGATCGCCGCCTTCCTCAGCGAGACGCGAACCGTCGTCCATCCGCGCGACGGCGAGGTGGTCGAGATCACGCCGCAGGGCGTCCGCTTCCTCGTCGACGGCGCCGAGGTCGACGAGCCCGAGCGGCAGCAGGTCGACTGGGACGAGGAGGGCGCCGAGAAGGCCGGCTACGAGACGTTCATGCTCAAGGAGATCTTCGAGCAGCCCGAGGCGGTGCAGGAGACGATCGGCGACCGCGTGCGCGGGCACCGCCTCGTGCTCGACGCGCTCGGGCTGACCGAGCTCGAGATCCGCAACCTGCGCCGGATCGTGATCGTCGCGTGCGGAACCGCGTACCACGCGGGCGTCGTGGGCCGCTACATCATCGAGGAGTGGGCGCGCGTCCCGGTCGAGCCCGACATCGCGAGCGAGTGGATCTACCGCAACCCGGTCCTCTCGAAGGACACCCTCGTGATCGGGATCTCGCAGTCGGGCGAGACGCGCGACACCGTCAACGCCGTCAAGCTCGCGCGCGAGAGCGGCGCCCGCACGCTCGCGATCACGAATCTGATGGGGACGCAGATCACGCGCGAGGCCGACGCGACGCTCTACACCCGCTGCGGGATGGAGGTCGGCGTCGCCGCGTCGAAGACCTTCACCGCCCAGGTGGCGCTGCTCAGTCTGCTCGCGCTCAAGCTCGCCGAGATCCGGCGCACGCTGCCGCAGCAGGAGATCGACTTCATCCTCGACCGCCTGCACGAGCTGCCGGAGAAGATGCGGGAGTTCCTCGACGGCGACCATCCGATCGAGCCGATCGCGCAGCGGTTCCACAACGAGCCGTTCTTCCTCTACCTCGGTCGCCACATCGGCCTGCCCGTCGCGCTCGAGGGCGCGCTGAAGCTGAAGGAGATCTCCTACATCCCGACCGAGGCGTATTCCGCCGGCGAGATGAAGCACGGGCCGATCGCGCTGCTGGCCGAGGGAACGCCGGTCGTGGTCGTGGCGACGAACATCCACGTCTACGACAAGATCGTCTCCAACATCCAGGAGACGCGCGCCCGCGGCGCGCACGTGATCGCGATCGCGACCGACGGCAACGAGGACATCCAGCACCACGCCGACGACGTGATCTACGTGCCGCGGACGCCGAACTTCCTGCAAGCGTCGCTGGCGGTGATCCCGCTCCAGCTCCTCGCCTACCGGATCGCGCGGCTCCGCGGCCTCAACGTCGACCAGCCGCGGAACCTGGCGAAGACCGTCACGGTGGAGTAGACCTTCGCGCATGGGCTTGACCGGGCGCCTGGCTCGGGCGAGCGCGGAGCGTCCGCGCCGGACGCTCGCGCTCTGGGGCGTAGCGGTCGTCGTAGCGCTCGCGCTCGTCGCGACCTCGCTCCACGGGCTGAGCTCGCAGGGAAACGTGGTCGGCAAGCCGGAGTCGACGAAGGCGAGGGACGCCATCGCGCGCGCGTTCCCGCACGTCGTCGCGAGCGAGAAGCAGGACGTGATCGTCGTCACGTCGAGCCGCTACACGGTCACCTCGCCTCGGTTCCGCGCCTTCGGACGGCGTCTGCGGGCAGCGCTCCGGGCGACGGGCGAGATCCGCCACGCCCGGCCGGTGGCGGTCTCGCCCGACCGGCGGTCCGTGCTCGTCTCCGTCCAGATCCGCAGCGACTCCGGCGCCCGCTCCGTCGAGCAGGCCGTGGAGAAGGCGAACGGCGGGTCCTTCGAGGTCGGCATCACCGGCTTCCACTCGACGGGCTACGACTTCGGCAAGCAGTCGCAGACGGACCTCGAGAAGGGCGAGCTCGCTTTCGGCCTGCCGGCGGCGCTCGTGGTCCTGGTGCTCGTCTTCGGCGCGCTCGTCGCCGGGCTCGTGCCGGTCCTGATGGCGATCCTGTCCATCATCGTCGCCCTCGGGATCGTCGCGCTGCTCTCGCTGGAGTTCTCGCTCTCGGTCTTCATCGTCAACATGCTCACGGGGATGGGGCTCGCGCTCGGGATCGACTACTCGCTCTTCGTCGTCTCGCGCTACCGCGAGGAGCGCTCCCACGGGCTGACGAAGGAGGACGCGATCGCGCACGCCGGAGCCACCGCCAGCCGGGCGGTGCTCTTCAGCGGCAGCACGTTCGTCGTGGCGCTCGTCGGGATGTTCATCGTCCCGACGTCGATCATGCGCAGTCTCGCGCTCGGGGCGATCCTCGTCGGCATCGTCTCGGTCGCGGCCGCGCTGACGCTGCTCCCCGCCCTGCTCAGCATCGCCGGCGACCGCGTCAATGCGCTCCGCGTGCCGATCCTCGGCCGGAATCTCGGGCGCTCGGACGCCGCGGAGGGCCGCTTCTGGCGCCGGGTCGTCGAGATCGTGCTGCGCCGCCCGGCGCTCTCACTCGCCCTCTCGGTGGCCGCGATGCTCGCCGCCGCCTCGCCGATCTTCGGCCTCCACATCGGTGCGAACGGCGTCAGCACGCTGCCCGTCGGCCTGCCCTCGCGGCACGGCTACGACCTGCTCCAGCGCGCCTTCCCGGTCCAGAACCCCGAACCGGTGCGGATCGTCGCCGTCGGCGGCGACCCAGCGGCCGTGCACCGCGGTCTGGTAACCCTCAGCAAGAGCCTGGCGAGGGAGGGGAGCTTCGGGCGCGGCACGATCGAAACCTCCGCGCGCGAGCGAGTCGCCCTGCTCACCTCGCCGGTGCGCGGCGACCCCGTCGGCGGAGCGGCGGTCAAGGCGGTGCGCGACCTCCGCGCCCGCGTCATCCCGTCGATCTTCCGGGGCACCGGCGCCACGGTCTACGTCGGCGGGGTGACGGCGGAGAACGTCGACTACTTCGACGCCGTGACGAACCCGACGCCGTACGTCCTCCTGTTCGTGCTCGGGCTCAGCTTCGTCCTGCTCACGGTCGCGTTCCGCTCGGTCGTCGTCGCGCTCGTCTCCGTGCTGCTCAACCTGCTCTCGGTCGGCGCTGCGTACGGGCTGCTCACCCTCGTATTCCTGAAAGGCCGCGGCGCCGGCCTGTTCGGCTTCCAGCACACCCACGTGATCGACGCCTGGGTCCCGCTGTTCCTGTTCTCGGTCCTGTTCGGGCTCTCGATGGACTACCAGGTCTTCCTGATGAGTCGCATCAAGGAGCGCTACGACGACTCGGGCTCCACGCACGCGGCGCTCGTCAGCGGCGTGGCGTCGACGGCGCGGATCATCACCGGGGCGGCGATCATCATCGTCGTGGTGTTCGCCGGCTTCGCGGCCGGACAGCTCGTGATGTTCCAGCAGATGGGCTTCGGCGTCGCCGTCGCGCTGCTGCTCGACGCGACGATCATCCGCTCGGTCGTCCTCCCGAGCATGCTCGGGCTCCTCGACCGCCGCAGCTGGTACCTGCCGCGCTGGCTCGACTGGATCCCGCACGTGGAGGTCGAGCGGCCGGTGGGGCCGGCCGTTCCGGAGCTCCGCTAGCCGGGCTTCCGCCGCAACCGCTTCGTCTCGGAGCGCCGCTTCTTCTGCTCGAGGCGGCGCTCCCGGGCGGCCGCGGTCGGCTTCGTCGGCACGCGCTTCCGCTCCACGCGGAGCGCCTCCCGCAGGGCGGAGACCAGCCGCTCGAGCGCGAGCTCGCGGTTGCGCGACCGGCTGCGCTCGTCCTGCGCCACCGCGCGCAGCACCGGCCCGGCGCGCGAGATCACGCGCCGCTTCTGGGCGTCGGTCAGCGCGTTCGAGGCGTCCACGTCGAAAACGGCGACGACACGCGTCTCGGACTTCTGGGCATGCTGGCCGCCTGGCCCGCTCGAGCGCGAGACCTGCAGCTCGACCTCGGCCAGCGGCAGCACGACCGAGCGCGTGACGCGAATAGAGTCCGGGTTCATGGCCGCGATTCTGCTCGACGTGGACGGCGTCCTGCACGTCTCCGGCCAGCCCCTCCCCGGTGCCGCGGACGCGGTGAAGCGGCTGCGGGAAGCGGGTCATCGGCTCCGTTTCGTCACCAACGTGACCACGCGCTCGAAGGCCGATCTCGCTGCCGCCCTCGAGGCGATGGGGATCGAGCTCGACGTGGGGGAGGTGCAGACGACCGCGGATGCCGCGGTGGAGGCGCTGCGCGGCCGGCGCGTCCTCGCGCTCGTCATGCACGCCCTCGTCGGCGACCTCGACGGTGTCGAGCTCGTGGGCGACAACGTGGACGCGGTCCTGATCGGCGGTGCCGACGACTCGCCGGAGACGAACCTCGTCTTCTCGTACATGAACCTCGCGCGCGCCTTCGCGGAGCTCGAGCTCGGCGCCGACCTGTACTGCCTCCATCGGAACCGCTGGTGGCAGACCGGCCGCGGCCCACTCCTCGACTCCGGCTGCTACGTCGCCGGGCTCGAGTATGCCGCGCAGACCACCGCGACCGTCCTCGGCAAGCCCAGCCCGGCCTACTTCGACGCGGCCTGCCGCGCGCTCGACGCCGAGCCGTCCATGACGTGGATGGTCGGGGACGACCTCGAGACCGACGTCGCGGGCGCGCGCGGCGTCGGGATGCGGGCGGTGCTCGTCCGCACGGGCAAGTTCCGTCCCGACGCCGTCGAGGCGTCGCGGATCCAGCCCGACGGGATCGTCTCCTCGATCGCCCACCTCCCCGAATGGCTCGAGGAGCACCTGGCGTGACCGTGCGCGTCGGCACCGACCTGATCGAGATCGAGCGGATCCGCCGCTCGCTCGCGCGCTACGCGCGCTTCCGGGAGCGCTGCTTCACCGAGGCGGAGCGCGCGTACTGCGACTCGCGCCCGAACCCCGCCCAGAGCTATGCCGGCCGCTTCACCGGCAAGGAAGCCGTCGGCAAGGCGCTCGGCTTCGGCGTCGCCCGCGCATTCGCGTGGCGGGAGATCGAGATCGCCGGGCGGCCGAAGCCGGCAGTCCGTCTCTCCGGTCGGCTCGCCGAGCGAGCCGCGGCGCTCGGGATCGCCTCGGTCGACCTCTCGATGACGCACTCCCGCGAGCTGGCACAGGCCGTCGCGATCGCCGCCGATGGCTGAGCTCGAGCCTCTCTACACGGCGGAGGAGATGCGCGCCGTGGAGGACGGACACGACGTCGACGCGATGATGCAGCGCGCGGGAGCGGCGGTCGCGGACGCGCTCGTGCGCAGCTTTCCGGACGCGCGCCGCGTGGCGCTGTACGCCGGCGGCGGCGCGAACGGCGGCGACGGCCGGATCGCGGCCGAGATCCTGCGCTCCCGGGGCCGCGAGATCGTCGACGAGCAGCCGGAGGTCGTGATCGACGCGCTCCTCGGGACGGGGATGAGGGGAGCGCCGCGCGACGAAACGGCGCGGCTCATCGAGCAGATCAACGGCGCTGCGGCGCCGGTCCTCGCGGTCGACATTCCGTCCGGAGTCAACGCGTCCACCGGTGAGATCGCCGGCGCCGCGGTGCGTGCCGACGTCACCGTCACGATGCACGGCCCCAAGGTCGGCCTCGCGGTCGCGCCGGGACGCTTCCAGGCCGGCGAGGTCGAGGTGGCCGACATCGGTCTCGAGCAGGCGGAGACGAGCGCGCAGCTCGTGACGAAGGAGATCCTCCGCCGCGTCCCCCGCAAGCAGGCGGGAGACAACAAGTACAGCGCGGGGGCGGTGCTCGTCGTCGGCGGGTCGCGGGGGATGACCGGGGCTGCAGCGCTCTGTGCCCGTGCCGCCTTCCGCGCGGACGCCGGCTACGTCGCCGTTGCGGCGCCTGCCGAGTCGCTCCCCACGCTGGAGACCCTGGTGCTCGAGGCCGTCAAGCGCCCGCTGGAGCAGGCGTTCGAAGCCGCCGAGCGCGCGACCGCGCTCGCGGTCGGCCCCGGGCTCGGACGCGACGAGGCGGCGAAGTCCCTCGTGCGCCGCCTGCTCGAGGAGACGGACGTGCCCGCGGTCGTCGACGCCGACGCCCTGCACGAGCTCGAGCCCTCGAAGCGGTCCGCGCCCACCGTCCTCACGCCGCACTCGGGGGAGCTGGGGCGCCTGATCGGACGAGAGTCGAGCTGGGTGGACGCACACCGTCTCGAGGCGCTGGCCGTGGCCGTCGAGCGCTTCGGATGCGTCGTCCTGCTCAAGGGCGCGGACACCCTCGTCGGCGCACCGGAGGAAGGAGTGCTCGTACGAGAGATCAACACTGCGGGGCTTGCTACCGCCGGGACGGGGGACGTCCTCACCGGGATCACCGCCGCCTTCCTGTCGAAGGGAATGGACGCGCGTCTCGCCGCGGCCGCCGCGGCCACCGCGCAGGGACGAGCCGCGTTCCTCGCGTCGAAGTCGCGCGGACTCGTCGCGGGCGACGTCGTCGAGGCGCTCCCGGACGCTCTCGCGCGAGACTAGGGCCGTGCACCGGAGCGAGATCACCGTCGATCTCGGGGCGATCCGTCACAACGCGCGGCGGCTCCTCGACGCGCTCGCAGGAGCCGAGCTCTGGGGCGTCGTCAAGGCGAACGGCTACGGGCACGGCGCGACCGACGTGGCGAGGGCGGCGCTCGAGGCCGGTGCCTCGGCCCTCTGCGTCGTCACGGTCGCGGAGGCGCTGGAGGTGCGCCGGATCCTCCCGGACGCGCGGATCGTCGTCATGTGCCCGACCGACGAGCTCCGCGAGGCGCGCGAGGCTCGGCTCGAGCTCGTGGTCTCCGTGCCGGGCGAGATCCCCGAGGGCATCCCGGTGCACCTGAAGCTCGACACCGGCATGGGCCGCTGGGGCCTGTCGGAGCTGCCGGATCCGCCTGCGAACGTCGTCGGGCTGATGAGCCACCTCGCGACCGCCGACTCCGACCCCGGTTTCGCGCGTCGGCAGGTCGAGCGCTTCCGCGAGGCGACCGACTCGCACGCGTACCTCGCGCGCCACCTCGCGAACAGCGCGGCCGCGCTCCGGCTGCCGGATGCCCGCTTCGACGCGGCACGCTGCGGGATCGCGCTGTACGGGATCTCGCCGTTCGAGACCGACCCGGCCGAGGACGGGCTGCGGCCGGCGCTCGCCTGGCGCAGCCGTCTCGCGCGCGTGCACCTGCTGCAGCCGGGCGAGAGCACCGGCTACGGCCGGCGCTTCGTCGCCGAGCGGCCGACGTGGATCGGGATCGTCCCGGTCGGGTACGCGGACGGGTTCCGGCGCGACATGACCGGCACCCAGGTGCTCGTCGACGGCGAGCCGTGCCGAGCCGTCGGCACCGTCTCGATGGACGCCGTAGCCGTCGAGCTCGGGCGTGAGCTGCCGGTCGGCACGCCGGTGACGCTCGTCGGAGACGGGCTGCTGATCGAGCGCCACGCGAAGGTCGCCGGGACGATCGGCTACGAGATCGCGTGCGGGATCAACTCCTCTCCGGCCCGCGCGCGTCGTGTCGTCGCCGACTGACCGTTTCGCGCGCACGGCCGAGCGCGTGGCGGCGCGGCAGGACGCGCGCGCGGCGCGGCTGGCGGAACAGGTGCGCGCCTTCGTCGACCTGCGCGGTGACGAGCGGGCCGTCGACGTGGGCACCGGAGCCGGCGCCCTTGCGCTCGCGCTCGCCCCGCTCGTGCGCGAGGTCGTCGGAGTCGATCCCGTTCCGGAGCTGCTCGAGCTCGCGCGGGCGCGCGCCCTGCCGAACACCGAGTTCGTGGAGGGAGACGGCACGGCGCTGCCGTTCCCGGACGGCAGGTTCGACCTCGTCGGCACGCACCGAACGCTCCATCACGTCTCGGAGCCGGAACGGGTGGTGTCCGAGATGGCGCGCGTCACCCGGCCCCACGGGTGCGTCCTCGTCGTCGACCAGCTCGCGCCCGACGACGACGCCGAGGCCGCCGCGCTGCACGAGTTCGAGACCGCGCGCGACCCGTCGCATGCGCGCCTGCTCGCCGACGCGGAGCTGCGCCGGCTGTTCCAGGCGAGCGGCCTCGCGCCACTCCGCGACCGGCGCGAAAAGGCGCGCCGCGAGCTCTCCGCCTACCTCGACCTCGCAGGCTGCGAGGGAGATCGCCGCGCCGGGGCGGAGGAGCTCGCAGCAGCCGACGCGCGCGTCCTCGTCGAGCGAGTGGGCTGGTACCTGCTGGCCCGGAGCTAGTGTCCGGTGACGCCGCCGTCGAGGTTGGAAAACGCGTCGCGCAGCTGGGCGCGCTCCGCGTCCAGTTCCGTGAAGGAGAGCAGCAGCCGCCGGCCGCCCTCCGCGGTCAGGCGTAGATGGGCCACCCGCGCGTCCCGCTGGGACTGCTCGCGCTCGACCAGCCCCGCGCTCTCTGCGCGTCGCACGAGCTCGGTCACGGTGCTCTGCGCGAGCTGCATCCGGTCGGCGAGCTCCGTCACTGTCGACTGCTCGCTCCCGTCGGCCGCGCCCTTGATCATCAGCAGCAGCATGTAGCGCTGCGGGGTGAGGCCCGACTGGCGGGCGATCTTCTCGCTTCGCCGCAGGAAGTGCCGCAGCGCCGAGCGGAACTCGGCGACGGCGATGACATCCTCGATCGTCGGCTGGCTTTGCACGGCCATGTGGCGATTCTAGGGCGCTTTCGGCATGCGCGAAAGGACACGAGTGAACACGTTGGGCAACGTGTCCTGCAGCGGGGCCACCGGGCCGTAGTACCACGGCACCGTCGTCTCGCCCCGGTCCTCCTCGAGCGAGCGGAGGACGTGAGCCGCGACGTCGGCCGGGCCGATGACGAGCCGCCGCGCGGGCCGCGGCAGCCACGACTGGGGGAATCCCTCCGTCTCGGTGAAGCCGGGCTTCACGGTGTGGACGCGGATCCCCTCCCCGCGGAGCTCGGCCGCGGCCGTGCGCGAGAAGGCGAGCTGGGCGTGCTTCGATGCGGAGTAGGGGCCGCTCGGCGGCCCGGCGACGACGCCCGAGACCGAGACGATGTTGACGACGTCCGAGGGTGCGGCGGCACGCAGGCCGGGCAGGAACGCGCGCAGGCACCAGACGTTGCCGAGGTAGTTGATCCTGACGAGGCGCTCGATGACCTCGGGGTCGCCGGCCAGGAAGCTCGTCCGTCCCGGGATTCCGGCGTTGTTCACGAGCACGTCGATCCGCGGGTGACGCTCGAGGATGCGCGCGGCGACCGCCTCGACGGCCGCGCGGTCCGCCACGTCGCACGGCTCGGCCTCGCCGCCGATCTCGTCGGCGAGCGCCTCCAGGCGCTCCGCTCGCCGGGCGAGCAGGACGCAGAGGTCGCCGCGCGCCGCGAGCAGCCGGGCGATCTCGGCGCCGATGCCCGACGAGGCGCCCGTGACCACCGCGACCCGGCCCACGCGGGAAGGCTAGCGCTCTAGGATCGCAGGCTATGGCCGGGGCGTTCGAGGGCAAGCGCGGGCTCGTGCTCGGTGTCGCCAATCGCCGCTCGATCGCGTGGGCGATCGCGCGCGAGCTCGCGGCGGGAGGCGCGCGCCTCGCCTTCACGTACCAGGGGGAGCGGATCGAGCCGACGGTTCGCGAGCTGGCCGCCTCGGTCGACTCGCCGCTCGTGACGGAGTGCGACGTCCGCTCCGACGCGGACGTGGCCCGCGTCTTCGGCGAGGTGGGGGAAGCGTTCGGAGGAGAGCTCGACCTCCTCGTCCACTCCGTCGCCTTCGCGGCCGCCGAAGACCTCGAGGGGCGCTTCACCGACACGCCGCGCGACCGCTTCTGGCTTGCGGTCGACGTGAGCGCCTACTCGCTCGTCGCCTGCGCCCGCGCTGCGGAGCCGCTGCTGGAGAAGGCCGGCGGCGGCTCGATCCTCACGATGACCTACCTCGGCGGCGAGCGCGCGGTGCCGCACTACAACGTGATGGGCGTGGCGAAGGCGACCCTCGACGCGTGCGTCCGCTACCTCGCCTGGGATCTCGGCGCGAAGAACATCCGGGTCAACGCGGTCTCCGCCGGCCCGGTGCGCACGCTCGCCGCGCGCTCGATCGCCGGCTTCACGACGATGGAGGACATCGTCGAGGAGCGCTCCCCGCTCCACCGCCACATCACCGCGGACGACGTCGGCGCCGCGGCCGCCTACCTCCTCGGCGACGGCGCCCGCAACGTGACCGGCACGACGCTGTACGTCGACAGCGGCTACCACGCGATGGGCATGTGACGTAGCCAATCTCGCGGCGGCTCCGCGGGACGTGGTCCGCGGCGTACCCCGATCGGGGGTCGACCCCTCCCGTCGAGTGCCGAAACCGCTTGTGTGAGGCTGCGGCAGGAACCTGGCGTCCGCGTCCGGGCGGCGTTCGCCGTGTTCGTCGTGCTGCTCGCGTTCTACGTGATCCGGCGCCTCGTGGGGTCGCCGCCGCTGACGCTGTGGGGGCTGAACCTGACGAACTTCGTCGAGTTCGGGGTCACGGCCCTCGTGGTCGCGCGGGTCGTCCGGCTGCGAGAAGGGCGACGCCTGTGGTTGCCGCTCGCCGTGGGAATGGTTTCCTACTCCCTCGGCTTCATCGTCTACGCGGAGGTCGTCGCGCGGCGGCATCCCATCCCATACCCCTCGGTCAGCGACGTGCTCTGGCTCGCGATCTATCCGTGCCTGTTCCTCACGATCGCCCGCCTGACGCGGCCTAGGCTCGGCGCCCAGACCGTCGGAGTGCTGCTCGACGGGGCGGTCGCCGCCCTCGCGGTCTCGGCCCTCGGCGGCGCGGTGGTCTTCCGACCCGTCCTCGCGGCCGCGAGCGGGGGGCCGATCGCCGTCGCCACGAACCTCGCGTACCCGTACAGCGACGTGACGCTGCTGGCGCTCGTCGCCGCCACCATGGCCGTCACCGGCTTCCGCCCCCTGCGGACATGGCTTCTCGTGGGAGCCGGGCTCACCGTCTTCGCGGTGAGCGACGCCGTGTACGTGACGCTCGCGACGACGGGGCGCTACGTCCCGGGCGGGCTGCTCGACGCCGGCTGGCCGGCCGGGCTGCTGTTGCTGGCGGCGGCGGCCTGGCAGCCCGTGCCGGCCCAGACCCGCTCGACCGGCCGGTTGCGCCATCTGGTGCTCGCGCTTCCGGCGTCGGCGATGGCGCTCGTGCTGCTCGTGCTCGGCTCGGACAGGGTCGGCGTCGTCAGCATCGGCCTGGCAGCCGCGACCCTGGTCGTCTCGTTCGTGCGCACCGGCTACGCGGTGGTGGCCGAGCGGCGCCTCCAGGAGAGTCACCAGCAGGCGATGACCGACGAGCTGACCGGGCTCGGTAACCGGCGCGCCTTCCTGCGGCAGCTCGAGGTGACGCTCGCGACGGCGACGCCGCACGAGCCTCAGGCGCTCGTCCTCTTCGACCTCGACGGGTTCAAGCACTTCAACGACAGCTACGGGCACATGGCGGGAGACGACCTCCTCGCCGAGCTCGCCGGACGGCTGGCCGAGGCGGTCGGACCGACCGGAAAGGCGTATCGCCTCGGCGGGGACGAGTTCTGCGTGCTGCTGCGCGGCGACCCGCGCAGCCTCGACGAGAGGCTGCCGCAGCTCGAGGCCGCGCTCGGCGGCGAACGCGGGGGCATGCGGATCCGCTGCTCCTACGGCGTCGCGCTCCTGCCGCAGGAGGCGACGGAGATCAGCGCCGCCCTCTCGCTCGCCGATCGCCGGATGTACGAGCGCAAGGAGACACAGCGTCGCTCCACGGCACGGCAGATGCGCGACCTGCTGCTCGCGGTGGTCGAGCAGCAGCAGCCGGGCCTCCCCGCGCACTCCTCGAACGTGGGGAGGCTGTGCCGCCTGGTCGGCGAGTCGCTGCAGCTTTCTCCGACCAGGCTCGAGCTGCTCGTGCAGGCCGCGGAGCTCCACGACATCGGCAAGGTCGCGCTCCCGCCGGCGATTCTCGAGAAGGCCGGCCCGCTCAACGACGCGGAGTGGGATCTGATGCGGCGCCACACGTTGATCGGCGAGACGATCCTGTCCAGCGTGCCGCCTCTGTCGGCGGTCGGTGGAATCGTCCGCTCGACTCACGAGCGCTTCGACGGCGGCGGCTATCCGGACGGGCTGTGCGCCGACGCGATCCCGCTCGAGGCCCGCATCGTCGCCGCCTGCGACGCCTTCGACGCGATGCTCTCCGACCGTCCGTACCGCCCCGCTCTCACCTATGCGCAGGCCGAGGAGGAGCTGCGCCGGCATGCCGGCACCCAGTTCGACCCCGAGATCGTCCCCGTCCTCCTCCAGGTCGCCGCCACACACGCCCCGGCACCGGTGGTCGGCCCGGCCGTCCTGCACCCGCGCGCGCCGGAGCCGAGACTGACGACGATCGCCAGCCTGCGCGGCCTGCTCGAGCTGCGGCGGATCAGCCGTCGAGGCGCCTCCCTCGAGCAGGTCCTCGACGCGGCCGCCCGGATCGTCGCCGACTCGCTCGGCCTGCAGACCGTCGTGGTCAACCTCCGCCGGCCCGGCAGCGACCTCTTCGAAGTCACCACCGTCCACGGCGCCCCGGAGGTTCGCGCCTCCCTCCTCGGGACCATCAACCCGGCGGGCGTCTGGCAGCAGCTCCTCGACGAGCGCTACTACCGGCGAGGCGCCTACCACATCCGCGCCGGCGAGCTCGACTGGAGCACCGTCGGCGGCACGCGCGCGGTCGTCGGCGAGCTCGCGGGCGACGACCCCTGGCTCTGGCACCCGGAGGACGAGCTCTTCGTCCCCTTCTACGACTCCGACCAGAACCTGCTCGGCATCTTCTCCGTCGGCGAGCCGACGTCCCGCCGGCGCCCGAGCGACGACGAGCTGGACATCCTCGTCGCGATCGCCGAGCACGTCGCCGACGCGATCGAGGCGATCCAGCTTCCGGCGCCGCTGCACCTCGCAGCCTCCTCCTAGAGACCCCTCGCGAGCAGCGGGAGAGGCGGCCGCGCGCGACCGCCTCTCCAGAGCTGTCGATCAGGAAGACGGCACGGTGAAGGGCGCCGTCGCGCTGCCCGAGCTACCCGTGCTCGTGACCGTGGCCGTGCCGGCCCCGGCCTTGCCCGGGACCTTCGTCATGAGGGAGAAGTGCCCGCTCGAGTCGGCGGTCGCCGAGCCGAGGCCCCAGGTCGTCCCTGCATCCGTGAAGGAGCTCGCCGCCTTGTCGCCGACGGCGAAGAACTGCCCGAAGATCTTGAACGGAGCGGTCGGATAGCCGCTGTCCGGTGTCAGGAAGATCTCCGGGGTGGCGTAGTTCGGGTGGCTGACCGGGTTCCCCGAGGAATCCGAGCCGGGACACCCGTTCGTGCTGTTGTCCCACTCCGACTGCATGAGGTAGTGGTGCCCGTTGATCGTCTGGCTCCACTCCGCGCCGGCCGGGCCGTACGTCGTCCCGAAGTCGTACGCGCACATGTCGCCGTTCTCGTCGCCCGCCGCGCTGTCGTTCGGGTTGCTGTCCCACCATCCGGTGCCGAACGGGTCGGTGATGCTCTCGTTGTGCTCGTGGCTCGTCGTGCTGATCTCCGGGTCGGAGGGGTTCCCGTTCGGGTACTCCTGGACGTCGCACGTCAGCGGGTTGCCCGCGGTCTGCGCGTCGTACGGCATGTTCGAGTAGATGATCTGGGAGTTCGCGTTGACGGTGGAGTCGAAGTACGAGCTGTGGTAGGCGCAGAAGTACGAGAAGGAGCACAGCGGCACGGTCGCCGTCGTCCCGACTCCGCCTTCGGAGGCCCCGACCTGCGCCGGGAAGCACGTGCCGATGTTCGGCGCGGTGTACATGAAGAACTCGGTGTCGTTGTTGACGGGCCAGTTCCTGGCCTTGATCACGGCCGAGATCTCCTGCTGCAGCTGCTGATCGGTGACGCACCCAGCGGTCGTCGAGGCGCCGCTCGCACCGCCGTTGTCGGCCGCGACCGGCGTGTCCGGACAGTTGACCGGGTCGAGCGGCGGTAGCGGGTCCGTGTCGAGCGTGGTCCCGGCGAACGTCGTGTGGTACTGGACGTACTGCCGCGTCGATCCGCTCTGCTGGTAGTACTGGGTCGCGACATCGTAGACGTTCGTGTTCTGGCCGCTCGTCGCCTGCAGGTCCCGGAAGTACTGGTTGATGTTGGCGGCGTACCCGCTCGGGAACTGATAGCCGGGCGGCTGCCAGTAGATCGTGTAGACCGTGCTGGTCGTCATCACCGGCCCGCCGTTGTAGTAGAGCGAGCCGCTGGCCGGAGCCTGGTTCGAGACCTGGCCGCTCGAGGTGTCGAGCGGCGGCAGGATGCCGAGGATGTGACCGATCCGCGGGTGGAACGGAATCGTCGTCGACGTGTCCGCGGTCGCGGCCTGAGCCGAGCCTAGCGAGGCGACCGCGAGCGCGCCGGCGGCGACTGCAACTGCAACGAGCCGTCGCATGCGTTCTCTCCTTGCCGAGGGATGAGGGACGTTGACCGGGCTGGAATGAGCCCGGACGCCTATTCCCTCTCTCCAGATGCGTCTAAACCCACAATTCTCGCTCTCCTTTTGACTGAACGTTCAATCGTGTTTGACTGACGGTTCAATCGAATCCTCGTCTGTTTGAAACCTCGCGATAAGTGGGTATGGATTGCGCTGTCTTTGTCACCTCGGAGGAGCAATTACGGATGAACATTCTGCGATTCGGGTCCCGTGGGCTTGCGCTGGTCGGCACGATCGCGGTCCTCATCGGGATCGTCGGCGTCGGGGCCGCCTCCTCGGACACCGCCCCTCTGACCAACCCCAAGCACTTCTTCTGGGCGCAGGGGGCGTCGACCGTCGACCCCAACGCCCTCACGAACGACCTCGTCTACCACGGCGGGAACGCGGGCGCCGGCGCGATCGGTGTCGAGCAGAAGCCGGCCGTCTACCTCGTCTGGTGGGGGCCCGAGTGGGCGAGCGGGTTCACGACCGAGGACACCAACGGCGCCATGTACTCGAGCAAGACGCTCCAGAACTACCTCCAGTCGTTCTTCCAGAACGTCGGCGGCAGCGGATGGGCCAACATCCAGACCCAGTACTGCGCCGACGCGCTGCCGGGCTCGACGAGCTGCGTCGGTGGCGCCGGCTTCGTCACGAATCCGACCCACCAGCTGAAGGGCGTCTGGACCGATCCCTCGCCCGTGCCGAGCGACATCATCGCGCTCGGGCTCGCGGAGAACCTCGTCGACGACCCGATCGCGAGCGAGGCGGTGCGGGCCGTGCACCACTTCGGCTACAACCCGCAAGCGACGTACATCATCCTCACGCCGCCGACGACGATCGCAACCGGGCAGCCGGTCTATTGCGGCTACCACACGCAGACCTCGACCGTCGACGGCCTCGGCAACACCGAGCGGATCCAGTACGCGTTCATCCCCTGGCTGAACGAGAACTGGCCGGGCGTCGGCACCGGCGGCTGCGGGATGCACAACGTCAACGCCACGAGCGACGCGTTCGGCAACGGCATCTTCGACGGCTACTCGATCGTGACCGGCCACGAGTACGCCGAGGCCGTCACCGACCCGGACAACTTCGCCTCGTTCCAGGACGGCTGGAACGACGCGCAGACGTCCGAGAACGGCGACAAGTGCGCGTGGCTGAACACGCAGAACATCGCCCTCGGCGCGCACCAGTTCGCCGTGCAGCCGCTCTGGAGCAACAAGGCCTTCGACACGACCGGCAACGGCTGCGTCGTCTCCGGGCCGTAGAGGACTCCCGGTGGTGGGGGCACATCGCGCGCCTCCACCACCGTTCGGGGTCGGAGGCCCGTCCTGCTAGAGCGCGCGGGCGCGGCGCGCCAGCCCGGCCGCGGTGAGAGCCCAGGCGGCGAGCGCGATCCAGAAGAAGACCGTGCCGATCGTGCGCAGGCCGGCCAGTCCGTCGGCGCCACCGAGGACGCGGCTCGCGACCCCGTACATCCCGAGCGGGAAGACGGAGCTCCAGCGAGCGAGCTCGTAGCGCCACCGGCGCGCCTTGAGCTCGGCGAGGACGAGGACCGGGATCGCCGCCGAGGCGGCGGCCCAGGTGGCGAGAGCGACCGCCGAGCCGAGGGCGCCCTGATCGAGCAGGAGCTCGGAGGCCGCGAGCGTCGTGATCGCGAGCGCGCCCATCACGATCCAGAGGGTCGGCTCGAAGCCGTCTTCCCGCACCGCTCGATGGACGACGCGGCCCGCGATCAGCGGGTAGAGCGCGAGCCCGAGCGCCCAGAGACCGACCGCCGGAACCCGTAGCGGAGCGTCACCGTGGCGGTCGAGCCCCGCGGCGAGGACCGCGAGCGACTCCGTCGCCACGATCGTGAGCAGCGAGCGGGCGGCCTCGGCCCGGATCGTCAGCCCGGCCGCCACCCAGAGCGCGGCCGCGAGGCTCCAGAGGGCGAGGGCGAGCTCCCCGTGGCCCGCGAGGAGGAGGTCCGCACCGATCACCGCTGTGCCCGCCGGGGCCGCGAACGAGCGAACCGAGCGCGTGCGCAGGAGCGCCGCGAGCCCGGCCCACGCGAGGCATGCGCAGGCGAGCAGCAGGTCGGCGAGCGGCTCGACGCCCTCGAGGCGTGCGCCGACGCCGACGATGCCGGTCGCCATCACGACCGCGAACGCGCCCGCGTCGACCCCGTCCTGCGCCTGCACCCGCCGAGGTCAGCCGCCGCTGATCGCGGCGATCACGTCGAGCCGCGAGCGCTCCGCCACCGGCGTGTCGAGCCCCGCCCGCTCGCCGTCGACGTAGACGTGGAGGTGCCGGCGGAGCGCCGGCCCCTCCTCGACGATCCGGTCGCGCAGGCCCGGCCACCGCGCCTCGAGCGAGTCGATCGCCGCGAGCACCGTCGCGGCCTCGACCTCGACCCGGCGCGGCAGCCCGGGGAAGAGCGGGGTGAGCGTGCCCGGGAGCCTGACGTCGGCCATCGTCAGTCGAGAACCGCCACGTCGACCGACGAGATCGCGGGAAGGTAGCTCGCGATCTCGCTCCACGTCTCGCCCTCGTCCGCGCTGGCGAAGACCTGGCCCGTGCTCGTGCCGAAGTAGACGCCGGGGACGTCGTACGTGTCCATCGCCATTCCCTGCCGCAGGACGCCGAGGTGGGCGTTCTGCTGGGGGAGCCCCTGCCGCAGGTCCTGCCAGCTCGAGCCGCCGTCCCGGGTGCGCCAGACGGCCGCCTTGCCGTCGTGCATCGTCCGGCCGTGCCCGCCGTCCACCGGGATCACGTAGAAGGTGTCGCGATCGTGCGGGTGCGCGGCGGCCGCGAAGCCGAAGTCGCCCGGCAGGCCCTCGGTGATCTCGTTCCACGACTGCCCGGCGTCGTCGGAACTGTGCATGCCCACGTGATTCTGCTGGTACATCCGCCGCGGATCGGCAGAGCGGACGAGCTTGTGGACGCAGAAACCGACGTCGTCGTACTCGGCCGGCCAGTCGCGCCTCAGGCCACGGTTGCGTGGCGTCCACGACGAGCCGCCGTCCTCCGTCTCGAACGCGCCGATCCCCTGCACGATCGCGAAGAACCGGTCGGAGTCGCCGGCATCGGTCACGAACCCGGAGATCCCCAGGTGGCCGGGGGGCTGGTTGGCCGGGTCGTCCCAGCTCTCGCTGCCGTGCTGTCCGGACAGAGTCGAGAGCAGGGACCAGCTCTTGCCGTTGTCTCGGCTCTCGAAGATGCCGGGCGCCTCGACGCCGACGAGCAGGCGGTCGCCCGCGCGCGCGAGCGTCGACACCTTGGAGATCTTGCGCCCGTCCTCGTCGCCGTAGGTCAGCCCCTCGCTCGACTGCTCCCACGTCTCCCCGAGGTCGCTGCTCCGCCACACGGACGAGCCGTGCCACTCGCTCGCGGCGGCGGCGTAGATGTCGCCGGTGGTCCGGTCGTAGATCGCGTGGTAGACGGGCCAGCCCTCGCAGTACGGGCCGCGCAGCGTCCAGCTCCGGCGGTCGTCGCTCTCGAGCAGGAAGGCGCCCTTGCGGGTCGCGACGGTCAGCAGTGTCTTCGGCATCGATTCGCTCCTCGGGGTTCGCTAGGTGTCGAGATTTACTCTTATCAGGCTTAGACGGCCGGGCCGTCCGAAAGTCATCGCTCCTGAGGGCCCGTCTCGATTCGGTTCAGCCGGCGAGCGGCCTGCCCCGCCTCCGGCTAGCTGAACGGCTTCATCAGCATGTCCGCCACGACGAGCAGCAGGACGCCGACGTCGATCCGTGCGATGAGGAGGATCTGCTTGATCGCCGCCTGCGTCTCGGGCGCTGCGGGGCCCTTCGTCTCGAGCAGTTGCGCGATCCGCTTCGCGCGCGGCGAGAGGAAGCCGACGCCGGTGGTGAACGTCGTCGCGTAGCCGACGAGCCCCACGATCACCCAGGTCGTGCCGAAGCCGATGTGGTCGTTGATCACCATCGCGATCCCCATCGCGAGGACGACGAGGCCGGCGGGCGCGAACAGCCGCTCGCCGACGAACGCCGCCTGCCGGGCGACGGTCGCGAGCTCCTCGGGGTCGTTCTTGCTCTGCGCCCAGAGCGCGAGCACCGTGAGCAGGACGCCGCCGCCGACCCAGAAGACCGCGACGCCGACGTGGATCAGCTTGAAGATCGCGAACCAGTGCGAGGGCGCGTCGGTGGTGTGGAGCGCGAAGACGAGGCCGACGGCGGCCACGGCCAGGCCTACGCCGACGGTGACCCACGTGGACGCGCGACTTGCGCCCGGGGTCTCTGCGAGGGGAGTGGTCTCCATGGCGCGAGTAAACGCGATTCGGCGGACGGCTACAAGGCCTGGGCGGCTTCGATCAGCTCGTCGAGGTCGGGCAGCTCGCTCGACTCGTAGGCCCATGCCCCGCGGACGACGCCTTCGACGTCCACGAGGAACGCGCTGCGCCGGGAGACGTCCCGCATCCCGTTGTGCTCGTGGGCGACCCCGAAGCCGTGCGTGGCCTCGGCGTTCCAGTCCGACAGGAGCGGGAAGTCGAGGTCGAGCGCCTGCGTCCACGCCACGTGCGTGTACGGCGAGTCGCGCGAGATCGCGAACGGCTCGACGCCCGCGTCGTGCAGCTCCGCGCTCCTGTCACGCAGGAGCTCGAGCTCGGTCGTTCAGGTCGCGGACCAGTCGAAGAGATAGAAGACGAGGAGCAGCGGGCGGTCGTCGATCAGGTCGCCGATGCGCGCGCGCTCGCGCGGCGTCGTCCACACCACCGCCTCGAGCGGCGCCCTCTCTCCGGCCCCGAGCATGGCCGCGATCCTATGCGGCGGCTGCCGGCTCGGGCTCCGGTGCGACCTCCGTCGCCTCGGCGATCTCGCGCACCACCTCGACGATGTCGCGGTTCGCGTTGAAGACGTGGAGCTGCCGGTCTGCGCCGTTGCCGCGGCGCAGGATTTCGTCGACGCCCGCGAGCTCCTCGTCGGAGCCGAGGTCGCGCGCGTGCGGCCGGATCGTCTTCAGCGTCCGCCGCGCGAGCGCCGCCACCGGCAGCCGGTTGCGCCGTCCCGTCTGCAGGTCCATCACGGGGGCGGAGAGCCCGTAGCGGGCGGCGAGCCACTTGTTCTCGGTCGTGAGGATCCGGTGGTACGACGGGATCTCCTCGCCGCGCTCGACGAGCTCCGCGTAGTGCTTGACGAGCGCCTGGCAGTAGGCCGTGATCGCGATCACGTCGTCGAGCCGCGTGACGGCGTCGCAGATCCTGATCTCGATCGTGCCGAGCCGCGGGTGGAGGCGGATGTCCCACCAGATGTGGGTGTAGTCCTGGATGCAGCCGGTCTTCTCGAGCTGGTTGACGACCTGCGCGTAGTCGGCGTAGTCGCGGAAGCGGGGAGGAGGGCCCGAGCGCGGGAAGGCCGCGAAGACCATGTGCCGCGAGGAGCGCAGGCCGGTCGGCTCGCCCCGCCAGAACGGCGAGCTGGCCGAGAGCGCCACGAGCTCGGGGAGGTGCGCGATCAAGCCGTTCACGACCTGGATCGCCTTCTCCGCGTCGTCGACGGCGACGTGCACGTGCATCCCGAAGATGAGCTCGCGCCGCGCGATGTACTGCATCTGGTCGACGAGGGCGCGGTAGCGGTCCTTCGCCGTGATCCGCTGCGCCTCGAAGAGCGAGAACGGATGTGTGCCGGCCGAGCCGACCCGCAAGCCCTTCTCCCGTGCGATGTCCGTGACGTAACGGCGGATGCGCAGGAGCTGCTGCTGGACTCCCGCCGGTGTGTGACAGACGGGCGTGGCCACCTCAAGCACCGACTGCATCAGCTCGGAGTTGATGCGCGGCTCGAGCTCGTGGCCCGCGACGGCGGCGAGCACGGTGTCGATGTGCTGGACGAGGTCGAACGTCTCGCCGTCGAGGAGCATGTACTCCTCCTCGACGCCGAGCGTGTACGCGTCGCTCGCACCGAAGGCGTGGTCGAGGACGCTGCCACCCGGCGGGAAGCCGGAGCCCTTGCCCGTGATCGAGTCCGGAATCAGGGAGTCCGGTTCGTTCATGCCGTGACGATATCTCCCGCGTTTGCAGGAAGAAAGCGTCGGCCGAGCACGACCAGCGGGATCCCGACCACCACCGACGAGACGATCTTGCCCACGAGCTGTCCTTCGAAGAAGTGGAGGCCGGAGGCGCCGAAGGCGAGCACGAGGAAGACGAGGCTGTCGATCGGCGCGCTGGCGCCGGCGGACACGGCGACGCGCACGCCGTCGTGCACACGCCCGCGGAGCGGGGCGCCGACGAGGTTGTCCACGGTCTCGGAGGCGAGAAAGGCCGCCAGGCTGGCGCCGACGATGCGCCACGTCGAGCCGACGGCGCCGTCGAACGGCTGGCCGGGGAAGGCCGGGTGGGAGTGGACGACGAGCGCGATGTAGCCGGCGAAGAGCGCCGAGCCGGCGAAGCCGAGCACGATCAGGAGCTGCGCGTTCAGCGCGCCGTCGCGCCTGGTCGCACCGGTGTGGTGCGCGAGCTGGACGAGGGCGAGCGCAACACCGATCGAGTAGACGCCGCCGGGCGCCTGGAGGTGCGTGAACGGTAGGCGGATGATCTTGTTCGCGCCGATCTGCGCCGAGAGGACGACGGCGACGTAGAGCCCGGCGAGCGTGACCAGCCTCATTCGGGAAGCAGCGCGTCAGCCTCGATCTCGACCTTCCAGGCGGGATCGAGCGTCCCGGTGATGACGAGCATCGCCGAGGCGGGCCGAAGCTCGCCGAACACCTCGCCGTGCGCGCGCCCCACCGCCTCCCAGTCGGCCGGGTTGACGATGTAGACGCGCGTGCGCACCACGTGCTCGGGGCCGGAGCCGAGCTGCCGCAGCGCGTCCAGGATGATCTCGAGGCAGCGCTTCGCCTGCTCGTAGGGATCATCCGTCTCGATTCCGACCGGAGCGGTTCCGGACACGAAGATGTGACGCCCGTCGCGCACGGCGCGGGAGTAGCCGACGGTGTCCGCGTACGGCGAGACGGCAGGGACGGTCGTGCGGGCCACGTTCCTAGGAGGGTCTAGCGAAACGGTCTAGCCGTCCCGCCATGTGGGATTGTTGGTTGCTGGTCATGGTCGTTACCCCAGTTTCAGCGGCCGTTTACCCCAACGGCTTGGGCGCTGGCGATGAGGGCTTCGCTGTCGATCTTGGGCGGCTTGCGGCGGGTGTGCTTGTTCCGGGCTTCCTGCGCACGCAGCAGTAGGAGCTTCGTCAACTCGGGCAGCCTTTTGTCCGGCTCGCCAGGAGCGTCCGGTGGATTGTCGAGCAGTGTGGAGACCTTGACGAGTTCGATTTCGAGGCCGTCACGCTTGGCGCGGAACGCTTCTTTTCGCGCTCCGCTGCCGAAGCTGAAGGCGATGATGTAGCCCTTCTGTTTGCCGTCGCGTCGAACGGCGGTTTCGAAGCGGTCCACGACATCGCGGCCGATGCTGTCTGACTGTTTGACCTGGATCGGGAACAGATCAAAGAATGAGTAGCCGTCGATACCCATGTCGCCGGTACGGCGTGGGGCGTGGTTGCCGTTCACGGCGTCGATGATCCAGTTCTGGAACTCCAGCGGTGGCAGCTTGCGGAGTGCTTCTTCGGTTTCGGGCAAGTTGTGGACGCGATGGGGGACGCGCTCTCGGTCGAGGCGGTCTCGGATGACTCGGAGCGCGGTGGGGCTTATGTCGATTCCGAGCCAGCGTCGGCGCAGATGGGCTGCGGCGACGATCGTTGTTCCGCAGCCACAGAACGGGTCGAGTACGAGGTCGCCAGGATTAGAACTGGCCGTGATGATCCTGCGCATGAGGGCTTCCGGCTTCTGGGTTGGGTAGCCAACTCGTTCGGAGGCTTTCGCGTTGACGGGGTCGATGTCGGTCCAGACATCGTCGATTGCTCGACCTTTGAGTTCGTCGCGGTAGCGCTTGTAGCGTGGCCAGCCGCCACGCTTAGGCCAGTAGATGCGCCCTTCGGCGTCGAGTTCTTCCAACCGCTCGATGGTGAACTTCCAGTGGTTGCCCTTCGCCGCCACGTCGAAGCCTCGCCACGGCTGGCCCGACGATCCGTTCCGCACCCCAGATGCCGTGAGGTCGGCGGGGAAGTACAAGCGCCCGTCGCCGTCGTCGTAGCGGTAACGGTCGAGGTAGCCCTCGTCGTAGTCGTAGTAGATCGGGTTCCAGGTGTACTTCCTCGACTTCGTGTAGTAGAGGATGCTGTCGTGGACTGGGGCGTAGCGGCGGGCGCTGCTATGGGCACTTGTCCGTTTCCAGATGATCTCGTTTCGGAAGTTGTCGCCTCCAAACGACTTGTCGAGCAGCAAACGGAGATGGTGGTTGGCCGAGCTGTCGCAGTGGAAGTAGAAGGAGCCGGTCGGCTTGAGAACGCGGTACAGCAGATCGACGCGCCGCTTGATCCAGTCCAGGTAGCTCTCGATCCCGCCTTGCCAGCGATCCGCGAATGAGCGGACTTCGGCTTCGTCGCCCCAGATGACCTCGTAGTCCCTGTTCGAGAAGAAAGGCGGATCGAGGTAAATCAGGTCAGCGCTTTCCGGCTGAAGGTTCGGCAGGAAGTCGAGGTTGTCGTCGCAGTAGAGGTCGCCCGTTTCGAGGTAGGACACGGCCAGCAAACTGTCCGGAATCTCGCTATTTGCGACACGCCGCGTGGGTCCTGACGGAACCCGAACTTTCTGCGAAATCCTCGGCCGTGCGAGGGCGGCTCCGTCCGATGCCCTCGTCATACTTTCCCCTGGAAATAGACAGAAATCGGCCCCCGCGAAGCAGCAACTTCCGAGGGCCATGACCAAACGAGAGGAACCCTCGCTTGGCAGTTCGGAAGGTAACACGCCACTCGGTCGCATCGCAGGTCTCGGCGCTTCTCGACTCGCCTGAGATTGCCGCTCTTTGCGAAGAACTCGACGCGCTCCGCTGGACAGGGCGCAAGGGTTACGGAACGCGCACCCTGGTCGGTGCCTGTCTCGCCAAGAGCCTCTACGCGATCCCGACGTGGACGCGCACGGTCGCTTTGATCGCGGAGCACGACGCGCTCGCGGAGGCAATCGGAGGCTGCCCGAGCGTCTATGCCTGCTACCGCTTCGCCACGAAGCTCCGCGCCAACCGACCCGCACTCGAAGCCTGCCTGACCGCTTGCGCGACGGCGCTCCGTGCCGAGCTTCCCGACTACGGCCACGACTTGGCTATCGACGCCTCCGACCTTCCCGCCTACGCGAACGGCCAGCGGTACGTCTCCAACGGGGGCCGCGAGCGCCAACGGTTCAGCGACCCTGACGCTTCGTGGGGTCATCGCTCGGCCGTCTCGACGCGGAAGGGCGGCGGCTTCTACGGGTACAAGCTGCACGCGGCCGTCTGCGCCCGCACCGATCTTCCGGTTGCGTGGCGCGTCGAGACCGCCCGCGCCCATGAGTCGAGCCTTGCCGACGATCTCTTGCAGCGCGTCCGCGAGCGGAAGTTCCAGCCGCAGACCGTCGCCCTCGACAAGGGCTACGACGTGGCCCAGGTGTACGAAGCCTGCGAGCGTGCGGGGGCGCTGCCCGTCATTCCGTTGAAGCAGACTCCTGCCGTGAAGCGCGGCGAGCACAAGCCGCCGACCTGCGAGCACGGCGTCTGGAAGTTCGCGGGTGCCGACGCGAAGCGCAAAGCCTCGAAGTGGCGCTGCCCAACCGGCGACTGTAAGCCTGCCTCGAAGTGGGTCAAGGCCGACCGTCTGCACCCGCTCATCCCTCGCGAGTCGAAACGTTGGCGCGATCTTTACCGTGGCCGCGCGAGCGTCGAGCGGACGTTCGGCCGCTTGAAGCACGAAGGCGGTCTCGGCCCGCTCCGCGTCCGTGGCCTCGAACGGGTGCAACTTCACGCCGACCTCTGCATCCTCGCCACGCTCGCCAGCGCACTCGCGCGAGCGCGAGCCGTTCCACTCGCGGCCTAGGCCGCGCCCGCTTCTCGATAGCAACGCCCAGAGGCTAAGCCGCTGGGCGCGTTCGGACTTCCCGACTGTTTTCGGCTTGGTCAAGGTCACTCGTTCTCTTTTCGGAGCGGAACTGGGTCGCAGTCATGCGAAGATCGGTGCGATGCGCCGTTTCGCTAGTCGATTCGCTCGACCCTCCTAGTATCCCGCGCTGTGGAAGCGCTACGGGCGATCGACGGCTGGGACGCGGGCGTGGCCGCCGCCGGGGTAGTACGAGCGGACGGTGTGGTCGCCTCGCACGGGCCGCGAGGCTTCGCGCTTCCGTGGGCGTCCGTGACGAAGCTCCTGACGGGGCTCGCGCTCCTCGTGGCCGTGGAGGAGGGGACGGTCGACCTCGACGAGGCCGCCGGGCCGCCCGGCGCGACGGTCCGTCACCTGCTCTCCCACGCCTCCGGCCTGCCGCTCGACGGTGAAGAGCCGCTCACCGAGCCGGGCCGCCGCCGCATCTACTCGAACACGGGCATCGAGCTCGCCGCGCGGCTCCTCGAGGAGCGGGCCGCGATGCCGTTCGTCGACTACTTCGCCGAGGCGGTCGTCCGGCCGCTCGGCCTCGCCGGCGGGCTCTCCGGTTCACCCGCGCATGCGTACCGCGGCCCGCTCGAGGATCTCCTGGCGCTCGGCCGCGAGCTCCTGCAACCGACCCTCGTCGCCGCCGAGACGCTCGCCGAGGCAACGGCCGTCCAGTTCCCCGGCCTCACGGGCGTCCTCCCCGGCATCGGACGGATGGAGCCGAACGACTGGGGGCTGGCCTTCGAGCTGCGGGATGCGAAGGCGCCGCACTGGACGGGCACCCGCAACTCCGGGCGCACCTTCGGCCACTTCGGGGCGAGCGGCACCTTCCTCTGGATCGACCCGGACGCCGGCGTGGCCTGCGGCGCCCTCACGGACCGACGCTTCGGGGACTGGGCGCTCGAGGCCTGGCCCGCCCTGAGCGATGCAGTGCTCGCCGAGCTCGGCTAGCTGTCGTCCGCGAAGAGCGGCCGGACGAGCTCGTCGAAGGTGGCCCGGTCGCAGCTCGCGACGACGGCCGGCGTCATCGCCGACACGGTCGCCGTCCGCGGCACGTCCATCGCCGGCGCGACCTCGCCGAAGTAGTCGCCGGGACGAAGGAGGCTGCGCGCCCCCAGGTCGCGCTGGCTGACCGCGAGGATCCCGGCGAGCACGACGTAGAACCGGTCGCCGGAGTCGCCCTCCTGCGCGAGCACCGTGCCGGGGGCGACCTCCTCGCGCTGCATACGGCGGGCGAGCCTGCCGAGCGTCTCGCCCGGCAGTCCCGCGAGCAGCTCGATCCGGGCGAGCTCGTGCCGGGTCGCGGACGCGCGCGGCGAGGCTACTCCTCTTCCTCGTCCGCGGCGTCGCTCGGCGCATAGCCGCTCCGCTGCTCCTCTTCCTCGTCCATCCGCCGGGTCTGGCTCAGCTCCTGTTCCTCCTCGTTCGCGCGGGGATTGTCGTGCATCGCTCGCACCTCCTGGAATCGGGTTAGGTCCGACCGTCCGCGAAGTTGAGCCGAACGGCCCATAGCCAATGTCCGCCGTCGTGTCGATCATGCCCGCAATGAGCGAGCGCGGGTTCCACTGCATCGAGGACGACATCGCCGAGACCTGGATCGAGGACTGGGCCGGTGCCGGTCTCGGAGAGCTCGAGGCGTATCTCGCCAAGCACGCGGACTTTCTGCGCTTCGTCGAGGGCCGCGACGCGGCCCCGGCGCCGGAGTAGCTCGCCGAGCTTCGTGAGGGCGCTGGGAGCGCGGCCACGACGGCCGCGCCCTCTCAGCTTCCGAAACCGAGCTGGCGCTCGAGCATGCCCTTCGGCATCGCGCCGACGGCGGAGGCCTTCGGGGCGCCGCCTTCGAAGAGCATCATGTTCGGGATCGACTGGATGCCGTAGCGCATCGCGAGATCCTGGTTCTCGTCGATGTTCACCTTCACGAGCTTGACGTTGTGCTCGTCGGCGATGCGCTCGAGCACGGGTGCGACCGCATGACACGGTCCGCACCACTCGGCCCAGAAGTCCACGAGGACGGGCTCGTCCGCCTGCAGGACCTCGGTCTCGAAGGTGGCGTCGGTGACGTCGGTTGCCATCGTTTCCTTTCGGTGTCGCGTGTTCGCGGGAGCCTTTACCCGGGCTCCCGATAGTGCCTAACGCCTCGGCCTAGACTTGCCTTCCCATGGGGAAGCCAATCTTCCGGCCGCTACCGGACAAACCCGATCATCCCGCGCTCGAGCGGGAGATGCTCGCGCGCTGGGGCGAGGAGCGCACGTTCGAGAGGCTGCGCGAGCAGAACCGCGGCGGCCCGACCTTTTCCTTCATGGACGGGCCGATCACGGCGAACGCGCCGGCCGGCGTCCACCACGGGCTGGGGCGGACGCTGAAGGACGTCTTCCAGCGCTACCACGCCCTGCAGGGCCGCGAGCTCCGCTACCAGAACGGCTTCGACTCGCAGGGGCTCCATGTCGAGGTGCAGGTTGAGAAGGCGCTCGGGCTCGACTCGAAGCGCGAGATCGAGGAATACGGGCTCGCCCGCTTCGCCCGCGACTGCCGTGACTTCGTCGCGAAGTTTGCGGCGATCCAGACGGCCCAGTCGAAGCGCCTCGGGATGTGGATGGACTGGGGCAACGACTACTTCACGTTCTCGGACACGAACATCGAGTACATCTGGCGCTTCCTCAGGGCGGTGCACGAGAAAGGCTGGCTGTACAAGGGCCACCGCTCGACGCAGTGGTGCCCGCGCTGCGGCACCTCGCTCTCGAAGCACGAGCAGGCCGGCGAGGAGAACTACGAGGAGCTCGAGCATCCCTCGCTCTACGTCCGCTTCCCGCTGCGTGGCCGGGAAGGCGAGTCGCTCGTCGTGTGGACGACGACGCCGTGGACGCTGCCCGCGAACGTGGCCGCCGCGGTGAAGCCGGAGGCGGAGTACGGGCGCAACGACGTCGGCGAGTGGGTCGCGGTCGAGCGCTACCCCGAGGAGCACTTCGAGGCCCGCGTCCGCGGGTCCGAGCTGGTCGGGCTCGAGTACGACGGCCCGTTCGACCACTTTCCCGCGCAGGAGGGCGTCGTCCACCGCGTGATCCCGTGGGACGAGGTCTCGCTCGACGAGGGGACCGGCATCGTCCACATCGCGCCCGGCTGCGGCGGAGAGGACTTCGAGCTCTCCCGCGTCCACGACCTGCCGGTGCTCGCGCCGATCGACGAGTCGGGAAGGATGCTTCCCGGCTACGGCGAGCTCGAGGGCTCGGCGACGGACGAGGTCGTCGAGCCGGTGATCGCGTCGCTACGCGAGCGCGGCCTCCTCGTCGAGGCGACGTCCATCGTCCACCGCTATCCCGTCTGCTGGCGCTGCCGCACCCCGCTCGTCTTCCGCGTGGTGGACGACTGGTTCATCTCGGCGGACGAGATCCGGCAGCCGATGCTCGAGGGCAACGCGACCGTCGAGTGGACGCCGCCCCAGTACTCGAAGCGGATGGACGACTGGCTCCGCAACATGGGTGACTGGAACATCTCGCGCCGCCGCTACTTCGGCCTGCCGCTCCCGTTCTACGAGTGCGAATGCGGGCGCCTGAACGTTGTCGGCTCCCGCGCGGAGCTCGAGGAGCGCGCGGTCTCGGGCCTCGACGGTCTCGAGGAGCTGCACCGGCCGTGGATCGACGGGGTCCGCATCCGCTGCGAGAGCTGCGGCGCCGAGGTCGAGCGCATCGAGGAGGTCGGGGACGCGTGGCTCGACGCCGGCATCGTCCATTTCTCGACGCTCGGCTGGCGCAATCCCGAGTGGATCCCCGGCGGCTACGCGACGGGCGCCTCGGCCGGCCTCTCCGGCGCCGACCTTCCCGACCACGCGTACTGGGAGAAGTGGTTCCCGGCCGACTGGGTCTCGGAGGGACGCCCACAGATCCGCCTCTGGTTCTACTCGCAGTGCTTCATGGCGATCACGCTCGCCGGCGAGCAGCCCTACAAGCGGGTGCTGACGTACGAGAACGTCGTCGACGAGACCGGGCGCGAGATGCACAAGTCGTGGGGGAACGCGATCGACCTCGACGACGCGCTCGAGCGGATGGGCGCCGACACGATGCGCTGGCTCTACTGCTCCCAGAACCCGGCCCAGGAGCTGCGCTTCGGCTACGGGCTCGCCGAGGAGGCCAAGCGGCGCTTCCTCACGTTCTGGAACTCGGTGCGTTTCTTCGTCGACTACGCGAACATCGAGGGCTTCCGGCCTTCGTGGCCTCCGGCGCCGCCCGAGGGCGATCTCTCCTCGCTCGACCGCTGGCTCGTCGAGAGGACGCACGCGTTCGTGCTCGCGGGCACGGCGGCCTACGACGCGTACGACACCGTGACCGTGATGCGCGAGTGGGAGACGTTCTCCGACGACCTGTCCAACTGGTACATCCGCCGTTCGCGCAGGCGTTTCTGGGACGGTGACGACCGGGCCGCGTTCGGGACGCTCTGGTACGCGCTCGTCCAGCCGCTCCGCGTGCTGGCGCCGATCCTGCCCTTCGTGACCGACCACCTCTGGCGGACCCTGGTTCCGGACGGGCCGGAATCGGTGCATCTCGCGGGCTGGCCCGACGTGCCGGAGCCGGACCGGTCGCTCCTGGGCGAGATCGCCGCGGTGCGCCGCGTCGTCGAGCTCGGCCGGCAGGCGCGCTCGACCTCCGGCGTCAAGCTCCGGCAGCCGCTGCGCCGGCTCGTCGTCGAGGGAGCGAGCCTCGACGGCCACGTCCAGGAGGTCGCCGACGAGCTGCGCGTCAAGGACGTCGAGCTCGGCACGGTCGAGGCAGTCGAGCTCCGCGTGAAGCCGAACCTCCCCCTGCTCGGGCCGAAGCTCGGCAGGGAGCTCGGCGCGGTGCGCGAGGCGCTCGCCGCGGGTGAGTTCGAGGAGCTGGACGGCGGCCGCTTCCGCGCGGCGGGCCACGAGCTCGAGCCGGACGAGGTGCTCATCGAGCGCGGAGGGCGCGAAGGCTGGGCGGTCGCCTCCGGGGACGGCGTGACGGTCGCGCTCGACCTCGGTCTCGACGACGAGCTCGTGCTCGAGGGCGAGGCGTACGAGCTCATCCACGGCGTCAACTCGCTGCGCAAGGAGCAGGGCTTCGAGCTGACCGACCGCATCGTGCTCACCGTTCCGGAGGCGCAGCGAGAGCTCGTCGCCCGCCACGGCGAGTGGATCGCGCGCGAGGTGCTCGCGGCCGAGATCCGCGTCGAGGGCGACGAGCTGAGGCTCGAGAAGGCCTACTAGGCCGCTGCCCGCTCGGCGCGGCGGAGCTCGACGGGGAGCTTGAAGCTGACATCCTCGTGCACGGGCTTCTGCTCGTGCACCTCCGCGCCGCGCGACGCGAACCACGCGCAGACCTCGGCGACGAGCCGCTCCGGCGCGGACGCGCCCGACGTGAGGCCGACCGTCTCGCACGCTTCCAGCCAGCTCTCCTCGATGCCCCGGACGTCGTCGACGAGGTGGGCGGGAGTGCCCTCCGCCCACGCGACGTCGACGAGACGCTGCGAGTTCGAGGAGTTGGAAGAGCCGACGACGAGCAGCAGGTCGATCTCGCGCAACAGCTCCTTCACGGCCCACTGCCGGTTCGAGGTCGCGTAGCAGATGTCCTCGCGCGCCGGCCCCTCGATTCGGGGAAAACGGCGACGGAGCACCGCGACGATCTCGTTCGTCTCGTCCACCGAGAGCGTCGTCTGCGTGACGTACGCCAGGCGCCGGTCTGCCGGGAGCCGGACACGCTCGGCGTCGGTCGTGGACTGGACGAGGACGATCGCGTCCGGCGCCTCGCCGAGCGTCCCCTCGACCTCCTCGTGGCCGGCATGGCCGATCAGGACGATCGCGTAGCCGGCGTCCGCGTAGCGCCGCGCCTGCGCGTGCACCTTCGTGACGAGGGGGCAGGTCGCGTCGATCGTCGTCAGGCGCAGCTCGTCCGCCTCGCGGCGCACGGCCGGGGCGATGCCGTGGGCGGAGAAGACGACCGTCGCTCCCTCGGGCACGTCCGCGAGTGCGTCCACGAAGATCGCACCGCGGGCTCGCAGATCCTCGACGACGTGCGAGTTGTGGACGATCTGCTTGCGGACGTAGACCGGGCTCCCGTAGTGGGCGAGAGCCCGCTCGACGGTCTCGACCGCGCGTTCGACGCCTGCGCAGTAGCCACGCGGCGAGGCGAGGAGAAGGCGTTTCACCACGGCCCGCTCACGATAGCCGCGACCGGTTAGAGCGGTGTGATTTGGGCCACACGACACGATCTTTCCTACGCGCGAGTCTGCCTCCTGCGCGTTGCAAAGATGGGCCGTACGGCCCATTGTCCGGCTCGGAAACGGGCTCTAGCCTCCCTGGCACTGGGCGATGCGAACCGCGGCGTCTATGACGTCATGCGGGGAGCAATCGGGAGAGCCCGCCGCACCGACCCCCCGAGCGGCGGGCTCGTCCCTCTTCCGCAGCCGCGTTTCTGGCCCCCTCGGGCCCGGCTCCGTACAATCCCAGCGCCCAGTGCGGACCCCAGACGAGCACTCGACCGTTCGCGCGCTCGGCCGCGCCGCGGCCGCGGTTCTCCTCCTGCCCGCGATTCTGCGCCGCGGCGGCGCCCGGGAGAGCCACCGCGCCTCGTCGGAACGGGAGCTGGAGAGCGTCAGCCGCGTCGCCGGGGAGCTCGCGAGGAGCGCCGACGTCGAAGGTGTGGCGCGGACGCTGCTCGACGAGATCGCGGAGCTCTTCGACGTCGGCTTCGTCGCCCTGACCTTCGTCTCGGACGACGGCCGGGAGGCGGCGGGCTACCTCGCGCGTGCCGGCGGCGAGGATCTCGACTGGTGGCGCACCGTGCGGCTGGACCTCGAACGCGAGCCCTCGGGGATCGCGAGCGCCGTTTTCGAGGCGCAGGCGTTCACGGTCTACGACGTGCGGAGCTCCGGCGTCACCAGCTCACGGCTCGCGACCCGCGTCGGGGCCAAGAGCGCGGCGTTCGTCCCTCTGCTCGTGCAGGAGCGGGTGACCGCGGTCATCTCGGTCGCGACGCTCGACGAGCCGCGTGTGTTCACGAACGACGACCTCGGCGTCATGCAGACGCTCGCGTCGGAGGCGGCCGTGGCGCTCGAGCGGCTGCGGACGGGGCTCGCGCTCGAGGAGGCGCTGACGCGCGAGCGGCTGCTCGCCTCGATCGCGCGGCAGCTGCGCAGCGAGCTCGACCTGCCGACCGCGCTCGCCGGCGCGGCCGAGGCCACGGCGCGCGCGCTCGAGGCTTCCCAGTGCGTCGTCCGCGTCGGCGAGCTCCCGGGTCGCTCGTCGGTGGCCGCCGAGTGGCACGAGCCCGGGCACGAGACGGAGGACGAGCCCGAGGGTGAGCTCCTCGAGCGCGCGGCGGCGGCGCAGCGTCCCACCGTGCAGACCGACGAGGCGGTGACGGCCGTGGCCGTCCCGGTCCACGCCTTCGAACGGCCGTCCGGCTTCCTCAGCGTGCGCCGCCCCGCCGCGAACGCCTGGAGCAAGGGCGACCTCGCGCTGCTCGAGGGCGTCGCCGCCGAGATCGGCCTCGCCCTGCGGCTCGCGAGGCTGCTGGAGGAGAACGAGGAGCGGCTCGCGCAGCAGGGCGCCCTCCTCCGGGCCGCGCACGTTCTCAGCAGCGAGCTCGACCTCGCCGTCGTGCTGCAGCGGCTGGCCGACCAGCTCGCGCAGCTCCTCGACGCAGACGCGGCCGACTGCTACCTCCTCGACCGCGACCGCGGCCTCTTCCGCTGCGTCGCGGTGCACGGCTTCGACCGGTCGCTGCTCGGCTTCGAGTTCCCGGCGGGCCACGGCCTGGCGGGGGCGGCGGCGCGGGAGGGACGTCCGCTGATCGAGAGCGCCTACGGCGAGATCGAGGCGCCGGTCCCCCATCCGGCCTACGACGGCTTCACGGACGTGATCACCGCGCCGATGTTCTGGAGCGACGAGGTCGGCGGCGTGCTCGGCGTCGGCCGGCGGGAGGGGCGCCGCTTCGACGAGCGCGACGCGAGCATTCTCGAGGCGTTCGCCGGCCTCGCGTCCCTCGCGCTCCGTAACGCCGAGATGTTCACGCAGAGCGCGCGCCAGGCTCGGGTGCAGCGCGGCTTCTACCGGATCGCGTCGGTTCTCGGCCAGTCTCTTTCCAGGGCCGCGACGCTCGAGGCGATCGCCCAGGCCGCGGCGGAGGCGCTCGGCGGGAACGCGGCGGCCGTGCTCGTGCCCTCGGGCGGCCGGCTCGAGGCGGTGGGGACGTACCAGCTTCCCGGCGACCTCGCGCGCATTCTCGACGAGCGGGCGTGGGATCGTCGCAGCCCGCTCTTCCGCGCCACCGTGGAAGGACGGATCGTCGTCTCGTCGTCGATCGCGGACGACGAGCGGATGCTGCCGGACCTCCGCGAGGCCTCGGCGGCGAGCGGCTACACGTCACTCATCTCGGTGCCGGTGGACGCGCCGCGGGACGCGGGTCGTGGGCTCGTCCTCATCTTCTTCGCCGAGCAGCGCTCCTTCAGCGACGACGACCTGGAGCTCGCGCGCCACCTCGCCGACGCGACGCGCGGCGCGCTCGAGCGAAGCGAGCTGTTCGAGGCCGAGCGCGGCGCCCGTGCGCTCGCGCAGCAGCTCACGCGCACCGGTCGCCTGCTCACGAGCGAGCTCGACCCCGCCGCGGTGCTCGACGAGGTCGTCCAGCAGGCGCCCGCCCTCGTCAACGCCGACGCAGGTGCCTTCCGCCTCCTCGAGGGCGAGGAGCTCGTCGTCACCGCGGCCGAGGGAGAAGGAGCGGAGGAGGCGCTGGGCTCCCGGAGCCCGGCAGGCGGCTGGCTCTCGGGGGACGTCGTCCAGTCGGGGGCGCCGGTGGCGCTCGCCCAGGCGGGAGACGACGACCGGCTGCGGGCGCTCGACCCGATGCTCCAGGCCGGCCATTCCGCCTTCCTCGGCGTGCCGGTGGGCGGGGCCGAGGGAGCGGCCGTGGGGGTTCTCGCGGTCTACGCGTCGATGCCGCGGGAATGGCGTGAGGAGGAGATCGAGGCGCTGCTCGCCGTGGCCGCGAGCACCTCGGCCGCGCTCTCGAACGCGGAGCTGTACCAGCGGGTCGCGCTCGAGCGCGAGCGGTCGGTCGCGATCCTCGCAAACATCGCCGAGGGCATCGTCGCCGTGGACCGCGACGGCAAGGTCGTCCTCTGGAACAGCGCGGCGGAGGGGATCACGGGCGTCCCCGCCTCGGTCGCTCTCGGCCGTGCGCCGGCCGACGTGCTCCAGCGAAGCCTCGAGTCGCCGGACGAAGACGTCCGCGGCGAGCGCCTCGTTCCGATCACGCGCGGGCGCGAGGAGGTCTGGCTCTCGGTCACGGAGGCCGTGATGCGCGACCCGCTCGGCGCCGTCGCGGGCCGGATCTTCGCCTTCCGCGACATCTCCGGCGACCGGCTCGTCGAGCAGGTCAAGTCCGACTTCGTGAGCACGGTCTCGCACGAGCTCCGCACCCCGCTCACCTCCATCTACGGCTTCGCCGAGACGCTGCTCCGCCAGGACGTGATGTTCGGGGAGGAGGAGCGGCAGACGTTCCTCCGCTACATCGCCTCCGAGTCGCAGCGGCTGACCTCGATCGTCGATACGCTGCTCAACGTCGCCCGCCTGGACACGGGCGACCTCCAGGTCAACATCGCCGAGACCGACGTGCGCGACGTCGTCGGCCAGGTGCTCGAAACGGTCTCGGGGGCGGAGCTCAACGGGCACGAGTTCGTCGTCGACCTGCCCGACGAGCCGCTCGCCGCCAAGGCCGACCCCGAGAAGCTGCGCCAGGTCTGCACGATCCTCGTGGAGAACGCCATCCGCTACTCGCCGGAGGGCGGCACGGTGACGGTCGGCGCCGCCCGCCACGAGGACATGGTTGAGGTCAGCGTCGCGGACGAGGGAATCGGCATCCCGCAGTCCGACCAGGAGCAGATCTTCCGCAAGTTCTATCGCGGCTCCGACGCCGAGCTGCGCGCCGGCGCGGGCGGGACCGGCCTCGGGCTCTTCATCGCCCGTGGACTCGTCACTGCGATGGGGGGCCGTATCTGGGTCTCCTCGCAGGAAGGAGAGGGCTCACGCTTCGCATTTGAGCTTCCGGCCGCCGTTGCCGATCCAGTCGGCGGAGGGCAGCAGAGAGTATGAGTGGCGAGCTGGAGGGGTATACGCGGCCGGTGCCCGATAGAGGCGAGGTACGGGTGCTGGTGATCGACGACGAGGCGCCGATCCGGCTCCTCTGCCGCGTCAACCTCGAGGCCGAGGGCGTCGAGGTGCTGGAGGCGGCGGACGGGACGACCGGGCTCGACCTCGCGCGGAACGAGCAGCCCGACGTCGTCCTGCTCGACGTGATGATGCCCGGCCTGGACGGCTGGCGGGTCGCGGAGGAGCTGCTCGAGGACGACCGCACGCGCGGGATCCCGATCATCTTCCTGACGGCGCGCGCCGAGTTCCGGGACCGCGCGCGCGGCCTCGACATCGGCGGCGTCGACTACGTGACGAAGCCGTTCAACCCGCTCGAGCTCGCGCCGCTCGTGCGCGAGCTGCTCGCCCGCATCGATCGCGGCGAGCGCGACGAGCTCCGCGGCGAGAAGCTCGCCGAGCTGCGCGCGCTCATCGAGTCGGAGTAGCGCTCGGCGCACGATACGCAACCCGCGTCCGCCTACACTGAAACTCCTCGGGGCGTAGCTCAGCCTGGTCAGAGCGCCCGGTTTGGGGCCGGGAGGCCGGCAGTTCGAATCTGCCCGCCCCGATCCGCAACCCGATCAGAGACTGCGTCGTTGGCACGACATGCGCGCACGTGCTGAACGGCCCGAGGCGCGGCCGGGCGACGGCGACGGGCGGCCGCACCCGGACGAGGCTCCGGTCGCGGAGCAGCGGGCCGCGCAGGGGCCGATGCCGCAGCCCGAGCGGCAAGAGCCGCGGCTCGTCGATCCCGGCCTCGGCGATCTCTCCTTCCGCGACTGGCGGGCTATCCTCGTCCGCTCCGTCAAGGAGTTCCTGGACGACAACGGGACGATGCTCGCGTCCGCGCTCGCCTACTCGACCTTCTTCGCCATCCCGTCCGTCCTGCTCGTCGTGGTCGGCGTGTTCACTCTCGTCGTCGGGCCGAGCACGATCTCGACCCTCATGGCGTATTTCTCGCAGGTCATGCCGGGCCAGGCCGCGAGCCGCTCGGCGGGAGCCTCCACCGGCTGAACCAGCGCCCCTCGGAGGGAATCGTGATGACGATCGTCGGCTTCGTCCTGGCCCTCTGGTCGACGACCGGCGCGATGACGACGTACATGACGGCCCTCAACCTCGCCTACGAGCGGAAGGACGGGCGGTCGTTCATCCGGAAGAGGATCGTGGCGGTGCAGCTGGTCGCGGTGATCGGCCTCGCGTTCCTGCTCGTGGCGATTCTCCTCATCTTCGGACCGCCGCTCGAGCGGCTCGTCGCCTCCCACGCCGGCCCGCTCTCGGGCGCGATCGGCTGGATCTGGTGGATCGCGACCTGGCCGATCCTCCTCGGCGGCCTGCTGACCGCGTTCGCGACCCTGCTCTACCTCGGCCCGGACGTTGCGCACCCGCGCTGGCGCTTCATCACGCCGGGCTCGGTCTTCGCGGCGATCGTGGCTCGCGGCGTCAGGCGGCTTCGCCTTCTACACCTCGGGCCCTCGGCTCCTACAACAAGACGTGGGGCTCGCTCGCCGCCGTGATCGTCATGCTCACCTGGCTCTGGCTCTGGCTCGCGGCGATCGCGTTGCTGCTCGGCGCCGAGATCAATGCCGAGGCCGAGCGGAGCCGGGAGCTGCGCGAAGGGCAGGCGGCCGAGGCCGAGATCCTCGTCCCGTCGCGGTCGGGCTGAACGCGCCGCTCGCCTGCTCGTCGGCGAGGAAGCGCAGCAGGTAGCCGGCGAACGCTCCGAAGAAGACGAGAGCCTCCTCCGCGGCCATCGTCATCCCGGCCAGCTGCTGGTCGCCGAGGGGGCCAGGCCCCCAGGTACGCGGCGCATGGGCGTAGAAGGGATAGACCGCGCGCGGGACGAGCGCGAGCAGGAGGCCCAGCGGCGACGCGAGCACGAAGGCGGCGAAGAGGTACGCAGCCTTCGCGCCGGCCGAGATCCTCCCGTGTACGACCGGCCACCAGACACAGATCCCCGCGGCGAGATACGTCAGGTGCTCGACGTGCAGGAGCGAGTGGGGATGACGGAGAGCCGTGTCGTAGATCCAGGGCAGGTGCCACGTGTAGTAGGCGGCGAGCCAGAGCGGCAGTGCGACGAAGGGGCGGAAGAGCGGGAAGCCGGCGGCGCGCTCGGCGAGGCGCGGGGGCACCGCGAGCACCAGCAGCACCGGCGCCCACTCCGCGAGGACGACGTTTTGCAGCAGGTGTGCCCAGAGGAAGGTGTGGTTCGCGAGCGGCTCGAGCGGTGTGACGAACGCCGCGAAGACGAGAGCGACCCCGGCCGCGCCGGCGGCGAGCCGCAGGCGCGAGACCCGGCCGCTCCGCGCCGCGACCGCGAGCCCGACCGCGAGCGCCGGCGCGAGCCCGACCGCCTCCGCCGAGGGATGCATGCCCGGACGCTAGCGGGCGCGGGGCGAAGTCAGTCGAGCCATTCGGGCCGCTCGAACCCGCGTACTCCTTGATCGCGCCGAAGATCGTCTGCACGACCTGCGTGCGGTGGACGGAGACGCGACACGTTCCGTACGGCAGCATGTTGAGGCGCTTCTTCTGGCTGTACTTCGAGTAGACGTTGATCGTCGATCTCCGGAGGCATCCGGGCGGGAGTGAGAGCAGCGAGAGCCAGAACCGCTCGATTCGTTCCTGCTCCGAAACGTGATCCGCGAAGAGGTTGCAGGTCACGCGGCAGTTCTCGTCTCGAACGCCGAAGTAGCGGCGCAGGAAGTCGACGAAGAACCGCACGACCTCGGGTCGGAGTTGCTGAGCTGCGCGACGTTCCGGGTCTTGCTTCCTTCAGCCCAGTAGAGCATGCAGCCTGCTGCGAACGCGGCGTCACCGGTCCGCGCCATCGCCCGACCGTCTTCGTGCCACTGCATTCGCCTCTGCCGGGCCCGCAGCGCGTTGGCTGCCGCGCCGAGGTTCTGGCCTCCGAACCGCGGGTTCTGCGCGCGAAGGCGCTCGCGCTGTTCAGGCGTGAGCGGTACGTCGCGCACCCAAAGGCTCACCGAGGACCGCGAGACTCCGAGCCGTCGGGTGATCTCCCGGATCGAAAGACCCTCGTCCCGGCGAAGGCGCCGAGCCTCATCGCGTTCTGCTGTCTTCATTACTGACAACAGAATATCGCTCCACCCGGACGGCACCGATGGAAGAAGCGGGCGGGGGGAGTCGAACCCCCGATTACAGCTTGGAAGGCTGTCGTGATAGCCGCTTCACCACGCCCGCGCGGAGCGTCCAGCGTAACCGAGCTACTGCGGCGGGCCGCTCGCCGGCGTGATCGTGCCGGTCCGGGCGGCGCCTGTCGTGTCCGTCCAGCCGATCGGGACGGCCTTGCCCGGGACGAGGGAAAGGACGGCTCGGCGCACGTCCGCGCGCGAGGAGATCGTCGCGCCGTCGAGCGAGGTGATGACGTCACCGGCGACGAGCCCGGCTGCGTCGGCCGGCTTGCCCGCGACGACCTGCGTGACCTCCGCGCCGCCCGCGACGCCCCGCAGGACCACGCCCAGGAACGCCGTCGGGCCGACGTGGACGATCGCGTTCGACCTGCCGCTCTCGATGCGGTGTGCGAGTTGCAGCGTCTGCCTGATCGGGATCGCGAACCCGCGGTGTACGCGGGTGATCGAGCCGGCCGTGACCATGCCGAGGACGCGGTCACGCGCATCCTCGAGCGGGCCGCCGGAGTAGCCGGGCACCACGGGGGCGTTCGTCGCGATCGTGTCGTTCAGCGTCTCGGTCTGGTCGCTCTCGTCCCTGGCGACGATCTGCTGGTGGAGCGCGATGATGCGGCCGCGCGCCGCCTTCGGCGTCCCCCCGCGACCCTGCGCATTGCCGCGGGCGACGACCCGCTGGCCGACCCGGGGGTGCGCGGAGGTGCCGAGCCTGACCGTCCGCAGCCGCGACGCGTGCGCGAGCTGCAGCACCGCCACGTCGCGCGAGACCGAATAGCCGACGACGGTGGCGGAGTAGCTGCGACGCGTCGTGACGTCCACGAGCTTGAACCGCGTCGCGCCGGCGATCACGTGGTTGTTCGTCAGCACCTCGCCGGAGCGCGACAGGATCATCCCGGTGCCCGCGGCGACGCCGTTCTCGTAGCCGAGCGTCGTGTAGATGTCCACGATGCCGACATTCCGGCTCGTCGATTGCGCCGGCCGGCTGTGGTGCCCGGCGGCGCCGGCCGGAGAGGCGGCTACGGCCGGCGCCAGCGTCGCCAGGACGGCGAGCAGGAGGCGTCGCGTCACGCCGGGCACGGAAGCATGAGAGCAGGCATGGATGAGGCGGTCCTAAGGGAGAGGAAAGCGGGCTGTAAGGCTGTTTCGGCGGATTCGCGGCAGATCTGAACTCCGCCGCCGCGAGGCAGTAGCGTCCCGGCCGTGGACCAGGATCCCCGTGCAGAGGAGGAGACGCCGAGGGAGCGCGCCAACCGCGAGCTGATCGAGCTGTTGAACGAGCTGCGCGTCGTCCTCCCGGGCGTCACCGTCCTGCTCGCGTTCCTGCTCGCCGTCCCGTTCGCGAACGGCTGGAAGCGCGTCACGAGCTTCCAGCGTGACGTCTTCGTGGTCGCGTTCCTCTCGACCGCCGTCTCGGTCGCGCTGCTGACCGCGCCCAGCTCGTACCACCGGCTCCGCTTCCGGCACGGCAACAAGGAGCACATGCTCAAGGTCGGCAACCGCCTGTCGATCGCCGGCATCGCCGCCTCGGCCGTGTCGCTCGAGGCGGTCGTGCTGCTCGTCATGGACTCGGTCGTCTCGAAGGGAGCCGCGATCGCGGCGGCCGCCGTGCTGTTCGCGGTGGTCGCCTCGCTCTGGTACGGGCTGCCGCTCTTCGCGGCGCTCAGAGATCGATCCGCTCGATGACGACGTCGTCGCGCGGCCGGTCGGCAGAGTCCGTCTCTACCTGCGAGATCGCCTCCACCACGTCCATGCCGCTCGTCACCTGACCGAAGACGGTGTGCTTGCCGTCGAGCCACGGGCACGCGTCCGCGGTCACGATGAAGAACTGGCTGCCGTTCGTGTTCGGGCCCGCGTTCGCCATCGCGAGCGCGCCGCGCGCGACCGGGTGGTCGTTGAACTCGTCCTCGAACGTATAGCCCGGGCCGCCCGTGCCGGTTCCGGTCGGGTCGCCGCCCTGGATCATGAAGCCCTCGATCACGCGGTGGAAGACCACCCCGTCGTAGAAGCTCTCCCCTGCGAGCTTGCGGAAGTTCTCGACGGTGTTCGGCGCATCGGCGTCGAACAGCTCGACCTCGATCGCGCCCCGATTCGTGTGCAGCGTCGCGGTGCTCATGCCGGCGGAACGCTATCGGCCAGCGGCTCGAGCGCGCCGGCGGTCGGCTCGAGCGAGCCGTCGGCGAGCCCCTCGACGACCTCGCGCAGCAGCGTGCGGCCGGCCTCGACGTCGTCCGCGGAGAGCACGGTCGTCACTCCGGCGAGATGCTCCCCTCGGCCCTCGTCCCAGAGCTCGAGCACGACCGTGTCGAGCTCGCGGCGGGGGATGTAGGAATCCTCGGCGAGGCCGACGCGAACCGCGACCACGCGGCCGTCGGGCAGCGTCGCCTCCTGCTCGAGCGGCTGGCCGCGGAGGGACATCGTGTGCCATTCTGCCGGAGGTGGGTCGGGTCGAAACCACGGAGGAGTAGGACCTCTGCCGCCCGAATTTGCGCCGAACGGCCCATGGCGCTCCTGCCGGATCGCCGCGACGGTGTCAACGTGAACGGCGCGAAGGCCATCCACCTCGCCGTCCTCGCCGCCGCCCTCGCCGCCGCGGGGCTGCTCGCAGCCTCCGCCTTCGCGACGAGCCGCTCCGAGCAGAGCCTGCCCGCCCTGAACCGGCAGGTCCTCGCGGCGGTGAACAGGTTCCGCGTCGCGCACGGTCTCGTGGCGTTGCGCGAGTCGGAGGCGCTCGACCGGGCGGCGCGCCGTCACTCCCTCGAGATGGGGAGGGACGGCTACTTCGGCCATGCGTCGGCCGACGGCACCGCCTTCTGGCGCCGGATCCGGCAGTACTACAAGGCGGGCGGCTACTCCCTCTGGTCTGTGGGCGAGAACCTGCTGTGGGTCGCGCCGGGCGTGAGCGCAGGACGCGCGATGAAGCTGTGGATCGCGAGCCCCGAGCATCTGCGCAACCTGCTCGGCTCGCAGTGGCGGCAGATCGGCGTCTCAGCCGTTCGCGTCCCGCGCGCCCCGGGCGTCTTTCACGGGCTCCGCGTCACGATCGTCACCACCGACTTCGGCGTCCGGCGCTAGGGCCTCGCCGTCCTCCGGGGCTCGGCGTCGCAGGTGGTAGACCGCGACCACGGCCGGGCCGAGCGGCAGCCAGAGGTTGAAGACGCGGTAGGCGAAGACGGCCAGCACGGCAGGGGCGAGCCGGTAGCCGACCCACGTCAGTGCGAAGGGGAGCAGCGCCTCGACGGCTCCCGCGCCGGCGAGGGGGAGCGTCCGCCGGGTCAGCGCGTAGCCCGTTGCGTAGCCGACGACGACCGCGGTCACCGACGGCGCGTCGCGCGTGAAGGCGGCGAGGCAGACCCAGAGCACGAACACCTCACCGGCCCAGTAGACGGCCATCCCCGTGAAGGCCGCCGCTCCGTGGCGGCGGGGGGAGACGACGATCTGCCCCACCACTGTGATCGCCTCGAGCGGCGGCCCGATCAGCGTCCCGAGCCGGCCGCGGCAGAGCCACCTGCGGTAGCGCACGGCGAGCAGCGCGAGCGCCGTTCCCGCCGGCACGCCGATCGTCCACGAGAGCGTGACCGCACGCTGCGCATGCGGATCGTGGAGGAGCAGGATGACCGCGCAGACCAGCGTTCCGCTTGCGAGGACCGCGTACTCGAGCGAGCCGAGGCCGAGGACCCGGACCCGCGCCTCTTCGGACGGCACCCCGAGATCCTCGAGCGCCTCGATGTCGACGGCGAAGCCGCCGCGCGGGATGAACATCCCGAAGCCGGCGGCGACGATCGCGCCGGCGCGCAGGGTTCCGAGCTTGACGCCGCGGCCGACGTTCGCGACCTCGCGGTAGGCGAACGTGTAGCCGACGTGCGCCGCGACGGCGCCCGCGATCGCGAAGGGGAACCAGTACGTGTCCGCGTGCCGCAGGTGCGAGGCGACGGCCACGTAGCCCGCGGCACCGGCGACGAGGATGGCCGCGACGAGCGACAGCGCGCCCGCGAGGATCATCAGCATCACGACGTGGTGCGCCTCGTGCTCGCGGTGGTGGGCGAACAGCACCTTGAAGGGGCCGCGCCGCCACACGCCGAGGGCCGACTGCCGCGTCACCGTCCCCATGTTCCCACGGCGCCCACGAGAGATGCGCCCGCCAGGATTCGAACCTGGGACCCGCGGATTAGAAGTCCGCCGCTCTGTCCACTGAGCTACGGGCGCGCGGTGCAAGGGTAGAGCCCCTCGCAGCCCTCCTCGATAGGGTGCCGCGGATGGCGGACGCGCTCGAGCGGCTCAAGGAGCGGCTGGCGGAGGTCATGGACCTCGGCAAGGTCTCCCGTCTCCTCTCCTGGGACCAGCAGACGATGATGCCGCCGGCCGGCACCGGCCATCGCGCCGAGCAGATGGCGACGGTCCAGCGCCTCGCGCACGAGCGCTTCACCGATCCGGAGGTCGGTCGGCTGCTCGACGAGCTGCAGCCGCTCGCCGACTCGCTCGAACCCGACTCCGACGACGCCGCGCTGATCGCGGTCGTCCGCCGCGACTACGAGAAGGCGGTCAAGGTGCCGGCGTCGCTGCGCGCGGCGACGGCACGCACGGCGGCCGAGGCGCGTCCCGTCTGGGTCAAGGCGAAGGCGGAGTCGGACTTCTCGTCGTTCCTGCCGTCGCTCGAGCGCATCGTCGAGCTCAAGCTCGAGTACGTGGACTGTGTGGCCGATGGGGCGGCCGAGCGCTACGACGTGCTGCTCGACGACTACGAGCCGCTGACGACGACCGCCGAGGTGCGGTCCCTGTTCGAGGAGCTGAAGCCGCCGCTCGTCGAGCTGATCGCCGAGCTGCGGGAGCGGGAGGTGGACGACTCCTTCCTCCATGGCGACTTCCCGCCCGACCGCCAGCGCGCGCTCTCGCACGAGGTGGTCGACCTCTTCGGGCACCGCCCCGAGAGCTGGCGCATCGACCCGACCGAGCATCCCTTCGCCTCGGGGGCCGGCCGCGACGACGTCCGGATCACGACGAACTACCACCCGGACTCGCTCGAGTCGCTCTTCTCCACCATGCACGAGTACGGCCACGGCCTCTACAGCCACCAGCAGCCGAAGCACCTCGAGCGGCTGCCGACGGGCCAGTCGTGCGCGCTCGGCATCCACGAGTCGCAGAGCCGGCTCTGGGAGAACCTCGTCGGCCGCAGCCTCCCCTTCTGGCGCCGCTTCTATCCGCGCCTGCAGGAGACGTATCCCGAGCAGTTCGCCGACGTCGACCTCGCGCGCTTCCACGCGGCCATTCACGCCGTCAAGCCCGGCCTGATCCGGATCCAGGCAGACGAGGTGACCTACGGGATGCACATCATGCTCCGCTTCGAGCTCGAGCAGGACATCGTGGAGGGGCGCGTCGAGCTGCGCGACCTCCCGCAGCGCTGGAACGAGAAGATGTGGGACTACCTCGGCGTGGAGGTGCCCGACGACGGGCACGGCGTCCTCCAGGACGTCCACTGGTCGGGCGGCTCCATCGGCTACTTCTCGACGTATCTGCTCGGGACGGTCGCCTCGGTGCAGATCTGGGAGGCGGTCAAGCGCGACATCCCGGAGCTCGAGGACCACGTCGGCAACGGCGAGTTCGCGCCGCTGCGTACGTGGCTCGGCGAGCACGTCCATTCGCTCGGCCGCAAGTTCTCGCCGCAGGAGACGCTTCGGCGCGCCACCGGCTCCACGATCGCCGCGGAGCCGTACCTCGACTACCTCCGCAGCACCTACGCATAGGTCTCGCGGCCGCCGGGTAGGCGCCCGCCACACGCGAAAACGACCGAAGGAGGAGTCGACGTGACTGACCTGCTGCAAGGCAAGAAGGTCGCGATCCTCGCCGCCGACATGTTCGAGAGAGTCGAGCTCGAGGAGCCGCGGCAGGCGCTCGAGGACGCGGGGGCCGAGACCGAGGTGATCTCGATCCACGACGGCGAGATCAAGGGCTTCGACCACTTTGACCCGGCCACCACCGTCAAGGTGGACCGGACGATCGAGGAGGCGTCGCCCGACGAGTTCGACGCGCTCCTGATCCCGGGCGGCGTCGGCAACCCCGACCAGCTGCGCGGCGACGAGAACGTCGTCTCGTTCGTCCGGGAGTTCGATCGGGCGGGGAAGCCGATGGCGGTGATCTGCCACGGTCCGTGGGTGCTCGTCGAGTCGGGCGTGGTCCGCGGCAGGCGCGTCACGTCGTGGCCGACGCTCGAGACGGACATCCGCAACGCCGGCGGCGAGTGGACGGACGAGGAAGTCGTCGTCGACGGCAACCTCGTCACGAGCCGGAAGCCGGACGACATCCCGGCCTTCAACCGCGAGATGACACGGCTCTTCTCCGGCGAGCGGGTGCCGACCTGAGGGACGACGGCAGCGGGGCCGCCGTGACGCGGCCCCGCCGCGGGTGAGGGTGGCGGATGGGACTCGAACCCACGACCACCGGGACCACAACCCGGAGCTCTACCAACTGAGCTACCGCCACCGAGCGGGCACAGGGTAGCGGGCGATATTTCCCGCTCGCCCGCTTCGCTTGCGCAGGCGCGGTGGGCGCGCGTGCGCCGCGCTGTGCTTTCCGCTCGCTCGGAAGCGACCCGGCAGCCGGGTCGCGTGCCGCGCCCGCGCGGGTCGGGCGCGGCACATAGGGCTACCCTTGCGGTTCTCGGCCCCGTAGCTCAGCGGACAGAGCGGCAGCCTTCGAAGCTGCGTGCGGAGGTTCGATTCCTCCCGGGGCCATGGACGAGCGCGTCGCGTAGCATCGAGACATGTGCCGGAACATCCGCGTCCTCTACAACTTCGAACCGCCTGCGAGCTCCGAGGAGGTGCATTCGGCGGCGCTGCAGTACGTGCGCAAGGTCAGCGGCATGAACAAGCCGTCCAAGGCGAACGAGGCCGCGTTCAACCGTGCGGTGCACGAGATCGCACACGTGACCGAGCACCTGCTCGCCGATCTCGTCACGACCGCAGCGCCGAAGGACCGCGAGGTCGAGGCGGAGCGCCGCCGCGCCCGCGCCGTCGCCCGCTTCGGCTAGCGCTCGCGACGGCGGAGGCCGTCGAGGCCGAGCCGGAGGCCGACGAGCCCGACGAAGACCGCGAAGACGAGTCGGAGGGTCGAGGCCGGGAGCGCGAGCGCGAGCAGGGCGCCGAGGACGGTGCCGGCCGCGCCGACGACGCCGAAGCGCAGCGCGAGCCCGAGATTGCCGACGCCCCGGCGCCGCAGGGCCAGGCTCCCCGCGATCGCCGTCGGCAGGATCACGAGCAGCGAGGTCGCCTCCGCCGCGTGCTGCGAGAGGGCGACCGCGAGGGTGAGGAAGGGGACGACGAGCGTCCCGCCGCCGACCCCGAGCAGCCCCGAGGCGACGCCGACGACGACGCCGAAGGCGACGAGCACGACGTAGAGCGTGGGGCCGCTCATCCGCGGACTCCGAGCAGCAGCGCCACGCCGACGAGGAACGCGCCGAAGACGACCTGCAGCACCCGCTCGTCGATCCGCGCGAGCCATCCCGCGCCGATCCGGGCGCCCACGATCGACCCTGCCGCCAGCGCGAGCGCCTGCCAGTACCTGACGTCCCCCGCCACGCCGTACGCGGCGATCCCGGCAATGCTGATCGGGATGATCGCGCCGAGGGAGATCGCATGCGCGTCGCGCTGCGGGTAGGCCGCCCAGAGCACGAGCAGCGGCACCATCACGATCCCGCCCCCGACCCCGAGCAGCCCCGACAGGAGGCCGCCGCCGAGCCCGATCGCCAGCAGTTTCGGGTCGAGCGCGAGCGACCGCAGCCGAGAGCGGCGACTCGTCTCGGGAGGCACCCGGGTCAGCTCTCGCCGGGCGCGAGGTGGCGGCCGAACCAGTCGAGGATCGCCTCGAACCGCTGCACGCGGTGGAGCGGCGAGCCCGAGCGCGAGAGCTCGTGGCCCTCGGCCGGGAAGCGAAGCATCTCGACCTCTTTGCCGAGCAGCCGCAGGAGGGTGAAGAGATGCTCGCCCTGCTCGACGTTGCAGCGGAGGTCGTTCTCGGAGTGCACGACGAGAAGAGGCGTCTCGATGTCCCGCGCGTACGTCGCCGGCGACATCCGCAGCCACTCGTCGACGTGCTCCCACATCGGCCCTCCGAACTGGCGCTCGAAGACCCAGAAGACGTCGCTCGAGCCGAAGGCGCTGACGAGGTGGTTGACCGCTCGCTCCGACAGCGCGGCGCTGAAGCGGTTCGTGTGCCCGACGATCCACGAGGTCATGAAGCCGCCGTAGGAGCCGCCCAGGACGCCGAGTCGTTCCGCGTCGAGGAACGGGAACCGCTCGAGCGCGGTGTCGACGACGCCCATCAGGTCCTCGTAGTCGCGGGTTCCCCAGCCCGGCCCGGCGCCGCCGCCCGGGCCACGGATCGCGCGCCCCCATTCCTCGGAGCGGCCCGACCCGCCGCGCGGGTTCGAGAACAGGACGCAGTAACCGGCGCCCGCGTAGACCTGCACCTCGTCGAAGAAGCCTGTCCCGTACTGCGTGAACGGGCCGCCGTGGATCATGAGCAGCACGGGATGGCGCCGTCCCTCGTCGATGCCGGGCGGGCGCACGAGCCAGGCGTCGACCTCGGTCCCGTCGGCCGAGACGGCCGTGAACCGCTCGACGCCGGCGAGCCGCCGCCCGCCGACGAAGTCGTGGCAGACCGAGGTCAGGCGCTTCCCCGCACCCCCGAAGAGCTCGTGCGGGCGGGCGTGGGTGCTGGCCGTGTACGCGACGACGCCGTCCACGACGTCGTAGAGGCCGGTGACCTGCTCGCCGCCGACGAGCAGCTCGGGCGTACCCGAGCCGTCCGCGGCGACCGCGTAGAGATGCACGTTGCCGCCGTCCTCGACCGCGAACGCCACGCGGTCGCCGTCCCAGGCCGGCTCCCGTGCGAGCGGGTAGGGGAGACAATGGCGGTCGAGCGAGGCCGTGAGGATGCGGCGCTCGCCGCCGTCGGCCCGCATCACCGCGATCTGGCTGTGACGGGGGGACGTGCCGTCCTCCGGCGTGTGGACGTAGGCGATGAGCGACCCGTCGGCCGAGAAGGACGGCAGGCTGCCCGACTCGTCCGGCTGCGTCAGTCGCCTCGGCTCCGACCCCTCGGGGTCGAGCTCGAGCTCGTACAGCGCCTCGACGAGCTCGACGTCCCAGCGGTCGCCGCGCATGGAGGAGAAGACGATCCGGCTCCCGTCCGGCGACCACGCGACCGGCCCGTCGTCCTCGCAGTCGCCGTCCGTGAGCTGCCGCTCCTCGCCGTCGAGCTCGACGACGAAGAGGTGCCTGCGGCGGTCTCCCGTCCAGCCGACGCCGTCGAGCTTGAAGAAGAGGCGATCGAACCGGCGCGGGGCCCGGCGGCGGTCGTCCTCCTCCTCGTAGGCCTCGCCGCGCACGCGGCGCGCGAACGCGATGCGCCGCGAGTCCGGCGACCAGGCGATCGACTCGACGGCCTCCTTCCCCTCGGTCAGCCGGCGCGCCTCGCCGCCGTCCGCCGGCAGCACGTACAGCTCGCCGTGCGCCTGCTTCTCGTCCTCGCCGTCCCGGTTGGAGACGAACGCGAGCCAACGCCCGTCGGGCGACCAGCGGGGCGAATGGTCGCTCCGGTCGCCCGACGTGAACCGGCGCGGCGGCTCCGAGCCGTCGAGCGGCGCCACCCAGACAGCGGCGCGGTAGGCATTCGCCTCGCGGTCGATCCGGTTGACGACATACGCGACGCGGCGGCCGTCGGGTGACACGCGCGGATCGGCGACGCTCGTCAGCGCGTAGACGTCCTCGGGCCGCATTCCCGCCACAGCGCCGCGACTCTAGACTGTCTTCGCCACTCGCGCGGGCGTGGTGGAACTGGTAAACACGCCGGTTTTAGGGGCCGGTGCTCTTACGAGCTTGGGGGTTCGAATCCCTCCGCCCGCATCACGCGCGGACGCGAGACCGCATAGGCGACGGCGGAAAAGATCGCGAGCCAGAGGGCTCCGGTCACGCCGAGGAGGCTCACGATCCATGCGCTCACGTGCCTCGATCGTTCGACCTCGCCCGGGCGCTCCCTGCTTGAATGGACCGCGTGCAGACGCAGGTCGAGGAGCTGCCGGAGAACCGCGTCCGCCTGACGGTGCAGGTTCCGTCGCACGACGTCCACCACGCGGTCGAGCATGCCGCCGAGGACCTCGCGCAGAGCGTCAAGGTGCCGGGCTTCCGCAAGGGGAAAGTGCCGCGCCAGGTGCTCCTGCAGCGCGTCGGCCGCGAGCGCCTCATGACCGAGGCCGTCGAGACCCACATCGGCGGCTGGTTCTGGAACGCCGCCGCGCGCACCCGCGTCCGTCCCGTCGAGCAGCCGGCCTACGACTTCGAGCTGCCCGCCTCCGCCGACGAGGACTGGGAGTTCACCGCCACCGTCGCCGTGCAGGCGAAGCCGGAGCTGGCCGACTGGAAACAGCTCGAGGTCGGCGTCGCCGAGGTCGAGGTGCCCGAGGAGCTCGTGCACCAAGAGCTCGACGCCCTGCGCTCGACCGTCGCGGAGCTCGTCCCGGTCGACGGGCGGCCCGTGGCTCCCGACGACACCGTGGTCGTCGATCTCGTCGCCGCGGAGGAGACGCGGCGCGACTACGTGGTCGAGCTCGGCCGCGGCGCCGTCGTGGAGGAGGTGGAGCAGGGTCTCGTCGGGATGAGCGCCGGCGAGTCGAAGGAGATCACGTTCGAGCTCGCCGACGGCACGACGCAGACGCTCACCGCGACGGTCAAGGAGATCAAGGAGAAGATCCTGCCGCCGCTCGACGACGACCTCGCCCGCTCCGCGAGCGAGTTCGAGACGTTTGCCGAGCTGCGCGCCGACGTCGAGTCCCGGCTGCGCGAGCAGATCGAGGAGGAGGTCGAGACGCGGTTCCGCGCCGACGCCGCCGACGCGTTCGTCGCCGCCTCGAAGGTCGACGCCGCCGGGCTGCTCGTCGAGGCGCGCACCCGGGAGCTCCTGCGCGGCTTCGCCCGCCAGGTCGAGGCCCGCGGCCTTCAGCTCGAGACGTTCCTCGCCATGACGGGGCAGCGGCCCGAGGAGCTCGTGGCGCGGCTGCAGGACGAGGCGCAGCGCTCGGTCGCCCGCGAGCTCGTGCTCGAGGCGGTCGCGGAAGAGCTCGGGCTCGAGGTGGCGGACGCGGAGGTGGAGGAGCTCGTGCGCGAGCAGGCGGAGGCGCTCGGCGACGACGCCGACGAGATGCTCGTCGCCCTGCGCGAGAGCGGCCGCTTCGAGTCGCTCCGCGAGGACCTCCGCCTGCGCAGGGCGCTCGACCGCGTCGCGGCCGAGGTCAAGCGCATCCCTCTCGCGCAGGCGGAGGCGCGCGAGGCGATCTGGACGCCGGACAAGGAGAATCCCCCGACCGAGACGAAACTCTGGACCCCCGACCAGCAGCAGAGGACCGAAGGAGCCCGATCATGAACCCGCCGACGAATCTCGTCATCCCGTCCGTCATCGAGCAGACCTCGCGCGGCGAGCGCTTCTTCGACATCTACTCGCGGCTTCTCAACGAGCGGATCATCTTCCTCGGCACGCCGATCGACGACCAGGTCGCGAACCTCGTCGTCGCCCAGATGATCCACCTCGAGTCGGAGGACCCGGACAAGGACATCAACCTCTACATCAACTCGCCCGGCGGCTCGGTCTACTCCGGGCTCGCCATCTACGACACGATCCAGTTCATCAAGCCCGACGTGGCGACGACCTGCGTCGGCATCGCGATGTCGATGGGCGCGCTCCTGCTCGCAGCCGGCACGGAGGGAAAGCGGACGGCGCTGCCGAACTCCAAGATCCTGATCCACCAGGTGTCCGGCGGCTTCCAGGGGCAGGGCACCGACATCGAGATCCAGGCCAAGGAGACGATCAACCTGAAACGGCGCCTGGAGGAGATCATCGCCCAGCACACGAACCAGCCCGTCGACAAGGTCTCGAAGGACATGGAGCGCGACTACTACATGACGGCCGAGGAAGCCGAGCAGTACGGAATCGTCGACCAGGTGATCGCGCACCGCTAGGGCCGCGACGTAGACGAAACCCCCGGACCGAGGTAGAAGAGAGACATGGCGCGCGCGACCGACGGCAACGAGCAGCTTCTCTGCAGCTTCTGCGGCAAGAGCCAGCGGCAGGTCAAGAAGCTGATCGCCGGCCCCGGCGTCTACATCTGCGACGAGTGCATCGATCTCTGCAACGAGATCATCGACGAGGAGCTGACGACCCCGGCCCAGCTCGACCTCGACAACCTGCCGCGCCCGCGGGACATCTACGCCGTCCTCAACGACTACGTCGTCTCGCAGGAAGAGGCGAAGCGGACGCTCGCGGTCGCCGTCTACAACCACTACAAGCGCGTCCAGATGGGCCAGGAGGACGACGATGTCGAGCTCCAGAAGTCGAACATCCTCCTGCTCGGCCCGACCGGCTGCGGCAAGACGCTGCTCGCTCAGACGCTCGCGCGGATCCTCAACGTCCCCTTCGCCATCGCCGACGCGACCGCGCTGACCGAGGCGGGCTACGTCGGCGAGGACGTCGAAAACATCCTCCTCAAGCTGATCCAGGCCGCGGACTTCGACATCAAGAAGGCGGAGACCGGGATCATCTACATCGACGAGGTGGACAAGATCGCGCGCAAGGCGGACAACCCGTCGATCACGCGCGACGTGTCGGGCGAGGGCGTGCAGCAGGCGCTCCTGAAGATCCTCGAGGGAACGGTGGCGTCGGTGCCGCCGCAGGGCGGCCGCAAGCATCCGCACCAGGAGTTCCTCTCGATCGATACGACCAACATCCTCTTCATCTGCGGCGGCGCGTTCGCCGGCCTCGACAAGATCATCGCGCGGCGCATCGGCAAGAACGCGGTCGGGTTCGGGGCCGACATCCGCTCGAAGCACGACGTCGAGTCGTCGGAGCTGCTCGCGGACGTGATGCCCGAGGATCTCCTCAACTTTGGGCTGATTCCGGAGTTCATCGGCCGGCTGCCCGTCGTCTCGGCCGTGCACCAGCTGCGGCGCGAGGACCTCGTCCAGATCCTCGAGGAGCCGAAGAACGCGCTCGTCAAGCAGTACCAGCGCTTCTTCGGCTACGACGGCATCGAGCTCGTCTTCACCGAGGACGCCATGTGGGAGATCGCCGACCGCGCGCTCGAGCGCGAGACCGGCGCGCGCGGCCTCCGCTCGATCATCGAAGGGGCGCTGCTCGACGTGATGTTCGAGCTGCCGTCCCGGCGTGACGTCACGAAGTGCGTGATCACGAAGGAATGCATCGCGCAGGGCATCCGCCCGACGCTCGTCACGAGCGCCGGCGCCGCCGGCGACGAGCCCGAAGAGCCCGTCGAGCAGACCGCTTAGTCGAGCTTCCGCAGCCGACGGCCCGAGACGGCGGCATCGAGCCGCCGCCAGAGCCCGATGGTCACCTCGAAGCCACGCACGTGCTGCCGCTGCGTGAGCGGATAGGTCGCGTCGAGGGCTCGACGCACGAGCTCCGCCATCGACAGCCCCGAACGTGCGGACTCGTTCAGGAGGAAGTCCCGCTGCTCGTCCCGGACGTGGACATGGATCGCCATCGCCATGGAGCCATGTATAGCCATGGCCAACTGACGGCTCGGTGTCATCTCTGTTGCGCATCTGTTCAGCCGGTGGCGTAGCGTTCGTGCCGTGAGCGCGATCGAGGCCGGAGCCGAGTTCGGGCCATCTTCGTGGATCGAGGTCACGCAGGAGAAGATCCAAGCGTTCGCCGACACGACGGGCGACCACAACTTCATCCACGTCGATCCCGAGATGGCTGCGCAGACGCCCTTCGGCGGCACGGTCGCGCACGGCTACCTGACGCTCTCGCTCCTGCCGGCGATGTCCTACGAGGTGCTGCCGCACGACGACCCTGGCATCGGCATGGCGCTCAACTACGGGCTCAACCGCGTGCGCTTCCCGGCTCCGGTTCCCTCCGGCTCGCGCGTGCGCGGCTCGTTCGCCGTGAACGCCGTCGAGGAGGAGAACTGGGGACGACAGGTCACGATGACCGCGACGATCGAGCGCGAGGGTGGCGACAAGCCCGTCTGCGTCGCCGAGGTCGTGTATCGCTACTACCGCCTCTAATCTGGATCCTAGATCTTGGCATTTGCCTCGGGACAGGTGTATTGTCCAGGCTCTCGGGTAGATCTGGGATCCGAAAAAAGGCGAAGGGGGAGGGCGAGATGATCGAGGCTGCGGCGCGGGAGCTCGAGAGGCAGTGGTGCGAGGACGAACGCTGGAGTGGGATCGAGCGCACCTACACCGCCGAGGACGTCGTCCGTCTCCGCGGCTCGGTCCTCGAGGAGCACACCCTCGCGCGTCTCGGGGCCGAGCGGCTCTGGCAGCTGATCCGAGGGGACCAGCCCGTTCGCGCGCTCGGTGCGCTCACGGGAGGCCAGGCCGTCCAGATGGTCCGCGCCGGGCTCGAGGCGATCTACCTCTCCGGCTGGCAGGTCGCCGCCGACGCGAATCTCGCCGGCGCGACGTACCCCGACCAGAGCCTGTATCCCGCGAACAGCGCCCCCGCGCTCGTCCGGCGCCTCAACAACGCGCTGCTGCGCGCCGACCAGATCGACTGGGCGGAGGGACGGAACGGCACGCACTGGCTCGCCCCGATCCTCGCCGACGCGGAGGCCGGCTTCGGTGGGCCCCTCAACGCCTACGAGCTGATGCGCACGATGATCGAGGCGGGGGCGGCGGGAGTCCACTACGAGGACCAGCTCGCCTCCGAGAAGAAGTGCGGGCATCTCGGCGGCAAGGTGCTCGTCCCCACCCGGCACTTCGTCCGCACGCTCAACGCGGCGCGCCTCGCCGCCGACGTCTGCGGCGTCCCGACCGTCCTCGTCGCCCGCACCGACGCGCTTTCGGCCGCGCTCCTCACGAGCGACGTCGACGAGTACGACCGGGAGTTCGTGACGGGCGAGCGCACGGCCGAGGGCTTCTACCGCGTGCGCGACGGGATCGACGCGGCCATCTCGCGCGGGCTGGCCTACGCGCCGTACGCCGACCTCGTCTGGTTCGAGACCTCGACGCCGGACCTCGCGGAGGCTCGGGAGTTCGCGCAGGCGATCCACGCTCGCTTCCCGGGCAAGCCGCTCGCCTACAACTGCTCGCCCTCCTTCAACTGGCGCCGGCACCTCGCCGACGACGAGATCGCGTCCTTCCAGGACCGGCTCGGCGAGTGGGGCTACCGCTTCCTCTTCATCACGCTCGCCGGCTTCCACTCGCTCAACGCCTCGATGTTCGAGCTCGCCCACGGCTACGCCGAGGAACAGATGCCGGCGTACGTGCGGCTGCAGCAGCGCGAGTTCGAGCTCGAGGAGCTCGGCTACACCGCGACACGGCACCAGCACGAGGTCGGCGCGGGCTACTTCGACCTCGTCACGCAGGCCGTCGCGCCCGAGAGCGAGACCCTCGCGCTCAGGGGCTCGACCGAGGAAGCCCAGTTCGCGAAGGAGCCCGTGTGAGTACGCTCGCCGACGTGGAGATCCTCGCCCCGGCCGACGAGGAGATCCTCACCCGCGAGGCGCTCGACCTCGTCGCCCGGCTCCACCGCGAGCTGAACCCCCGGCGCCGCGAGCTGCTCGAGCGTCGGCAGGAACGCCAGGCGGAGCTGGACGCAGGCGCGTTGCCGGAGTTCCTGCCTGGGACGCGGGACATCCGCGAGGCCGAATGGCGCGTCGCCGAGGCGCCGGCCGACCTCCGAAACCGGCGCTGCGAGATCACCGGGCCGGTCGACCGGAAGATGATGATCAACGCCCTCAACTCCGGCGCCCGCGTCTTCATGGCCGACTACGAGGACGCCTGCTCGCCGACTTGGCGGAACGTGGTCGAGGGGCAGCGCAACGTCACCGACGCCGTCCGGCGCGAGATCTCCCTCGAGACGCCGGACAAGACGTACCGCCTGAACGCGGAGATCGCGACGCTGCTGATCCGGCCGCGCGGCTGGCACCTGCACGAGCGCCACGCCCTCGTCGACACGGAACCGGTCTCGGCCTCGCTGTTCGACTTCGGCCTGCACATGGCGCGCAACGCACGCGAGCAGCTCGAACGCGGCAGCGGGCCGTACTTCTACCTCCCGAAGCTCGAGTCGCACCTCGAGGCCCGGCTCTGGGCCGATGCGTTCGCGCTCGCCGAGGACGCGCTCGACCTCCCCTCAGGCTCGATCCGCTGCACCGTCCTGATCGAGACGATCCTCGCCGCCTTCGAGATGGAAGAGATCCTCCACGAGCTGCGCGACTGGGGCTGCGCCCTCAACGCCGGCCGCTGGGACTACATCTTCAGCGCGATCAAGAAGTTCCGCAGGCGCGACTGGGTGCTGCCGGACCGCGTCCAGGTGACGATGACCGTCCCGTTCATGCGGGCGTACACCGAGCTGCTCGTGCGCTCCTGCCATCGCCGCGGGGCTCATGCGATCGGCGGCATGGCGGCCTACATCCCGTCCCGCAAGGATCCGGAGGCGAACGAGATCGCGCTCGCCAAGGTGCGCGAGGACAAGGAGCGCGAGTCGGGCGACGGCTTCGACGGCTCCTGGGTCGCGCACCCGGATCTCGTGCCGGTCTGCACCGAGGTCTTCGACGGCGTCCTCGGCGAGCGGGCGAACCAGCTCGAGCGCCTGCGCGAGGACGTCGTCCCCGACGAGGCGGCGCTCCTTTCCATCCCGGACACGCCCGGCGAGGTCACCGACGCGGGCGTGCGCACCAACGTGTCGGTCGGCTTGCGCTATCTCGATTCCTGGCTGCACGGCGTGGGAGCCGCGGCGATCGACAACCTGATGGAGGACGCGGCGACCGCGGAGATCTCGCGCTCGCAGATCTGGCAGTGGGTGCGCCACGGCCGCGTCGACGAGAAGCTCGTCCGACACGAGATCGAGCTCGTTGAGGCGGGGGAAGAGGCGAAGCAGCTCTTCGCCGAGGTCGCCCTGTCCGAGGAGCTCGAGGACTTCCTGACCCTGCCCGCCTACGAACGCCTCGACCGAGGAGGGACGACATGAGCGAGACGCTGATCAGGACCGAGGAAGAGCACGCGGAGGTGCCGGAGGCCGACGCGCCCTGCACGGCGGAGGTCGCCGAGTGCACCTGCCCGGACTTCTGCGAGCGCGACCACGACAACGAGTAAAGCGCGGAGGGCCGCGTACACTCGGCCCATGAGCCTCGACTCGACGAAGGCCGATGACATCGCGCTCGTGATCGAGGAGGCGATCGTCTCCGGCGAGCTCGAGCCGGGCACCGTCCTCCGCCAGGAGCACCTCTCCGAGCAGTTCAACGTCTCCCGCACGCCGATCCGCGAGGCGTTGCGCCGGCTCGCCGCTCTCGGGCTCGTCTCCTTCGTCCCGAACCGCGGCGTCCGCGTGCGCACGATCTCACGGGAGGAGCTGCACGAGGCGTTCATGGTGCGCGCCGAGCTCGAGGCGCTCGCCACCGAGGTGGCCGCCGCGAAGGTCTCGTCCGAGGACCTCGCGGAGCTCGAGGAGGCCGAGCGAAGCTTCGCCGCCATCTCCAAGGAGCTGCGCTCGCGCGAGCCGGGCGAGGCGCGCCGCTCGATCATGGGCGAGTGGGTGCGGGCGAACCACGCCTTCCACGACGTGATCTACCGCGTCGCCGACCTGCCGCTCGTCGAGCAGCTCGCGAAGAGCGCGCGCCGCTCGTTCTCGGGGCCCGCCGTCTGGGCGCCGGGCGACCACTCCATCGACGGGCTCTACGCGAAGAACGCCGAGCAGCACCGCGCGATCCGGCAGGCCCTCGCGGCCGGCAGCGCCGAGGGCGCCCGGGCGCTCGCGCGCGAGCACGTGCTCTCCTCGTTCCACATGCTCGAGGCGATCCTCGAGCAGGTCGGCGGCACCTGGCCGCAGCCGAAGCGCGACACCGCTAAGGTGCGCGCATAGTCGCTGCCTGACGACATCCCGCAGATGGATCCGCTCTACAGGCCCCAGGGCGTCGAGGAGCGCTGGCAGCAGACCTGGGAGGAGGAGGGTCTCTACGAGGCCGATCCCGAGGCGCCGGGCGAGACGTTCGTCGTCATGCACCCGCCGCCGAACATCTCCGGCTCGCTGACGATCGGCCACTGCCTGCAGCTCTCGCTCGAGGACACGCTCGTCCGCTGGCACCGGATGCGCGGCTTCAACACGCTCTTCCAGCCCGGCTACGACCACGCCGGAATCTCCACCTGGGCCGCGATCGGGCGCACGCTCGCGCAGGAGGGACGAAGCCAGCGCGACCTCGGCCGCGAGGGCTTCGACGCCTACGTCCAGGAGTGGCTCGAGCGCTACGGCGGCACGATCATGAGCCAGTTCCGCCTCCTCGGCGCCTCCCTCGACTACCGGCGCACCCGCTTCACGATGGACGAGGGCTACTACCGCGCCGTGATGCGCTGGTTCGTGCACCTCTACGAGCGGGGCTGGATCTACCGCGCGAACCGGATCGTCAACTGGTGCCCACGCGACCGGACGGCGCTGTCGGACCTCGAGGTCGAGCACGAGGACGCCGACGACACGCTCTCCTACGTCCGCTACCCGCTGGCCGACGGCTCCGGACACGTCACGATCGCAACGGTGCGCCCCGCGACGATCCTCGCGGACGTCGCGGTCGCGGTGTATCCCGGGGACGAGCGCTACCGCGACCTGGTCGGCAGGGAGGTCGTCGTCCCGTTCGTCGAGCGCCGCGTGCCCGTGATCGCGGACGAGCGCGTCGAGCGCGAGTTCGGCACCGGGGCGCTCAAGATCACGCCGGGCCACGACCCGACCGACTTCGAGATCGGCCGCGACCACGGCCTCCCCGAGCTCGCGGTGATCGGGCCGGACGGGCTGATGTCGGACGCCGCCGGCGAGCTCGCCGGGCTGACCCAGGAGGAGGCGAGCAAGCGCGTGCTCGAGTGGGCGTCCGAGCGCGGTCTGCTCGAGAAGCGCGAGCACCATCGCCACACGGTCGGCCACTGCGTGCGCTGCCACAGCCGCGTCGAGCCGCTCATCGTGCCGCAGTGGTGGGTGGCGATGGCCGAGCTCGCTGCGCCCGCGGTCGCCGCCGTCAAGGAGGGGCGCGTGCGCTTCACGCCCGACCGGTTCGCGCGGGTCTACCTCGACTGGATGGAGAACGTGCGCGACTGGTGCATCTCGCGCCAGATCTGGTGGGGGCACCGGATCCCGGTCTGGTACTGCCCGGACGGCCACGTCACCGTGGCCGAGACCGAGCCGCAGGCGTGCGCGGAGTGCGGCTCGGGCGAGCTGCGGCAGGACGAGGACGTGCTCGACACGTGGTTCTCGTCGGCGCTCTACCCGTTCGCCACGCTCGGCTGGCCCGACGAGACGCCCGAGCTGGCGCGGTACTACCCCGGCCACGTGCTCGCGACCGCGCGCGACATCATCTTCCTCTGGGTCGCGCGGATGATCTTCTCGGGCCTCGAGCTGCTCGGCGAGGAGCCGTTCCGGGACGCGGTCATCCACTCCTACCTCCAGAACCCGGAGGGCAGGCGCATGTCGCGCACGCTCGGCACCGGCATCGACCCCGAGGAGGCGCTCGAGCCGTACGGCGCCGACGCGACGCGGTACGGGCTGCTCAAGATGACGACGGGCCAGGACCCGCGCTTCTCGTGGGGCACGATCGAGGAGGGGCGGAAGCTCGCGAACAAGCTCTGGAACGCGAGCCGGCTCCTGTTGCTGGCTGGCGCGGTCGAGCCGGACCCCCGGCCGTCGTCGGTCGAGGAGCGCTGGATCCTCGCGCGCGTCGACGCGACGCGCGCGGAGCTCGAGGCCGACCTCGCGCGCTTCGACTTCGCGCACGCCGTGCAGCGGCTCTACCACCTCACCTTCGACGACTTCTGCGACTGGTACCTCGAGTCGATCAAGCCGCGGCTCGCCGACGAGGACGTGCGCGCGACGGCGCTCGCCGCGCTCGAGCGGCTCCTCAAGCTCCTCCACCCTGTCATGCCGCACGTGACCGAGGAGATCTGGACGAGCCTGCCGGGGCGGGAGAGCCGGCTGATCGTCGCGCCGTGGCCCGAGCCGGAGACGTGGGAGGGCGAGTTCGAGACGATCGAGAGAGCGCAGACCGCCGCTCGCATCTACCGGCGGAGCGGCGTGCGCATCGCCCTGGCCGGCGACTCGGCGCGGATCTTCGAGGCGGTCGTGCGGCCCGGCGACGACGGCAAGGGCGACGTCGAAGCCGAGCGGGCACGCGTCCAGAAGGAGATCGAGCGGGCCGAGCGCATGCTCGCGAACGAGAAGTTCGTGGCAAACGCCGCGCCCGAAGCCGTCGCAGCCGAGCGCGAGAAGCTCGCCCAGTACCTTGCCGAGCGCGACGCGCTGGGTTGAGTCCCTCTCTCCGTGGCCGGCGGACGGCTTCGGGACGGAGCGGATGCGGGCGCTGCTGGGGGAGCTCGGCGACCCGCAGGAGCGCTTCCCGGCGATCCACGTTGTCGGCACGAACGGCAAGTCGACGACGACCCGCCTGACCGAGGCGCTCCTCGCCGACGCTGGCCTCTCGGTGGGCGCCTACCTCTCGCCGCACGTGCGCGGCTGGAGCGAGCGGATCCGGGTCGGCGGCGAGGAGGCCGACTTCGAGGCGGCGACGGCCGCGGTGCGGCCCGCGGCGGAGGCGCATGGCGCGACCCAGTTCGAGGTGCTCACGGCGGCGGCGCTGTGTGCGTTCGCCGAGGCGGAGGTGGACGTCGCGGTCGTCGAGGCCGGACTCGGCGGCCGCCACGACGCGACAAACGTCCTCCACACGCGCGTCGTCGTGCTCACGAGCGTGGCGCTCGACCACATGGACGTCCTCGGCGACACGCGCGAGGCGATCGCCGCCGAGAAGCTCGCGGTCGTGCAGCCGGGCTGCACCGTCGTCCTCGGCGAGGCGGAGTGGGGTGGGCTCGCGGAGGAGAACGGGGCTGCGGAAGTGGTCGTCACCGCGCGCAGCAATCTCGCGCTCGCCGTCGCCGCGGCGGAGTCGTTCCTCGGCCGCCCGGTTGATCCGCATGCCGCGGACGGCGTCTCGCTCCCCGGCCGCCTCGAGCGACGCGGCGAAAGCCCGCTCGAGGTCTGGGACGGCGCCCACAACCTCGCGGGCCTCGGCTGGCTGCTGCCGCGGCTCCCGGTCGCGCCGCCGGGCGGCTGGACGGTCGTCTGCTCGATCCTCCGCGACAAGCGGCCGGGGATGATGCTCGAGGCGCTGTCGGTTCTCGGCCCGGCGCTCGTCGCGACCGAGAGCCGCAACGGCCGCGCGCTCCCCGCCGCCGAGCTCGCCGCGCTCGCCTCGGCGCATTTCGAGCGGGTCGAGATCGAGTCCGATCCCGGCGCCGCGCGCGCCCGCGCCCTCGAGCTCGCAGGGGCGGACGGCGCGGTGCTCGTCACCGGCTCCCTGTACCTTCTCGCGGAGCTGAATGACGACCAGCGTCGCCCGTAACTCCCGGATCAGCCGGCAGGAGAAGCTTTCGATCTGGCTCCTCGTCGCCGCCGTCCTCGCCGGCGCGGTCGGTTCCGCCTTCGCCGCCGGCTTCGTTATCGGCAGGATGCTGCTGTGACGCCGGCCAGCTTCATCAGCTCGGGCTCCCAACACGCGATCCTCAACGGCCTCGCGTTCTTCGCGTTCGTGCTCTGGCTCTCGCTCGGCTACTGGACGTACAAGGACGCCCGACGGCGGATCGAGGACCCGCTGCTCGTCGGGCTCTCGACGCTCGTCGCGCTCGTGATCCCGTTCGTCGGGCCGTTCATCTACATGCTCTTCCGGCCGCCCGAATATCTCGAGGACGTGCGCGAGCGCGAGCTCGAGATCAAGGCGATCGAGGAGCGGATCTCGGCGGCCGACCAGCGCTGCCCCGTCTGCCACGCCGAGGTGGACGCGAGCTATCTCGTCTGCCCGGTCTGCACGACGAAGCTCAAGCACGCGTGTGTGAGCTGCGGTGCGCCGCTCGAGCCGATCTGGCAGGTCTGCCCGTACTGCGAGACGCCGATCGAGCCCGCGGAGCCGGGAGCGCCGCCGGCGCTCGGCACGCGTCGGGCGCGCCGCAGCACCAGCAGGCGCTGACGTGGCCGTCGAGCGCAGCCTCATCCTGATCAAGCCCGATGCGGTGCGGCGCCGGCTCGCGGGCGAGATCCTCGGCCGCATCGAGGCGCGCGGGTTCGAGATCCGCGAGGGAAAGCTCGTCACCGCGAGGCGCGAGCTCGGCGAGGAGCACTACGCCGAGCACCGCGACAAGCCCTTCTTCGGCGAGCTCGTCGAGTTCATCACCTCCGGCCCGACGTGGGCGCTCGTCGTCGAGGGTGAAGGGGCGATCGCGACGCTGCGGACGACGATCGGCGCCACGGACCCGGCGAACGCCGCTCCAGGCACGATCCGCGGCGACCTCGCCGCGTCGATGCCGGACAACCTCGTGCACGGCTCCGACTCCCCGGAGTCGGCGCAGCGCGAGATCGCGCTCTGGTTCGGTGACTGACCCGACCGTCGAGGCGTGGACGCGCGCGAACGCCGAGTACACGGACGCGCAGGCGGAAGAGGCGTGGGCGAAGGGCGAGATCGCCTGGGGCATCTGGCACGTGCCGGAGTCCGAGCTGCACGCCTTGCCGGACGTGGGCGGCAAGGACGTCGTCGAGCTGGGGTGCGGCACCGCGTACTTCGGCGCCTGGCTCAAGAGAGCGGGCGCGGCACGCGTGGTCGGCGTCGATCCGACGCCCGCCCAGCTCGAGACCGCCCGCCGCTGCGACGAGCGCTTCGGGCTCGGCCTCGAGCTGATCGAGGCGTTCGCCGAGGAGGTGCCGTTGCCGGACGCATCATTCGACCTCGCGGTCTCCGAGTACGGCGCCTCGATCTGGGCCGACCCGTACCGCTGGATCCCCAGGGCGGCGCGCCTGCTGCGGCCGGGAGGGGAGCTCGTCTTCCTCTGCAACTCGACGCTCGCCATCCTTTGCTCGCCCGACGATGACCTGCCCACGACCGAGACGCTGCAGCGCCCGCTTCGAGATGTTCCGCTTCCAGTGGCCGGGCGAGGGCGTCGAGTACCACCTGCCGCACGGCGAGTGGATCCGGCTGCTGCGCGCCAACGGCTTCGAGATCCTCGACCTGATCGAGGTCCAGGCCCCCGCCGACGCTGCGACACACGAGCGCTACGACCACGTAACGGCGGAATGGGGCAGGAAGTGGCCCGCGGAGGAGATATGGCGAGCCCGCCTGCGGCACCCCTCCTCCTAGCCTCCACCTCGCCGCGACGGCGGCAGATCCTCGAGCAGCTCCGGATCCCGTTCGACGTCGTCGCGCCGCGGTACGAGGAGACGGAGGAGGACCCTGTGGCCCACGCGCTCGGCAAGGCCCGCTCGGTGCTCGCCGGCGCCGACGGGCGCCCGGTGCTCGGCTGCGACACCGAGGTCGTGTGCGAGGGACGCGTCTACGGCAAGCCTCGAGGCCCGGAGGACGCCGAGGAGATGCTCGAGAGCCTCGCCGGCCGGACCCACGAGGTGGTTTCCGGCCTCGCGCTCGTAACCCCGGCGTGGGAGGAGGTGCACCGCGAGGTGACGCGCGTCACCTTCCGTGAGCTCACGCCGCGCGACGTCGCGTGGTACGTGGGGAGCGGCGAGTGGGAGGGGCGCGCGGGCGGCTACGCGATTCAGGGGCAGGGCGCGGCCCTCGTCGAGCGGATCGAGGGCGACTACCTCAACGTCGTCGGCCTGCCGGTCGCGCTCCTCGTCCGCCTCCTTGCCGAGCGGTTCCCCGGCACCTACGGCTTCGGATGAGCGAGAGCGCCGTCCGGGCCGCCGTCGCCGTGGCGGGCGAGCACGGGCTGCGGAGCGACGATCCGGTCGTCCTCCGCGACGCGTGGCACGTGCTCGTCCATCTCCGGCCGCTGCCGCTCGTCGCGCGCGTCTCGAGCGGCTTGCCGTATCCCGAGGGGCCGCCCGAGGAGGACGTGATCCGCGAGCTCGCGGTCGCGTCGCACGCCGCGAGCCGCGGCGCGGCGGTGATCCCGCCCTCCGACCTGCTCGAGCCCGGCCCGCACCGGCACGGCGGCCATGTCGTCACGTTCTGGCGGTACGTCGGCGAGCGCCGGGAGGTGGAGCCGGTGGCGGCCGGTCAGGCGCTCCGCGCGATCCACGAGGCGCTGGCGGACTACGACGGCGAGCTGCCCTCCCTGCACACCCGCGACCTCGTCGCGATCACCGACCGCCTCGAACCTTCCGCCGACGTGGAGCTGCTTCGCGAGCTCGGCACGCGGCAGCCTGCCGGCCCGGCGCAGGCGATCCACGGGGACGCCCATCTCGCCAACTGCCTGCCGGGCCCGCTGTGGCACGACTTCGAGACGGCGTGTCGCGGCCCGCGCGAGTTCGACCTCGCGGCGCTGGCGCTCTCCGACCAGGTGCGCGACGACGACCCCTCCCGCATCGCTCTCGAGGCGTACGGCGACCACGACGGAGAGCTGCTCGAGGTGTGTCTTCCGGTGTACGCGGCCTGGATCTACGCCTCGTTCATGATGGCGCTGCCGCGGCGGCCGGAGCTCAGGCCGGTGCTCGCCGAGCGGCTCCGCTGGCTGCGGGAGAACTTCGGCTGAATCGAAACGCGGCCGGGCGGTGGGGCGGGCCACCACTCTCGCGGCCCGCCCCTCGATGCCCACTCTCAGCCGAGACAGCCGGGTGCCGCAGCGATCAGGACCGGCAGCACCGTGTCGTCGAAGTGTTCGATCCCGGTCCCGTTCGAGAGCACCCTGGTGTTCTTGTTGTGCCAGGCGAGCGTGCCGGGACCGTTCGTGTTGCCGCCCGCCACGCCGTTACCGAGGTCGAAGTACAGAGGCAGAGCCGAGTTCGCCGCGACGGCCTGGTCGTAGGCGCTCTGGAAGCAGGCGACGGTGCCCGGGTCGGTGGGCAGTCCGAAGAAGCCGAGAATCTGCGGGATGCCGTTCCCGCCGTCGGTCATGTCGAAGTAGATCCAGTTGCCGCCGTTGCTCGCCGATTGCTGCAGCCCCTGGGGCGACGACGAGACCCGCATGCAGTCGTGCGCGAGCGCGGAGCCCGCCAGCGTCAGCGCGAGCACGGCTACTCCGATGAGCACTGCAAAGCGATGCTTCATGTTCCCTCCCCTTCCGCACGGTGCTCGATGCCGCAGGAATCCCGAGCACCTCTTTGGCAGAACTACGCCAGCGGTTGGATGAGATTTCAATGGATTCGGCCGTTCTGGGCGCTGGGGATTCGCAGCGTTTCGGCTCGAGGGATCGCCGCGCGTCAGTCGGCGATCATTGCGGACAGGGCATGGGAAGCGGAATCGGCTGGGTCCAGACGCGGCCGAACAGGCGGTAGCGAACGTGCACGACCGTGGGCGGGCACTGCGTCCGGAAGGTCAGCATCACGCTCGCGTGCGGGCTCAGGGTCAGCCCTGAGACGCGCCGGTGGAGGTCTCCGGGCCAGACGGCGGCGGGGGTGTCGATCCCGACCAGGGTCACGGTGCCGAGCCCATTGTTGCGGACGACGACGCTCGCGCCACCCGGGCCGCCGCCCAGGCCGGTGGTCCGTAGCGGGTGAAAGGTCGTATAGCTGCCGATCAGCACGGCGCTCAGCGCCAGAAGTGCGAGAAGCTGCTTCCAAGGCCAACGGACAGGTCCCGTCGCGGCGACCGGGCCGCAGTCCAACGGACGAGGACGAGCACCGCCAGGAAGGCGAGGCCGCTGCTCGCGAAGAGCGGGTGGATTCCGAGTGCGGGAGCCCAGCCCGTCGCGGTAAGCGTCACGAAGAGGAGCCGCCGCGACACCGTGTAGCCGGCCTGCAGGCGCAGAGCCCACTCGATCGCCAGCGTCGTCACCGCCAGGATCACGGCCGCCACGCTCAGGTCCGTCGCGATCGCCCACACGCCGCCGGGGTAGTAGGGGGCCCGGATCAGGCCCGGCAGGGCCCGCGTCCCGCGCTGGTCGAGCAGGCCGAGCGCCCAAAGCGGAATCGCACCGAGAAAGAGCAGAAGACCGCTGCAGAAATAGGCAAGGAGGAGAGCCCAGCCCGTCCTGAGCCAACACGGCCGCGCCGGAGGCTGCCCGAAAACGACGGCGTCCGTAGCCGGGATCGTAAGTCAGCGGACAGCCATTTCAAGCAGCGGGCCGCGCGGACTCCCTGGTGTTCACCGATCGGCCCTGGCGAAGATCCGGGTGAGAGCGTTCAGTCCGGCCTTCGAGACGCGGTATGCGGGATAGCCGCCACCCATGGCGTCGAGCTGACCGAGTCCGGAGGACACGTTGACGATTCGCCCGTAGCCCCGCCTGCGCATGCCCGGCGCGAGTGCCTGGATCACGCGATAGGCGCCAAGCGTGTTCGTCTGGAACGCCTCGAGCAAGACGTCCGGGGCGACATCCAATGCGCTGCGGCTGAGCAGGCCTGCGGCGAGCGGGTTCTCGTCGCTCTCCGCCATCACCGCCGCGTTGTTCACGAGCACGTCGACAGCGCCGAGCGCGCCCAGTCGAGCGCAGCTCTGAGGGTTGGCGACGTCGAGCTGATGCGGGAGGACGTCCAGCTCCTCACCACGGAGCATCCTTGCCGCCGCTTCGGCTTCGTTCCCGTCGCGTGCCGCGACGACCACGCGGAGCCCCAGCCGTCCGAGCTGACGAGCAGTCTCGAAACCGAGCCCCGATTCGCCCCGGTCACCAACGCGGTACGGGCAAGCATAGCACAACTATCACCAACCCAATGCGGCCGCTGCCACTACCCGCTAGAGGGTTGATGTGAAACGGGGGCGGGTTCGCAGGGACCCGCCCGGCGAGGACGAAGGGCTTCCAGACCTGTGTCCCCTCGAGATCGGAGCTCGAGATGACGGATCTGGAAGCCCTTGTCGTTGCAGCGTATGTC
>DASRBX010000029.1:0-65419 GCA_035653395.1 Gaiellaceae bacterium
CCGCGCGCAACTGGACGACCGTCACCAACCTGCTCGCGCTCGCCGACGCGTAAGCCGGTCGTCGCTACTCCTCGGGGTCGACGAGAAGGCGCTCGGCGAGTGCAACCTCCCACTCCTGGCCGCGCAGCCAGCGCTCGGCCTCGTCGAGCAGGCGCTCCGCCTCGCGGTGCTCGCGCGCCACGCACGCGACCGTGATCCGCGCGCGCTGCCAGACGTCGTGGTGGTCGACCTCAGCCACCGAGGCGCCGACGCGGTTCTGGAGCTGCGCCTTGGCCGAGCGCAGGTAGTGGCGCTTCTCCTTGAGCGAGTGCGCCTCCGGAAAGTGCAGCTCGCAGGTGAGGACACCGACCCAGCCGCTCGCCATCAGGGCGGATTCAAGCGGAGCGGACGGCGCGCTCGACGAGACCGGTGCCGACCCGACGCTCGCCGACGGTGAGCGTGCGACACCACGCGCGCTCGCCGGGAGAAGCCTACGAGGAGCTCCGGAGCTGCTGCGCGAGGCGAGCGGCTAGCTCGCGGCGGTCGGCGACGGCGCGGCCTCGTCGAGCGACGTCCGCTCGATCTCGCGCGTCTCGAACACCTCGAGCACGTCGCCCTCCTTCACGTCGTTGAAGCCGTCGAGGAGGATGCCGCACTCGAAGCCCTCGGCGACCTCGCGCACGTCGTCCTTGAACCGCTTCAGCTGCGCGATCGTCGTCGTGTAGACGACGGTGCCGTCGCGGACGACCCGCACGTTCGCGCTGCGGCGCACGACGCCGTTCGTGACCATGCAGCCGGCGATCGTGCCGAGCCGCGAGACGCGGAACAGCGCCCGCACCTCCGCCTCGCCGATCGTCTCCTCGGTCGTGACCGCGGCGAGCTTGCCCACGAGCGCCTGCTCGATGTCCTCTGTCAGCTTGTAGATGACGTCGTAGGTGCGGATCTCGACGCCCTCGCGCGCCGCGAGCTCGCGCGCCTCCGCGTTCGGGCGCACGTTGAAGCCGACGATCAGGGCGTCGGAGGCCGACGCGAGCATGATGTCGTTCTGCGTGATCGCCCCCACGCCCTCGGCGATCACGTTCAGGCGCACCTCGGGATGCTCGAACTTGGACAGCTCCGAGACGACGGCCTCGACCGAGCCGACGACGTCGCCGCGGACGATGAGGTTGAGATCCGAGACCTCGCCGGCCTGGAGCTGCTCGAACAGCCCCTCGAGGGAGACGCCGGCCGGCCGCGCCGACGCGAGCTGCTCGCGGCGGAGCCGCTCGCCCCGCCGGTTCGCGAGGTCGCGCGCCTCCCGGTCGTTCGCGACGACCCGCGCGAGCTCCCCCGCGCCGGGTGGCTTGTCGAAGCCGAGGATCTCGATCGGGTCCCCCGGCCCGGCGCTCTCCCGCCGTTCGCCGCGGTAGTCGAAGAGCGCCTTGACGCGCCCGTGCGCGTCGCCCGCGACGACGGCGTCGCCGACCTTGAGGGTGCCGCGCTGGACGAGCATCGTCGCCACGGGCCCGCGGCCGACGTCGAGCCGCGACTCGATGATCGGGCCCGAGGCCGGCGCGTCGGGGTTGGCGCGCAGGTCGAGCTCGGCATCGGCGACGAGCAGAATCCGCTCGAGCAGGTCGTCGAGGTTCTGCTGCGCCTTCGCGGAGACTTCCGAGAACTGCGTCGAGCCGCCCCATTCCTCGGGCTGCAGCTCCTCCTGCGCGAGCTCCGACTTGACGCGGTCGACGTTCGCGTCCGGCAGGTCGATCTTGTTCACGGCGACGACGATCGGCACCTCGGCCGCGCGCGCGTGCGCGATGGACTCCCTTGTCTGCGGCATGACGCCGTCGTCCGCCGCGACGACGAGGACGGCGATGTCGGTCACCTTCGCTCCGCGGGCGCGCATGGCGGTGAACGCCTCGTGGCCGGGCGTGTCGAGGAAGGTGATCTTGCGCCCGTCGACATCGACCTGGTAGGCGCCGATGTGCTGCGTGATGCCGCCCGCTTCGGTCGCCACGACGCGCGCGTTGCGGATCGCGTCGAGCAGCGTCGTCTTGCCGTGGTCGACGTGGCCCATGATCGTGACCACCGGAGGCCGCGCCTGGAGCACCTCGTCCGGATCGTCGAACGCCTCCGGCTCCTCCTCCTCGTCGGCGGCGTGCTTGATCGTGATCTCGCGACCGACCTCCGCCGCGATCAGCTCGACCTCCTCGTCGCTCAGCGACTGCGTCGCCGTCCGCATCTGGCCGAGGCCCATGAGGAGCGTGATGATCTTCGGCATCGGCACACCGAGCGCCTGCGACAGGTCGCGGACGCTGACGCCGGACTCCACCGAGACGGGCCCGGTCGGGGGCGCGGCCGCCTGCGGCCGCGGCTCGCGGCGCTGGGCGTCCTGCCGCGCCTGCCGCTGCTCGCGGGGCGGCCGCGCAGCGCCCTGGTCGATGACGACGCGCCGCCGGCGTCCGCCGGCGCCACCGCCACCGCGCGGGCGGAGCGGGCGGTTCGGTCTGTTGCCTCCGTTAGCCATGGCCGTCTCCAGTGTAAAGGCGTCGCAGCTCGGGCTCGACACGGACTGGCCGGCGCAGGACGCGCGCGAAGCCGCCGTGCTCCGCCGCACGCTCGAAGCAGGCGAGGCTGCGGCAGGTGTAGGCGCCGCGGCCGCGCTCGCTCCGGCCCGCGACGAGGACGCCCTCGCGGGCCGCGAAGCGCATCAGCTCGGCCTGCGGCGCGCGCCGGCCGCAGCCCGCGCAGCGCCGCACCGGCGCAGCCGTCTCTACTGCCCCTCCGGCTGCTCGACGGGGATCCCGGCAGGGACCGCCTCGGGCTCCGCGACTTCCGCCTCCGGCGCGACCGGCGGCTCGTCGCCGCCCGCCCCGGCCGGTTCCGTCACCGGCGGGGTCGAGTCGGGAAGCTCCTCGGCCGCCTCCGGCGTCACGCCTGCCGCGTCGGCGAGCTCGTCGTGCGTCTCCGGCTCCTCGGCCGCCGCCTCCGCCCCCTCGGCTTCCTCGGCCTCCGCGGGCGGCCCGGCGACGTAGTCGCTGCCGGTGCCCTCGAGGGCCTGGTGGGCGGGGACGCCGCAGAAGCGCGAGCCGGGGAGCGCCGCGTTCGGGCACCGTTTGCCGTTGGCGAGGATGGCGGCGCAGCGGCCGGAGAAGTCCTCCGCGCCCTCCTCGCCGCCGCCGAACGCGGCCTCGGCCTCGGCCTGGGCGAACTCGGTGTCCGACTGGATGTCGACCTTCCAGCCCGTGAGGCGGGCGGCGAGGCGGGCGTTCATGCCCTCCTTGCCGATCGCGAGCGCGAGCTGGTCGTCGGGGACGACGACGGTCGCCTCGCGCGCCTCGTCGTCGAGATAGACCTCGCGCACGCGTGCCGGCGACAGCGCCTTCGCGACGAACCGCGCCGGCTCCGGGTTCCACGGGATGATGTCGATCTTCTCGCCGCGCAGCTCCGAGACGACCATCCGCACACGCGACCCGCGCGGGCCGACGCACGCGCCGACGGGGTCGACGCCCTGGGCGTGCGACTCGACCACGATCTTCGAGCGGTAGCCCGGCTCGCGGGCGACGCCGCGGATCTCGACGAGCCCGTCCGCGATCTCCGGCACCTCGAGCTCGAACAGCGTCTTGATCAGCTCGGGGTCGCGCCGCGAGAGGATCACCTGCGGGCCCTTCGTCCCCGAGCGCACCTCGGTGATCACGGCCTTGATCCGCGAGCCCTGCTCGTAGCGCTCGCCGTCGACCTGCTCGGAGCGCGGCAGCAGCGCCTCGACCTTGCCGAGGTCGACGAGGACGTTGTTGCGGTCGCCGGCCTGCTGGACGATGCCCGTGACGACCTCCGTCACGCGGTCGATGTACTCGTCGTACATCATCCGGCGCTCCGCCTCGCGGATGCGCTGCAGGATGACCTGCTTCGCGGTCTGCGCGGCGATGCGGCCGAAGCCTTCCGGGGTCACGTCCTCGCGCTTCACGTCCTCCGCGGGCACGTCGGACCAGTCGATGTCGAGGTCGTCGTCGGAGATGAGGGTGTGCTGCCGCTCGCCCGTCTCCTCCTCGAGCCGCTCGAGCTCCTCGAGCTTGCGCTCGCGGGCCTCGTCGAGCAGGCGCTCCTCGATGTCGGGCGGCAGCTCCACCGAGAAGACGCGGAAGTCGCCCGTGTCGTCGTCCATCTCGACGGTCGCGTGGCGCGATGCGCCGGGCGTCTTCTTGTAGGCCGCGAGGAGCGCGTCCTCGAGCGCCGACACGAGCGCGCCCTCCTCGATTCCCTTGTCGCGCTCGATCTCGCGGACGGCCTCGATGATCTCCTGGCTCATGTCACGCTCCCCCATTCGAATCAGATAGTGGGATGAGATTGGCCCGCACGATCTCGTGATACGGGATCTCGGTCTCGGCGCCGTCGGAGGCGGCCACCGTCACGGTCTCGTCGCCGGCGGAGAGGATCTCTCCGCGCAGCTTTCGTCCGGCGGTGCGGAGCCGGACGCGGCGGCCGAGGGCCGCCTGGAAGTGCTCCCGCCGGCGCAGCGGCCGGTCGAGCCCCGGGGACGACACCTCGACGCTGTACTCGCGCAGGTAGTCGCGGAGCACGTCGGTGACGCGCTCGCACAGGGCGTGGTCGACCCCGTCCGGATGGTCGATGTAGACGCGGAAGCGCGACGGGGTCAGCAGCTCGACCGCGAGGACGTCGACGTCCGGCAGGTCGCGCTCGACCCGCGGCGCGATCTCCTCCTGGAGCTGCCGTTCTTTCTCGAGTGTGGTGGGCATCCGTCTCCGTCACAAAAAATGGGCCCGCAGGCCCATTTCTCCGAACCGGTGAAATGTGGTGCGGCGAGTGTAGCAGCGGCTGTTCGTCAGCCTGCCGCGAGGTGGCCGTCGACCCGGACCAGACGCCCCGCGCGGACGAGCTCGTCGAGGAGGACGTCGTCCCAGTACCAGCGCCACGAGAACCAGCGCCCGGGCTCGCGCTCCGGGGCGACGACCGCCGCCCGAACGCCGGCGCAGACGAGGCCGGCGAGCGCCTGCCGCGGATCGTCGACGGCGCTCGGCTCCGGGTGCGCCTGGTCCCAGCGGAGCAGCAGGCTCGTGTGCCTGTGCGGCTCCTCGTAGACGACGGAGCGCGCGACGAGCGCGCCGCAGCGCTCGAGCGGCGAGCGGAGGCTCTTCAGCTCCTTCGGCGTCAGCCCGAGCTCGAGCTGGAGGTCCTCGAGCTCGGACGGTCCCGCGTCGGCGAGGTGGCGCAGGAGCCGGCCCCAGCCCTCGTCGGCGGCTTCCATCCGCACGAGCTCGGCGCGGCAGATCGGGTCGAGGAGCTCGGCGACCTGCGCGGTGACGAGGAGGCTCTTCCCCCGGTGGATCGCGAGAACGAGGTGCCCGCGCGAGCCGAGCTGCCCGAACCACGGGAACTTCGTCGCAGGCCACTGGCCGAAGCCCGGGCTCTCGCGCGCGTACGGCTCCTCGTGGCACGCCTCGAACAGGCTCGGGAGGGCGGAGTCCGCCGTGCGCGTGAGGAGCCCGCGGTCGCGGAGGAACTCCTCCGCCTCGTCGAGCGTGTCGAGCGCCCGGTCCGGCGTGAGCCGGCACTCGAAGGCCCGCCGCTTCTCGAGCTCCGCGAGCGTCGTCATGCGTCGAGCACGATCGTCACCGGCCCGTCGTTCACGAGCTCGACCTCCATCGTCGCGCGGAAGACACCCGTCTGCACGGGGACGCCGAGCGCACGCAGCTCGCCGCAGAAGCGCTCGTAGAGCGGCTCCGCCTCCTCGGGCCGCGCGGCCTCGGCGAAGCTCGGGCGGTCCCCCTTCGCCGTGTCCGCGACGAGCGTGAACTGCGAGACGCAGAGCGTGGCGCCGCCCACGTCCACGACGGACCGGTCGAAGCGGCCCTCGTCGTCGGGGAAGATCCGCAGCCGCGCGACCTTGCCCGCGAGGCGCGCCGCCTGCTCCTCCCCGTCCCCGCGCGCCACGCCGAGGAGGACGCAGAGCCCGCGCGCGATCTCGCCGCCCGGCGTGGCGCGGGCCCGGGACACGCGCTGGACGACCGCCCGCATGCGGCGAAGCTACTCGAGCTCGCGGATGCGCGAGCGGTACTGCGCCGAGTCCGGCCGGAGCGAGCTCGCGAGCTTGTAGTGGCTGTTCGCCTCGACGTCGCGGCCCTGCTTCTCGAGACAGCGGCCGAGCGCGTAGTGCGCGTAGTCGTTGACCGGCGAGAGCTCGAGAACCTTGCGGAACTCCTCCTCGGCCTCGGTCCAGCGCCGGATCCGGAAGTACGCAATCCCGAGCGCCTCGCGGATCGACGCCTTGTCCGGCTCGCGGCGCTTCGCCTTCTCCAGGGAGACGGTGGCCTGCGCGGCCATGCCAGCGCGCAGATGGCGGCGGCCGCGCTGGAAGAGGCTGTACGTCGACTCGCTCATGAGGCGGTGTCAACCACCGGTACCCGCGGAGGCGGTTGCCTCAACCGAGGGCGGCCGCCACGTCAGCGAGCGCAGCGACAGGAGCCCACGCAGGCGCTCACCCAGCGTGAGCCCGCGGCGCGCGCCCTCCAGCAGCGCCCGCAGCTCCTTCCGCGCCGTCGCGGCCGCGGCCGCCGCGTCCTCGGCCGGGCCGAAGCGGGCGGCGGTCGCCGCGGCGACGAACGCCTCGGGACGCACTCCGAACTCGTGCCGCACGAGCTCCCCGAGCTCGCCGAGCGTCGCGCTGCGAGGCGCCTCGATCCGCTGGTCGACGAGGAACGAGGTGAGCTCCAGCCGGCACGCGGCGGCCACGCTACGGGGGTCGCGCCTGACGGTGCGCGTGAGGCGGAACCCGATCTTGGTCGCGACGACGGCTCCTGCGGCCGCGGCGAGGGCCGCGAGCAGGAGCAGCACCGCGCGGCCTCGTGCGCCTCCTCCGCCGGCCGCGTGCGCAGGCGAAGACGACGACCGGCGGCGCAGGTGTGGGCCGAACCCGTTGCTCGTCTTCAGCTTCTGCTCGAACGTCGACGCTCCCCGGGTGCTGCCTGCGGGCCCCGCCCGACCGGCGGCCTGGCCGCGCCCGCCCGGCCCCGGAGGCAGCCCGGCCGCGGCGGGCCCGCGCGGCGGGGCTCCCGGTCCGGCGGGGGTCGGGTCGAACGGGAGCCAGCCGTATCCCTTGAACCAGACCTCGACCCAGGCGTGGGCCTCCCGGTCGGTGATGTTCCAGAGGTGCCGGCTCGGGTCGTACTGGCCGCCCGCGAAGCCGACGGCCACCCGCGCGGGAATGCCGAGGTAGCGGAGCATGAGCGCCATGGCGCCCGCGAAGTACTGGCAATAGCCGGTGTGCGTCTTGGTGACGAACCCGACGAGCGCCGGGGAGATCTCCGTCGGGTGGTTCGAGTAGTGGAAGGTGCCCGACGCGTCGAACCACTCCTGGAGCTTCTCGACCGCCTCGTAGGGCGTGCGGGCGCCGCGGGTGACGTCGCTCGCCAGCCGGGCCAGCGGGACATACGGGTTCAGGTCCGGGTTCGCGGAGAGGAGGGCCTCCTCGGCAGCGGCGCGCCGCGGCGTTCCGAACGCGGGCATCGACACGCCGCGCCCGACGTCGAACATCCCGTCGTTCCTCAGCTGGGGCGGATACTCCGGCGGCGAGCGGCGCAGCTCGCCGGCGGTCGGGCGGGCGGCGAAGGTCCAGACGGTGTACCGGAAGCCGCGCGGGAGATTCTGGTCGAGGGCGGCGAACCCGGGCTCGATCCTGACGAGGGGCGCTCCGGCGGCGGCCTCGAAGCGCATCGGGATGCTCCCGCCCACCAGGTGGTCGTCCTCGAGACCGGTCGCCGTCACCAGCTCCGGCGTCTGGTTCCGAGCCCGGTACGCCGCCGGCGGCTCGAGGGAGTCGGCTCCGCGCGGCATGCCCACGGCCCAGTGGTCGCTGACGAAGTCGTCGAGCACCGTCGCGCGCAGATACGACGGCGGCTGGTCGGAGACGACCTGGAGGACGGTCGTCGGGCGCCCCGTCCACCGGAGCCCGCCGTACTGCGCGTTCCAGACGAAGCCGACGTCGGCAGGCCCCGTGGCGACGTGCGCGAGGTTCCAGGCCTGCCAGCGCACGAGCCCTTGGCCGGCCGCGGTCGACGAGCCGACCGCCACGGCCGCGGTCGCGACGACCGCCGCTGCGGGAAGCGCGAGCGTCGGCACGCGCCGCGAACCGAGGCCGGCGAGGACGACGAGGGCGGCCCCGAGGATCGCGGCGCCCATCGCGAGCCCGTGCGACGAGCCGAGCAGCGTCGACGGCCAGCCCGCTCCCGCCATCAGCGCAAGGGTGGCCGCCACCGGCTTGCGAGCGGCGACGAGCAGCGCGACCGCGAGCGCGAAGACGAACACCCCGGATAGCACGAGCTCGTGCATCGCCGCGTGGATGCGCGGGTCGAACGGCAGATGGGTTCCGTAGAAGTCGGTGAAGCCGTTCCCGAACCGCGTGCCCAGGGCGGAGAACGCCTCCCCGAGGCCGAAGGCCGACCCGGGCCGGTCGAGCCTCCACGGGACGAGGTCGATGCCGACCGCGAGCCACGCCGCCGCCGCGGTCGCCCCGAGGGCGGCGACGGCACGGAGCCAGACGCGGCGAGGCGCGGAGGCCGCGAGCGCCAGGGCGAGGAGCGCAACCACGCGCCAGAGCGACCCGACCGGCTGCTCGAGGCGAAGCCAGGCGAGTGCCACGACGACGAGCGCCGGAACGCCGACGGTGGCGGTCCGGGCGGCGTCACGCATGCGCCGCCTCCCGCGCAGCGGCTCCGGCGAGCGCGGCCGCGATGTCGTCCCCCTGCCGCACCACCGCGATCGGCACACCTGCCGCCTGCAGGCGCAGGAGGAACGGCTCCGGGCGGCGCGGGCGGCCGGCGAAGCTCTCCGCCTCGACGTGGACGAGCGCGACCGGCCGCCGCGTCAGTGCCCGCTCGAGGAGCCGGTCGACGAGCGAGCGCTCGATCCGGGAGGTGACCACGACGAGCTCGAGCGACCGGGCAGCGGCCCCGTCGGCCGACTGCAGCACCGTCGCCGCAGGGCCCCGCGCGTCCGGCTCCGCCGCGGCGAGGAGCTCGAGCGCGCGCTGCCAGTCCGCGCCGTCCGACGAGACGGACTGCACCTCGCGCGCCGCGTTGTTGAGGACGAGCACGCAACGCCGGCCGCGCTCGACCTGCGCGAGCAGGATCGAGCCGGCGACCCTGACCGCGACGTCGAAGGAGGAGCTGGGCGGCGAGCCGGCCACCGCGGCGGGATCTCCGTCGAGCAGGACCGCGACCTCGTCACGCGGCGAGTCCTCCAGCTCCTTCACCATCAACGACCCGCGGCGGGCGGTCGACGGCCAGTGGACACGCCGCAGCGACTCTCCCTGCTGGTAGTCGCGGACGCTGTGCAGCTCGAAGCCGACCGGCCGCCGAAGCAGGAGCCGGCGCCCGTGCTCGGGACCTGCGCCGCCGTCGAAGAAGAGCCGCTCGAGCTCGACGAGCCGGGGGTAGACGACGAGCGCGTGCTGCTCCTCGAGCGCCAGTGTCGACTCTGCGAGGCCGAAGGGGTCTCCGATCGAGAGGCGGAGCGGCGCAAAGCGGTGGCGTCCGCGCGGGACGCCGCGGAGACGGTACGAGCCCCCGTGACGCCCGCGTCCTCGCGGCCTCAGCTCGACGTCCTCCTCCCCGATCCGGCCCACCTGCTCGTGCGCGACCACGTTCGCCAGCGGCACACCGGGCTCGCGCTCGAGGACGAGCTCGACCGTCACGTCGTCCTGCTCGAGCAGCCTCTCCTGCCGCCAGCGCCGGACCACGTGCGGCTGCCGCAGGGTGATCCGCACCCACGCCACCGCAAGCGGCACGACGAGGACGAGCCCGGCCGCGACCGGATACAGCGCCGGCGAGCCGAAGACGACGGCGACGACCCAGCAGAGGACGCCGAGCGCGAGGACCGCCCGCCCCCGGGCGGTCACTAGACCGGCACCGGGGTGTGCGCGAGGGCGTCCGCGACGAGCTCCTCCGGGCCGAGGGCGGCGGAGCGGGCCTCCGGCGCGAGGATCAGGCGGTGGGCGAGCACCGGCGCGGCCACGGCCTTGACGTCGTCGGGCGTGACGTAGTCGCGTCCTTCGGAGAGGGCGCGCGCCTTGGCCACGCGGAGCAGCGCGATGCCGGCGCGCGGGCTGGCGCCGAGGTAGAGCCGCGAGTCGCCGCGCGTCTGGCGCAGCAGGGCGACGACGTAGCGGCCGACGCTCTCCTCGACGTAGACCCCGCGCGCCGTCTCCACGAGTCGCAACACGCCCGCGGCGTCGGCGACGGCCGTCAGCGATTCCAAAGGAGGCCCAGCGGCGCCGTAGGCCCCGGGGTCTGTCCGCTGGGCGTCACCGATTTTGCCGGTGGCGCTTCCAGCACCCCAGCTCGTCTGCTCGTCGAGCATCCGCGCCTCCTCGGCGAGGGGCGGGTAGCCGAGCGAGAGCCGCATCGTGAAACGGTCGAGCTGCGCTTCTGGCAGCGGGTACGTCCCCTCGTACTCGATCGGGTTCTGCGTCGCCATCACCATGAAGGGCGGCTCGAGGGGGTACGTGACGCCGTCGACGGAGACCTGGCGCTCCTCCATGCACTCGAGCAGCGCCGCCTGTGTCTTCGGCGAGGCCCGGTTCACCTCGTCGACGAGCAGGAGGTTCGCGAAGACGGGGCCGGGACGGAACTCGAACTCGTTCTGCTGCTGGTTGAAGACGTTGACGCCGGTCACGTCCGACGGCAGCAGGTCGGGCGTGAACTGCAGGCGCGCGAAGCGGCAGTCGAGCGAGCGGGCGAGCGCCTTGGCGAGCATCGTCTTGCCGACGCCGGGGAAGTCCTCGATGATCGCGTGCCCCTCGGCGACGAGGCAGAGGACGACGAGGCGCAGCGTCTCGTCGGGCGCGTGGACGACCCGCCCGAGGTTCTCGACGATCGTCTCGATCAACCCGCTCGGAACCGGCTCGACGGCGCGCTCAGCCATGCGCGACGAGCCTCTCGACCTCGTCGAGGATCGCGGCGGCGATCTCCTCTTTCGGCGCCTTGGGCACCTGCCGCTCGGCGGCTGTCGTGAGGAGCGTCACCTCGTTCTCGTACGCGTCGAAGCCGATGTCGGTTCGGGAGACGTCGTTGAGGACGAAGATGTCCGCGCCCTTGCGGGCGAGCTTCTCCCGCGCGCGCTCGAGGCCGGCCTCGCCCGTCTCCGCCGCGAAGCCGACGAGGAGCTGGCCGTCGCGGCGGCGCCCGGCCAGCGCGGAGAGCACGTCGGTCGTCGGCTCGAGCTCGAGCGTCCAGGTGGCGGTGTCCTTGGGACGCTTGGCGGCGAGCGCCTCCGCGGGTCGGTAGTCGGCGACCGCCGCGGCCATGACGACGACGTCGGAATCAGCCGCGCGCGCCGTCGCCTCCCGCTCGAGGTCGGCGGCCGTCGGCGTCTCGACGACCTCCACCCCCGGCGGCGCCGGCACGGCGAGGTTCGCCGCGAGCAGCGTCACCTCGGCGCCGCGGCGCCGCGCCTCGGCCGCGAGCGCGACGCCCATCCGGCCGGAGGAGCGGTTGCCGACGAAGCGGACCGCGTCGAGCGGCTCGCGCGTGCCGCCCGCCGAGACGAGAACGCGCTTTCCCCGCAGAGGCCCGGAGCCCATGAGGAGGTTACGAGCGGCGGCCAGGATCTCGTCCGGCTCGGCCATCCGTCCCACGCCGAGCTCTCCCTCCGCCGTTTCCCCCTCGTCCGGGCCGACGAGGACGGCCCCGCGCCCGCGCAGAGCCTCGGCGTTGGCGCGCGTCGCGGGATGCGACCACATCCGCGGGTTCATCGCAGGCGCCACGAGGACCGGCCCGCGGTGCGCGAGCGCGGCCTCGGTCAGGACGTTGTCGGCGATCCCGTGCGCGAGCTTGGCGAGGGTGTTCGCCGTGCAGGGCGCGACGACGAGCAGGTCGGCGCGCGTGAGGTGGAGGTAGACGTCGTCGGCTGCGGGTCGCCGCGCCAGGGCACGGAAGGTCTCGGCGGTGACAAAGCGCTCGGCGCCCGGGGTGACGAGCGGAACAACGTCGTGACCGTCCCTGACGAGCGACCGGCAGAGCTCGCACGCCTTGTAGGCGGCGATGCCGCCCGACACGCCGAGCAGGACGCGGGACATGCCGAAATGATGCCTACCCGCCGGTGACGCGGCGAATGCGCGCTAGGCGGTGTAGTCGTACTTGAGCATGCCCTGGGCGGTCTCCTCCAGGGCCATGGTCAGGTAGTTCTTCGAGCGGCTCTCGACGAGAGGCGGCAGGTTGTCGCCGAAGGTCCCCTCGCCGAGCTGGTGGTGGTAGCTGTTGATCTGGCGCGCGCGCTTCGCCGCCACGATCACGAGCGCGTAGCGCGAGTCCACGTTCTTCAGCAGGTCGTCGACGCGGGGTTCGATCATCGCCGCGGCATGGTAGCGGCCGGCCTCAGCAGGCCGCGCACCAGGCCGGTGAGCTCGGCGACGGCGCGCTCGAGGTCGTCGTTCTCGATCACGTGGTCGAATTCGCCGGCCTGCTCGAGCTGCTTCCGCGCGAGCTCGATCCGCTCCCCGATCTCCCCCGCGCTCTCCGTCGCCCGCTCCCGCAGCCTCCGCTCGAGCTCCTCCACGCGGGCGGAGACGAAGATCGTCACCGCGCCCGCGACCTCGTGCTTGACGCGGAGCGCTCCCTCCGTCTCGAGCTCGAGCAGCGGCAGGTTTCCCTGGGCGGCGATCCGCTCGAGCTCCGAGCGGAGCGTGCCGTAGCGGTGGCCCGAGACGTACTCGACGTGCTCGAGGAACTCCCCGCGGGCGACGCGCTCGAGGAACTCGCGGTCGGAGAGGAACCAGTACTCGCGGCCGTCCTCCTCCCCGCGCCGGCGTTCGCGCGTCGTGGCCGAGACCGTCGCCTCGATCCTGGGCACGCGCTCGACGAGCTCGCGGATGAGCGTTCCCTTGCCGGCGCCCGACGGGCCCGTCACCACGAGCACCGCCGGCGTCCCCACTCCGTCCACCTAGCGGCTGTTGAAGAGGCCGATCAGCTCGGCGCGCTGACGGTCGGACAGCCCGCCGACGGTCTTCGACTGGCTGATCCGGCAGGTGTTGAGGAAACGCGCGGCCTTGACGCGCCCGAATTTCGGCACGGCCATGAGGATGTCGATCACCTTCGCCGTCGAGACGTACTCGGGCGGGTTACCGAGGATCTGCTCGATCCGGACCTTGCCTTCCTTCAGGTCCTTCTTGAGCTTGGCGCGCCTGACGCGGACGTCGTTCGCTCGCTTCAGTGCGTCCATCCGCTGGTCGAGAGAGCGGAGCGGCGCGTGCGCCTGTGTCTTCGTGGGGGACACGGAGGGCCGATCTTACCAATGCGCCCGCGACCTTCAAGCCGGGACTTTTCGCTCGGTTTCCGGGGTTTTTGCCAGGCTCCTGGCGTCGTCAGGACCGGCAACGCCGGCCTCTTCGCAGGCGGCTGCGAGCTCCTCGCGCACGCGCGCCGGGGCGCCCGGGTCCGCGAAGAGCACCGTTCCGAGAGCGACGTCTTGCGCGCCGCACGCGACGAATTCGAGCGCGTCGCGGCCCGTCTGGATACCCCCCATCCCGACAATCGGCAGACCGGTGGCGTCGTGGCAGACGCCGACCGCGTGGAGGGCGATCGGCTTGAGCGCCGGGCCCGAGAGGCCGCCGCTGCCGCGCGCGAGAACGGGCCGGAGCCTGCGGTCGAGGGCCACGGCGCGGAGCGTGTTGACGAGCGACAGCCCGTCCGCGCCGGCCGCAGCGACCGCGCGCGCGACGGCCGCGACGTCCGGATGCGCGGCGGAGAGCTTCGCGTAGAGCGGAAGCCCGGTGGCGCGGCGGCAGGCGGCGACGATCTCCGCCGCCGAGTCGGCCGCCTCGTCGACGTTGGGGCACGAGAGGTTGAGCTCGATCGCCTCGATCCCGGCCAGACGCGAGCACGTCTCTGCGTAGTCGTCCGCGCAGAAGCCGCCGACGCTGACCCAGAGCGGAACACCGAGCTCGTGCAGGCGAGGGAGGTGGTCGGCGAGGAAGCAGTCGCGACCGGGATTCGCGAGGCCGATCGCGTTGAGCATCCCGTGAGCGGTCTCGGCGATCCGCGGCGGCGCGCTTCCCTCGCGCGGCAGCGGCGTGACGGTCTTCGTCACGAATCCGTCGAGCTGCCGCGCGACATCCGGCGCCGCCAGCGCGTCGAGACAGCCGCTCGCGTTGAGGATCCTCACGCGACGGCCTCGGCGGGCGCCCGGACGCGCGAGGCGTCGAGCACCGGCCCCTCCAGACAGAGCCGCTTCAGCGCGCCGGCGATCTCGACCACGCAGCCGTAGCAGGCGCCGTAGCCGCATGCCATCGGCGCCTCCCACGCGAGCTGCGCGGTCGGGCACAGCGCCGCCACCGCCTGCAGCATCGGCTCCGGCCCGCAGGCCAGGACGTCGCATCCCGGCTCGATCAGCTCGGTGACGAGGACCGGATCGACCGCGACCTCGGCGCCCGGCAGCAGCACGGCGGCCTCGGCATGCTCCGCGCTGCGGAAGCCGAGGACGGCCGGCGGCGATCCGCCGAGCCGCTCGGCGAGGTATGGCAGCGGGGCGATCCCGATCCCGCCGCCGACGAGGAGCGGCCGCTCGACGTCGAGCCGGTAGCCGCGGCCGAGCGGGCCCAGGACGGCGATCGCGTCATCCGGCCGCAGCTCGCAGAGCGCCTGCGTTCCCAGGCCGATCGGGTCGACGAGGAAGGCGAGCTCGCCGGGCGGGGCCAGGCAGAGCGAGAAGGGCCGTGGCAGCAGCCTGCCGGGCGCCTCGAGCATGAAGAACTGTCCCGGCACGCCCGGGACGAGCCCACCGCGCTCGAGCCGCAGCAGCGTGTACGGCCCGACGCGCTCGGAAGCGACGACCCTATGCCGTGATGCCGAGCTCGGCATCGATCCGCTCCTGGAGGGACACGGCCTGCTCGGCCCGCGCGGTGGCGATCGCATGCACCGCCGCCGCGGCGCCCGAGAGCGTCGTGATGCACGGCACGCGCCGCGCGAGGGCCGCCTCCCGGATCGCGTAGCCGTCCGAGCGCGCGTTGCGGCCCTCCGGCGTGTTGATCACGAGGTCGCAGCGGCCGCGCCGGATGAGGTCGACCACGGTCGGCTCGCCGTCCCGCGCCTCGCTGAGCTTGCGCACGGGCTCGACCGCGATCCCGGCGGCGGCGAGCGTGGCCGCCGTCCCCTCGGTCGCATGCAGCTCGAAGCCGAGCCCGGCGAGGGTGGCGGCGATGGGCACGGCCTGCTGGTGGTCGGGCTCGCGGATCGAGATGAAGACGGAGCCCGAGCGCGGGAGCCTCCGTCCCGCCGCCCGCTCCGCCTTGTCGAGGGCGGTCGAGAGGTCGGCGGCGCTCGCCATGACCTCGCCGGTCGAACGCATCTCGGGCCCGAGAACCGGGTCGCTGCCGGGGAAGCGCGCGAACGGCAGGACGGCGGCCTTGACGCTCCATTGGCGCGGCGGGCGCTCCGGCGGCAGGCCGAGCTCCGCGATCTTCGCGCCGAGCGCCAGGCGACAGGCCGCCTTGACGAGCTCGACGCCGGTCGCCTTGCTCACGAAGGGGACGGTGCGGGAGGCCCGCGGGTTCGCCTCGATCACGTACACCTCACCGTCGCCGGTCACGGCGAGCTGGACGTTGAGAAGGCCGACCGCGCCGAGGGCGCGTCCGAGGATCCGCACGACCCGCGCGATCTCCTGCGTCTGCGCGAACGTGAGGCTCGGCGCGGGCAGGACGCACGCCGAGTCGCCCGAGTGGACGCCCGCCTCCTCGACATGCTGCATGACAGCCGCCACGTACGTGTCCACGCCGTCGCAGAGCGCGTCCACGTCCACCTCGACCGCGTGCTCGACGAACCGGTCGACGAGGACGCGCTCGAACCCCAGCGGGACCGCCGCGAGCGGCCCCGCGCTCTGCCCGCCGGGCGGCGGCGGCGTTGCCGCCGACGCTTCCAGCGTTCGGATGTCCCGCACCTCGTCGGCCGTGTAGCAGACGCGCATCGCCCGGCCGCCGAGGACGTACGAGGGGCGGACGAGCACCGGGTAGCCGATCCGCTCGGCGATCTCGACCGCCTCGTCGGGCGAGGCGGCGATGCCCCACTCCGGCGAGCGGAGGCCGTGCGCGCGCAGGAGGCCGGCGAAGCGCTCGCGGTCCTCGGCGAGGTCGACCGCGTCGAACGGCGTCCCGAGGATCCGGTAGCCGGCGTCCTCGATCGCGCGGGCGAGCTTGAGCGGAGTCTGGCCGCCAAACTGGATCACGACGCCGTCCGGCTGCTCGCGCTCGCAGATCGCGAGCACCGACTCCGCGTCGAGCGGCTCGAAGTAGAGGCGATCGGACGTGTCGTAGTCGGTCGAGACCGTCTCCGGGTTGCAGTTGACCATCACCGCCTCGTAGCCGAGCTCGCGGTACGTCGTCACGGCGTGGACGCAGCAGTAGTCGAACTCGATCCCCTGACCGATCCGGTTCGGGCCGGAGCCGAGGATGACGACGCGGGGCCGGTCGCCGGCCGGCGGAGCCTCGTCCACCTCGCCCCAGGTCGAGTAGTAGTAGTTGGAGGCCGCCTCGACCTCGCCGGCGCAGGAGTCGACGCGACGGTACGAGGGCCGGATCCCGCAGTCGCGGCGCCGCTGCCGCACGGCCGCCTCGCTCGTGCCGGCCGCAGCCGCGAGGTCGGCGTCCGACAGCCCGAGGCGCTTGAGGCGCAGCCAGTCGCCCGCGGCGAGCGACGCGACGTCGCCCCTGCCCTCGAGCGCCGTGCGGATCTGCTCGAGCTCCCGCCGGAAGAAGGGATGGATGTCCTCGGGCACGGCCTCGAGCGCCGGCCACGGGGTCGCCGCGCCGGCGTCGAGCTCGCGCGAGCGATAGGCCTTGAGGAACGCCTCGGCGAAGGTGCGGCCGATCCCCATCGTCTCGCCCACCGACTTCATCTGCGTGCCGAGGGTCCGGTCGGCGCCCGGGAACTTCTCGAACGCGAAGCGCGGGAACTTGACGACGACGTAGTCGAGCGTCGGCTCGAAGCTCGCCGGCGTCGTCCCCGTCAGGTCGTTGGGGATCTCGTCGAGCGTGTAGCCGACGGCGAGCCGTGCCGCGACCTTCGCGATCGGATAGCCCGTCGCCTTCGAGGCGAGGGCCGAGGAGCGGGAGACGCGCGGGTTCATCTCGATCACGCGCACCTCGCCGGTCTCGCGGCTGCGGGCGAACTGGATGTTCGAACCGCCGGTGTCGACGCCGACGGCCCGGATGACCGCGGCGGCCGCGTCGCGCAGCTCCTGGTACGCCTCGTCCGGCAGCGTCATCTGCGGCGCGACCGTGACCGAGTCACCGGTGTGGACGCCCATCGGGTCGAGGTTCTCGATCGAGCAGACGATGACCACGTTGTCGATCCGGTCGCGCACGACCTCGAGCTCGAACTCGTCCCAGCCGCGCACCGACTCCTCGACGAGCACCTGGCCGATCGGGGACTCGGAGAGGCCCCGCTCCACCTGGCGGTACAGCTCCTCCACGGTCGTGGCGAAGCCCCCGCCGTGGCCACCGAGCGTGAAGGCGGGACGGACGACCGCGGGGATCATCAGCCCGTCGAGGTCGTCGAGCGAGGTGACGATCGCCGAGACCGGCACCTTGAGCCCGCACGACTCGACCGCCTCCTTGAACTTGAGCCGGTCCTCGGCGCGCTCGATCGCGTCGAGGCGGGCGCCGATCAGTTCGATCCCGAGCTCCTCGAGGACGCCCTCGTTCGCTAGCTCGCGGGCGAGGTTCAGCGCCGTCTGGCCGCCCATGGTCGGCAGGAGCGCGTCGGGCCGCTCGATCCGCAGCACCTCCGCGACGGCCTCGGCGTCGAGCGGCTCGAGATACGTGCGGTCCGCGAAGCCCGGGTCGGTCATGATCGTCGCCGGGTTCGAGTTGACGACGATCGTCCGGAACCCGTCCTCGCGCAGCACCTTGAGGGCCTGGCAGCCGGCGTAGTCGAACTCGGCCGCCTGGCCGATCACGATCGGCCCGGAGCCGACGATGCAGATCGACTCGATGCCCGTCCGCCTAGGCACCGACGGCCTCCGCGACCTCGTCGACCCACGCCTCGAGCAGCGGCCACGCGTCGTGCGGCCCCGGCCCCGCCTCGGGATGGAACTGGAGCGAGCGAGCGCGCAGCTCCGGCAGGTCGAGACCCTCGACCGTGCCGTCGTAGAGCGAGACGTGCGACACCTCGGCCGCCTCGCTCGGCTCGACGGCGAAGCCGTGGTTCTGGCTCGTGACGAGCACGCGTCCCGTGAGCCGCTCGTGCACCGGGTGGTTCGCACCCCGGTGGCCGAAGGGGAGCTTGTACGTCTCGTGGCCGGTCGCGCGCGCGATCAGCTGGTGCCCGAGGCAGATGCCGAGGACGTGCGTCCGGCCGAGCAGCTCGCGCACCGTCTCGGTCTCCGCGACGAGCGGCTCCGGGTCCCCGGGGCCCGGCGAGAGAAGAACGCCGTCGTACCGGGCGAGCTCGTCGGCGTCGGTGTCGTGGGGATGGACGGTCACCGCCGCGCCCGCCTTCGCGAGCCGCCGCAGCACCGAGTTCTTGACGCCGTAGTCGACGACCCCGATCCGCACCCGGCCCTGCTGCGCGAAGACATACGGCTCGTCCGTCGAGACGTCCTCGGCGAGCGCTCGCCCGAGCATCGACGGCTGCTGACGCGCGAGCTCGACCGCCTCCTCGAGCGGGAGGTCCGAGGCGACGGCGATCCCGGGCGCCGAGCCGGCGTCGCGGAGATGGAGGACGAGGCTGCGCGTGTCGACTCCGGTGAGCGCAACGATCCCGCGCTCGCGCAGCCAGTCCGTCCACTCCGGGCCCCGCGCCTCGCGCATCAGCACCGCACGGGCATGCGTCCTGGCCGACTCGCTTCGTCCCTCGGCGACCCCGTAGTTGCCGACCATCGGCGCGGTGAAGCAGACGAGCTGGTCCTCGAAGCTCGGATCGGTGACCGCCTCCTGGTAGCCCGACATGCCGGTCGTGAAGACGGCTTCCCCGAGCGCGTGGCCCTCGGCGCCGACCGGCTCGCCGGGCCAGACCGTGCCGTCCGCGAGCGCGAGGTAGCTCATGCGTGAACCACCGACCCGGCGGCGAGCGTCATCCGCACCGCGCCCTTCAGCCGCGAGCCCAGGAGCCAGGAGTTCCCCGACCGCGAGCGGAAGGGCTCCTCCCCCACCGTCCACTCCCGCTCGAGGTCGAGAAGGACGAGATTCGCGCGGGCGCCGACGGCGACGCGCGGCCGGTCGAGCCCGAAGATCCGAGCCGGGCCGGCCGACATCCGCTCGAGCAAGGTCTCGAGCGGCAGCAGGCCGGGCCTCACGAGGTGCGTGTGCAGCGCGGCGAACGCGGTCTCGAGCCCCGTGACGCCGAACGGCGCCGCCTCGAACGGCACCTCCTTCTCCTGCGCCGCGTGCGGCGCGTGGTCGGTGGCGACCGCCTCGATCGTGCCGTCCCGCACCCCGTCGAGCAGCGCGACTCGGTCCGGCTCGGCCCGGAGCGGCGGGTTCATCTTCACGTTCGGGTCGAGCGAGCGGACGGCGTCGTCGGTGAGGACGAGGTGGTGCGGGGTCGCCTCCCCGCTCGCCGCGACGCCCGCCTCGCGCGCCCGTCGCAGCGCGTCGACCGACTCGGCGGCCGACAGGTGGAGGACATGGACGCGACCGCCCTCGTAGCCCGCGAGCGCCAGGTCCCGCTCGACCGCGACCGACTCCGCGACGGAGGGATAGCCCGCGAAGCCGAGCTCGGCCGCGACGCGGCCCTCGTGGACGTGGCCGCCGCGCGAGAGGGTGGGCTCCTCGCAGTGGAGGGCGAGCGGGCGGTCGGTGACCGACGCGTACTGCAACGCCCTGCGCATCAGCCCAGCGGAGGCAACGGGGACGCCGTCGTCGGAGAAGGCGACCGCGCCCGTGTCCGCGAGCTCGCCCATCTCCGTCAGCTCGTCGCCGCGCTGGCCGCGTGTGATGGCGGCGAGGAAGCCGACCGGAACCTCGGCCTCGTGGCGCGCGGTCTCGACGAGCGCGCCGAGCGTCGCCGCCGAGTCGACGACCGGCTCGGTGTTCGGCATGGCGAGGATCGCGCAGAAGCCGCCCGCCGCCGCCGCCGCCGTGCCGCTCGCCACCGTCTCCTCGTCCTCGCGGCCGGGCGTGCGCAGATGGACGTGCGGGTCGACGAAGGCCGGGGCGAGCACGAGCCCCTCCGCGTCGACCACGCGGTGCTCCAGCCGGCTCGGGCCTGACGACCCGAGCCGGGTGATGATCCCGTCCTCGATCGTCACATCGAGGATCTCGTCGATCTTCTCGGTCGGGTCGACGACGCGTGCCCGCCGAATCGTCAGCGTGTCGACGTGGCCGTTCTTCCAGAACAGCATCACGCCACCTCCACGGCCGTGAGCGCCTGCACCCCGACCGGCCCGCCGGTGAGTACGTCGTAGAGGACGGCCATCCGCACGACGAGCCCGGAGCGGACCTGCCGCGTGATCAGCGACTCCGGAGAGTCGGCCGCGCGCGGGTCGATCTCGACGCCGCGGTTCATCGGCCCCGGGTGCATGACCCTCTGTCCGGGCCGCAGCCGCTCGGGCGTGATCCCCCAGCGCGCGGTGTACTCGCGCAGGCTGGGCACGAAGCTCGCGCCGGGCTCCATCCGCTCGTTCTGCATGCGGAGGACGTAGACGACGTCGGCGTCGCGGATCGCCTCGATGTCGGTCGAGGCCTCCGCGGGCAGCTCGCGCGGCAGCAGCGCCGGTGGGCCGACGAGCGTGGCGCGGATTCCGACGAGCGCGAACGCCTGCAGCAGCGAGCGTGCCACACGCGAGTGGAGGACGTCGCCGACGATCGCGACGTGGAGGCCGCCGAGCCGGCCGAGCTCCTCCCGCAGCGTGTAGAGGTCGAGCAGCGCCTGCGTCGGGTGCTGGTGCTTGCCGTCGCCCGCGTTGACGACGTGCGCCTCCGTGACCCGTGCGACGAGCTGCGGCGCCCCGATCTGCGGATGGCGGATCACGATCACGTCGGGGTCGTAGGCGCCCAGCGTGAGCGCCGTGTCCTTGAGCGACTCGCCCTTGTCCACCGAGGATCCCGCGGACTTGACGGTGAGCGTGTCGGCCGAGAGCCGCTTCGCGGCGAGCTCGAACGAGGACGACGTACGGGTGGAGGACTCGTAGAAGAGGTTGACGACGAGGTGGCCCTTGAGCGTCGGCAGCTTCTTGACGTGCCGCTCGAGCGAGGCCTCGAAGGTGTGAGCGGTGTCGAGCAGCCGCTCGACGTCGGCTTGCGTCAGGTCGCCGACCGAGAGGAAATGCCGCTTCGGAGGCCGGCCGGGCGGCTCAGCCGCCCGGGGTCTTCCCGGCCGGGCGTCGGTGGCGTCGCCACCGAGGCTTCCAGCCCAGTCCGGGGGCCTGAGGTCGTCCTTCACGAGCCGGATCATCGGCGTTCTTCCTCGGGGGCCGAGACGAGCAGGACCGCGTCGAGCTCGTCGACCTCGACGAGCTGCACCTGGATCCGCTCGCCGCGGGCGGTGGGCAGATTCTTGCCGACGTAGTCCGGCCGGATCGGCAGCTCGCGGTGGCCGCGGTCGACGAGCACCGCGAGCTGGACGCGCGCCGGACGGCCGTAGTCGAAGAGCGCCTCGATCGCGGCGCGGATCGTGCGGCCGGTGTAGAGGACGTCGTCGACGAGGACGACGGTCCGCCCGTCGAGCGGGAAGTCGAGCTGTGTCGCCCGGACGAGCGGCTGTGCCGCCAGCGGCGCCTCGCCGCCGCGGACGGTGACGTCGTCGCGGTAGAAGGTGATGTCGACGGCGCCGAGCGCCGGCTCCACACCGGCGCGTTCGGAGATCAGGCGCGCGAGCCGCCGCGCGAGCGGGACGCCGCGGGTCTGGATCCCGACGAGCGCGACGTCGTCGAGGTCCGGGTTGCCCTCGATGATCTCGTGGGCGATTCTCGACAGGGTCCTCCCGAGCCCGTCGGCGTCGAGAAGGGTTTTGCCCTGAACTTGGCCGGGAGCGCCGGCGGCGAAGCCACCCTCGCCCGGCCGAGAGACCGGGCCACCTCCGGCGGCCCTTGGCGCGTGCGTCGTCATCCGACTCCTTTCCGGCCTCGCTGGACCGGGTTAAAGGGGTGCGTGCCGGGCGCACCATACCGGGTCGGGCGGATGAGACGGTCTTCCCGCGGTAGCGTGCCGCCCGTGGACGAGGAGCTGCTCGACCGGTACGCCGATCTCATCGTCGGTTTCGGGGCGAACGTCCAGCCCGACCAGGTGGTCGCGATCGAGGCGGGGCCCGAGGCGGCACCGCTCGTGCAGCGTCTCGCCCGCCGTGCATACGAGCGAGGGGCGCGATACGTCGACGTCGCGTATTTCGACCCGAACGTCAAGCGGATCCGGATCGAGTCGGCACCCGACGATTCGCTCGACTGGGTTCCGCCCTGGCTCGGCCGGCGGCTGCTCGACCTCGGGGACCTCGGCGCGGCGAGGATCGTCCTCACGCCGTTCGTCCCGCCCGGCCTGCTCGAGGGGCTCGACCCGGCGCGCGCGGGTCGCGACCGGCTGCCGACCGTGCGGGAGCTGTTCAAGGTCCTCGACGACCGCTCCGTCGCCTGGACCGTGTCGCCGTTTCCCTCCTCGGCGTGGGCAGAGCGCGTCTTCCCGGAGCTCGACCCGGACGACGCGGTGGAGGCGCTCTGGCGCGACCTCGAGCACGTCTGCCGGCTCGACGAGCCGGACCCGGAGGACGCCTGGGCACGCCGAATCGACGAGATCTGGCAGAACGCCTCTCGCCTCGACGAGCTCGATCTCGACGCCCTCCGCTTCGTGGGCCCCGGCACCGACCTCACCGTCGGCCTGCTGCCGAGCTCCCGCTTCGCGAAGGACGGCGGCCGGGCCACGACGCGCTCCGGCATCCACCACATGCCCAACCTGCCGACGGAGGAGCTCTTCACGACGCCCGATCCCGAGCGGACGGAGGGAGTCGTGACCTCCACGAAGCCTCTCGACGTGGGCGGCTCGATCGTGACAGGGCTGCGGATCCGGTTCGAGCACGGACGCGCGGTCGAGATCGACGCCGACGCGAACGCGGCCTCGCTGCGGCAGCGCTGCGCAGTCGACGAGGGGGCGACACGGCTCGGCGAGGTGGCGCTCGTCGACGGCGAGAGCCGCATCGGCCGCCTCGGCCGCACGTTCTTCAACACGCTGCTCGACGAGAACTCCGCGAGTCACATCGCCCTCGGCGACGCCTACGCGAGCCCGATCGCGGATCCTGCCGATCTGCCGCGGATCAACGAGAGCCAGATCCACGTCGACTTCATGATCGGCTCGGACGACGTCACTGTCAGCGGCGTGACCCGCGCCGGCGGCGAGGTGCCGTTGCTCGTGGGCGGCGAGTGGCGGGTCTGAGCGCGGCGTAGAGGCCGGCCCACTGGCGCGCGTCGAGGTCGCGAGCGCCGGCTCGGGGATCGAAGCCGAGCTCGTGCGCGACCCCGTGGACGACGCGACGCGGCAGGATCCGGTCGAGCGGCGCCCGGGCCGCGAAGGCCTTGCGCAGCACGGCCTCGTAGGCCGCCGCCTGCGCGGGAAGGACGAGCGGCTGCTGTCTGCGCGAGGCGCGCAGCACCGCAGCGTCGACACCCGGCGGGGGAGCGAAGCATGCGCGCGGCACCCGCCGGACGAGGCGCAGGTCGTACCAGGCTCCCCACGTGCAGCCGAGCAGCGTCGACGGCCAGACCGCCGCCCGCTTCGCGGCGAGCCCCCACTCCACGATCGCGTCGAGCTGGACGAGAGGCACGGCCGGGTCGCCAAGCAGACGGCGCAGGATCGCCGTTCCCGAGGCGAAGGGAAGGTTGGCGACGACGGCGAACGGCTCCTCCGGCAGCGCCAGGCGCGTCGCATCGCCCTCGACGACCTCGACCCGCGCGTCGAGGTCGAAGCGCGCTCTCAGCTGCCGGAGCGCGGCCGGGTCGAGCTCCACCGCGCGCACGTGGCAACCCGCCTCGGCGAGCGCCCGCGTGAGGGCGCCGCCGCCGGCGCCGAGATCGAGTACGAGCGTGCCCGGCGTGAGGCCGGCGTCGCGGACGAGCTCGTCTGCGAAGGCGCGGCTACGAAGGGTGTGGCGACCCCGCGGCCGCGCCTGGGCTGAGGCGCGCCCTGCCACGGAGGAAGACCATGGTCGGCATCGGCTAGGGCTCCGAGATCAGGTCGTCGGGCTCGGTGAGGGCCTCGATCGCGTCCTGCGCGGTCTGGAGCTCGGCCTCGGGGACGAGCACGTTGACGGCGTCGTCCTCCGGAGCCTGCTCGAGCGACGAGTCGATGCCGGCGTTGCGGAGGATCTCCTGCAACTCCTCGGCCTCGGCCACGTCGCCCGCAGTTGCGAGCTGGACCATCCCGCTCATGACGGCTCGATCATAGGCGCTTCGGCCCTCTCGCGGGCCCCGTCGGAGCGGGGCGGCCGCGCGCCGCTCCGGACGAGCCGCGGCGCGCCGCGCTCGCGGAACGGCACCTCCACCAGGTCGAAGTCGCGCGGGACGACGACGTCGGGAAAGACGTCCCGGGCCTCGTCCGCGAGCTCCGGGCCGAAGTAGCGCGGCGAGACGTGGGTGAGCACGAGCAGACGCACCTGGGCGAGGCGCGCCACCTCGGCGGCCTCCGCGGCCGTCGAGTGCATCGTCTCCCGCGCGCGCTCGGCCTCCTCGGCGGTGAAGCTGGCCTCGTGGACGAGCACGTCCGCGCCGTGCGCAGCCTGGACGACGAGCGGCGAAGGCGCGGTGTCGCCGGTCAGCACCACCTTCCGGCCGGGGCGCGGCTCCCCGAGCACGTCCGCGGGAGACACGGTGCGACCCGAATCGACCGTCACCTGCTCCCCCGCCTGCAGCCGTCCGCGGGCGGGGCCGCCGGGAACCCCGAGCGCGTCGGCGGCCGCCACGTCGAAGCGGCCCGGCCGCTCGCGCTCGACGAGCGCGTAGCCGAGCGCCCCGACTCCGTGCTCGACCGCGAACGCCTCGATCGTGTACTCCCCGCGCTCGAGCTTCTCCCCCGGCTCGAGCTCGACGAGCGTCAGCGGGTACGGCAGGCGGCCGAGGAACGGCCGGAGCCGGTTGAAGAGCTCCCGCAGGCCCTGCGGACCGTGGACGGTCAGCGGCGTCTCGTCGCGGCCCCGCAGCGCGAACGTCTTCAGCATCCCCGGCAGGCCGAGGAAGTGGTCGGCGTGGAAGTGCGTGAGGAAGATCTCCTGCAGGTCGGGCAGCCCGATCGCGGAGCGCTGCAGCTGTCGCTGCGTCCCCTCGCCGCAGTCGAAGAGCAGCCGCTCGCCGCCCCGGCGGACGAGCAGCGCCGCCGGCCCCCGCTGGGCCGTAGGCATCGAGGCCGCCGTGCCGAGGAAGACGAGGTCGAGGTCCACCCGGCGATTCTAGGAACGAGGGACTAATCCCACGGGCGCGCGCGGCCGATATTGCCCCGGTGGAAGAGGGCAACCTGCGGCTGCGGCGCGGGCGCGACCTCGAACGGTCGCTCACGCTCCTTCGCGTCTTCCTGCTCGCCTCGGCGCTCCTCTGCGTCGGGGCCGCGCTCGCGATCGGCTGGGCACTTTCGCGCTCCCTGACGGCGGAGGCGCTCAGCGTGGAGCGAACGGCCCTCTCCCGTTACGTCGACGGCGTCGTCAGCCCGACGCTCGTGCGCCGCGACAGGGTCGTCATCTCGCGGCGGAACCTCGAGCGGCTCTCCAGGGCGATCGGCAGGCAGTCCGACATCCTCAGCGTCAAGGTGTGGCGAATCGACGGCCGCCTTGCGTGGACGAACCGGGACAAGGCGCGGATCGGCCGCAGGTTCCCCATCGACGGCGAGCTGCGCGAAGCGATCCGGAAGAACCAGGCGATCGCGGCCTTGGTGAGCACCGGCGGCGACGCGCAGGGCGAGGATTCGTTCGAGCGCAACGAGCTCGCTCGCAAGGCGGGCGTCTCGCACCTGTTCGAGGTCTACGCGCCGGTCGACGCCGGCCACCATGTGATCGGCGCGTACGAGATCTACGCCAACCCGCGGGCGCTCGGCGAGCTGATCGGCTCCCGGCGCACGATGCTCTGGGCGGCCGTCGGCGCGGTCTTCCTCGCGCTGTGGGCCCTGCTCGCCCTTCTGGTGCGCGGCGCCTCCCGGACGCTCAGCCGCCAGAACGCGAAGCTCCACGCCCGCACCCTCCGGCTCGCGGAGTCGAACCAGCTGCTCGAGGAGAGCGCGCTCGAGGCCGTCGAGAGCCTCAACGCGACGGTGGACGCGAAGGATCCCTACACCGCAGGCCACTCGCAGCGCGTGCGCCGGATCGCGGTCGCCCTCGGCAAGGAGCTCGGGCTCGGAGGCGAGGAGCTCGACGTCCTCCGCTTCGCGGGCCTCTTTCACGACATCGGCAAGATCGGCGTGCCCGACGCGATCCTCACGAAGCCGGACCGCCTGACCGAGCTCGAGTACGAGATCGTGAAGCGCCACCCGGAGGACGGCGCGCGGATCGTGGGGCGGCTCCACCGGCTTCGGTCGACGGTGCCGGCGATCCTCCACCACCACGAGCGGTGGGACGGGAACGGCTACCCGCACGGCCTGGGCGGCGAGGAGATTCCGCTCGAGGCGGCGATCGTGGGGCTGGCCGACGCCGTCGACGCGATGACGACCGACCGTCCGTACAGCGCGGCCAGGACGCTCGCCGACGCGACGGACGAGATCGCGCGGAACCGCGGCACGCAGTTCGCTCCCGCGGTCGTCGACGCCTTCGTCGCGCTCGTGCAGCGTCAGCCTGGGCTGTTCGGGGCCGATCCGGCCGCCGGGGAGCTCGTCCCTGCCTGAGACGCTAGGCTCGGCCTATGGCCGACCCGACCGTGCTCGAGGTCTACCGCCGGGAGGTGACGCCCGAGCTGTACCGAGACGTCCGGGAGCTCTACAAGAAGCACTCGCTCGCCGAGGACGCCCGCGATCTCGACGGCCTGATCTCGACGCTGACCCCGGATTGCGTGTACGAGCTCGTCCAGACCGGCCACCGCTGGGAGGGACACGACGGCGCCCGCCGCTTCTACACCGAGCTGTTGACCGCCTTCCCGGACATCCGCTTCGACCTCACGGACATCGTGATCGGTCCGCAGGGCGTATGCGAGGAGGCGGACGTCTCGGCGACCCAGCGCGCGCCGTGGCTCGGACAGCCTCCCGAGGAGGGACCGCTCGAGTGGAAGGTCGTGATCTGGTTCCCCTGGGATCCCGAGGACCGGCTCTTCCGCGGCGAGAAGGTGTACGTCAGCGGGATCGACCTCCCCCCGGCCTCCTAGGGCAGGACGAGCTTCTCGCCGGGCACGATCGTCGCGCCGGGGAGGTGGTTCCGCTGCTCGAGCGTCCACACGCCCTGCCGGGGATCGCCTGCGTAGACGCGCTGGGCGATCGACCACAGCGTGTCGCCCGGCTTCACGACGTAGGTGTGCTTCGGGCCGGCGCCGCTCGAGCCGCGGGCGGCGAGCCCGACGGCCAGCACCGCGACGCACAGGAGGATGAGGAGCTTCCCGAACATCTGTTCGCATGGTAGGCGAACGTCTGTTCGATGTCAAGAGAGCGCGATCAGCTCCGGCGCGACACGGCCGTCGACGAGCTCGAGCACGAGCATCGTGTGAGACGGAGCGCGGCGCCGCTCGGTGGGCGAGCCGGGATTCAGGATCCAGACGTCGCCCGCGCGCGAGACCTGCGGCTCGTGCGTGTGCCCGTACACCACGGCCGCGCAGCCCGGGAAGCGCGCCGCCAGCCGCTCCTCCCTACCGGCCCGCGGCCCGGGGTCGTGCGTCATGCCGATGCGGAGCCCGGCCGCCTCGACGACCAGCCTCGCCGGAAGCCGGGCCTGGAGCGCCGCGTCGTCCATGTTCCCGTGCACCGCCTGCAGCGGCGGGCCGAGCGCGGCCAGCTCCTCCAGGACCGACGCTGCGACGACGTCGCCGGCGTGGAGGATCAGGTCGGCGGCGCGGAGGTGCTCGAGGCACGCGTCGGGGAGCCGCCGCCCGCCGCGCGGCATGTGGGTGTCGGCCACGACCGCGACGAGCACGGCTACGGCGCGGCGGCGAGCACCGCGTCCACGAGCTTCCCGGCGCCGAAGCGGACCGGATCGTCGGCCGGCAGGCCGGTCTCGGCCTCGGCCGCCTCGACGGCCGCGCGCGCGCCGGCCTCGCCGAGCGAGCGCGTGTTGAGCGCGACTGCCGCGACCCGGGCCGGCCGCACCGGCAGGGCGAGCCGCTCGTGCAGCTCGACGAGGTCACGAAGCGGCGGAATCGGGTGCGGCCCTCCGCCGGCGCCCTCGATCTCGGTGCGCCCGGCTTCGTGGCAGAGGACGAGCACGTGAGGAACGCTGCCGTGGTAGAGCCCGAGCGTGACGCCGGAATACACGGGATGCAGCAGCGAGCCCTGGCCCTCGACCCAGAGCAGGTCGCCGCCGCGGGCGCGTCCCTCGACGACCAGGCGCTCCGCGGCGCCCGCGACGAAGTCGGCCACGACCGCGTCGACTGCGATCCCCCAGCCCGCGATCGCCATCCCCGTCTGGCCGGTGGGAACGAAGACCGAGCGGATCCCCCGCCGCCGGGCCTCGAGGTCGAGCTCGAGCGAGACGGTCATCTTCCCGATCGCGCAGTCGGAGCCGACGGTGAGAACGACCGTCGCGTCGACGGCGAGGTTCTCGCCGGTCGCGGTCGAGAGCCCGGCCGGCGGCCGGCGGAGGTCGCGCAGCCCGACCCCGCGCTCCGTGGCGAGCGCCGCGAGCTCCGGGTCGTCGGCGAGGAAGACGTGCAGGCCGTTCTCGACGTCGAGGCCGTGCTCGACGCAGGCGCGCAGGATCTCGATCCACTCGGGCGGGAAACGGCCGCCCTGCGTCGCGACGCCGACGAGCGCCGTGGTCGGGCCGAGCGCGAGCGCCTCCTCGACGCTGCCCACGACGGGAACGCCTTCCTCTGTCCCGCCGGGTCGCGTGGAGTCGAGGATGGCGACGACGTCGTCCCGCCGGTAGCGGAGGACGCCGCGCATGGTCTTCCCGTAGCGGGGATCCCCCGAGAAGCCCTCAGCGAGCAGCAGATACCTGGTGGACACCGAGCCCCGGTTCCTCGGGTGGAAGCTGGACGCCCTCCACGAACGGCACCCCGGGCCACGGGTCGTGCGCGAGCAGGAGGTTCCCGTCGAGGTCGACGTGGTCGAAGAGGGACGCGACCTGCGCGCCGGCGGAGATGCCGAGCCCCGACTCGACCATGCAGCCGAGCATGCAGCCGAGCCCGAGCGCGCGGGCGGCGTGCACCATCCGCACCGCCTCGCGGATGCCGCCCGACTTCGCGAGCTTGACGTTGATCCCGTGCGCCCGCTCGGCGCAGGCCGTCACGTCGCCGAGCGTGTGGCAGTCCTCGTCGACGTAGACGGGGAGCGCGGAGCGGCGCTTCAGCTCGGGGCCGCCCGGGTCTCCCGCGGGCAGCGGCTGCTCGCAGTACTCGACGCCGAGCTCGGCCAGCGGAGGCAGCGCCTCGAGCGCCTCCTCGAGGCTCCAGGCCTCGTTCACGTCCACCTGCAGCGGCAGGTCGCCGGCGACCGCGCGCACCGCTCGGACGCGCTCGACGTCGAGCCCGTCGCGGCCGCCGAGCTTGAGCTTGAGGCGGCGGAAGCGGGCAAGGGCCTGCTCGGCGCGGCGGGCCATGTCGTCGGGATCGCCGAGCCACACCGTCCAGCTCGTCGGCGGGCCGGCGCGGCGGAGGCCGAGCAGGCGCCAGACGGGCTGGCCGAGCAGCTTGCCCTGCAGGTCGTGCAAGGCCGCGTCGAGCGCCGCCCGCGCCGCGAGCTCGCGCGCGGGCAGCCGCTCCATTGCCTCTTCCACCGCGAACGGGTCGTCGCCGAGCAGCTCGCCGTGCTCCTCGACATAGGCGCGCGCCGACTCGACGGACTCGCCGTAGTGGTCGAGCGGCTGCGCCTCGCCGAAGCCCGAGACGCCCGAGTGCCGCAGCTCGACGACGAGGACGTCCTCGGTGTCGCTCGCGCCGCGGGAGATGACGAACGTCTCCGCCAACTCGAGCGTGAGGATCCGTGCGGAGACGTCCACCGCCGGAACGTACCAACGGGCGGGCGCCGGTAGACTGGCCCCTTCTCCCCGCGCCAGTAGCTCAGGGGATAGAGCGCGCGCCTCCGGAGCGCGAGGTCGCAGGTTCGATTCCTGCCTGGCGCATCACCACGGGCCCGCCGGCGTGCCGCAGGCGGGCAGGCGGAGATGGGTCAGGATGGGCACGTCCCCGGTTCGTACTCGCCCCCTCGATCACCGGGCGTTAATGGCTAGTCAACGCGCCGTCGCCGCAGCTCTATCCTGACCCTTGCTCACGTCATAGGCGAGGGGTCGCCGGCGTCGTCCCCCGGACGGACGGCTCGGGCAGGACGTAAGGCGCGGAGAGGCAAAGGGCGGCGCTAGCCTCGCGCGGATGGCGCCCGCCGCCTATCTCCGCAGCCTCGACCCGCGCCTGCCGCGCGAGGTGTACGTGCTGGAGCTCGGGGCGCTGGTCAACGCGTTCGGGAACGGCGTCGTCCTCCCGTTCCTGCTCATCTACCTGCACAACGTGCGCGGGATCCCGTTCGGGCTCGCGGGCAGCGCAGCGGCGGTCCAGTCGGCGGCGGCACTCGCCAGCGGCTTCCTCGGCGGCACGCTCTCCGACCGAATCGGCCCGAAGCGCGTGCTGCTCGGCTCGCTCGCGGTGATGACGGTCGCCTTCGCGCTCATGCCCCTGATCCGCTCGGCGTGGCACGCGTTCGCGATCTACACGCTGTGGGGGATCGGCAGCGGCTCGTTCTGGCCGTCGCAGTCGGCGCTCCTCGCCGGGCTGACGCCGCCCACGCGCCGCGCGCCCGCCTATGCGCTGCAGCGTCTCGCGATGAACGTCGGCGTGGCGCTCGGCGGCGTCGTCGCGGGACTGATCGCCTCCGTGTCGCGTCCCGGGACGTTCACCGTCCTCTTCGCGGTCGACTGCGCGACCTTCGTCGGCTACATGCTCGTCCTCGCGCGCGTCCGCGACCCCGCGCGCCACGCGGCGCGGCTCGGCGGAAGCTGGCGCGCCGTCCTGCGGGACCGCGTCTTCACCGTCTACACGCTGCTCAACGCCGCCTTCATGACGGCCGCGATCTCGCTCGTCGTCGAGCTGCTGCCGGCGTTCGGGAAGAACGTGTCCGGGATCAGCGAGAGGGAGGTCGGCGTCGTCTTCGCGCTCGACGCGGTCGGCGTGGCGATCTTCCAGCTGCCGGTCGTGAAGCTCGCCGAGGGGCGGCGGCGGATGCGCGGCTTCGCGCTGATGGGGACGCTGTGGGCGGCGACGCTCCTCGGCATCTGGGCGGCGGGATCGTGGACGCGGGCGACCGTGGCGTTCGGCATCTTCGCCGCCGTGATGCTCGTCTTCGCGGTCGGGGAATGCCTGCACGGGGCGATCCACGCGCCGCTCAGCGTCGATCTCGCGCCGCCGCAGCTCGTCGGCCGCTACACGGCCGCGGCGAGCATCTCGTGGCAGATCGGCTGGATCGTCGGCCCGGCCGCGGGCGGCTTCCTCCTGCAGCACCGGCCGCTCCTGCTGTGGCCGCTCGCCGCCGGAGTCAACCTCGCCTGCGCCGCGGGGGCGCTCGCGCTGGAGCCGCGCCTGCCGGAACGGGTGCGGCGGACACCGCGGGAGGAGCTCCCCGTGCCTGTGCCTGTTGCCTCGAGTGGGTAGCATTCCCGGGCCATGGCAGCGACCGTCGACCCCCTCAGTACCGGTGCCCAGCCTGCCGCGCATCCGTTCGCGCCGCTCCGTGCCGGGAGCCCCGGTCGTCGAGACGCGGCCCGGTCCGGCTGAGCTCAGCGTCGGCGGCGTCACCTGGGTCCACCTCCTCTCGCCGACCGACGGCGAGGCCCAGCTTCTCGCCAACCGTTTCGGCTGGCACGCGCTCGACGTCGAGGACGTGCTCTCGCGGCGACAGCGCCCGAAGGTCGACGTCTACCCGGGCGACGGCGACGGCAGCGGCGGCTATCTCTTCACCGTCCTCCACTTCCCCGTCTACGACGCGTCGGTCGGCCGTCTCAACGCGGGCGAGCTCGACGCGTTCGTCGGGCCCGACTATCTCGTCACGCTTCCCGCGGTCGAGCTGAGGCCGGTCAGCCTCCTCTTCCGCCGCTGCGAGGAGAGCGAGGAGTTCCGCGCGCAGCTGCTCTCACGCGGCTCGGGGCGACTCTTCTACGAGGTGCTCGACGACCTCTACGACTACTGCTTCCCGATCCTCGACAAGATCGGCTTCAAGCTCGAGCAGATCGACGAGGCGATCGGCGAGGACGAGGGGGCGCGCGAGCTCGTCACCGACATCCACAAGGTGAAGCAGGAGATCATCTCATACCGCAAGATCATCAAGCCCCAGCGGCCGACGCTGAGACAGCTCGAGCGGCAGATCGAGCGGTTCCTGCCGGAGGAGCTCGAGCTCTACTTCGACGACCTCGTCGACGCGAGCGAGCGCATCTGGGACCTGCTCGACAACTACAAGGAGGTCGTGGAGGCGCTCGAGGACACGAACGAGTCCCTCATCTCGCACCAGCAGAACGACATCCTCTACGTGCTCACGATCTTCAGCGTCGTGATGCTGCCGCTTACGTTCCTGACGGGGTTCTTCGGGATGAACGTCCACTTCCCCGGCTTCGACTCGTGGGGCGCGTTCTGGGCGAGCCTCGCGCTGATGGCCGTCGCCATCGCGGGCATGCTCGCCTTCTTCCGCCTCAAGCGCTGGCTGTGACCGAGGCCGTTCGATGGCCGCGGCCGCACCGCCCGTTCTCCACCTGTCGCTCGTCGTGGGCGGCCAGCTGCGCGACGCCGCGGGCGAGCGGCTCGGGCGTGTCGACGACCTGATCGTCCGCCTCGGCGAGGACGACTACCCGCCGGTCGCCGGAGTCGTCGCGACGGTCGCGGGACGGCAGGTCTTCGTCGGCGCCGAGCAGGTCGTGGAGCTCGGCCCCGGGTTCGTGACCCTGGCCGGTGACAGGCTCGACCTGCAGCGGTTCAGCCGCCGGGCACAGGAAGTGCTCCTGAAGAAGGACGTCCTCGACCGCCAGCTCATCAACGTCGACGGCGCCCGCCTCGTGCGCGCGAACGAGATCGAGCTCGCGCGCCTCGAGGGCTGGTATCGCGTCGTCGGGGTGGACGTCGGACTCCGCGGGCTCGTCCGGCGGGTCGTGCCGCGTGCTCTCGCCGGACGGGTCGAGGCGGGCGGCTTCCTCGACTGGGCCTACGTCGAGCCTTTCACGGGGCACGTCCCGACCGTGCGCCTTCGCGTGCCGCATCCCAAGCTCGCAAAGCTCCATCCGGCGCAGGTCGCCGACCTCGTCGAGGCCGCCTCGCACAACGAGGGCGAGGAGATCATGGCCGCCGTCGCCGCGGATCCCGAGCTCGAGGCGGACGTGTTCGAGGAGCTCGAAGACAGCCACCAGCTCGAGTTCGTCGAGGACCGGAGCGACGAGGAGATCGCCGCGCTCATCGGCCGCATGGAGACCGACGACGCCGCGGACCTCGTCCTGCAGCTGCCGGAGGAGCGGCGTGAGGACGTGATCGGGCTGCTCTCCCCCGTCCAGGCCCGCAGGCTGCGCACGCTGCTCGGCTACGACCCGGCCACGGCGGGCGGGCTGATGAGCCCGGAGTTCGTCTGCGTCTACGCCGATGCGACGAGGGAGGAGGCGCTCGAGCGGGTCGCGCGCTCCACGCTGCCGGCCGAGTCGCTCACCTGGGTCTACGGCATGAACACCCACCGCCGCCTGCGCGGCGGGATCCCGCTCGCCGACCTCGTGCGCACGGCCGAGGGAGAGCGGCTCTGGAACGTGCTGGAGCCGGTGCAGACGGTGCGCGCCGACGCGGAGCTGGAGGAGATCGCGCGCCTCATGACCGACTTCGACCTGACCATCGTGCCCGTCGTCGACGAGGAGGAGCGCCTCCTCGGGATCGTGACCGTCGACGACGTGCTCGAGCTCGTCCTCCCGGAGCCCTGGCGGCGCCGCTTCGGGCTCCTCGGGACCGACTGACATGGAGCTGCGGGCCCGTCTGCCGCGGCTCCCTCGCGGCCGGCCCCGGCTGCGGCCGCGCAACCGCCTGGTGGTCAAGCTCCTCGCCCTCCTCGCCTTCCTGGGCCCGGGGATCGTCGCGGCGAACGCCGGCAACGACGCCGGCGGCATCGCGACCTACGCCTCGATCGGCGCGAGATACCAGTACGACCTGCTCTGGATGATGGTGCTGCTCACCGTCAGCCTCGTCGTCGTGCAGGAGATGGCGGCCCGGATGGGAGCCGTCACCGGCAAGGGTCTCGCCGAGCTGGTCCGCGAGCAGTACGGGCCGCGCTGGTCGCTCGTCTCGACCTTCGCCGTCCTGCTCGCGAACCTCGGGATCTGCGTCTCGGAGTTCGTCGGCGTCGGCGCTGCGCTCGAGCTGGCCCACGTGCCGCCGCAGGCGTCGGTGCCGATCGCCGCCGTCGTCGTCTGGCTCCTCGTCGTGCGCGGCTCGTACAAGCTCGCCGAGCGGGTCTTCGTGGCGATGACCATCCCGTTCTTCGCCTATCCGGTCGCGTCGATCCTCGCGCGCCCGCACTGGGGCTCGGTGGGCCGGGCGGTCGTCGAGCCGCGGATCCACGTCACCGGGCCGTACCTGATCCTCTTCATCGCCACGGTGGGAACGACCATCACGCCGTTCATGCAGCTCTATCTCCAGTCGGCGGTCGTCGAGCGCGGGCTGGGGCCGGAGGACATCCCGGCCGAGCGGGCCGAGGTGGCCAGCGCCTCGCTGTTCGCCAACCTCGTCGCCGGCTTCATCATCATCGCCACCGGCGCGACGCTGTTCGTGCACGGCCGCCACACGGTGGCGAGCGCCGCCGACGCGGCGAAGGCGCTCGAGCCGTTCGCAGGACGCTTCGCCGAGGCCCTGTTCGCGGTCGGACTGCTGGGCGCGAGCCTGCTCGCCGCGGCAGTCCTCCCCGTGACGGCCGCCTACGTGATCGCCGAGACGTTCGGTCTCGAGAAGGGGATCGCGCGGCGGCCACGCGAGGCGCCGGTCTTCGTGACCACGCTGACCGTGCTCCTCGTCGTCGGCGCCGGCGTCGCGATGGTTCCCGGCCTGCCGGTGATCAAGCTGCTCGTCCTCGTCCAGGTCGTCAACGGCGCGCTGCTTCCCGTCACTCTCTTCTTCGTCTGGCGGCTCGCACGGAACGAGGAGCTGATGGGCGAGCACCGAAACGGGCGCGTCTTCGACGCTCTCGCCGCCCTGACGGTGCTCGCGACCGGTGCCCTGTCGCTCGTCCTCGTCGGATTGACGCTCGCCGGACAGGCCTAGCCGCTAGGCGGGCTCGTCGCCCGCCGGGTCCTGCGAGCTCCCGCCGGGCTCTGCGGGCGGCTCGGCGTGCGGCTCGACTGACGGCTCGAGGGACGGCTCGGTCGGCATCGACGCGGGCTCGGGCGCCGTCGCGGGCTGGGCCGGCTCGCTCGCGGTCGAGGAGCCGTCGCCGCCGCGGAGGCGCTGCAACCATTTGCTGATCATGCGCGCGATGCTACAAGGCCGCCCGGCAGGGCGCTAGTAGCCTCCGGGAAATGAAGCAGCTGTGGGCGCCGTGGCGGCTCGAGTACGTCCAGCACGCGGACGACGGGGACGAGTGCGTCTTCTGCCGGGCCGCCGGGCTGCCCGAGGACGAGCCCGAGCTCGTCGTTCACCGCGGCAGGCTCGCCTTCGTCCTGCTCAACAAGTTCCCCTACGCGTCCGGGCATCTCATGGTGGCGCCGTACCGTCACGGTTCCGCGTTCGACGACCTCGCCGACGCGGAGGCACTCGAGACGCACCAACTCGCCGTCCGGGCGATCGCGGCGCTGCGGAGCGTGTTCCGGCCGGAGGGGTTCAACGTGGGCTGGAACCTCGGCCGCGTCGCCGGGGCCGGCATCGTCGACCACGGGCACGTCCACGTCGTGCCGCGCTGGAACGGCGACACGAACTTCATACCGGTGCTGGCCGACATCAAGGTCATCCCCGAGCATCTCCTCGAGACGCGCCGCAAGCTCGCCGAGGCGTGGCCGAAGAGGTAGCGGGCCGGAGGCGGCTGCCGTGGGCTGCGGCTGATCGTGCCGCCGATCCTGGCCGAACGGCGGGCGTCGAACGGCGCGACCCGGGGTACGACGAGAGCGTGCTGGTCGACGTGGTTGCCGTCCTCGTGTTGCTCCTGATGGCAGGCGACGTCATCCGCATGCTGTTCGTCGACAGGTGATCGTCGACGGCCACAACGACCTCGTCTCGCGTGTCCGGCGCGGAGACGAGATCCGCCACGTCCACCTCGACCAGGCTCAGGCGGCGGATTTCGCGGGCGGCTTCTTCGCGCTCTACGTTCCCTCCCCGAAGCCCGAGCTGCCGCTGTCGGAGCGCTATGCGCTCCCGCTTCCCGATCCGATCCCGAGAGACGAGGCCGCCCGGGTCGCGGACGAGCTCTACGAGGTGTTCCGCTCTCTCCCGGTCGCGCTCGCCACGAGCCCGGAGGATTTCCGGCCGGGCCGCGTCACGGCGATCCTCCACCTCGACGGAGCCGAGCCGATCGCACCCGATCTCTCCGATCTCGACGCGTGGTACGAACGCGGCCTGCGCTCGGTCGGCCTCGTGTGGTCGCGCCCGAACGCCTTCGCCCAAGGAGTGCCGTTCCGGTTCCCCGCTTCGCCCGACACCGGCCCCGGCCTCACCGCCGCCGGCCGCCGGCTCGTTCGCGCGTGCAACGACCGCGGCATCCTGGTCGACCTCTCCCACCTCAACGAGGCGGGCTTCTGGGACGTGGCGAGGCTCTTCTCCGCCCCGCTCGTCGCCACTCACTCGAACGCGCACTCGCTCTGCCCCTCCACGCGCAACCTCACCGACGCCCAGCTCGACACGATCGGCGCCACGGGCGGCGTCGTCGGCGTCAACTTCGCCGTCTCGTTCCTGCGGGAGGACGGCGGCCAGGTGGCCGCGACGCCGCTCGAGGAGATCGTCCGGCACGTGGAGTACATCGCGGAGCGGATCGGGATCGACCACGTGGCGTTCGGGTCCGACTTCGACGGCGCGCTCGTCCCGGAGGAGCTCGGAGGGATAGCGGGGCTGCCGAAGCTCGTCGACGCGCTGCGCTCCGCCGGGCTCGACGACGAGGGTGTCGCCAAGGTCACGCACCGCAACTGGCTGCGTGTCCTCGGCGACACCTGGCGTTGACCCTTCGCTAGTCCCTCCTGCGCAGCTCGGTCGCGAGATAGGCGGCGAGCGTGACGACCGCGACGGCCTCGGCCGCGAGCGCGACGACGATCGCCGCCCGGTAGCCGTGCTCCTGGAACCCGAAGAGCGGCTGGTGCTCGCTGACGAACAGGAAGACGAACGACGTCGCCGCCAGTGCGACGCCCCCGAGCGCGAGCAGCAGCCGCACCACGCGCAACGGTGGCGCGGGGATCAGCAGCCCGAGCCCGATCACGCTCGCCCCCGCGAAGTTGAGCAGGAAGAGCGTTCCGATCGTCGGCACGGAGTCGATGTGCACGGCGAAGTACTGCTCGAGGTGGACGACACCCACGACGAGCACCGCGACCGCGCCCACCGTGCGCAGGGCGGCAGGCGTCCGGCTGTGCCGCTGCACGCCCGAAGCCCCCATCACGACCGCATCTGGAGAACGCATGGCGATCTCTCCTCTCGCGGAGTCGTTTCGTCCTTCTACGCGGGGCGGGAGAGACCGGTTTGCCCGAGGTCCGCCGGACCTCGGAGCAGCCCTACGCGGACGGGTCGCGCGTGAGCGGCTCGTCCTCGGGCGGCAGGTAGCGCCTCGACCTCGCCGCGCTGCTCAGGGGCGGAAGCGACGGCGCCTCGGGCGGAGCCGAGGCAGCGTGGCCTTCGCCCCAGTAGCGCAGCATCGGTCCCCCTCGGCTCCTGCGAAGCGGCGCCGCGCGCCGGTGGCGGAGCAACGGATCGTCGGGATCCACGAAGGATCCCTCACCGGTACGAGGCGATCCCTAACCCGATCGACGGTTCAGTCAGCCGAACGCGGCTGGTCCGCGCTGGGCCGCCACCAGAGGGCGGGCAGCGGAAGATCCGCCGGATAGCCCTGCTGATCGAGCCACGCCCGCTCGCCGGCGAGCGCGTCGCCCACGTCCGGGTTGGCCTCGCCCAGCATCTGCAGCAAGGCTCGCCCGACGGGCCAGCCGCGCACGCGCGTCTGGGTCGCGGGTTCCTCCCCCACCCAGAAGACAAGCGGCCGCGCCGCCGAGCTCACCGTCGGGCGCACCACGCTCGGTCCGCGTGAGCGAAGCATGTGGTTCTTCGTAGGTCGACGGGACGTGCCGCCCCACCGCCGTTCGGTTAGCTCCGGGCCACCGGAGGTCCATACCGGCGCCGCGCTTCGACGCGGGAGCCGGCCAGTCACCGGCGGCGAAGCGGACGACGGGGCTCGAACCCGCGACCCTTGGCTTGGGAAGCCAATGCTCTACCAGCTGAGCTACGTCCGCCGGTTCCGGCGATTGTAGCCGGGCCATAATGGAGCTCAAGACAGCGAGAAGGAGATTCCCAATGCCGAACACCGAGCTGCACGAGACCGCGCGGGCGCTCGTCGCCGAGGGGAAGGGCATCCTCGCCGCGGACGAGAGCGACGGCACGATCAGGAAGCGCTTCGACACGATCGGGGTCGAGTCGACCGAGGACAACCGGCGCGCCTACCGCAACATGCTCTTCACGACTCCGGGCGTCGAGGAGTTCATCAGCGGCGTCATCCTCTTCGACGAGACGATCCGGCAGCGCTCCGACGACGGCACGCCGTTCCCCGAGCTGCTCGCCTCGAAGGGCGTCATCCCGGGGATCAAGGTCGACAAGGGCGCCAAGCCGCTCGCGCTCGCCGAGGGCGAGGCGGTCACCGAGGGCCTCGACGGCCTGCGGCAGCGGCTCGAGGAGTACCGCGGGCTCGGCGCGCGCTTCGCGAAGTGGCGAGCGACGTACTCGATCTCGGAGACGCTGCCGAGCGAGTACTGCATCTGGACGAACGCGCATGCGCTCGCCCGCTACGCCGCGCTCTGCCAGGAGGCCGGGATCGTCCCCATCGTCGAGCCGGAGGTGCTGCAGGACGGGACGCACTCGATCGAGCGCAGCGGCTTCGTCACCTCGCGCGTGCTCGCCGCCGTCTACACGGAGCTCTTCGACCAGCGCGTCGACGTCGAGGGGACGCTGCTCAAGCCGAACATGGTGCTCTCCGGCTACGAGGCATCCGACCGCGCCGGCATCGAGGACGTGGCCGAGGCGACGCTGCACACGCTGTCCAAGCACGTCCCGGCGGCGGTGCCCGGGATCGTCTTCCTTTCGGGGGGCCAGTCGGACGAGGACGCGACGGCCCACCTCAACGCGATGAACGCGCGAGGGCCGCACCCGTGGCAGCTCTCCTTCTCCTACGGCCGCGCCCTGCAGGCGCCGGCGCTGAAGGCATGGGCCGGCAAGGAGGAGAACCTGGAGGCCGGTCAGCGCGCCTACTACCACCGCGCGAAGATGAACGCGGCGGCGCGGACGGGCGCGTACGCGCCCGAGATGGAGCGGGAGGCGGTCGCGGCCTAGCCGCTACGTGTACTCGAAGCCGGTCAGGGCCGAGAGCTTCGCCAACGACTGCTGCGCGACCACGCGGCGGACCGTTCCCGAGCGCGACCGCATCACGATCGAGTCGGTGACGGCGCCGCCGGGCGTGTACCTGACGCCCTGGAGCAGCGACCCGGTCGTGACGCCGGTCGCGGCGACGAAGACGTCCTGGCCGGACACGAGGTCGTCGGTGTGGAGGACGCGCGCGGGGTCGAGGCCGGCGTCGAGCAGTTTCTGCCGCTCCTCGTCCGAGCGCGGCCAGAGCCGTCCCTGCATCCCCCCGCCGACGCATTTGAGCGCCGCCGCCGAGATCACGCCCTCGGGCGTTCCGCCGATCCCGTAGAGCATGTCGACGCCGGTCTCGGGCTGCGCGGCCGCGATCGCGGGAGCGACGTCGCCGTCACGGATGAGACGCACCCGGGCGCCCGCCGCCCGCAGCTCCGCGATCAACGCCTCGTGCCGGTCGCGCTCGAGCACGACGACGTCCACCTCCCGCGGGGTCTTGCCGAGCGCCTCGGCGACTGACGCCACGTTCTCGGCCGGGCTCTTCTCGATGTCGATGGCGTCGACCGCCGCCGGCCCGACGGCGATCTTCTCCATGTAGAACGCGGGGCCGGGAAAGAGCATCCTCCCGCGCTCGGCGACCGCGATGACCGCGATCGCGTTCGGCTGACCGAGCGCAGTGAGCCGGGTCCCCTCGAGCGGATCGACCGCCACGTCGACCTCCGGCCCCTCGCCGTTGCCCACCTCCTCGCCGTTGTAGAGCATCGGCGCCTTGTCCTTCTCCCCCTCCCCGATCACGACGACGCCGCGCATCGCGACGCTGTCGAGCACGAAGCGCATCGCATCGACGGCGGCCCGGTCGGCCTCCTCCTTGTCGCCCCGCCCTATCCACCGCGCCGCGGCCATCGCCGCCGCCTCGGTGACGCGCACGAGCTCCATCGCGATGTTGCGGTCGGGGGCCTGCCTCGCGCTCACGAGGCCGGATCCTAAAACGCTCAGTCGCCGCGCTGGATCGGATGCGAGATGAACCAGGAGAGCAGGAGCAGGAAGCAGAGGATCCCGGCGGCGAGGAGGACGCCGCACACCGCCGCGGCGGTGCGCGAGCGGATGCTCGACCCGGCGGCGAGCGCCGTGATCGCCGCGATCGCGACCACGAACACCGCGTCCACCCAGACACCGAGCCCGAGCTCGACCAGCGCGAGCACGGTCGAGGGGCCGACGATGAGCCCGGTCTTCTCGCCGTAGCTCCGCAGCCGCTGGCCGCGAGTGAGCAGCAGACCGTCCACGGAGGAATTGTTACATCCGGTCGGGCGCCTCGACCCCCACGAGATCGAGGCAGCGCGCGATGACGGCCCGCGTCGCGCGGCAGAGGCCGAGCCGGAACGCCTCCTGCTCGCTCTCGAGCACGCGATGCTCGTGGTAGAAGCGGTGGAAGTCGTCGGCGACGCGGATGGCGTAGTTCGGCACCCCCTGCGGGCCGCGCTTCTCGAGCGCGTCCGCCACCACCGCCGGCAGCTCGCCGAGCCGCTTCACGAGCTCGCGCTCCTCGGGCGCGAGCGGCGCGGCAAGTGACAGACTGTCACAAGCGTTGTCCGGGGCGTGGCGGAGGATCCCCGCGATCCGGGCGTGCGCGTACTGGACGTAGTAGACGGGATTCTTCTGCGAACGCTCGGCCGCAAGGTCTATGTCGAGCTCGATCGTCTGGTCGGGCCCGCGGTTGACGAGGTACCAGCGGGCGGCGTCGACGCCGATCTCGTCCATGAAGTCGTCGAGGAAGACGACGTCGCCGCGGCGGCGTGAGAGGCGCGTCTGCTCGCCGCCCTTCGTCAGGTTGACCATCTGGTAGAGGAGCACCTCCACCCGGGCGGGGTCGTAGCCGAGCATGCGGGCGACCGCCGCGTACCAGTTGCGAGTGCCGTGATGGTCGGCGCCGAGGACGTAGACCGCGCGGTCGAAGCCGCGATCCAGCTTGTCGACGAGATAGGCCACGTCGGCCGCGCGGTAGGTCGGGGAGCGGTCGCTCGAGCGGAGCAGGACGCGGTCCTCGTCGTCGCCGTGCGCGGAGGAGCGCGCCCAGAGCGCGCCTTCCTTCTCGTACGTGTCGAGCCGCGGCAGGAGCTCCGGGAGCCGCTGCTCGAGCTCGCTCTGGCGCCGGAAGCTGTCGAAGTGGACGCGAAATCGCTCGAGCGACGCCTCGATCTCCTTCAGCATCAGTGGCACCGGATCGCCCCTGAGGGCCGCGAGCTCGTCGATGTAGGCGCCGCGATATCCGTCCTCGGGGGGTTCCTCGCCCCTCCGGACGGCCTCGACGGAGGCTCGGAACCTCTCCATCTGGCCGCCCGAGTCGTTGTAGTAGAACTCGCGTTCCACGGCGTGCCCGGCGAGCTCGAAGAGCCGCGCGACCGCGTCGCCGTACGCGCCGTTGCGCCCGTGCGCCACGTGAAGCGGACCCGTGGGGTTGGCCGAGACCATCTCCACCTGGACCCGCTCCCGCCCATCGGCCGCGCCGGCGCTGTACGCGTCGCCGTCCTCGAGGATCTCGCGGAGCGCCGCGGCGAACCACTCGTCGCGGAGGAAGAGGTTGACGAAGCCCGGGCCTGCGACCTCGGCCCTCTCGACCGCATCGAGCCCGCCGGCCGCGTCCGCGATCTCGACGGCGATCTCCCGCGGCGGCCGGCGCCGGGCCCCCGCCAGCCGGAGGGCGATGTTGGTCGCGTAGTCGCCGTGCCCGGGCTCGCCGGGCCGCTCGAGCTCGAGCTCCGCCCCGGTCGTCTCGGCGAGCGCGGCCGCGAGGGCTCTGACGGGATCAGCCGGCAAGGGCCTCGCGCGGGGCGAACAGGTCTTCGAGGGCCCGGATCTCGTCGGGCGAGCCCACGCCGATCAGGACGTCGCCGACCTCGATCGGCGTGTCGGGCTCCGGTGTCGTGTCGAAGCTCCCGTCCGCCTTGCGCAGCGCGATCACGATCGCGCCCGTCTCGTGCCGGATGCGGAGCTCCCGGATCGTCTGCCCTGCCGCCGCGCACGTCCGCCGCACCTCGATCTCGGCGAGCTGCAGATCTGGGCCCGTGGCCGTCGTCACGGCGTCGAGGAACGCGGTCACCTGCGGCTTGAGGACGAGATTCGCCATCACGCGCGCCGCGGTCGTGTACGGCAGCACGACCCGGTCCGCGCCCGCGAGCGCCAGCTTGCGCTCGGCGTCGGCCCCCGACGCGCGGGCGACGATCGTCAGGTCGGGCCGCGCCGACCGGGCGGAGAGAACGACGTAGAGGTTGTCGGCGTCGGAGTCGGAGGCGGCGACGAGCCCGCGAGCCCGGTCGAGACCGGCCTTGCGGAGGTTCTCGTCGCTCGTCGCGTCGCCCTCCACGAGGAGCGCGCGGTCATCCTGCGCCGCGGCGATCGCGTCCTCGTGGAGGTCGAGCACGACGAACGCGACCCCCGCCGCCCGGAACTCGTCGGCGACCCGGCGCCCGACACGGCCGTAGCCGCAGATGATGAAGTGGTCGTGCAGGTGCTCGATCGTCCGCTCCCTCCGCCGCTCGGCCAGCGCGCCGGTGAGCACGCCGCCGGCGATCGCCTCGACGATAACGGCCCCCACGTAGCCGATGATCGTGAGCCCCGCCGCGACGAGGACGAGCGAGGTGATCCGCGCGCCGTCCCCCCGCGGCACCGTGTCCAGCCCGGTCAGCGTCACGGTGACGACGGTGCGGTAGAACGACTGGAACCACGATTCGTGCAGGGTCGCCCGGAAGGCGACCGTGCCCGCCGCGAGCGTGGCGGCGACGGCGCCGAGCAGCCACTCGATCTGACGCAGGCGGGCATGCGCGGGCACGGCCCTAGTATGTGGCCGTGGAAGACGACGGGCTCGACCTACCCGGCGCGGACCCGGACGAGCGGCGGCTCAACATCCAGATGCCGGCGGAGCTGATCGGCGGCACGTACGCGAACTTCGCCAACGTCAGCTTCTCGCAGTACGAGTTCACGCTCACCTTCGCGCGGATCGAGCACGAGGTCGAGGAGGGGGACGTGCCGGGCGCCGTCGTCGCGAGGGTGAACGCCTCGCCCCGGTTCATCCCCGAGCTCATCGCGGCGCTGCAGGACTCGTGGTCGAAGTACGTGACGCGCGAGGGCATCCGGAACCTGCCCGAGGCCTCCGGCCACCCGGACGAGCCTGCCGGGGACTGACGCGCTCTCCCTCGCTCCCTCGTACGCCGTCCTCTGCGCCGCGCAGGCGCTGACGGCAGCCGCGCCCGCTCGCGAAGCCGGCCCTCGCGGACGCAGCTGGGCCTGGCTCGCCGTGCCGGCGGCGCTGCTCGCGGCCGGCGTCCTGATCGTCGACCTCGTCCCGCAGGGCCCGCGCGGGCTCGCGCTGCTCGCGACCTTCGGGACGCCGGCGCTCGCCGCCGCCGGCGGGCTGTTCCGCGGCAGCCGCCTGTGGTGGCTCTGGCCTCCCGCCTCGGCGGGGCTCTGGCTCGTGGCGTGGCTGGCGGGCGGCCTCGTCCGGGACGCCGCCGGCGTCGCGCTCATCGCCCTCGCGTGTCTCGCGGCGGCGTCGGCCGCCGCGCTCGTCGCCCCTGCCTGGTCGGTCCGCATCGGGCTGGTCGCGCTCGCCGCGCTCGACGTCGTGCTCGTGTGGGGCACGCCGAGCGTGCAGACGGCCACGACGACGCTCGAGAGCGTCCCCCTCCCCCACGCGGCCGGACGGTCCCTGCCGACCCTGCAGCAGGCGACCTTCGGCTCGGCCCTCATGGGCTGGCTCGACCTCCTGGCACCGGCGCTGCTCGGCGTGGTCGTGGCCGGCAGGCGGAAGCTCGGCGCGGCGGCCGTGACGGGTATCGCCGCAGGGCTCTGGGGGCTGCTCCTCCTCGTCACCTCGCAGGTGGCGGCCACGGTCCCCGTTCTCGCGGGGTTAGCGTTGGCCGCTGCCGATGCGCGTCGCGGTCGTCTCCGACATCCATTCGAACCTGCACGCGCTCGAGGCGGTCCTCGCGGCGATCGAGGAGGAGCCGCCTGACGAGCTCTGGTGCCTCGGCGACCTCGTCGGCTACGGGCCCAGGCCGAACGAGTGCTGCGCCGCGATCGCCGCGCGGGCCGACGTCTGCCTCGCCGGCAACCACGACCTCGCCGTGCGCGGCACGATCGACCTCGAGGAGTTCCACGGCGAGGCCGGGCAGGCGGCGACCTGGACGAGGCAGGTGCTGGAGCCGGAGTGGCGGACGCTGCTCGACCGGCTCGAGCCCGAGGGAGCCGCGCACGGCGTCGCCCTCTACCACGGCTCGGCGCGCGACCCGGTCTGGGAGTACGTGCTCGGCGACGAGGCCGCGCTCGCGACGTTCGAGCTCGCCGGCACGCCCCTCGTCCTCGTCGGGCACAGCCACGCCGCGCTCCAGATCACGCAGTCGGGCCGCGAGCTGACCGGCAGCATCGCCCCGGCGGGCACCGAGCTCGACCTCCGCGGCGTGCGCGCACTCCTCAATCCGGGGTCGGTCGGCCAGCCGCGCGACAACGACCCGCGGGCCGCCTGGCTGCTCCTCGACCTCGGCGAGCAGCGCGCAAGCTTCCGGCGGGTCGAGTACGACGTCGAGCGGACGCAGCGAGAGATGCGCGAGGCGGGCCTGCCCGAGATGCTCGCAGCGCGGCTCGAGCTGGGAATCTAGGCGGCGGGAAGCGCCGGCGGCGCGAGCACGGGCGCCACGACGACCGTGACGTCGGCGGCGGGGGCCGCGACCGCCGGAAGCTCGCGCTCCTCGAAGACCTCGATCCCCTCGCGCGCGAGGGCGAGCTGAACGTCCTCCCGGGCCTTCCAGATCCGCCACTTGACGGTGGCGAGCGTCACCTCGAGCGAGTCGGCGATCTCGCTGTACGAGAGCCCGACCACGTCGCGCAGGAGCAGCGCCATCTTCAGGTCGACGCTGAGCGCCTCGACCGCGCGCCACACCGCGTCGATCGCCTCGAGGCGCTCGAACGGCGCGTCCACGACCTCGAGCGGCGGGATGTCGTCGAGATCGACGACCGCACGGGGGCGGCGCTCGGTCGCCCGCAGCTCGTCGAGGACGCGGTTCTTCGTCACCTGGAAGAGCCACGTCGTGAACTTCGAGCGGAGCGAGAAACGCGGCAGCCCCTGGAAGACGCGAAGGAAGACCTCCTGCGTCAGGTCCTCGGCGAGCGTCCGGTCGCCGACCATGCGCAGCACGTAGTTGTAGACCGGAATCTGGTAAGCGCGGACGATGATCGAGAAGGCTCGTTCATCACCCCGCTGCGCCTTCCGCAGTACGCCGTGATCAGGCTGGGGCAGCGACAAGGTGCCGCATTATAGACCGAGGTTTGACGCGATTTGTACGAGATTTCCGCCGGTCATCTCCGGCGGGGCCTCGAGCCCCAGGAGCGCGAGGATCGTCGGGGCCACGTCGGACAGCTCGCCGTCCCGCAATCGCGCCTCCGGAGCGGTGAGGATCGCCGGCACCGGGTTCGTCGTGTGGGCGGTGTGCGGGCTCCTTCCGTCCTCTTGGAGGAGGGTCTCCGCGTTGCCGTGGTCCGCGATCACGAGCGCCACGCCGCCGGCGCCCTCGACCGCGTCGACGACGCGACCGAGGCAGGCGTCGGTCGTCTCGACCGCGCGCACGACCGCCGGGATCACGCCCGTGTGGCCGACCATGTCCGGGTTGGCGAAGTTGACGACGACGAAGCCGTAGCCGTCGTCCTCGATGGCCCGCACGACGCGCTCGGCGACCTCGGGCGCCGACATCTCGGGCTTGTGGTCGTAGCTCGGGACGTCGCGCGGCGAGTCGACGAGGATCCGGTCCTCCCCGGCGAACGCCTCCTCGCGGCCGCCGTCGAGGAAGTAGGTGACGTGCGCGTACTTCTCGGTCTCCGCCGCGTGGAGCTGGTGCACGCCGTGCGCGGCAAGCACCTCCGCGAGCGTGTTCCCCACGACGTGCTCGGGGAAGGCGACCGGGAAGTCGAAGTCGTCGCGGTAGCGGGTCATCGTCGTCAGGTCGACGCCGAGCTCCCCCAGCCGCTCCGACAGCTGCCGCGCACGGTCCGGGCGGAAGTTGAAGAAGATCGCGGTGTCGCGCGCCGGGTCGAGCCGCGGGCGGCCGTCGATCACGACGGGCTCGATGAACTCGTCGGTGAGGCCCCGCTCGTAGCTCTCCCGCACCGCCGCGACGGGATCGGCGGCGTGGTGTCCCTCGCCGTCGACGATCGCGCGGAGCGCGCGGTCGGTGCGGTCCCAGCGCCGGTCGCGGTCCATCGCGTAGTAGCGCCCGGCCACGGTGGCGATGCGCTCGAGGGGCAGCTCCGCGAGGTCGTGCACCGCGGAGTGCGGCGACACGTCGCGGCCGTCGGTGAACGCGTGGATCCACGTCTTCGCCGGCGCGAGCCGCAGGAGCGCCTGCAGATGGTCGACGTGAGAGTGGACGCCCCCGTGCGAGACGAGCCCAAGCAGGTGGACGTTCTCGCCTCGCTCGAACGCGCCCCGCAGGGCCTCGTTCTCGAGCAGCTCGCCGCTCGCGACCGCCCTGTTCACCCGCACGAGGTCCTGGAACAGGATCCTGCCCGAGCCGATGGTCAGATGCCCGACCTCGGAGTTGCCCATCTGGCCCTCCGGCAGGCCGACGGCTTCTCCCGAGGCGACGAGCTGCGCGTGCGGGAACTCGCGCCACAGCCGGTCGAAGACGGGCGTCTCGGCGAGCTCGACGGCGTTCCCAGGCCCGGGCGGCGCGATCCCCCACCCGTCGAGGACGACGAGCGCTACGAGGGGATACGCGCGGCCGTCTCGCATATCGCCTTGAAGGAGTCGACCTCGAGCGAGGCGCCGCCGACGAGGGCGCCGTCGACGTCCGGCTGCGCGAGCAGCGCGCCCGCGTTGTCGGGCTTGACCGAGCCGCCGTAGAGGACGGGCGCGTCGAGGAGCGACTTGACGAAGGCGTGCGCCTCCTGCGCTTGCTCGGGGGTGGCGTTGAGGCCGGTGCCGATCGCCCACACGGGCTCGTACGCGAGGACGAGGTCGGGATGCGGCTCGAGTACCGCGAGCTGGCGTCGCAGGACGTCCTCGGTCTCGCCGCGCTCTCGCTCCTCCCGCGTCTCCCCGATGCAGGCGATCACGCGCAGCCCCGCCTCGAGCGCGGCCCGGGCCCGCTTCGCGACCGTCTCGTCCGTCTCGCCGAAGTACTGCCTCCGCTCGGAGTGGCCGACGAGGGAGCCGACGACGCCGAGCTCGAGCAGGAGCGGCGCCGAGACCTCGCCGGTGTACGCGCCCTCCGGCTCCCAGTGGACGTTCTGCGCGTACGTCGTGAGCCCCGCCTCGACGCAGTCGCGAAGGCGGGTGAACGGCGGGCACACGACGGCGTCGAGCCCGGCGAGCGCGGCGGGATCCGGTCCGCGGAACATCTTCCAGTTGCCCGCGATCAGCATGGCGAGCGCATCGTACGGGCATGGCCGTGAGATGCAGGGCGAGAGAAGCACCGTCCTGTCGCGCTCGTGGCGAACGCCGTGATCGCCGTCGCCGAGGGCGTCGGCGGCGTCGTCACGGGCTCCTCGGCCATGCTCGCCGAGACCGCGCATTCGATCGCCGACACGGTCGACCAGGTCCTGCTGCTCATGTCGCTCCTCTTCCTCGACGCGACGCCGCGGACGGCTACCCGCCCGGGATAGCCGCCACGCCGGGCAGCTCCCTGCCCTCGAGCAGCTCGAGGCTCGCGCCGCCGCCGGTCGAGACCCAGGAGACGCGGTCGGCGAGCCCGAGCTCGTTCAGCGCGCGCACCGAGTCGGCGCCGCCGACCACCGAGAAGGCCGAGTCGTTCGCCGCCACGGCTTCCGCGACCGCCTTCGTCCCCCCGGCGAAGCGCGGCCACTCGAAGACTCCCATCGGTCCGTTCCAGAAGACGGTGCGCGCCTCGGCGAGCCGCTCGGCGAAGCGCCGACGCGTCTCGGGGCCGATGTCGAGGCCGAGCCACCCCTCGGGAAGCCCGTCGTAGGGGCAGACGCGCGACTCGGCGCCGGCGGCGAGCTCGGCCGCGCCCACGACGTCCACCGGGAGCTCGACCTCGAAGTCGAGCGGGTTCTCGGCGCGGAGCTCCTCGGCCATCTTGCCGCCGACAAGCACCGTGTCGGCACGGCCGCCGAGGTTGCGGAGGACGCCGAGCTTGTCCTCCACCTTCGCGCCGCCCGAGACGAGGACGAACGGCCGCTCGACCTCGCCGAGCAGCCGTCCGAGATGCTCGAGCTCGGCGAGCAGGAGCAGGCCGGCGTAGGCCGGGAGCAGGTGCGCGACCGCCTCGGTCGAGGCGTGGGCACGGTGCGCCGAGCCGAACGCGTCGTTCACGTAGAGGTCGCAGCCGCCGGCGAGCTCGCGCGCGAACCGCTCGTCGTTCGAGGTCTCTCCCGGGTCGAAGCGCGTGTTCTCGAGCAGCTCGACGCGCGCGTCAGGCAGGAGCTCGCGCAGCCGTGCAGCGACCGGCGCCATGGCGTACCTCGCACGGTCCTCCTCCGTCTTGGGCCGTCCGAGGTGCGAGCAGACCCTCACCGTCTCGGCCCCGCGGTCGAGCAGCAGCTCGAGCGTCGGGAGCGAGGACCGGATGCGGGTGTCGTCGGCGACGCGGCCGTCCTCGAGCGGCACGTTGAGATCGGCGCGGACGAGCACCGTCTTCCCCGCGACGTCGGCGTCGCGGACCGAGCGCGGCAGGCGCATCGGGACGCGCTAGGCGGCGACGGGCGAGGGCAGGGTCTGCCCGATCCGCGCGACCAGGTCGACGAGGCGGCAGCTGTAGCCCCACTCGTTGTCGTACCAGCCGATCACCTTCACCTGGCGGCCGCGCGCCATCGTCGAGAGGCCGTCGAGGATGCAGGAGTGCGAGTTGCCGACGATGTCGGAGGAGACGATCGGATCCTCGGTGTACTCGAGCACCTCGCGCCAGCGGTCGGCCGAAGCGGCGCTCCGGAACACCTCGTTCACCTCCTCGACGCTCGCCTCTCGCTCGAGGGCGACGACGAGGTCGGTGACCGATCCGTCGGGCACGGGCACGCGCAGCGCCATCCCGTCGAGCTTGCCCTTCAGCTCCGGCACGACCTCGCCGATCGCGCGGGCGGCTCCCGTCGACGCGGGGACGATGTTCTGGGGGGCGGCCCGCATCCGCCGCAGGTCGGGCTTCCCCTTGCGGGTCATCGAGACCTGGTCCTGGAGCTGCTGCTCGGTCGTGTAGGCGTGCACCGTCGTCATGAAGCCGGTCTCGATCCCGAAGTTGTCGAGCAGGAGCTTCGCCATCGGGGCGACCGAGCCGGTCGTGCAGGACGCCATCGAGACGATGTGATGGCTGTCCTGGTCGTACTTCTCGTCGTTGACGCCGAGCACGATGGTGATGTCGGGGTCGGTCGCCGGCGCGGAGATGAGCACCTTCTTCGCGCCGGCCTCGAGATGCTGCTGCGCGCCCTCGCGATCGGTGAAGAGACCGGTCGACTCGACGACGACGTCGACTCCCAGGTCGCCCCAGGGCAGCGCCGTCGGGTCGCGCTCGGCAAGGACCTGGAACGAGATCCCGTCGACGCTGATGCGGTCGCCCTCTACCTCCACCCCTTCGAGCCGTCCGTGGGACGAGTCGTACCGGAGCAGGTGGGCGAGGATCTCCGGAGCGGCGAGATCGTTCACGACGGCGAGCTCGAAGTCGCCGCGGCGCGCGACGTGCGCGCGCAGGAAGTTCCTGCCGATCCGGCCGAACCCGTTGATCGCAACCTTCGTCTTCGCCATCGTGCACCGCCTCCTCGTCGCTCTGCGGCCGAGTCTAGTAAGGGCGGACCGGCGGGCGGACCGGGAAGCTCCGAGGACGACCCTCCCGGTCCCTCACCCCGCTCGAGACCTGACGGCGGACGGGGTCTGAATCCACCGCCGGACGAGCAGGAACCCGCCACGGCGAGTATGACTCCCGGTGTGTTGCCGCGCCAGAAGACTTGCAACGGATAACGAGCTTGTCTAGGAGCGGGAAAGCTCCTGCAAACGCCGGAGTCGCCGGTAGGCGGCGGCCTTCGAGAGACCCGGCTTGCACCGGCGCCCTAGCTCGGCGGTCGAGGCGGTCGGATGGCGCAGGCGGAGCAGCGCGATCTCCCGGAGCTCGTCGGGGAGCGCCTCGAGGTCGAGCCGGCGGAGCGCCTCGAGCTGCGCGTGCGCCGCCCGGCCGGTGCGGACGAGATTCGCGTGGTCGGCGTTCGCGAGCCGGTTGGCGTCGGCACGGGTCGCGGCGAGGACGGCCTGCTCCTCGAGGGCGAGCACGAGGTCGACCGCGCCGGCCGCGACGAGTACGTCCGCGATCGCCTCGGTTCCCTTCGCGTAGGCGGTCGCGTGCGAGCTCCGCTCCTGGACGTGGAGCTCGGCGCCGAGACGGGCGGCGAGCCCGGCGAGGAAGCGCGCTCCGTCCGCCTCCGCCGTTCGGATCTCGAGGTGGGGGTCGCGCGGCCCGCTGAGCGTTCCCGCGCCGAGCAGCCCGCCGCGCAGGTAGGCCGCGGCGCAGCAGCGCCGGTCGACGACCCGCTGCGGCGGGCGAGGCAGCGGCCGGTGCGAGCGGTCCAGCACACCTGCGCGGTGGAGCGTGGCGTAGGCGTCCGCCGACCCTTCGACATGAAGCTGGTACCGCGTCGCCCGGTCGAATGCGCGGCGCGGGTAGGTTCGGATCTCCGAGCGCACGCCGCACGCTCTGAGCAGCGCGAACGCGCGACGGGCGACCGTCGACGTCGAGACGTCGAGGTGGACGTCGACGCTGCCGCGGCCCCGCAGGTGGGCGCGTCCCGCGACGTGGAAGAGCCCGGAGACCTCGGCGAGCCGGTCGCACTCGTTCGCGGGCGCGATCGCCGCCAGCTCCTCGCGCAGGTCGTCAGAGAGCATCGGCGTATCCCTCGAGGGCGAGCAGGCAGCGCTTGTAGCCGGTGCCGTACGCGCCGTACGGGCCGAGCCCGGCGGCGGAGACGACGCGGTGGCAGGGGACGAAGATCGAGAGGTGGCTGCGCGCGCAGAAGCTCCCGGCGGCGCGGGCGGCGCCGGGCGCGCCCGCAAGCGCCGCGAGCTCGCCGTAGGTGACGACCTCGCCGCGTGGAATCGTCCGCAGCGCGTGGGCGCAGCGCGAGAGAAACGGCGTCTCGTACTCGAGATCGACCGGCACGTCCTCGAGCGGCACCTGGTCGCCGGCGAAATACCCCTGCAGCATTCGCACGATTTCCGCGACGAAGCTGCGGCTCTCGCATGACAGGTTCTCTGATAGGACGGCCGCAGCCCCTCGCCCCGGGTGGGTGGGGGTTTGGGACGGGTCCTGGAAAGCGCTGCCCGCCCGCCCGGGCTCCGACCGGCCCGGACGCGGCCAGGACAGCTCGTGCCATACGACCTGCCCGTCGGCGACGACGAGCTCTCCGATGCCCCAGCCCTCTGCTCCGTAGGCGACCTGCATCACCGCCACGACCGCGAATCCTAGAATCGCCGGGATGAGCGCCCACGGCATCTTCCGCGTCCCCGAGCCCCACAACGAGCCGGTGCTCGGTTACGAGCCCGGCAGCCCAGAGCGCGAAGAGCTCCGCCGCCGCCTCGACGAGCTCTCCGGCGAGCGGCTCGAGATCCCCCCCGTGATCGGAGGCGAGGAGGTCCGGACCGGGGACACGTTCCAGGCGGTCATGCCGCACCGGCGCAGCCACGTTCTCGCGGACGTCCACAAGGGCGGCGCCGCCGAGGTCGGCCGCGCGGTCGCCGCCGCGGCCGAGGCCTGGGAGGACTGGTCGCGCGCACCGTGGGAGGACCGCGCCGCCGTCTTTCTCCGCGCCGCCGAGCTTCTCGCCGGCCCGTGGCGGCAGACGCTCAACGCCGCCACGATGCTCGGCCAGTCGAAGACCGCGCACCAGGCCGAGATCGACGCCGCCTGCGAGCTGATCGACTTCTGGCGCTTCAACGTCGGTTACATGACCCGCATCTACGAAGAGCAGCCGATCTCCTCACCTGGAGTCTGGAACCGGCTCGAGTACCGGCCCCTCGAGGGCTTCGTCTTCGCGGTCACGCCCTTCAACTTCACCTCCATCGCCGGCAACCTCCCCACCTCGGCCGCGCTCATGGGGAACACGGTGGTGTGGAAGCCGGCGTCCACGGCCGCCGTCAGCGCGCACTTCCTGATGAGGCTGTTCGAGGAAGCAGGCCTGCCGCCCGGCGTGATCAACCTCGTCTACGGCTCCGGCGCCGCGGTCGGCGATCCCGCCCTCGCGAGCGAGCACCTCGCCGGCATCCACTTCACCGGCTCCACGCCCGTCTTCCAGGGCATGTGGAAGACCGTCGGCAACAACATCGCCCGCTACCGGAACTACCCGCGGCTCGTCGGCGAGACGGGCGGGAAGGACTTCATCGTCGCGCACCCGAGCGCCGACGCCGAGGCGGTCGCAACCGCGATCCTCCGCGGCTCCTTCGAGTACCAGGGCCAGAAATGCTCCGCCGCCTCGCGCGTCTTCGCCCCGGCGAGCCTCTGGCCGCAGGTGCGCGAGCAGGTCGCAGCCGAGATCGGCGAGATGAAGATGGGTGACGTCGCGGACTTCTCGAACTTCGTCGGCGCCGTGATCGACGGGAGCTCCTTCGCGACGCAGAAGGAGGCGATCGAGGAGGCGAAGGCCGCCGACGGCAAGGCCTCGATCGTGGCCGGAGGCGAGTACGACGACAGCGACGGCTGGTTCGTCCAGCCGACCGTGATCGAGACCTCCGACCCCGACTTCCGCACGATGAAGGAGGAGCTGTTCGGTCCGGTCGTGACCGCCTTCGTCTACGACGACTCCCGCTACGAGGACACGCTCGACCTCGTCGACAAGGGCACGGCCTACGGCCTCACGGGGGCCGTTTTCGCCCGCGACCTGCGCGCGGTCGAGACGGCGCGCGAGCGGCTCCGCTACGCCGCCGGCAACTTCTACGTCAACGACAAGCCGACCGGAGCCGTCGTCGGCCAACAGCCGTTCGGCGGCGCCCGTGCCTCCGGCACGAACGACAAGGCCGGCTCGATGTGGAACCTGATCCGCTGGGTCAGCCCGCGCGCGATCAAGGAGACGTTCGTGCCGCCGCGGGACTACCGCTACCCGTTCCTCGGGCCCGAAGCCGACGCCGGCCGCTAGGCGCTTCAGCCGCGCCCGGCCTTGTGCAGCTGCGCGTAGACGCCGCGCGCGACCTTCGCCGGCACCCCGGGCACGCCCTCGAGCTCCTCGGGCGTCGCCGCCAGCATCGCCTCGACAGAGCCGAAGTGGTTGAGGAGGGCCCGCCGGCGCGCCGGGCCGACGCCCTCGAGCTCGTCGAACAGCGACGCGAACCCGCGCGACTCGCGCCGCTGCCGGTGGAAGCCGACGGCGAGGCGATGCGCCTCGTCGCGGATGCGCTGCAGGAGCTGGAGGCCGGGGTCGTGCCGCGAGAGGACGACCGGCCTCGCGCGCCCCGGCACGAACACCTCCTCCTCGCGCTTCGCGAGCGCTATCACCGCGACCCGCGGCAGGTCGAACGCCTGCATCGCGCCGAGCGCTGCCGCGAGCTGCCCCTTGCCTCCGTCGACGACCACCAGGTTCGGCGTCGCGGCGAACGACTCGTCGTAGTCCTCCGCGGCCGGGCCCGCAGCCAATCGCGCAAACCGCCGCGAGACCATCTCCCCCATCGCCGCGAAGTCGTCCATCCCCTCCTGGCCGCGGATCGCGAACTTGCGGTAGTGGGCCTTCTTCGGCAGGCCGTCCTGGAAGACGACGAGCGAGCCGACGTTGTCCTGGCCCATCGCCGTCGAGACGTCGAAGCACTCGATGCGCAGCGGCAGCGACTCGAGATTGAGCGTCTCGCGGAGCTGCTCGAGCGCCTCGACGCGGCGGAGCCGGCGCTGCTCGCCCTGCGCGAGGTCGCTCGTGAGCACGTGGAGCGCGTTCTCGTCGGCGAGCCGCTGCAGACGCCGCTTCTCGCCGCGCTCGGCGGTTCGGATCTCGACCCGGGCCCCGCGCCGCTCGGACAGGAGCTCTGCGAGCGCGGAGAGGTCGCCGGCGTCGCTCGGGACGACGATCTGCGGCGGCACGCTCGGCGCGCTCCCGTAGTACTCGAGGCCGAACGACTCGAGGATCGTCGTCACGTCCTGGCCGCCGACGTTCTCGAGGTGGAACGAGTGGCGGTCGACCATCTTGCCGCCACGCAGCGGGAAGACCTGCACGACCGCGCGATCGCCCTCGGCGGCGAAGCCGATCACGTCCACCGTCCCCACCGATTGCCGCTCGACCGCCTGCCGCTCGACGAGGTGCTGGACCGAGAAGAGCCTGTTGCGATAGCGCGCCGCGTCCTCGAAGCGCTCCTCGGCGGCCGCCTCCTGCATCCGCCGCTCGAGCTCGCGCTGGATCGGCTTCACGTCCCCCGAGAGGAACTCGATCACGCCGTCGACGATGCCGCGGTAGTCCTCCGGCGAGACGTAGCCGACGCACGGCGCGAGGCAGCGGTCGATGTGGTAGTCGAGACACGGGATCCCGCTGTGGCGGCCCGGCTTCGGCCCCTCGCACGGCCGGTAGCGGAAGACGCGGTTGAGCACGTCGAGCGTCTCTCGCACCTTCTTCGCATTCGCGTACGGCCCGAAGTACACGACACCCCGCCGGTGCCGCTCGCGCGTGAACATCACGCGCGGGTAGTCGTCCTCCACCGTCACGGCGATGTACGGGAACGACTTGTCGTCGCGCAACCGGACGTTGAACGGCGGCCGATGGCGCTTGACGAGGTTCTGCTCGAGGTGGAGCGCCTCGACCTCGGTGCGCGTGACGATGGTCTCGACGTCGGCCACGCGGCCGGCCATCTGGCGGATGCCGGGGCGCGTGTCGCTCGACCCCGGCTGGAAGTACGAGCGGACGCGCGGGCGCAGCGACTTCGCCTTGCCGACGTACAGCACCTCGCCCCGCCCGCCGCGGAAGAGGTAGACGCCGGGCTTCGCGGGAAGCCGCTCGAGCTGGCTTTCGACGCGGTCGGTCGGCACGCGCCCACGGTACCCTGGCCGTCTGGTGCGGGGTCCGCTGGTCGCCTTGGTCGTCTTCTTCGCGTGCGCGGCGCCCGCCTGGGCCGGCGGCCCGTACATGCTCGTGGGCGCCGCAGACGACGTCGTCGAGCAGCCGAGCCTCGCCGCGGCGAAGCTCGAGGTCGACAAGGAAAAGCTCGCCGGCCTCGACGCGATCCGCATCAGCGCGACGTGGCGCACCGGCCAGCGCGTGCCGACGGCCGGCCAGGAGAACGTGCTCGACAACGCGATCGACGCCGCACAGTTCGGCGGCATGCGCGTGATCATCTCGATCTATCCGTTCGGCTCGAGCGTCACGCCGCTCACCGACTCCGCGCGCTCGGACTTCGCCGCCTTCGCCGTCGCGCTCGCGAAGCGGTACCCGCTCCTCCACGACTTCATCATCGGCAACGAGCCGAACCTCAACCGCTTCTGGCTGCCGCAGTTCGGGCCGAACGGCGAAGACGTCGCCGCGCCGGCCTACGAGCAGCTCCTCGCGACGACGTACGACGCGCTCAAGGCGGTGCGGCCGCACTCGACGATCTACGGCGGCGCGCTCGCGCCGCGCGGCATCGACCGCCCGGGCAGCGGCCGGGACACCCACTCCCCGACGGCGTTCATCGCCGATCTCGGCGCCGCGTACAAGGCGACCGGCCGGGCCGTGCCGATCATGAACGCGTTCGCGATCCACCCGTACCCCGAGAACTCCTCGATCGGCCCCGACTTCGCGCACCCGAACTCGACGCCGATCGGCCTCGCAGACTACGACAAGCTGGTCGGGCTGCTCGGCGCGGCCTTCGACGGCACCGCGCAGCCCGGCTCGTCGCTGCCGATCCTCTACGACGAGTTCGGGATCGAGACGCAGATCCCGGCGAGCAAGGCATCGCTCTACACGGGCCACGAGCCGGCGACGACGAAGCCGGTCGACGAGGCGACCCAGGCGCGGATGTACCAGGAGGCGATGTCGATGGCGTTCTGCCAGAAGACCGTCCTCGGGCTGCTGCTCTTCCACTTCCAGGACGAGCGCTCGCTGCTCGCGTGGCAGTCGGGCGAGTTCTACGTCGACGGGACGCCCAAGAGCTCGCTCGCCGGCGTCCGCGCCGGCGCGGCCTCGGTCCACCGCGGCATCGCCGCGACCTGCGCCGGGATGCAGCTGACGCCGAAGCTGACGCTCGTCCCGGCCGCGCGGACGACCTCCGCGGGGCTCTCGGTCAAGCTCACGTGCTCGCTCGACTGCTCGTACACCGTGCGGCTCGACGCCGGCGGCACGCTGAAGGGAACGGCCATCGGCGGCTCTCCGAAGACCGTTCTCTTCCACGGCCGGATCGCCGCCGGCGCCCACACGCTCACCGGAACGGCGACGGCGGCGATGAACGCGGGGCCGCCGGGAACGGCGCACGTCGCGTTCGCGTTGCCGGGGTAGCATGGCCGCCGTGAGCGCCGCGCAGGGTCAGTACGTCGCGTACGGTTTCTACCGCGTCGACCCGGCCTGGCGGCGGCTGCCCGTCGAGGAGCGCGCCGCCGCGAAAGACGCGTTCGCGGAGGTGATCGAGGAGCACGCGCCGCGCTTCGACGCGCTCCGCGTCTACTCGACCACCGGCGTCCGTCCGGAGGTCGACTTCTTCCTCTGGAAGATCACCACGCGCTACGAGGACCTGGGCGAGCTCGGCACGGCGCTGAACGCGACGCCGCTCGCGGGGTGGCTCGAGACGCCGTACTCGTATCTCGCCACCACGAAGGCCTCGCAGTACACGCAGGCTCGCCGGCCGCGGAAGATCGTGCCGAAGGGGTCGCCGTACCTCGTCGTGTACCCGTTCGTGAAGGTGCGGCCCTGGTACGCGCTGCCGGTCGAGGAGCGGCAGCGCGCGATGGACGAGCACATCCGCACCGGCCACGAGTTCGCGACGATCCACAACCACACGACGTACTCGTTCGGCATCGACGACCAGGAGTTCATGACCGCGTTCGAGTGCGACGAGCCCGCCGACTTCATGCACCTGATGCTCACGCTTCGCGAGTCGGAGGCCTCTCGCTACACCGAGCGCGACACCCCGATCTTCGTGGGGCAGCACATGCCGGTCCGCGAGGCGCTCGACCGCCTCGACGGGGTCGGCGCGCTCGCGCGCTACGAGTAGCGCCGCTGGTCGCGCCAGGTGCGGACGCCGACGTAGGCGCAGATCGCCGCGACCACGATCGAGATCAGGGCGTTCCGGCCCTGCGGCGCAGACACGACCCACCAGCCGACGTCGACCACGAGCAGCGCGCACGCGCCGTAGAAGACGCCCTGCGCGCGGTCCGACCAGGTGCCGATCTCGCGGCGGCCGAAGTCGCGCCAGAAGAAGTAGAGGACGACCGCGACCGCGATGAAGAAGGCGACCCGGAGCAGGACCGTCGCCGTCGCGAGCGCCGTCTCGGCGTTCAGGAGCACGATCGCGAGCGCGATCAGCGCCAGGATCGCCAGGTTCCGCCAGAAGGGGTTGATCCTCATGCCGTCATGTACGCGCGCACGGCGAGCGCGGCGGCGACCAGGGTAGCGACCGCGAACCAGAGCAGCCGCGCGCGTGGGTCGCTCGGGGCGTAGAGCCACGGCGAGAGCACCGCGAGCAGCGCGAACGTGCCGTAGGCGTAGTGCAGATGGTCGCTCGCGCGGCGGTGGTCGGAGAGGAGCAGCAGGCCGAGCGCGACCTGCGCCACCACGAGCGTCTGCGCCAGCGCGAGCACGTGCGCCACCGCCCCACCCGCACCGCGGCGGCGCGCGAGGAACGCCGTCGCGGACGCGAGCACGCAGATGCCGATCACCAGGAAGGCATTCACGTGGTGCGCCGTTAGCATCGGCAGAGCAGGCTACAGAGAGGACGGGGATGGTCGAGGAAGGGAAACCGGCGCCGGATTTCGAGCTGCAGACGGACGCGGGCGAGACGGTGAGGCTGTCCGACCTGCGCGGCCGGCGCGTCGTCCTCTACTTCTATCCGAAGGACGACACACCCGGGTGCACCGCGCAGGCGTGCGGCATCCGCGACGCGTTCGAGGAGCTCGAGCGGACGGGCGCCGTCGTCCTCGGCGTGTCACCCGACGACGTCGCGTCGCACGAGCGGTTCCGGCAGAAGTACGCGCTGCCGTTCACGCTGCTCGCCGACCCCGACCACCGCGTGGCCGAGTCGTACGGCGTCTGGGGCGAGAAGAAGTACATGGGCCGCACCTACATGGGCATCGAGCGGTCGACGTTCGTGATCGACGAGCAGGGCGTCGTGACGAAGGTGCTGCGGAAGGTGAAGCCCGCGAGACACGCGGACGACGTGCTCACCGTGCTCCAAAGTGCGGGTGTCTGACACCGATGGTGTCGGACACTTCACGGAGCTGACGCGCTGCTTCTAGACGAGCGAGACGGTCTCCTCGGAGCGACGGCCCTGGTAGCCGTCCCCGAGCTTGTCGCGCAGCGTCGCCTCGAGCTCGCCGTTCGCCTCGAGCTCCTCGACGATGTCGGCGCCGCCGACGAGCTCGCCCTTCACGAAGACCTGCGGGATCGTCGGCCAGCCAGAGATCGCGCTCAGATCCTGGCGGATCTGCGGGTCGGGCAGGATGTCCACCGCCGTCACCGGCGCGCCCGCGCGCCGCAGCGCCTGCAGCGCCCGGTCGGAGTTGCCGCACATCACGAACGACGGCGTCCCCTTCATGAACAGCGCGACGTCCGAGCCTTCGATGACGTCCCTGATCTTCTCGCTGTAGCTCATGTCGCCCCCTTTGTCCGGATGCGCAGCTCGTGAATCGTTCCGTCGGCCAACGGCTCCGCGAGCGCCTGGTAAACGCGCCGGTGCTGCTCGACGAGGGAGAGCCCGCGCAGCGACGGCGCCGTCACGACGACCTGGAAGTGGTCGCCGCCGCCGGTACGGTCGACGACGTCCAGCTCCGTCGCGTCGGGAAACGCGGTCCGAAGCAGCCGGCGAAGGGGCTCGACGCTCACGACCGCCGATCGTACCGGCGGCGAAAGCGGCGACGACGCACGGTTACAATGCCGCTTCCCGCGGATGTGGCGGAATTGGTAGACGCGCACGGTTCAGGTCCGTGTGCCCGTAAGGGCGTGGAGGTTCAAGTCCTCTCATCCGCACTCTGAACAGGCTCCTCCTCCTGCTTGCGGCGGCGGCCACGGCCGCCGTCGCCCTTTCCGGGGACGGCTTCGGCGCCCCGGCGCGCGGTCCGCTGACCGAGGTGGTCGTCACCCTCCGGCCGCCGGCGCTGGCGCGCTTCGGGCGCTCGCTGCAGTCGGCCTCGCACGCCGCGTACGCACAGAGGCTCGCCGCTCAGCAGAACGCGGTCGCGCGGACGGTGCAGACGAGCCTTCCGGACGCGACGGTGCGCTGGCGCTACCGGCTCGTGCTCGACGGCTTCTCGGTAGTGCTGCCGCGGAGCGACGTCCCTGCGCTCTCGCGCCTGCACGGCGTGGCGCAGGTGTGGCCGAACCTGCGCTACCACGCGCTCGCCGCGACCGACGGCGCCGGACAGATCGGCGCGCCCCAGCTCTGGGGGCCGGCGCTCCAGACGGCGGGCCAGGGCGTGAAGATCGGGATCATCGACGACGGCGTCGACGCTCGGCACCCGTACTTCGATCCGGCCGGCTTCCACTATCCGCCCGGCTTCCCGAAGGGCCAGGTGCGCTACGCGACGCCGAAGGTGATCGTGCAGCGGGCGTTCCCGGCGCCGGGCCAGACGTGGAAGTACGCGGACGTGCCGTTCGACCCGGTCAACTCGTTCCACGCGACGCACGTGGCGGGAATCGCGGCCGGCGACCACGGCGCGAAGGCCGGCTCGGACGTGATCTCCGGCGTCGCCCCCGACGCGTGGATCGGCAACTACAAGGCGCTGACGGTGCCGACGCCCGAGTTCGGCCTCGACGGGAACAGCGCCGAGATCGCCGCCGCGATCGAGGCGGCCGTTCGCGACGGCATGAACGTGATCAACCTCTCGCTGGGCGAGCCGGAGGTCGACCCCTCGCGCGACCTCGTCGTGCGGGCGCTCGACAACGCCGCGCGCGCCGGCGTCGTGCCGGTGGTGGCCGCGGGCAACGACTTCGACGACTTCGGCTACGGCTCGGTGACCTCGCCGGCCAACGCGCCCGCCGCGATCGCGGTCGCCGCGGCCGACTCGGGCGACGTCGTCGCCGGCTTCTCCTCCGGCGGCCCGACGCCGGTCTCCCTGCAGGCGAAGCCGGACGTGACGGCGCCGGGCGTCTCCGTCCTCTCGTCGCTGCCGGCGAGCCAGGGCACGTGGGGCGTCCTGAGCGGGACGAGCATGGCCGCCCCGCACGTCTCCGGCGCGGCGGCGCTGCTGCGGCAGCGGCATCCCGCGTGGTCGGTCGCGCAGATCAAGTCGGCGCTCGTACAGACGGGCGATCCCGTGCGGACGGGCGCAGGCGGCGCGGAGGCGCCGGCGATGCGCGAGGGCGGCGGCATGATCGACCTGCCGAAGGCGGACAGCCCACTGCTGTTCGCAGCGCCCACCTCGGTGTCGTTCGGCCGCGTCCCGGCCGTCGCCGCCGTGAGCCGGACCGTCACGCTCGCCGACGCGGGGGGCGGCGCGGGGACCTGGTCGGTGAGCAGCGTCGTGCAGCTCGGCGCCGGATCGGTGGCGACGCCGCCGACCGTCGCCGTCCCGGGAGCGCTCACCGTCACCGCGACGGCCGGGTCGACGCCGGGCGACGTGACCGGCTTCGTCGTCCTCACGCGCGGCGCCGACGTCCGGCGCATTCCGTTCTGGTTCGAGGTGTCCGCGCCGAAGCTCGCCCAGGAGGCGCGCCCGCTGCTCGTCCATCCCGGCGTCGTCCACGGAACGACCGCCGGGGCGCCGTCGCTCGTCACGACCTACCGCTATCCCACCGGCGGCGACGTGACGTACCCCGGCCCGGAGCGCGCGTACCGGGTGCGCATCACCGGCCGCCCGGCGAACCTCGGCGTCGTCGTCCTCTCCGGCCGCGCGATCCCGCACCTCACCCTCGACGGCGGCGAGGACCGGCTCGCCGGCTACACGGCGCTCCCGCTCGACCTCAACCCGTACCGGAGGTCGTACGGCAGCCGGATTCCGGTCGCCGGAGCCGTCCTGCCCGCACCCGGCGTCTACGACCTCGTCTTCGACACGCGCTCGGCCGCCGCGGCGGGGCCGTTCACGTTCCGCTGGTGGGTGGGAGACACGACGCCTCCCCGGTTGCGGCTGCGCGGCACCCACGGCGCGATCGTCGTCTCCGCCGCCGACGCGGGCTCCGGCGTCGACCCCTCGTCGATCGCGGCGACGGTCGACGGCCGTCCTGCAGCGACGGCGTGGAGCGACGGGACGATCCGCGTCGCCGCCCGCCCGGGCATCCACCATCTCGTCCTCAGCGTGGCGGACTACCAGGAGACGAAGAACATGGAGGACGTCGCGCCGGTCCTGCCGAACACGGCGACGCTCCGGGCGACCCTGCGCGTGCGTTAGCGGATCTCGAAGCCTTCCGCGCCCTCGGGCTCCTCGTCGCTCGCCTCGACGCCGTCAACCCGCGCCCCTCGCGGGCCGTCCTCGCACCAGCGCACCACCGAGGCGACGTCGTCGGCGTCGCCCTCGAGCGCCGCCTCGACGGCGCCGTCGGGCCGGTTGCGGACCCAGCCGCTCACGCCGCGCGACCGCGCCGCCCGGGCGAGCGAGACGCGGAAGCCGACGCCCTGGACGGCGCCGCGCACGACGACGCGCCGCCGGACCACCGCCCCGGCTAGCGCCGCTTGTCGGCGTCGCGGGGGTCGATCGTCGGCAGCGACGCCAGGTCGCGCTGCACCGAACGCGCGAACTCGTCCGACTCGTCCGGCTGGCTCCGGATCACCCGCAGCCGCGCCTTCCGGCGCGCGCGCCTGCGGGAGGCGAGCGCGTCGCCGCCGAAGCGGCCGGACAGCCGCGGCCACTCCGCGGCCGCCAGCAACACGACCGCGGCCGCGAGCAGGACGACCGCGAACACCGTCACGCCGACAGGATAGAGGCGGTCGCAAGGGCCCGGAATCGACCCGTCGGGCGGCACCGGCAGACTGTCGCGCATGCTGCGGCGCCGCCGGATCGCGCTCCTGCTGCCCCTGGTCCTGGTCGCGGCCGGCTGCGGCCCCCGGAGCTCGAGGCCGACGGCGCCGACCACCACCGCCGGCGCGCCGCCGATGACGGTCACCGTCTTCCGGGTCGTCCACGGCGCCCTGCGTGCGGAGAGCGTCTCCGTCCCCCGCACCGTCGCCGTCGCGCAGGCGTCCCTGCGCGCGCTCGGGCTGAGCGCGACGGTGGCGGTCGCCGGCGGGACGGCCCGCGTCGACCTCCCCGGCGCGACACCCGCGCAGGTCGCCGAGGTCGTCTACACGCTGACGCAGAACCGCGGCATCCGGCGCGTCGACGTCGCGGGCCGCAGGGGGCTCACGCGCCGGGACGTCGCCGCCTTCGTCCAGCCGATCCTGGTCGAGTCGCCGGCCGCGGGCGCGAAGGTCGCGCCGACGTTCCACGTGCGGGGCGTCGCGAGCGTCTTCGAGGCGACCTTCGTTCTGGAGCTCGTCGTCGCGGGGAAGGTCGAGGAGCGGCAGACGGTGACCGCGTCGGAAGGCGCGCCGCAGCTCGGCACGTTCGAGGCCGTCGTGCACGCGCGGCATCCCGGGCCCGCCCGGCTCGTCGCGTTCGCGCCCTCCGCCGAGAACGGCGCGCCGCAGCACCGCGTCGCGGTGCCGCTCACCGTCACGCCTTGAGTTGCTGCGCGAGCACCCAGAGGCCGGCGAGCGTGTAGAGCACCATGAGACCGACGAGCGGCGCCTGCGCGACGAGAGCGCGCGCCCGCGTCGAGCCGCGCAACGCAAGCCGGTGGGCGGCGAAGACGGCGGCGACGTGGCCCCAGACGATCACGACGATCTGCGTCCACCACGTCACCGCCGGCGGCGCGATCCCCTTCCACAGGGCGTACTCGCCGAGCCCCCACGGGTTCCAGCTGTGCCCGAACGGGTCGACGAGCGTGCCGAGCGTCGCCTGCCCGTCGATCAGGAAGTAGGCGAAGTAGTGCGCCGTGAAGTAGACGGCGGCGATCGGGATCAGCGTCGGTGCGACCACGCGCGCGTGCCGGCGCGCGACGAGCAGGTACGCGGCGACGAAGATCACGACGACGGCGACCATCGAGAGCGTCCGCAGCACCTGCGGGTGGTGGAGCAGGAACGTCCAGCGCGCCCAGAACCAGTGCTGGACCGACGCGAACCGCGACGTCTGCGACCAGCCGTCGTAGACGACCGTCGCGAGCGTCGCGAGCACGAACGCGCCGCCGCCCGCGGGAAGCCGCGGATCCGTCCGCAGGCCCGAGCCGTACAGCCGCAGCCGCGCCGTCCGCGCCTCGGGCTCGGCGGCTGCCCACTCCTCGGGCGCGAACGGCCGGAGCTCGAGCGGTGAGAACCGCGACAGCGTCCGCGCGAACACGCTGAACAGCTCGGCGTTGCCGAGCCACGCCTCGGCGCCGAAGAGCGCGCAGCCCGTCAGCGTGGCGACGACGTAGCCGACGACGATCAGCGCGAGCGTGCGCGGCTCCTTCGCGTTCGGCCAGACGAGCTCCATCCACGACCAGACGAGCAGGAGCGCCACCGCGGGCCACTGGCCGAGCCGCTCCGGGTACCGCAGCGGCTCGACGCCTGCGCGGGCGAGCGCCCCGTCGAGCGCGCGGGCGGCGCGGTTGACCGGCGACACGTGCTCCCAGACGTCGCCGACGAGCCACGAGACGATGCCGAGCCCGACCCAGAAGTCGATCCAGGTCACGACGGTCATCGGGTTCTCGAGGAACTCGCGGCTCTGGTCGGTCGGCGTGGCGAGGCCGCCGACGAGCGACCATGCGAACAGGAGGGCGACGATCGCGCCCGCGAGCGGCCCGAGGCGGAGCCGCCGCACCGCCGGGTAGAGGTTGCCGGACCGCGGCTCGCGCGCGGGCTCGGCGCCGACCGCGAGCGCGGCCGCCGGCGCCGAGAGCAGCACCGCCGCGCCGCCGGCGACGACGTACATCCAGATCGGCAGCGGGAACTTGTAGGTGAACGGCGCCGCGTGCGCGAGGACGAACGTCACGCCGGCCACCGTACCTCCGCGGGGGCCGCAGCCTCGTCAGCGAGGCGTGAAGGTGCGGCGTGCGTCAGCTCCCCGGGTTGGACTCGAACCAACAACCCTCCGGTTAACAGCCGGATGCTCTGCCAATTGAGCTACCGGGGACAGCTCGGGCGGCGGACAGTGTAGCGACGGCTACGACAGGGTTCCGACGCGCTCGAGGAGCCGCGTGAGCGCGGTCTGCAGCTCGCGCATCCGCTCGGGACCGGCGTGCTGGAGCTCGCGGCGCAGCTCGCGCTCGCGCAGCCGCCAGAGCAGCTCCTCGCCGGTCGTGTCGTCGATCCCCTCCGCTTCCGCACGGGCGTCGAGCTCCGCGAGCAGCGCCGTTCCGTCCTCGTCGAGCGGCGTGCCGTCGACGATGTAGGCACGCAATGCGCGGTGCCGCTTGTCGTAGAAGTGCTCGGACGTGAGCTCGCCGAGCAGCGGTCGCAGGCGCTCGTGGCGCAGCGCGCCCGCGAGAGCGTTGCGCTCGAGCTTCGCACTCGCGTCGAGCACGCGGCGCGTCGGCGCGGCCGCCGCGCGGACGGTCGACGCGCCGCGGCTGAGCTGCACCGTCATCCCCAGCCGGTCGTTCGCGTACCGCCACGCGTCCTGCCGCTCCGGCGAGTCGGGTGCGCCGTCGAGGATCGCCTTGACGACCCGGAACCCGGCCTCGCGGTCGTCGGCGCGCTCGAGCTCGATCCGCACGCGGTAGAGAAGGTAGGGCTCGGCGCGCGCGAGGCGCTTCTCGAAGCCGGACGGATCGTCGGCGGGATCGATGCCCGGCGGCAGCGCGACCACCTTCA
>DASRBX010000030.1:0-40463 GCA_035653395.1 Gaiellaceae bacterium
CTCCGGCAGCGTCATCGACGCGAGCCGCTCGCGCAGCTCGTTCACCTCGGCCTGCTCGGGGTCGCCCTCGCCGAGCTCCTCCTGGATGGCCTTCAGCTGCTGGCGCAGGAAGAACTCGCGCTGCCCCTTCTCGAGCTCCGACTGCACCTGCGACTGGATCTTCGTGCCGAGCTCGAGGACCTCGAGCTCCCGGTTGAGGATCTTCGAGACCTCGCGCAGCCGCGCCTCGGTATCGGCGGTCTCGAGGATCACCTGCTTCTCCTCCGTCCTGAGGCGGAGGGTGGAGGCGACGAGATTGCAGAGGCCACCGGCTTCGTCGACGTTCGCGGCCGCGATCTGGAGCTCCTCGGGCAGGTAGGGGGCGAGCCCGATGATGCGCCCGAACAGGGCCTGCGCGTTCCGCAGCAGCGCCTCGAGCTCGCGGCTCTCGGCCGTCTCGTCGGGAACGGCGGAGAAGTGGCCGACGAGATACGGGTCGTCGGTCAGCGGCTCCTCCAGCCGGATCCGGCGCAGGCCCTGGACGAGGATCCGTAGGGTTCCGTCGGGGACGCGGATCATCTTGTGCACGACCGCGGCGGTCCCGATCCCGTACAGGTCGTCCCAGCCGGGCGTCTCGATCTCCGCGTCGCGGACCGTGACGAGCGCGAGCAGGCGCTCCCCGCCGACCACGTCGTCGACGAGCCGGATCGAGCGTTCCTGGCCGATCGCGAGCGGCGTCGTGGAGTCGGGGAAGACGACCGTGTCCTTGAGCGGCAGCACGGGCAGCTCGGCGGGGATCTCGTCGACCTCGGCCGGAGCGGTTTCGCTGAAGTCGATCTCGCTCATCGCCGCAGCGGCATCTCCAGCCGGAGCATCCCGGCTTCGTAGGTCTCGGCGACCTCGCCGACGTCGACGTCCTCGCCGAGCTCGATCCGCCGCTCGAACGGGCCGTACTCGATCTCGACGCGGCGGTAGCGGGCTCCCGCCGGATGCGGCCGCTCGCGCACGCCGGAGACGACGAGCGCGGTGCCGGAGGCGGCGATCCGCACGGCGTCCGGGTCGACTCCGGGCAGCTCGAGCAGGAGATGCAGCGCCGGGGGATCATCCGTGCGGTAGCAGTCGCACTGCGGCACGAACCCGGGCCATTGGCCCGAGAACCGAGGCACTTCCCAGAGCTCCCGGCGCCCGGTCATGGCCCGCAGGTACCCGCCGCGCGCTAGCCGAGAACCTCGGCCCGCCTGAGCAGCGACTCGGCGAGCTTTCGCGATGCCTCGTCCACGAGCTCGCCCTCGAAGCGTGCGGCGCCGCGCGCCCCTGCGAGGATCCGCCTCGCGCGCTCCACGTCTGCGGGCGACGGGGTGAAGATGCGGTTCACGGTCTCGATCTGGCTCGGGTGGATCACCCACTTGCCGTCGAAGCCGTGCGCGAGGGCGCGACGGGCCGCCAGGACGAGGCCGAGGTCGTCGCCGAGCCGGGCGTGCGGGCCGTCGACCGGTTGCAGGCCGAACGCGCGCGCCGCCGCGACCACGCGGCCGAGCGCGTGGTCCGAGGCGCCGGCGCCGATGCTGAGCACGGGCACGCCGAGCGAGGCCGCGAGGTCGGCGGGGCCGAAGACGAGCGCTTCGAGTCCCCGGCCGGCCGCCGCGATCCGCTCGGCCTCGGCGAGCCCCCGCGCGGTCTCGATCTGTGCCTCGAGTCCCGTGCCGGGCGGGAGGAGCTCGGCCGCTGCGGACACGTCCTCCGGGGACTCGACCTTGGGGAGTACGACCACGTCGGGGCGCGCTTCCGCGGCCGCGCGGAGATCGTCCTCCCACCACGGCGTCGCTCGGGCATTGACCCGGAGGGCGGTTGTGCGACCGAGCGGGCCGCGGCCGAGCGTCTCGACCGCGAGGCGGCGCGCCGCCTCCTTGTCATCCGGCGCGACCGCATCCTCGAGGTCGACGATCACCTCGTCAGCGGGGAGCGACGGGGCCTTCGCTAGCATCCGCTGGCTCGACGCGGGAACGGTCAGGCACGAACGGCGGGCGCGCGCGGGCACCCGGCAACGCTACTAGCGGCGAGCGGTCGCGGGACGCCTGCGCTTCCGCGGCGGATGACGCTTGCGCCGCTCAGGGCGCGGCCACTCGAGCGTGAGCGATCCGCCGGCCTGCAGCGAGCTCCATCGCCGGGCGAGGTCGTCGAGCCGCCGCTGCAGGGCAGGCGGCAGTGTCCGCGCGCGCCAGCCGCGCTCGAGCTCCGAGGCGAGCTGCTCCGAGCGGCGGCCGTCGGGCAGCCGCGTCCGTCGGATCCGCTGCTGCCGCCACATCTTCGCGACGAGCGTCCGATCGACGGGCTGGAAGAGCCGCGCGTTGCCGCCGGAAGCGAGGTCGCCGAACACGCCTCCGTCCAGTCCGTGCTCCGCCTCGGCGACGAAGTGGAGGAGGTCGTGAGGCAGCCGGTCGTCGTAGCCGATCGAGCCGCACCGGAGATCGGGCGCCCGGTCGCGCACCACGTGGACGCTGTAGCGCCTTCCGCTCTCCTTGCGGAAGGTGACCTTCACGCCGGCTTCAGCCAGACCGAGACGTGCTTCCGGCTCTCTGCGGTGAGGGCCGACCGGTCCCAGTCCCCCCACCGCTCGCGCAGCTCCAGCCCTGCCATGAGCGCCATCAGGTCGAGCTCCGCCGGCGACACCGAGCGGAAGGGCACCGAGAACCGCCGCCACTCGCCGTCGACGAGCGTGAAGTGATGGGAGACGAGCCGCTGGGTCGCGAAGTCGAGCTCGTCGATCCCGACGTGGGTGTCCCCGAGGTCGAAGACCTCGAGCGGCCGCGTGTTGGGCACGCCGACCTCGACGACGAAGCAGCCTCCCGGCTCGAGATGCGCCGAGGCGTTCGCGAACGTCGCGACCTGGCCCTCCTGCGTCGTCTGGTTGTTGATCGAGTTGAAGACGAGGTAGACGAGCGAGAACGTGCCCCCGACGCGGGTCCTCGCGTAGTTTCCAATCGCGACGGGAATCTCCGCCGACTTCCTCCGTAGCTGCGCGACCATGTCCGGCGAGAGGTCGACGCCCACCAGGCGCACGCCGCGCCCGGCGAGCGGTACGGCGATGCGGCCGGTGCCGATCGCGAGCTCGAGCGCGCCGCCGGCGGCCAGCGGCTCGAGGAAGTCGACCACCGGGCCGACCTCCATGCCCGCCGTCTCCTCGTCGTAGCGCGCGGCGACCTCCCCGGCGAAGAAGTCCTTCACAGCGGCAACGCCCGCCGCACGCTGATCACGACGTTGCGTGTCCCGTAGCCGAGCCACTCGTTGACGGCGCGCATGTTCTCGTTGCCGGTCTGCGTCCAGGTGTAGATCTCGCGGATGCCGCGCCGCGAGGCCCACGCGATCACGTGCTCCTTGAGGAGGCGCGCGACGCCCTCGCCGCGCCGGTCGCGCCGCACCGTCGTGAGCACGTTCTCCGCGCGGTCCGGCCGGTCGTCGTCGCGGACGAGCCCCGCCATGCCGACGATCTCGCCGCCGGCGACGGCGGCGAACGTCGCCTCCGGCCACGTCACCCACTCCGACTCCCATAGCTCGCGCGTGATCTCGATCTGGCCGGGAGTCGGCATGTCCTCGAACGCCTGCAGCGCGAGCTCGTCGTAGAGGCGCCCGATCAGCCCCCGGTGCTCGTCCGCGGAGATCACCTCCACGCCGTCGAGCGCCTCGGGCCACGGCTCGGCGGCGCCGACGGCCCGGACCTGCTCGACCTGGCGTCCGCTCTCGGCGAACCCGAACCGCCGCGCGAAGGCGAGCGACCCTTCGTCCTCGACCTGCGAGCCGGCCTCGGCATGCCCGTGCTCCTCGGCGTGACAGGCGAGCCGGTGGAGCAGCGCCGTTCCGACGCCGAGGCGGCGGTGCCCCGGCAGGACGCGGGGAAAGATCGCTGCGCCGCTGATGTCGCCGTTCGACGCGCTGCCGGATCCCGCGAGCTCGCCGTCGCGGTAGGCGAGCAGCAGGAAGTTGCCGCCGGCGCGCAGCTCTGCGATCGATGGGGCCCGCTCGTTCGGCAGCAGCGACCGGCGCACGCTGCGCCAGAGCTCGAGCTCGTCGTCGGTCTCCGCGACGCGCAGCTCGATCATCCGGACCGCTTCAGCTTGCCGTGCCGCTTCGCGTACCGCTCGCCCACGCGGAAGATCGCAAGCCCGAGCGGCGTGGCGACGACCGCGATGATCAGGAGCGGCCAGACGTCGCCCCACGCGAGCCCCGCTCCGTGGATGATCGAGTCCCGGTTGCCACGCAACGCGTACGTCGCCGGCGAGACCTTCGCGATCCACTGCATCCACTCCGGCATCACGTTCACGCTGTAGTAGACGCCGGAGACCACGAGCATCACGCCCTGCGCCACGAAGCCGAGCTGCGCGCCCTTCTCGGGCGAGACGAGCGGCAGCACCGAGGTCATGATCCCGACGCCGATGAACGAGAGCGACGCGATCGCGAGCAGCGCCAGCGCCGCCCCGTAGTTCGCCCGCGGGGCGTGGATGCCGATGAAGGCGGCGACGGCGAAGAAGAGGATCGCCGCGCGGATCAGCCCGTAGAGGACCGCGAACGCGCCCTGTCCGAACAGGTGGACGAGGCGCGACAGCGGCGCCATGAACGTGTACTCGATCGTCCCCTCCCAGCGCTCCCAGGCGACCGTCTCGGTCATGAACTCGAAGATGATCCCGAGGAACGCCCAGATCGTCGCGCCGACGAGCAGCTTCATCGCGAGCGTGTTCTCGCGGGCCGGCGACAGGTGCTCCGCGCGCGCGATGAAGACGATCGTGAGGGTGTTCGCGATCGTCCAGACCATGAACGCGAGGTCCCACAGGAAGTACCGCTTCGTGAGGTAGACGTTCCGCTCGACGATCCCGAACAGCCCGACGAGCTGGTTGCGCATCTCCACCGCGGCAGAGGTTGCGGCCGCGCCGGCGAAGCCGGCACGTCCACGATACGGCGGCTCCGTCGAGCGTACGCCGCTGCTCACGCGAACACCTCCCTGTACTCGTCGTCCTCTTCGGTGGCCTCGTTCTCGAACTCGCGACCGGTCGCCGCGAAGAACGCCTGCTCGAGCGTCTCGACGCCGAACCGCCGCTTCACGTCCTCGACCGGCTCGAGGAAGAGCAGCCGGCCGCGGTCGAGCAGGCCGACCCGGTCGGCGAGCGTCTCGGCCTCGTTCATGTCGTGGGTGCAGAGCAGGATCGTCGCGTCGTGCTCCGCCCGGACCTGGCGGATGAAGTCCTGCACCTCGAGCTTCGAGCGCGGATCGAGGCCGGTCGTCGGCTCGTCGAGCAGGAGCAGGACGGGCGAGGTCAGGAGCGCCCGGGCGAGAGCGACCTTCTGCTGCATTCCGCGCGACAGGTTCTCCATCGCCTCGCCACGCCGCTCGGGCGGGAACCCGACCTGGGCCAGGATCTGCGGCACGGCCGCGCGTGTCTGCCGCGGCGTCATCCCGTAGAAGCGGGCCGCGTAGGAGAGGTTCTCGGCCGCGGACATCTTCTTGAAGAAGCTCGCCTCGACCGAGACGCGGTTGACGAGCCGGCGGATCGTCGACGTCTCCTTGAACGCGTCGTGGCCGAAGATCCGCGCCTCGCCGCCGTCGTCGAGCAGCAGGGTCGAGAGCAGGCGTACGAGCGTCGACTTCCCCGAGCCGTTCTGGCCGAGGATGGCGACGCACTCGCCACGGGCGATCGTGAAGGTGACGTCGGCGAGCGCCGGCCACGGACGCTTGCGCGCGAAGCGGCCCGCGTTGCGGTCGCGGCGCCTGAACGTCTTCCGCAGGTCGCGCACCTCGACGGCGGGCGCCTTGCGGTCTGGACGTGAGGCGAGATCGGTTGTGCGTGGTGCAAGGCCGGACATGCTGCTCCTTGGAAGAAGTGGGAACGGAGGACGGAACGCCGCCTGGTCGGCGGCCCGCGGACCTAAAGGGCGCCGCGGAAGCCGGTGAGGCGAGCGCTACCGCCCACCGGGATCCGGTCCATCACGTTCGAGAGCAACATGGCCCTCCCAGGCTAGGCGCTGCGTCCTCCGGCGTCAAATGTCCGGCCTGAGCGGGCGCTTTGACCCCGCGCCGGCCGCCGCGGCTGGTAGCTTCCCGGGCAGGCGGCGCGCCGGAGCAGGCGGCCGCCGGGGCGAAGGAGCCTCGTGACCTCGGCGGTCGCGGGGCTTTTTTCGTGGTCCGAAGGAGCGAGAGGAGGCGGATGGTCAAGGTCGAGGCGGTGGTCGTGAGGGAGCGGGTGGAGACGGTGATCGACGCCGTCGAGGAGGAGACCGGCCACGTCGGCGTCACGGTCGTCGAGGCGATCGGCCACGGCCGCGAGCGGGGCGTCACGCACGAGTACCGCGGCCGCACCTTCGAGTCGCGCTTCCTGCCCAAGGCACTCCTCACGTTTCTCGTCGAGGACTCGCTCGCCGGGCGGGTCGTCGCGGCGATCGCCGACGCCGCGCGTACCGGCCAGTCCTCCGGCGACGGCCTCTGCTGGACGTCGGCCGTCTCGAACATCGTCCACCACCGCACAGGGGAGCGTCTCGGATGACCCACCACCAGCTACTGATCGCCGCGAACACGATCTGGGTCGTCGTCGCGGCCGTGCTCGTGATGTTCATGCAGGCCGGGTTCGCGTTCCTCGAGGCGGGGCTGACGCGGATGAAGAACGCGGCGCACATCGCCGGCAAGAATGTCCTCGTCTTCGGCGTCGCCTCGCTCGCCTACTGGCTCGTGGGCTTCGGGCTGGCCTTCGGCAGCGGGAACGGCCTCCTCGGCACGCACGGCTTCTGGCCGTCGGCTTCCGCGCTGCTCGCCGTGGGGAAGGCGCCGTTCGCGGCCTTCGCCGCGATCCCGGGAGCGGCCGGCTGGCTGTTCGAGGTCGTCTTCGCCGGCGTCTCGCTCGCGATCGTCTGGGGCGCGACGGCCGAGCGCGCGAAGCTCTGGGTCTACTTCGTCTTCGGCGCCATCTTCACCGTCGTCTACTCCCTCGTCTCCCACTGGATCTGGGCGCCGGGCGGCTGGCTGCAGCGCTTCGGGATGCAGGACTTCGCGGGCTCGACGGTCGTCCACTACCAGGGCGCGCTCGCCGGGCTCGCCGGCGCGCTCCTGCTCGGGCCCCGGATCGGGAAGTTCGGCCACGACGGGCGGGCGAACGCGATCCCCGGACACAACATGCCGTACGCGGTGCTCGGGACGCTCATCCTCTGGTTCGGCTGGTTCGGCTTCAACCCGGGCTCGACGCTCGGCGTCGCGACGGGCGGGCACGTCGGCTTCTTCGGCTACGTCGCCCTGACGACGAACCTCGCCGCGGCGGCCGGCGGGGTCGGGGGGATCTGCGTCGCGTGGCTCGTGCTGCGCAAGCCGGACGTCTCGATGATGCTGAACGGCGTCCTCGCCGCGCTCGTCGCCGTCACCGCCGCGTGCGGCTTCGTCGCCCCGTGGGCCGCGGTCGTGATCGGCTTCGTCGCGGCGGCGGTCGCAGTCGTCGCGGTGCCGCTCGTCGAGCGGCTCGGGATCGACGACCCGATCGGGGCGGTCGCCGTGCACGGCCTCGCCGGCGTCTGGGGCACGCTCGCGACGGGGCTCCTCGCCGTTCCCGCTCTCGCGGCGACCGTCGGCGTCGGCCGCGGCGGGCTGCTCTACACCGGCTCGCCGTACCAGCTCGGCGTGCAGGCGCTCGGCCTCGTCGCCGTCGGTGCCTTCACGTTCTCGGTCTCGTACGGCTCGCTCTGGACGCTCGACCGGATCTGGGGGATCCGCGTGGAGGAGCACGTCGAGACGGCCGGGCTCGACGTCGCCGAGCACGGCATGTGGGGCTATCCCGAGTTCTACATCCCGGTTCCCGGCGGCTACGGCACGGAGAGCCACGGCCACCTGCTCGGGCACGTCCACCGGCTGCCGGAGCCGGAGACGGAGGCCGCCTAGGCGGGTGAGCATCCGCGAGCTCCGGCCCGAGGACCGGCCGGCGGTACGCGCGATCCACCTGGAGGGATGATGGATGGCGATGCGACCTTCTCGCCTCCGGGCGTGCGCGAACGGATCGGCGAGCTGGACGGCGTCTGGCGCGACGTCGTCCTCCTCGAGCGGCGTTCTCGGCTCGTCGGGTGAGGCGCTTCAGGTGCCGCCGGCGTAGCCGAGCTGCTTCAGCTCGCCGATCGCACCGTCTTCCTCATGACCGCCCTTCGTGCCGCCGAGCCGCCGGAGGTAGCCGAATGCCTGCTGCACCGACTTGAGCCGGGCCAGCTTCGGCAGGACGGATCTCCGAGGCCGAGTCGTGCTCCCCGTCTCTGCATTCGCCGGCGGCTTTCCTCAATTCCGGGACCCTCCTCGCGCGCGCAGCGCCTGCCGCGCGCCTCGGTTGCGGGCGGCAAGCTACAGGACGGACATGACCGGGCGCCTTCAGTTCGTCGACTGCCGGTGGGAGCTCGGGAACCCCGAGCGCGGGCGCGAGCTCTATCTGGCCGGGCACATCCCGGGCGCGTCCTTTCTCGACGTCGACGAGGACCTGTCGGATCTCTCGGTTCCGGACGCCGGTCGGCATCCGCTGCCGCCGGCGGAGAGGTTCGCGGCGGCGGCGGGGCGGGCCGGCATCGGCCACGGCGTCTTCGTCGTGGCCTACGGGAACGGCGGCGGGCCCGAGCGTCTGTGGTGGCTGCTGCGCCATTTCGGCCACGAGGAGTGCGCGGTCCTGCTCGGCGGGATCGAGGCCTGGGGCGGCGAGCTCCTCGCCGGCGAGGAGGAGATCGAGCCGGCCGAGTTCGTTCCGCGTGAGCGGAGCGGCGACACGATCGCGGCGGAGGAGATCGTGCGGCGCCTCGCCGACCCGTCGCTCCTCCTCGTGGACGCGCGCACCGCGAGCCGCTGGCGCGGCGAGCCGAACGAGATCGACGACCCCCCCGGCCGGATCCCCGGCGCCCTGAACAGGCCGTGGAACGAGCCGCTTCCCGAGCTGCCCCCGGGCGAGCTCGTCGCCTACTGCGGCTCGGGGGTGACGTCCTGCGTCACGCTCCACCGCGCCTGGCTCGCGGGCCGCGAGGGCCGCCTGTATCCGGGCTCGTGGAGCGAGTGGTCGAAGCGCGGCCTGCCGCTCGAGCGTGGCTGAGCCCAGGCTCCTCGCCGCAGGAAGGGCGTCCGAGATCTTCGATCTCGGCGCCGGACGCGTCCTGCGGCGCTTCAAGACCGGCGGCGAGCCGGAGCGCGAAGCGCTCGTCATGCGCCACGCACGCAGGCACGGCTATCCGGTGCCGGACGTGCTCCGGGTCAGGGCCGATGCGCTCGTGCTCGAGAAGGTGGAGGGCCCGACGATGTGGCAGGCGGCCTGCGATGAGCCGTCGACCGTTCCCGAGCACGCGGCCACACTCGCCCGGCTGCACGCGGAATTGCACGAGCTCGAAGCGCCCGCGGGCCTCGCGGTGGTCGGTCGGGGAGAGCGGCTACTGCACCTCGACCTCCATCCGGCGAACGTCATCCTCTCCCGCGACGGCCCGGTCGTCATCGACTGGACGAATGCCCGGCGCGGGGAGCCTGCCTTCGACGTGGCGCTGACGTGGGTGATCGGAGCGACGAGCACCGGGCTCGGTCCGCTGGGCCGCCCGTTCACGAGCCGCTTCCTCGCGCACTTCGACCAGGAGGAGGTCCGGAACGAGCTACGGGCGGCGGCCGAGTACCGGTTGGCCGATCGGAACGTCCGGGACGAGGAACGGCGGGCGATCCGGGAGCTCGTGGCGGAAGAGCTGCCTTAGCGCCGCGAGACGGCGGCGCTCGCGGCCGTGAACGCGAGCCTCGTCAGGCTCGGCATACCCTGCGCGCCCTTGATCGTCCTGCGCAGCGCGTCGGCGAACTCCTCGACGTCCCCGTCCGTCACGACGAGCGGCGGCAGGATCCGGATCACGGCCATGTCGTGGCCGGCCACCTGGCTGATGATGTGGTGCTTCGTGAACAGGGGCACGACGACGAGCTGGGCGAACAGCCCGCGCTGGGCGCGCTCGATCATGCGGTACGTCAACCGGCCGCCGCGCGGCTCGCCGAACTCGATCGCCCAGGCGAGCCCCAGCCCCCGCACGTCGCGCACGACCGCGTACTCGTCCACGAGCGGCCGGGTCAGCTCGAGCAGCCGCTCGCCGAGCCGCGCGCTCTCCTCCACGAGCTGCCGCTCGCGAAGCTCATGCAGCGTCGCGAGGCCGGCGGCCATCGCAAGCTCGTTCGGTGCGAACGTGGAGCCGTGCGACAGCGCGTGCTGCATCGAGTCGAAGACCGCCTCGTGCACCGAGCGCGCCATCAGTAGGGCGCCGACGGGGACGTAGCCGCCCGAGAGCGACTTCGCCACCGTCACGAGATCCGGCTCGAGGCCCCAGTGCTGGAATGCGAACATCCGGCCGGTCCGGCCGAAGCCGGTCATCACCTCGTCGACGCAGAAGAGCGTCCCGTGGCGGCGGCACAGCTCCTGCGCGCCCGCGAGGTAGCCGTCCGGCGGCAGGTGGATCCCCTTGCCCTGCACCGGCTCGACGATGAAGAGCGCCACGTCCTCGCGCCGCAGCTCGGCTTCGAGCGCCTCGAGGTCGCCGAACGGAACCTGCGCGAAGCCCGGCAGAAGGGGACGGAAGCGCTCCGTGAACTCGGGATTGCCGTTCGCCGAGAGGGAGCCGAGCGTGAGCCCGTGGAAGCCGTGCTCGGCGGAGAGGACGCGCGCGCGTTTCGTCGCCGCGCGCCCGAGCTTGATCGCCGCCTCGACCGACTCCGTGCCCGAGCTCGTGAAGAGACAGCGCTCGATCCGGCCGCCGGCGAGACCGATCAGCGCCTCGGCGAGCAGGCCGGGGAGGAGCGTCGTCCCCATCGCGGTCATCCCGGGCGTCTCGAGCTCGAGCGCCTCGACGAGCGCCGCACGCACCCGCGGGTTGTTGCGGCCGACGGCGTACATCCCGAAGCCGCCGAGCAGGTCGAGGTAGCGCGCGCCGTCCGCGTCGTAGAGGTAGGCGCCTTCCGCCCGCGCCCACGTGCGGTCGAATCCGATCGTGCGCAGGACGCGCACGAACTGTGGGTTGATCGTGCGCGCCCAGAGGTCGAGATCCTCGCCGCGCCGCGAGTCGAGCAGCGCTGCGAGGCCGAAGTCGCTCATCCCGGCGGACTCTAGCTCGGTGGTTTCCCGTCGCGGCTTCGGGGTAGCCGAAAGCCGCGATGGGTCTCGGCAAGCTCATGCTGCGGGCGACGATCGGCGGCTACTTCTTCGGCCACGGGATGCAGAAGCTCACCGGCTGGTTCGGCGGCCAGGGGCCGGAGGGGACGGGCGAGTTCTTCGAGCAGATCGGCCTCAAGCCGGGGCGCGAGAGCGCGCTGATCGCCGGCGCAGCGGAGGCCGGAGGAGGCTCGCTGCTCGCGCTCGGCCTCTTCACGCCGGTCGCCGTGAGCATGCTCGCGGGCGTGATGACGAACGCGATCCGCCACGTCCACTGGAAGAACGGCCTCTGGAACTCGGACGGCGGGATCGAGCTGCCGGCGATCGTCCTCGCGGCTCTCGGCGCCCTCGCCGACAGCGGTCCGGGGCGCTACTCCCTCGACGAGGCGTTCGGGATCCGGCTCCGCGGGCCTGCGGTGGCGATCGCCGCCCTCGGCGCCGGCGCAGCCGGAGCGGTCTATCTCGCGGAGCGGGGCGAGGAGCTCTTCGCGGCCCGCGACGCCGACGAGGCCCTGAGCCGCTCGACGGAGTGCACCAGCGCAACCTCGTAGGTACGTCGGGCTAAAACGCTCCCGTAGCGCTGCGCCGCGCGACACACCGCACCATTTAGCCATAAAGCCGCCTCTTGACTTTTGCGCCAGGGCGCGTTAACGTCGCCGCCGCTAAAACGTTTTCGGAGGTCGGGACGAGCACCATCCGTGAAGTGGCCGAACTCAGCGGCGTATCCGTATCCACCGTCTCGCGGGTCTTCAACGGCTACGGCGACGTGAGCGCCGCGACCCGCGAGCGGGTGCTCGCCACGGCCCGGTCGCTGGACTACGCCCCGAGCGCGGCAGCCCGCACGCTCGTGCGGCGCCGGTCGCAGCTGATCGGGGTCGTCCTCTTCACCGGCCACGAGCACCCGGACATCGGCCACCCGTTCTTCCAGGACGTTCTCGTGGGCGTCAAGCGCGGGGTCGGCTCGCAAGGGTACGACGTCCTCCTGTTCGCCACCGAGCAGCCCGGCTCGAGCCGCGACGGCGCCCACTCGTACCTTCGTCGTGCTCGCCACCACCATGTCGACGGGCTCGTGCTGATGGGTGTCGATCGCGCCGACCCCGAGGTCGCGCGATTGCTCGAGGCGGACATCCCGCTCATCGGCGTCGACCTCGACGTGTCGGGGCCGAAGGCCACCCACGTCGCGTCCGACAACGTCGGCGGCGCGCGGCTCGCCGTGCGACACCTGCACGGCCTCGGCCACCGGAGGATCGCGACGATCGCGGGGCCTCAGGACAGCAAGCCGGGCGCGGACCGCCTCGTCGGCTTCCGCGCCGAGCTCCATGCGCTCGGCCTCGAGGACCGGCCCGAGTACGAGCGGATCGGCGACTTCTACACCGAGAGCGGGGAGCGCGCGATGCAGGAGCTGCTCGCGCTGCCCGAGCCCCCCACCGCGGTCTTCGCCGCCGCGGACCTGATGGCGGTCGGCGCGATGAAGGCCGCGCGCGAGGGGGGCCTCTCCGTTCCCGGCGACCTCGCGGTCGTCGGCTTCGACGACATCCAGCTCGCGTCGCTGCTCGACCCGTCGCTGACCACGATCCGCCAGGACAAGGTCGGCGTCGGCCGCGCCGCCGCGCGCGCCCTCGTAGAGCAGATCGAGAACCCCGAAGCCACTCCCGCCGCGCTGACGCTGCCCGTCGAGCTCGTCGTGCGCATGTCGTGCGGTGGGGCGAAGGAGGTGGGACGGTCGAACACGGCACCGGCACAGACCTCGGCAAGAGCAGAAGGAGGAGAAGGGTGAAGAGCATCCGTACCCGGCGAGGCCGTCTCGTCCTCGCCGTCGTGGTCGCGGCTGTCGCGGCTGTGTCCGGCCTGTCGGTCACCGCCGCCTCGGCCTCGCGACACGCCAACATCACGCTGACGATCGACGTCTTCGGCGACTTCGGCTACCACGACCTGTACACGCAGTACGAGGCGTCGCATCCGGGCATCACGATCAAGGAAGACACCGAGGACTACGCGACACACCACACCGCCCTCGCCCAGCATCTCGCCACGGGCGCAGGCGCGGACGACATCGAGGCGATCGAGGTCGGCTTCATCGCGCAGTACGCGGCTCAACCTAGGTACTTCGTCGACCTCCGGAGCTACGGGGCGAAGAAGCTGAAGAGCCGCTATCCGGCGTGGAAGTGGAACCAGGCCGTGGCCCGCAACCATTCGGTCATCGGCCTCGGCACCGACGTCGGAAGCCTCGGCATCTGCTACCGCACCGACCTCTTCAGGAAGGCCGGGCTGCCCACCAAGCCGGCCGCGCTCGGGAAGCTCTGGCCCACGTGGTCGAAGTTCCTCGCCGTCGGCAAGCGCTACCAGAAGCACGCCCCGAAGGGCACGAAGTTCATCGACTCGGGCAGCAACCTCTACAACGCGATCATCGGCCAGGCGAACCCCGCCTACTACTCCAAGAGCGGCAAGGTGATCGCCTCGAGCAACAAGAAGGTCAAGCAGGCCTGGAACCTGACGATGGAGGCCGTCAAGCTCCACGAGGACGCTGGGCTCGTCGCGTTCTCGAACGACTGGAACACGGGCTTCAAGAAGGGGACCTTCGCCACCGTCACCTGCCCCGCCTGGATGATGGGCTACATCCAGGGGCAGGCGCCGAACGCCAAGGGCAAGTGGAACATCGCGCCGGTCCCGGGCGGCGGCGGCAACTGGGGCGGCTCGTTCCTCACGGTCACCAAGCAGTCGCAGCATCCGGCGGAGGCGGCGGCGCTCGTCAAGTTCCTGACGTCGCCGAAGTCCGAGACGTACGTCTTCAAGCACACGGGCAACCTCTCGAGCGAGATCCCGGTGCTGAAGAGCAAGGCGGTGCAGAACTTCCGGAACCCGTACTTCAGCAACGCGCCGGTCGGCAAGATCTTCGCGAGCTCGGCGCTGAAGCTGAAGCCGCAGATTCTCGGACCGCACCAGGGTGACTTCCAGACGGCCGCCTCCAACGCCGTCCAGCGAGTGGAGCAGCACAAGCAGTCGCCGGCGGCGGCCTGGAAGCAGTTCCTGAAGGACGTCGCCAACGCAGGCTGAGAGCCCTCCCTCAGCCGGTCGGGCCGCGGGCGCCCCTCGACGCCCGCGGCCCGGCCTGAGACGATCACGAGGAGCCCGATGAGCGTCGTGTCCGGAACGCGAAGCGCAAGCGGCGAGCCCCCCGTCGCCGCCCTGGCCACCCGCCGCAGGGTTCTGCGCAGGCTCGACGCGAAGGTCTCGCCGTACCTCTACGTCGCGCCGTTCTTTCTCATCTTCGGCGTCTTCGGCCTCTTCCCCCTCGGCTACACCGCCTACGTCTCGCTCACCGACCGGAACCTGCTCGACCCGGTCTCCCACTTCGTCGGGCTCCACAACTACGCGCTCCTCATCCACGACTCCTACTTCTGGAACGCCGTGGAGAACACGTTCGGGATCTGGTTCCTCTCGACGGTCCCCCAGCTCGGGCTCGCGCTCGTCATCGCGCACGTCCTGAACACGAAGCTGCGGGCGCGGACCTTCTTCCGCATGGCCGTCCTGCTCCCCCAGGTGACCTCGCTCGTCGCGGTGGCGCTCATCTTCACGCAGCTGTTCGGCCACGACTACGGCTTCTTCAACTACGTCCTCGGCCAGGTCGGCATCCACCACGTCTACTGGGAGTCCGGGCGGCTCTCCTCGTGGATCGCGCTCTCCGTGATGGTGATCTGGCGCTGGACCGGCTACAACGCCCTCATCTACCTCGCGGCGATGCAGTCCATCCCCGAGGAGCTGTACGAGGCCGCCGCGGTCGACGGGGCCCGGCGCGTGCGGCAGTTCGTGCACGTGACGGTGCCGATGCTGCGGCCGACGATCCTCTTCACGGTGATCATCTCGACCATCGGCGGCCTGCAGCTCTTCACCGAGCCGTATCTCTTCCAGCCTCGGGCGAGCGGCGGCACCGGGGGCGCGTCACGGCAGTACCAGACGATCGTGATGTACCTGTACGAGAAGTTCCTCGGCTCGACGCAGTTCAAGTTCGGCTACGCGGCCGCGATCGCGTGGTGCCTCGTCCTGCTGATCGCGCTCTTCGGGCTCGTCAACTACGTCCTCGTCAGCCGGATCAGGTCGGCGGAGGTATAAGGGATGGTCGCCGCCGCCTCGCGGATTCCGCGCCGGCGCACGCGCCGGGCGGTCGCACGCCGGTTCGACAGCGCCGGGCCGTTTACGTACCTCTTCCTGCTCCTCGTGGTCGTGGCGTCGCTCTTCCCGCTCTACTGGTCGTTCGTCGTCGCCTCGCACACGAACGCCGCGGTCTACGCCTACCCGCCGGAGCTCCTGCCGGGCGGGAACCTGTTCCACAACATCCACCGGCTCTTCGACTCCGGGATCGTGAGCGTCGACTTCGCGAAGGCGCTCGTCAACTCCGCGATCGTCTCGTCGGCGGTGACCGTGTCGGTGGTCTTCTTCAGCGCCCTCGCCGGCTTCGCCTTCGCGAAGCTCGAGTTCCGCGGCCGGAAGCTGCTCTTCCTGCTCGTGCTCGCGACGCTGCTCGTGCCGGTCCAGCTCGGGCTCATCCCCCTCTACATCCAGATGATCCACTTCGGCTGGCTCAACAGCATCAAGGCCGTGATCGCGCCGAACCTCGTCACGGCCTTCGGCGTCTTCCTCATGCGGCAGTACATCGTCGGAGGGGTGCCGAACGAGCTGATCGCGGCGGCACGAGTCGACGGCTGCAACTCCTGGCGCGTCTTCTGGCACGTGATCCTGCCCGCGGTCCGCCCGATCGTGGCGGTGCTCGGCCTCCTCACCTTCATGAACACGTGGAACGACTTCCTCTGGCCGTACATCGTCCTCAACGCCCGGAATCCCACGGTGCAGGTGGCGGTCTCGGACATCGCGACCGTCGCGTACGTCCCCGACTACTCGCTGATCCTCACGGGCTGCTTCATCTCGATCCTGCCCCTGCTCGGCGTCTTCCTGCTGCTCGGCCGGCAGATCGTCGGCGGCATCATGCAGGGGGCGATCAAGGGATGAGTGCCGGCGCCCCCTTCGTCTGGGGAGCCGGAACCGCCGCCTTCCAGGTCGAGGGCGCCACGCGTGTGGACGGCCGCGGCGAGTCGATCTGGGACCGCTTCGCCGCCTGCGCCGGCAACGTCGCGGACGGCGACACCGGCGAGCCCGCCTGCGAGCACTATTTCCGCTGGGAGGAGGACCTCGACCTGATGCGCGAGCTCGGGCTCCAGGGCTACCGCTTCTCGGTCTCGTGGCCGCGGGTGCAGCCGGACGGCCGCGGTCCCGTCAACCGGAAGGGCCTCGACTTCTACCGGCGGCTCGCCGAGGGCCTGCGCGAGCGCGGCATCGCGCCGCTCGCGACGCTCTACCACTGGGACCTGCCGCAGGCGCTGCAGGACCGAGGCGGCTGGGCCGAGCGCGACATCGTGGAGCGCTTTGCCGACTACTCGCGGCTCGTGCTCGACGGGCTGGACGGGCTCGTGGGGGACTGGATCACGCACAACGAGCCGTGGGTGACGGCGTTCCTCGGCTACGGGCTCGGCGTCAAGGCCCCGGGCCTGCGCGACCGGGCGGCCGCGGTGAGCGCCGCCCACCATGCGCTGCTCGCCCACGGCGTCGCCGTGCGCGCGTTCCGGGAAGCGGGACGCACGGGACGGATCGGGATCACCCTCGACCTGACGGTCGCCCGCCCGGCGAGCGCCGCTCCCGAGGACGTCGCCGCCGCGGCCCGGCTCGACGGCCATCACAACCGCTGGTTCCTCGACGCCCTCCTGCGAGGCGAGTATCCGGCCGACGTGCTCGCCCTGTACGAGGAGCGGATCGGGCGGATCGACGCGATCCGGGACGGCGACCTCGCGACCATCGCCCAGCCGCTCGACTTCCTCGGCGTCAACTTCTACCGCCCCAATCTCGTCGCCGCGGGCGAGGACCCGATCCTCGGCCTTCGCGAGGTCGAGCAGGAGGGCGAGCGCACGGCGATGGACTGGCCGGTCGTGCCCGGCGCGCTGACGGAGCTCCTCCTGCGGCTTCAGCGCGACTACGGCGACCTGCCGCTCCTGATCACCGAGAACGGAGCCGCCTTCGCGGACCGCCTCGACGACGGCGTCGTGGACGACGAGCGGCGGGTCGAGTTCCTGCGGGCCCACATCGCGGCGGTCGAGGAGGCGAGAGCGCAGGGCGTCGACGTTCGCGGCTACTACGTGTGGTCACTGCTCGACAACTTCGAGTGGGAATGGGGGTATGCGAAGCGGTTCGGGATCGTCTACGTCGACTACCCCACGCAGCGCCGGATCCCGAAGCGCAGCGCGCTCTGGTACCGGGACCTGATCGCAGAGAGGAACGGAGGCTGAGATGGCCGAGCTCGAGTTCCGCGGCTTGCGCAAGGCGTTCGACGGCGGGGCGGTCGCGGTCGACGACCTCGACCTCGTCGTCGCGGACGGCGAGTTCCTCGTCCTCGTCGGGCCGTCCGGATCGGGCAAGACGACGGTGCTCCGGATGGCCGCGGGTCTCGAGCGGGCGACGGCCGGAGAGGTGCTGATCGGCGGGCAGGTCGTCAACGACGTCGCGCCGCCCGACCGCGACATCGCCATGGTCTTCCAGACCTACGCGCTCTACCCACACATGACCGTGTACGACAACATGGCCTACGGGCTCAAGCTGCACGGCGTCAAGAAGCGCGAGATCCGGCCGCGCGTGCTCTCGACGGCGAAGATGCTCGAGCTGGACGACCTGCTGAGGCGGAAGCCCGCGCAGCTCTCGGGAGGCCAGCGCCAGCGGGTGGCGATGGGACGGGCCATCGTGCGCGAGCCTGCCGCGTTCCTCATGGACGAGCCGCTGTCGAATCTCGACGCGAAGCTGCGCGTCGAGATGCGCACGTACCTCGCGACGCTCCACCAGCGCCTGCGGACGACGACGCTCTACGTGACGCACGACCAGACGGAGGCGATGACGATGGGCGACCGCGTCGCGGTGATGCGCGACGGACGGCTGCAGCAGGTCGACGTCCCGCACGTGCTCTACGAGCGCCCCGCCAACGCCTTCGTCGCGGGCTTCATCGGCTCGCCGGCGATGAACCTCCTCCGCGCCCGCCTCACCGGCGAGTCGGGCGCGATCTCCGCGCAGCTCGGCGAGGCGGTCCTGCCGCTGCCGCGCTCGCTGCTCGCCCGGCGGCCGGGCCTTGCTCGCTACACCGGCGCAGAGGTCGTCGTGGGGATACGCCCGGAGGACATCGAGGACGCGTCGCTCGTCTCCTCGGCGAACGGGAGCTCGCTTTCGGTGCGGGTCACGCTCGCGGAGGAGCTCGGCGCCGAGGTGATCGCCCACTTCCCGCTCGCGGGGGACACCGGGCCGGCAGGCGCCGATCCAGCTCCTCAGCCGCCCGAGGCCGAGACCGCCGGGGATTCGGGCGTCATGCTGACCGCCCGCCTGAGCCCGCGCAGCGCGGCGCGGACGGGACAGCCCCTCCGCGTCGCGATCGACCTCGAGCGGCTCCACTTCTTCGACCCGGAGAACGACGAAGCGATCTGGTGACTCTGCGGCCGGGGCCGCCCTCGCGCGCCGACGCGGCACAATGTCCCGCGGCCCCCGTAGCTCAGTGGATAGAGCAGCGGTTTCCTAAACCGCGTGCGCAAGTTCGATTCTTGCCGGGGGCACTCTTCCGCGGACGGTGACCGTGTCATCCCGGCCTCTTGTCTTGTCCCGGTCTGCGCAGGACAATGAGGGTGTTGGGAACGAGCGGGCTGGATTCGGGCCTGATCGAAACCGGAAGCTCCCGGACGCCGGTGCTCGGACGCGCGGAAGAGATCGCGGCTGTCGAGGCGTTTCTGCACGATCCGACCGCCCGGGCGCTGGTCTTGGTGGGCGAGCCCGGGATCGGCAAGACGACTCTCTGGGAGGCCGGACTGGACGCTGCGCGAGGGCGCGGCGCGCGCGTCCTCTGGGCCCGGGCGAGCGGGGCCGAGACTCAGCTCTCCTTCACCGTTCTGGCAGATCTGCTCGAAAGCGTCGAGATCGGCGCCCTGTCGGCCATTCCCGCCCCGCAGCGATCGGCGCTCGAGGTGACGCTCCTCCGCGCCGAGCCGGGGGCGGTGCCGCCGGAGCCACGCGCGATCGCATCGGGCGTCCTTGGCGTCCTGCGGGAGCTCTCGGCTCACGGGGACGTCGTCATCGCCGTCGACGATGTCCAGTGGGTCGATCCCGCCTCGGCTCAGGCCTTGGTCTTCACCACCCGGAGGCTCGACCGGCCGGCGGTGCGCTTCCTGCTGACAAGACGTCCTGGCCAGCCTTCGGAGTGGGAGGAGGCAGTCCCGGCGCCCTTGCTTCGTACGCTCGAGATCGTCGGGCTGAGCCTCGGAGCGATTCGCCGCCTGTTGTCGAGCAGACTTGGCCTGAGCGCTCCACGCCGTCCGGTCCTCCGCCAGATCTTCGAGCTCAGCGGCGGAAATCCGCTGTTCGCGCTCGAGCTGGGCCGCGTGGCCGCCGAGCGCGGTGTCGGTGCCGCCGGTGAGCTGCCGCTTCCCGGGGCGCTCGATCAGCTCTTCGGCAGCCGCGTCGAGCGGCTGCCGGCGGCGGTTCGACGGCTGCTTCTCGCCTCCGCGCTCAACGGCGACCTCGGAGAAGCTGAGGTCGGCGGGCTGCTCGGGGGGTCGGCCCTGGAAGAAGCTCTGGCAAGCCGCGTCGTGCGCAGTGAGCGGGGCAGGGTCCTTCCCGGCCACCCCCTGCTCGCTTCGGCCGCACTCGCACACTCGACTCCGGCCGAGCGCCGACGACTTCATGGCGACCTCTCCCGGGTGGTGAGGGACGAGCGGCTCCGTGTACGCCACCTCGTGCTCGCGGCCCAGGATCCAGATGCTCGACTCTCGACGGCGGCTGCCGAGGCTGCCGTTGCCGCTTCCGCCCGCGGGGCGTGGCGCGAGGCCGCGGAGCTCGCCGACCATGCGCTTCGCCTTACACCCGAAGACGCGCCCGAGCGCGACGAACGGTTGCTCACGCTCGCCGACTGCCTGTCGCGGGCGGGTGAAGAAGAACGGCTGACCGATCTCTTGCGGGAGGGCGCTCCCGAGTCTTCCTGCCGGGAGAGTGCGGGCCAGGACGTACCTGCTGCTGATGGAAGGGATCGTCGACACGAACGACGAGGTGCGCGATCTGCTGGAGCGTGCTCGCGAGGAAAGCCGAGAGGATCCCGACCTCCACGCCGCCGTTCTTGCGCAGCTCGGCGAGAACACGGCGGTCATCCGGGTCGAGCAGGTGCCCGCGGTCGAGTCGGCGATGGCCGGTCTGCTGCAGCGTGTGCCGAGGCCCCGGGGGGAATCCCTGCGGAAGGTGTTGTTCACGCTGGCGTGGGCGCGCGCCCTGCGGGGCGAGCCGATCGAGGAGCTCTGCCGGGAATTCGAACGGGCCGACGAGAGTGCGTACCCCACATCGTGGTCACCCTGGCGGATCGCCGGTCAGAGACTCGTGTGGCGTGGCGAAATCGAGCGAGCACGCTCACTCTTCGGCGAGCTGCTACGGACCGCCGACGAGCGCGGAGAGCCGTACCCATACGCGCTTCAGCGTCTGCACATGTGCGAGCTGGAGCTTCGGATCGGCCGCTTCGACGCCGCGGCGCGCCTGCTCGACGCCTGGGCCGAGACCTCGGAGCGTGTCATCTGGCCCATGTACGAACGCTGCCAAGCGCTACTCGCGGCGGAGCGAGGGCTCGTCGACGAGGCCGACCACTGGGCGGCGCGTGCGATCGCCGGGTGCGACCGGACAGGCATGGGATGGGACCGGCTGGAGGCGCTGCGAGCACGGGGACTCGCTGCGCTCGTCGACCACGACGCTGCACGCGCGGCGGTGCATCTGCGGGCGGTGTGGGAGTACACACAAGGGCAAGGGATCGACGATCCGGGCGTGTTTCCGGCTGCGCCGGATCTCGTCGAGGCTCTCGTCGAGCTGGACGAGGTCGACGAAGCCACCGCCGTCGCGGAGCGACTGGCCGAGCTCGCCGTCGAGCAGAAACACCCCTGGGGCCTCGCGACAGCAGCTCGCTGCCGGGCCCTGATCCGCATCTCGTCGACATACGACGAAGGCGCTGCGGCTCGGTTGTCGGGGGCTGCCGCGGAATACGGCCGACTCGGGCTGCAGTTCGACGAGGCGCGCGCGCTGCTCAGTCTGGGCGGACGCCTGCGGCGCCTGCGGAAGTGGGGCGCGGGACGCGCCGTCCTCGAGCGGTCGGTCGCCTCGTTCAACCTCATGGGCGCGCCGGGGTGGTCGCGCGAAGCGGCCGACGAACTGGCCCGGCTGGGCGCCAAGCGCCCTGGTCAGGACGGATCCCTGACCGCGAGCGAGGAACGCATCGTGCGGCTTGCCGCCGCCGGCCTCTCGAACAAGGAGATTGCCGCGAAGCTCGTCGTCAGCCCGTACACGGTCGAGAAGCACCTGTCGCACGCGTACGCGAAGCTCGGACTCCGCTCCCGCACGCAGCTCGCCGCGGCGCTCCGCTAGCTCAAAGATTCCAGGTTTCCGGTATTTCGCGGTCGTCATGGCCGGCGTAGTTTCGCGGCCATGGCCGAGTTCCTCGTCGAGCAGTACGTGGCTCGAAGCGATCTCGCCGCTGTCGAGCGCGGAGCCGGACGAGCGCATCGAACCGCTGAGGAGATGAGCCGAGAGGGCATCCCGGTCGTCTGCCTTCGTTCGTTCTTTGCGCCCGAAGAAGAGACGTGCTTCTACCTCTACGAGGCGGGATCCGTCGAGGTCGTGCGGGAGGCGGCGCGGCGGGCCGCGCTCCCGAGCGAGCGCGTCACCGAAGTCGTCAGCCAAGGAGGGTGAGATGAGCACGACGCAGGAGCGCCGGGGGCCCGGACGCTACAGCAGACGTGGTTTCCTGAAGAGGGCCGGCGCCGGCGCGGGAGCCGTCGCACTGAGCGGCGGCGTGGCCGGTGCCTTCGCCCGGCCGGTTCGCGCGGCACCTGCGCGGAGTCTCTACGCGTCGACCGGGAGTCAGACGTTCGGGCGTCTTTTCCCGAACCTTCCGCCCTTCGCGAACGCGGCCCCCGGCCTCGACCGGGCCATGCTGGCTCTCGGGGCCAGAGGCGGCCTGTTGGACGCCAAAGACGATCTGAGCCAGGGGCCGATCGCCCTGATCACGAACCCGGACCTGAGCAAGAACAACCCGGACAACCCGACCCATACGGCGGGAACCACCTTCATGGGCCAGTTCATCGATCACGACATCACCTTCGACACGAGCTCGAAGCTCGGCGTGACGACGGACCCGTTCACCTCGCCCAACGGTCGAACGCCCGCCCTGGACCTGGATTCCGTCTACGGCGACGGGCCTGTCGGGAGCCCCGCACTGTACGACCCGGCCGACCACTCGAAGCTCCTGCTCGGCTCTGGCGGCACGTTCGCCGACGGCTCGCCCGGCTTCGAAGACCTGCCGCGCACCGGCGACGGCACCGCGATCGTCGGCGACCCCCGCAACGACGAGAACATGATGATCGCCGGGCTGCACTGCGCCTTCATCAAGTTCCACAATCGGCAGGTCGACGACGCGCGCAGCAACGGGCTGAGCTACCCCGACGACTATGCGCAGGCGCGGCAAGCGACGACCTGGCACTACCAGTGGCTCGTGCTGCACGAATTCCTGCCCCTCTTCGTGGGCTCCGACCTGGCGGGTGACGTCCTGCAGAACGGCCGACGCTTCTACACGGTCGGGCTCGGACAGGGGTTCATGCCGGTCGAGTTCCAGGGAGCCTGCTACCGCTTCGGCCACAGCATGGTGCGCCCGTCCTACCGCGCGAACCTGAAGGGCAACGAGGACGGCAGCCCCTTCTTCGGCTTCATCTTCGATCCAGGCCAGAACGCGGTGACGCCCGACCCGAGCGACCTGCGCGGCATCGGCTGCCACGCACCGCGCCGTTTCATCGGCTGGCAAACCTTCTTCGACTTCGGCGACGGCAACGTCAAGCGCAACAAGCAGATCGACACGCACATCTCGAGCCCCCTGTTCACGCTGCCGCTCGGCACGATTGCAAGCCACGACCAGCCGACGGTGCTGCCGCAGCGGAACCTCCTCCGTCAAGTCACCTGGAGCCTTCCCTCCGGCCAGTCGATCGCCGCTGCGATGGGTGCCACGCCGCTGATCAATCCCGAGCTGAAGAAGTACGGCTTCGACCTCCACAAGAGCACGCCGCTCTGGTACTACGCCCTCAAGGAGGCCCAGGTCGCCGCGTCGGGCCTGCACCTAGGCCCCGTCGCCGGCCGGATCGTCGCAGAAGTCCTGGTCGGCCTGATCCAGAGCGACCCGAACAGCTACCTCAACGCGAGCCCCTCCTGGACCCCGACCGCCCCGATCTCGAACGCGGGCCTCGGCTTCCGCATGGTCGACTTCCTCACCTATGCGGGCGTCGACCCGGCCAGCCGGCACGCGCAAAACCCCGCCCACGCCTAGCAGTCGCGACAGACATGCTCAGCGGACTCGAGAACCCGTTCCACCTCCTGCTCCTCCTGGTCGTGATCCTCCTGCTCTTCGGAGCACGCAGGCTGCCCGAGATGGGACGCTCACTGGGGCAAGGCATGCGCGAATTCAAAGAAGGCGTTCTCGGCCGGGAAACCGGAAACCAGCTGGAACGGCCCAACGCCGACTGACTACTGGCGGGCAGGCACCCGAACCACCCGCAGCACCGCGTGCATGCCGCGCTCGCGGTGGTCCGCCACTGCGCACCAGAGCATGTATCTGCCGGGCTCGAGCCTCAGCTCGCGGTCGACGACCTGGCCCGGCTGCACGGCGGGGAACCGGATGATCCTCGTGCCGCCCACCCGGCGCAGGTCGAGGTCGTGCGTGTCCTGGCCGCGGTTGACGAGCTCGACGATGACACGCCCCGCTCTGACCGTTGAGCGCGAGAGGCTGTAGCGGAACTCCTGCGCGACCACCTGCACGCGGGCAGGCGGGCGCTGCGCATGCGCGGGGAGGATCATGCGACGAGCTTCGGCCGGGGGAAGGAGCGGGCATTCGGGATCACCGCGGCGGCGTCCACGCCGAACCACTGCTCGAGCAGGGCCGCATAGACGCTCCGGAAGTCGGAGGTGGCCGAAACGTTGCCGTCCGCGTCCAACCCCTTCTGCAGACCGGGAAACTCGCCGACCATCGTGCCGGCCACGCGGGTCCCGACGAGAAAGCCGACTCCGGCCGCGCCGTGATCGGTCCCGCTGTCGCCGTTCTCCGCGGCTCGGCGGCCGAACTCCGACCAGACGTGCACGAGGACCCGGTCGGCGAGCCCCCGCGCCTCGAGGTCGCGCTGGAACGCGAGCAGCGAGTCTGCGGTCAGCTGCAGTCCCTGCGTCAGGGCGGCCGGCTCGCCGGCATGGGTGTCGTACTCGCCCGGAGCCGTCAGGGCGACGCAGTGGAGCGGCAGGCCGGCGCCGAGCATGGCGGCGAGCCCGGCGAGCCTTTGCGGGAACGGGTCGTCCGACTGCGGATAGGTCACCGGGCTCTCGAACCCGTTCGACGACTGGAACGGGATCAGCTGCCGGCGCAGACGGTCCACCTGCGCCGCGACGTTGCCGGCCGTGCGCAGGCCCGCGTCCGCCGGCTGGTGACCGAGGAGGCCGATCGCCTCGAGCATCCGCTGTTCGACCTCGCCCCAGACTCGCTTGCTGTAGAAGTCGTACTGGTCGGGGCCCGAGATCGACGCGACCGGAACCCGGGCGGTGGCGAGCGCCGGGGCGAGGGTGTCCTCGAGCGAGAGCCCCTGGAGCGGGTTGTCCTTTCTCCCGGCCCGGTCGAGGTACCTCCCGAGCCAGCCGGTCCGAAGCGACGTGTCGGTCGCCCCGACCTCCCAGTAGTGCCGGGACGTGAAGTGCGACTGGTCGGCGTGGGTGTAGCCGACCGCCGGGAGCACCGTGACCTTCTGCTCCGAGTAGAGCTGCTGGAGGCCGGTGAGCGCGGGGTGCCAGTAGAGGCGGTCGTCCTCGGCGAGTGGGGTCCCGCCGGCGAGCGCGAGCTGCGGCCGTAGCTGCTTGTACAGCGGATCGCCCTGCGGTGACAGCACGGAGAGGCCGTCGGCGCCGCCCTCGAGGAAGATGGAGACGAGGATCGGTGCTACGGGGCCGGAAGCCGCGGCGGCGATTCCTTCCTCGAGCGCGCGGAGCCCGAGCCGCGAGCCGCCATAGACGGCGACGGCGGCGCCGAGGCTCCGGGTGAGGAAGCGGCGCCGGGTGAGGCCCGTCCCGGCCGGGAGCGGCATTCCCGGCTCGATCGCCGGCAGCCCGTGGCCGGCCTCGGCCAGCGCGCGATGGAGGAGCCGTGAGCGCGAAAGCCCGTCGCAGTGGTTGCACCTCGTCATGCGGCCTGCAGCTCCGGCGAGACGGCGATCAGCTGGCGGAGCGCGTTCTGCACCATGACCGGGTACTGCTCGCGCTTCCACGCGACGCCCTTCGCGTCGTGGAGTGCCCGGTGGGCGAAGGTGGTGAGCGCGTGGCGCGTGGCACGGCCGAGTGGAGGGTCGTGCCAGAACGTGCAGGCGCCGTCGAGGAGCTTCTGCGCGTCGTAGGGTTGGTGAGCCTTCCCCGGGTCGAGCGCATGGCGGTCGAGCACGTACTGGGCGATCCACCAGCGTCCGCGCCAGGTCGCGGTGTCGAGCCAGCGCGTGTCGTCCCAGCCGCCCACGTTCGGCGGGTAGAAGAGCTGCTGTCCGGCCATCGAGTCCAGCCACGTCCAGTCGGTGGTGTCGATTCCGCGGCGGATGCGGCGCAGCAGGCCGGCGTTGTAGACGACCGGCGGCTTGACCAGCCTCGGGCCGCGGTGGAGCGCAGGGTGACGGAGGATCGCGGCGACGACGGGCCGCACCGCGTATTTCGAGGACTTGTAGAGCCGCTCCAGCGCCTTTTGCGTACCGTGGTCGGGCGCCTCCGGGACGAAGTAGCTCCAAAGCTTCAGGACGAAGAAGGACGGGTGATCCGGATGCGTCACGCAGAGCCGGCACGAGTCCTTCCAATTGAACCGGCCGCGGTGCCGGAAGATCGTCTTTCGCCCTGGATCGTGATAGCTCGGGTCGTAGCGGAACTTCACCGGCCCGAGGTTCTGGTCCCAGTTGTTCCGGAAGCCGGTCAACGCCCGCGCCTGCTCGCGGACGTCGTGCTCGGTGTAGCCTCGGTCGGCTCCGAGCGTGAAGAGCTCCATCATCTCCCGCGCGTAGTTCTCGTTCGGCGAGTCCTTGGAGTTGTCGCTGCCGTTCAGCCACAGCAGCATCGCCGGGTCGCGGGTCACGTCGAGCAGCAGCTCGTGGAACGAGCCGAGACTGTGCTTGCGGAAGAGGTGGTTCTGGTCGAGCATGAGCCGTTGCGAGCCGACGCCGTCGTTCGAGGTCGCGAACCAGTCGTGCCAGATCAGCGTCATCCGCTCCACGAGCGGCCGCGAGGTTCTCACCATCCGGTCGAGCCACCAGACGTGATCGTGCCCCCAGGCGTCGAGCGGGGCGAGCGGCCGTCCGTTCCGGTCGTGGGGCCGCGGCCCGACGAGGTGCTCCCGCCCCGGGTTCGTCAGCTGGTGGACGGCGCCTTCGAGCCCGAGGCGCCCGAGCTTCTGTGCCTCACCGGGCCGGGGGCCGAAGCCCGCACGCCAAAGCAGTCGCTCGGCCTCGGCGGCCCCGAACGTCCCCCGCCACACGGCGACACCCGCCACGCGTGACAGCATCGGCAGCGACCGGGTCCTCCTGGAACCCGATCGAGGGTGTGGCTGGAGCGGCCGCCGCGCGCTACTCCGTCTCGGCTGCGAGGCGGGAGCTGAGGATGCGCTGCCACAGCTGGTCGCTGCCGACCGCGAGGCAGCCGTCGACAACCGCGCCCTCGCCGAGCGCGCTCGGACGGACGTCGGGGACGACCGGGGAGAGCTCGGCGAGCCGGGCTCCGACCTCCTCCGCGAAGCCCGGCGCTCGGCCGATGCCGCCGCCGAGCACGATCAATTCCGGATCCACGACGGCGACCACCGCCGTCAGGGCACGCGCGACGATCGCCGCCTCTGTCGCGACCACCTCGCGCGCCCGGCTGTCGCCCGCAGCCGCCGCCGCGAAGACGCTGCGGGCGCTGCGAAGACGTGCTCCGGCGTCCCGCGCGGCTCTCACGACCGCGGCGGCGGAAGCGGCGGACTCCAGGGCCCGGTCGTCGCCGTCGACCACGTCGACCTCGAGCTCGCGCGCGGCGAGTTCCTCGCGATCGTCGGCGAGTCGGGCTGCGGGAAGTCGACCCTCCTGTACGCGATCGCGCGCCTGCTCGGCTCGCCGCTGCCGGGCGAGATTGTCGGCGGGCGCGTGCTCTTCCAGGGGCGCGACCTCGTCCTGCTCGAGGAGCGCGAGCTGCGGCGGGTCCGCTGGCGCGACCTCTCGGTCGTGATGCAGAGCGCGATGAACGCGCTCAATCCGGTGCTGACGGTCGCCGAGCAGATGCGCGACGCCTGCCGCGCCCACTCGAACATGTCCAAGGCGGAGATCGAGGAGCGCTCTCGTGAGGTGCTCAGGCTCGTCTCCATCGACCCCGTGCACCTCCACAGCTATCCGCACCAGCTCTCCGGCGGGATGCGGCAGCGGGCGATGATCGCGATGGCGCTGCTCTTCACGCCCGATCTCGTGATCATGGACGAGCCGACGTCCGCCCTCGACGTGGTCGCGCAGCGGTCGCTGATGGTGCAGATCAAGGAGCTGCAGGAGCGGCTCGGCTTCGCGGTCATCTTCGTGACCCACGACATGTCGCTCGTCAGCCACTTCTCCGACCGGCTGCTCGTCATGTACGCCGGCCAGGTCGCCGAGCTGTCCACGACGAGGGACCTGTTCGCCAGGCCACTCCACCCGTACTCGCAGGGGCTGCTCGAGGCGTTTCCCTCGCTCCGTGGGCCGAAGGTTCGGCTGCTCGGGATTCCTGGAGCGCCTCCGGACCTCGCGAATCCGCCGGTGGGTTGCCGCTTCGCGCCGCGCTGCCCGGTCGTGGAGCCGCGCTGCCTCGAAGGGGAGATCCCCCTCTATCGCGTGAACGGCGCGCTCGTGCGGTGCCTTCGCCAGGGAGCAGGTGAGTGAGCGGCAACGGCCACGAGCCACTCCTCCGCACCGAGGGCCTGACCCGCCACTTCCGGGTCGGGAAGCTCCTCTCGCGGCAGACGCTGCACGCAGTGGACGACGTCGGCCTGACGATCGGCCGCGGAGAGATCGTCGCGCTCGTCGGCGAGAGCGGCAGCGGCAAGAGCACCATCGCCCGGCTGCTCGCGCTCGTCCACCGGCCGACCCGCGGCGAGATCTGGTTCGAGGGCCGGCCGCTCAGCCGCCTGCGCGGGCGGCGCGACCGGCTCGCCTACAGCGCGGCCGTGCCGATGGTGTTCCAGGACCCGTACAGCTCGATCAACCCCGCCTACCGGATCTCGCACGGGATCCTCCGCGGGATGAAGCTCCATCGCGGCGAGCTGTCGCGCGCGGAGCGCCGCACGGAGCTGGCCCGCGTGCTCGAGGCCGTCGGCCTGGTGCCGGTGACCGACACACGGCGCCGCTTCCCGCACGAGCTGAGCGGGGCCAGCGCCAGCGGGTCGGCTTCGCCCAGGCACTCGCGCTGCGGCCGAAGCTCATCGTCGCGGACGAGCCTGTCTCGATGCTCGACGTCTCGATCCGGGTCGGAATCCTCAACCTCATGGGGGAATTGCGCGAGCACGAAGGCGTCTCGTTCCTCTACATCACGCACGACGTGGCGAGCGCGCGCTACCTCGCCGACCGCGTCGTCGTCATGTACGCGGGCCATCTCGTCGAGGAGGGCCCGACCGAGGACGTGCTGCAGCGGCCGAAGCATCCGTACACGCAGCTCCTCGTCTCGGCGGTGCCCGATCCCCGCGCCGAGCTCCGCCTCGCCGACGCGCGGGACGTCGGCGAGCCGCCGAAGGTCGTCGATCCCAAGCCCGGCTGCCGCTTCCGGCCCCGCTGCCCGTTCGCGATCGCGGAGTGCGAGACCGTGACGCCTGAGCTACGGCAGCTCGCGGACGGCCGCCGCGTGGCCTGCCACGTCGCCGACTGACGCGGCCGCTCGATCGAGACTCGCGCGCGCCCGCCGGTAGGCATCCGGCTCTGCCCCCAAGCGGTCGAGCCCCAGCAGCACCGAGCCGACGATGGGCCGTGAGGCGGCGACGCGCAGGAGCAGCTTCGGGCCGAGCTCCCGCACGCCCGCCTCGACTCCGCCGAGCAGGCGCCGGTTGCCCGCCTGGAGCACGCCTCCACCGAGGACGACCTCCACCTCGCCGCCGGCGAGGTCGAGCCGCCGCAGCGCGGCGCGGATGTAGGCGACGACCTCGGCCGCCTGCTCGTCGACGATCTCGCCGGCGACCGCGTCGGTCTCGGCGGCCTCGAACACGAGCGGGGCGAGCTCTCCGAGCCGCGGCCACGCGATCTCGCCCGCGTGCACGGCGCGCGCGAGCTCGACCGGGGTCGCGAAACCGAAATGCTCGGGGGCGAGCCGCTCGAGCACCGTCTTCGGGCCGCGGCCGTCCTCGCTGCGGACCGCCGCCCCGAGGGCGGCCTGGCCGACGGCGCCGGCACCGTCCATCCTGTCGCCGCTGACCGCGCCGAGCGAGGCGAACCGCGCCTGCCGTCCGTCCGGTCCGACGCCGACGCAGTTCATCCCGGACCCGCACGTGACGGCGACGCCCCAGCCCCGCTCGCTTCCCGCCCGCAGGACGGCGAAGGTGTCGTTCCCCACGACGATCTCCTCGGCCCACCCGCGGCGCTCGGCCTCCGCCCGAAAGGCCTCCTCCTCGTCCGGAAAGTCGAGCCCGGCCACAAGGAGCACGGCGAGGTCCGCGGGCGCACCGACCTGCGCGGCCAGCCCGTCGATCGCGTCGGCGCCTGCCTCGACGCCGATGTGGTGCGGGTGGCTGAGAGGCCCGCGCGCGAAGCCGAGGAGCGAGCCGTCCTCGCGTACGAGGGCGGCATCCGTCTTCGAGCCGCCGCCGTCGACCGCGAAGACCGTCTTCAGCGGACGGCCTCGGCGACGAGCCGGTCGACGAGGCCGTCCACGAGCTCGACCTGTCCGATCAGCGGGTGCGCAAGCAGCGCCTTACGGGCATCCACCGGATCCCGGCTGAGCGCAGCGCGGACGGCGAGCCGGTCGTAGGCCGCGACGTGCTGGATGAGCCCCAGCAGCTCGGGTGCGAGCGGCGCCTGCGGCAGCGGCGCCGGACCCGCCCGGCCGACGCGCGCGGGCACCTCGACCACGTCGTCGTCCGCCAGGCCGGCGAGCGTGCCGGCGTTGCGGACGTCCACCTCGTGCACGGCGCCGTCGTCGGAGGAGAGCGAGGAGATCAACCCGAGCGCGGCCTCGCTGTAGTAGGCGCCTCCGCGCTGCATGAGGAGATCGGGCCGCTCGTCCGCCGCCGGATCCCGGTAGAGATCGAGGAGGCTCCGCTCGATGTCCTGCACGACGGCTGCACGCGGCTCGGAGTCCAGCTGCTCGCGCAGAACCGCGTCGTGCGCGTAGAAGTAGCGCAGGTAGTAGGAGGGCACGGCCCCGAGCTCGTCGAGCAGGCGGCGCGGAAGCTCGATCTCGTCGGCGAGCTCGTCCCCGTGCTCCGCGAGGAGGCCGGGCAGGACGTCCTCGCCGTCCAGCAGCACCGCGCGTACCCAGGTCAGGTGATTGAGCCCGACCTGGTCGACGACGACGCGGGCCGGCTCGACTCCCAGCCACTCCGCGAACCTCCGCTGGAAGCCGATCGGGACGTTGCAGAGACCGACGGCGCGGTGCCCGTGGTCGAGCAGCGCCCGCGTCACGATGCCGACCGGATTCGTGAAGTCGACGATCCACGCGTCCGGCGCGGCCAGCGCGCGAACCCGCTCGGCGATGTCGAGCACGACGGGCACGGTGCGCATCGCCTTCGCGAAGCCGCCTGCGCCGGTCGTCTCCTGGCCGATGCAGCCGCACGCGAGCGGCAAGGTCTCGTCGCGCAGCCGTGCTTCCTGGCCTCCGACCCGGATCTGGATCAGGACGTAGTCGGCTCCGGCGATCGCCGCGTCGAGATCTCCGGTCACCTCGAGCCGGCCGGCGAACGACTGCCGCGCCAGCATCCGCCGCGCCATCCCGCCGACGACGTCCCGGCGTTCGGCATCGACGTCCTGGAGCGCGAGCTCGTCGACGGAGAGCCGCGTCAGTCCCGAGACGAGCTCCGGCGTGTAGGTCGAGCCTCCGCCGACGACCGCGATCCTCATTCTGGTTAATCTTACTTACGAGATGACCGAGACGAGGGCCGTGCCGGCGCTGCTGCGCACGCTGAACGAGCGCACCGTGTTCGAAGCGGTTCGCTCGTCCGGTCCGATCTCGCGCGCCGAGGTGGCGCGCCAGACCGGCATCTCGCGGCCGACCGTGTCGGGTGTGCTGCGTGCCCTGCTCGAGGACGGGCTCGTCCGCGAGAGCGCTCCCGAGGTGCGCCGGCCGCACTATGGTGCCGTCTACTACGAGGCAGACCCGGAAGCGGCCGTCGTCGTCGGCGTCGACTTCGGAGCGAACGTCGTCCGTGCCGCGCTCTCCGATCTGGCCGGCGAGATCCGGGCGAGAGAGGAGATCCGGAGTCGCGGCTCGATCGAGGAACGGGTCCACGTGCTCGCGACCACCGTGAGCTCGCTCGTGCGCAGGAGCACGCTCGCGCCGGACCTCCTCGAGAACGCCGTCGTCGCCGTCCCGGCGGTCGCCTCCCCGACCGACGGGAGAGTGTCGTCCGCCGACCTTCCCGGCTGGGGAGCGGCCGGCATCCAGGAGGAGCTCGAGCGGGCTCTTCGCGTGCCGGTGCGACTCGAGAACGACGTGAATCTCGCCGCGCTCGGCGAGCAGCGGCACGGCGTCGCCCAGGGCGTCCCCGACTTCGCGTTCCTCTTCGTCGGGTCGGGCCTCGGCGCGGCGGTCGTCCTCGCCTGGAAGCTCCACCGTGGCCACAACGGCGCCGCGGGCGAGCTCGACGCAGTTCGCAACGGGCGAGAGGACGACGTCGATCCGTGCGCCGCCGCGCTCTCCGGGTACGCCGCGCAGGCGGTCGCGGGCAAGAAGACGATCCTCGAGCCGCCGTACGACGTCGCGGAGGTCTTCGCCGCGGCCCGTGGCGGCGACAAGGCGGCCGCCGGAGTCGTCGAGGAGGCAGCTCGCCGCATCGCGCTCCACGCACTGCCGCTCGCCGCAACCCTCGACCTGCCGCTGCTCGTGCTCGGCGGCAGCGTCGGAGCCAACCCGGAGCTCGTCGATCCGGTCCGGCGTCATCTCGGCAACTGGCTGCCGTTCCCGGCGCCGCGCGTCGAGGTCTCGGCTCTCGGCGAGGCGGCGGTGATCGAGGGTGCGCTCGCTGCCGGCGTCGACGCGGCTTTCGAGCGCGTCTTCGAGCGGCGCGTTCGCGCCTGATCGGCTCGGCATTTCTCCCTGCTTCCGGGCTGGAAAAGCAGCCTTCCCCACGCTACGGTTCGATCGCCCGTCGTTGCGGCCGTCGCGGCGCCAACGATGAAGCCGCACGCACCCACCAGGACGCGACCGGGCAGTCTCAGGCTCACTGCCGCACTCGTGCTCCTCGCGACCCCGCTCGTCGTCGCCGCCTGGGGGCTGGGCGGCTACGCCGCCCAGCGCGAGCGAAACAGCGCCGACGCGAGGCTGACTCGAAGCCTCGACTCCGCAGGCGGCGCCTACCGCTCCCTCGTCTCACCTGCGGACGCGGCCGCGAGCAGGCTCGCCGGCCAGAAGCGCGTCCAGCTCGACTTCCTGCACGGCGGGCCGCCCGTCCTGGCGTGGAGCCTCGACCCCAGGACGGGCAGACTCTCCCGCTCGCCGCAGACCGCACCGCCCTCGGCGGTCGCGGTGCGCAGGGTCGACGTCCTCTCGAAGGGGCACAGGATCGGCCAGGTAGTCGTCTTCGCGCCGCTGAGCAGCGGCCTCGTCCGCGCCTTGAGCCGAAGAGCCCTTCTCGGCCCCCGGCACGAGCTGGCGGTCGCCGAGGGCCGCAAGCTCGTGACCTCGCAAGGCACCGTGCGGATCGACGCCGGGACGCCTTCCGAGAGCGGCAGCGACATCCGCGCTGGCGGCAGCCGCTATCGGGCGGTGGGCACGGGTCTCGGGCGCGCCGCGAGCCGCGTCGAGCTCGTGGTGCTGGAGCGAGGCTCGGTCATCGACTCGGCGGCGAGCACGGCCCGCTGGCGTGTGGTCGGCCTCGGTCTCGGGCTCGTCCTTGCGCTCCTCGCCCTTGCGTACGCCGTGTCGCCGTCGATCGCGCGCAGCCGGGTCTCGAGGCAGGAGCGCGAGCAGGCGGAGCGGGTGCTCGCACACGTCGGCGACGGCGTCTTCCTCGTCGACCGAGACGGCGTGATCCGTCTCTGGAACCAGGCTGCGGAGGCGATCACGGGGCTCCGCTCCGACGCGATCTGCGACCGGCGGGCGGCGGAGACGATCCCCGGCTGGGAGGAGATCGCGGCGCGGATCCCGGTGGCGCGCCGGCCGGGCGACGCCGACGACGCGTCGAGTGCCGAGACCGTCCCGCTGGAGGTCGACGGGCGGGAGGTCTGGCTCTCGATCACCGGCGTGACCTTGGGCGAGGGCATCGTCTACGCGTTCCGCGACGTCACGCGCGAGCGGCGGCTCGAGGAGCTGCGCGCGCAGTTCGTCGCAACGATCTCGCACGAGCTGCGCACGCCGCTCGCCTCGCTGCACGGCGCGGCGCTGACCCTGCTCGAGCGCGGGCACGACCTGAGCAGCCGGACACGGCACGAGCTCCTCGACATGATCTCGGTGCAGTCGAAGCGGCTCGCCGATCTCGTGGAGGAGATCCTCCTCACCGGCCAGCTCGACAGCGGCTCGCTGCGGGTCGTGACCGAGCCGTTCGACGCGGAGGAGCTCGTCTGGGCGGCCGCCTCGGCCGCGCGCCTCCGCGTCGGCGACGACACCACGATCGACGTGTCCGTTCCGGCCGTGATGCCGAAGGTGGCAGGCGATGCGGCGCGCACGCGGCAGGTACTCACGAACCTGCTCGACAACGCGATCAAGTACTCGCCGCACGGAGGGCGGATCGAGCTCGGCGTCGAGGCGGACGGCGGCTGGGTCCGCTTCACGGTGCGCGACGAAGGGCTCGGGATCCCGCTCGGCGAGCAGAAGCGGATCTTCGAGAAGTTCTATCGCCTCGATCCCGACCACCGGCGCGGCATCGGGGGCAGCGGCCTCGGGCTCTACATCTGCCGCGAGCTCGTCCGCTCGATGAACGGGCGGATCTGGGTCGAGTCCGACCCGGGCCGGGGAGCGACCTTCACCTTCGAGCTCCCGATCGCCGACCGGGTCGCCGTCTCCGCCTGACGTTCGATCTCGAGACGACTAGCGAGGCGAGAGCGCGTAGAGCTGGCCGAGCCCCACGAAATAGAGGCGGTGGTTCGCCGCCACCACGGGGGAGTACTCGCCGTCCGGCCACTCCGCGCGCAGGCGCCCGCTCCCGGCCGTCAGCGCGTACGTCCGGCGGGCGAAGCTCGAGAAGTAGACGAGGCCGTCGACGACCGACGCGGCGCCGGAGATCGGCGCCGTCACCGGGTACGTCCAGCGGAGCGAGCCGCTGCTGCCGGAGAGCGCGTAGAACCTGTGATCGTACGACCCCACGAGCACGAGGCCGTGCCAGACGGCGGGCGACGCGTAGACGTAGCCACCCGTCCCGAAGCTCCAGAGGGAGATTCCCGTCCGGGCGGAGAACGAGTAGACGCGGCCGTCGAGGGACCCGACGTAGACCCGCCCCGCGTTGACCGAAGCGGTGGAATAGAAGTCGCCGTGCCCGACGCTCCGCCAGAGGAGCCGCCCGGTGGCCGCCGAGAGCGCGAACATCGTCCCCCCGTAGTTGCCGATGTAGATCCGCCCGTAGGCGAGCGTCGGCGACGCCTTGATCGGCGCGCCCGTGTAGAAGCGCCAGCGCAGCTTTCCTGTGCGGGCGGCGTAGGCACGGACGTATCCGTCCTGGTCGGCGGCGTAGACCAAGCCGTTCGCGGCGAGCGGCGACGACTCGGAGGGGCCGATCGCGCGCTGCCAGCGGATCCGGCCCGTGTCGGGGGAGAAGGCCAGGAGCTCCCCGCCCCCGCGCGTCGCGTGGCACTCGTAGTTGCCGATGAACGTGGCGAAGAGGAGGTGGTACGCGAGCGCGGGGGACGACCAGCCGCAGCGGTGGGAGACGTAGCGCCACCGCACCCTGCCCGTCGCCGGATCGAGGGCGTAGAGGCGCCCGTCGAACACCTCCTGGAAGACGCCCCCGTAGCCGACGACGGGCGGGAATTCGAGCAGGTGCCGCCCGTGAAACGTCCAGAGCCGCCGGAAGGGCGGCTGCAGTCCCGCCTCGGCCGCGACGCGAAGCCGGGCGTTGTCGGCGCCGTAGGTCGGCCAGGGCAGCCCTGTGCTCGACGGTGGCGTCGGCCTGCTCGGCCGCGTCTGCGTCGTCGGAAACGGGACCGAGGGCGGCGGCACCTCCGTCGTCGGACGCTGCCGGCTCCCCCCGCACGAGGCCAGCGCGCAGGCCGCGGCGACGAGGACGACCGCCGCGAGGCTCCTACCCGGTGCTCTTCTCTCCGCTGAGATGACGCCACAGATTGACGAACAGACGGGACAGCGCGGGCCAGTGGGCGCTGGCGCCGAAGTTGATTGCGCCGGCGTCGAACACCGTCGCGCGGCCGCGCGTGTAGATCGTCATCTCGGCCGGCTTGCCCGGGCCGAGCTCGTTCGGGATCACGGCGAGGACGTGCGTGTGCGGCGGCGAGGCGGCGGTGGGCTCGTCGACCTCGATGCCGTAGTTGCCGACGGTGCTGCCGTCGTGGAGGCCGGTCCCCGCGAACAGCCAGGGCGCCGCGGCGGTGTCGGTGATGTGGTACGGCCGGTTCGGAAAACGGCCCTCGTCCCAGCCCGCGTACTGGGCGCCGACGAGCGCGGCCTCCGGGCGTCCCAGCGAGCGCCACTTCGTGCGCCCGGTCATCGTGTTCCCCGAGACCGTGACCTTGTAGAAGAAGTTGTTCGCCGACAGGAAGGCAAGATTGCCGCCCTTGTCGCGGTAGCTCGTGATCAGGTCGAACGTGTGCGCCGTGACGTACTCCTCGTGGCCGGCGAAGACGATGAGCCGGTAGTGGCTCAGCCGGCGCGCGCTCGAGACGTGCTCGAGGTCGTCGTCGGAGACGAAGTCGGCGCGGAACCCCGAGTGCCAGTACCAGCGCAGGAAGCCGAGGTCGTACCGTGAGAACTGCTGCGGCAGCCCTGCCGGGACCGCCTTCCCGCTCACGCGCGAGCCGGCGAAGGGATGCGTCAGGTCGATGACGTGGACGGAGGGGTCGAGGTACCAGCTGTCGCCGTCGACGACGTCGTACGCATGCCAGGTGTTCGTGGGCTCGACGACGAGCACGGAGGCGGAGCCGAGCCGCCGCGGCCGCAGGATGAAGGGAGCGTAGTCGGTGCCGCCGCCCCAGCTCAGGCGCGCGACGTAGTCGCCGCTCGCCCAGCTCGCGCCGAGGCGGATGTGCGCGACCCAGCCGCCCTGGCCCGACGGGCGCCGCAGCTGCCTCGGCGCGGTGACCGGCTTGCCGAACGTGTGCCTGTCCCAGCCCGGAGCTGCCGAGGGCCCGGGCGTTCCGGAGGCGCCGGCGCGGAAGATCTGGAGGATGACCCGGTCCTTCTGGCCGCCGCCGACGACCAGCGTCGCGGTCTGCCCGGGGGAGTAGCTGCGGGCCGCGAAGCCGGCGAGCAGCGGGCCGGTCGCGGCATTGCCGCGGCCGAGGACCCCGCCGAAGACGACGGCGAGAGCGGCGATCACCGCGAGGCCGAGCGTCACGCCGGCCGCCGCTCGCCGCCGCCCGGCCCGCTCGGAGTGCGGGATCCGGCGCTCACGGATGCGGTTCGGCTCGCGCATGCTCCATTCGCCACTCGGCCCGCAGAAGCCTAGTGAACGCGCCGCGCTACTAGCCCACGGCCGAGGGCTGTGCGCAGCGCGGCTCGTGGCGGGCGGCGAGCTCGAGCAGGAGCGCGTGGAGCTGTTCTCGCTGCTCGGCGTCGAGCGGCGCGAGGAACTCGTCCTCGACGCGCCGGGCCAGGGTACGGAGCCGGGCGAGCGTCCGTTTGCCGTCGGGTGTGAGACGGACGAGGTGGCGGCGCCGGTCGTCGGGGTCGCGCCGCCGCTCGACGAGCTTCTGTTCCTCGAGCTCGTCGAGAAGGCCGACGAGCGTGCCGCGGTCGTAGCCGAGCGCGTCCGCGATCTCCGCCTGGGCTTCGCGGGCGCTCTCGTCGAGCAGGATCAGGATCGCGTGGTGGTAGGGGCCCAGGCCGGTCTGCTCGTATTCCTCGAGCGTCCGCTGCTTCGCGGCGAAGCCGAGGCGCTTGAGCAGGAACAACGTCGAGGCGACCAGCTCTGCCGGTAGGGAAGCCTGCGACTTCGTCTCGGTCCTCATCTCGACTCCCAATTCTCAGGAATACGGTAGCGCAACCAAGCGTTCCTCTTCCGTATAGTTGGAATATCCAACGATTGGAGGAACCGCTTGCTTCCCACGCTTCGTCCCGTTTCTTCCCGGCGACGGTGGAGCGCACTCGCGCTCATCGTCACCGCCCAGTTCATGGTCATCCTCGACGTCGCGATCGTGAACGTCGCGCTCCCTTCGATCAAGTCGGATCTCGGCTTCTCGCAGACCGGGCTGCAGTGGGTGATCACGGCCTATGCCATCCTGTTCGGCGGCGCCCTCCTGCTCGGCGGCCGGCTCGCCGACCTGCTCGGCCGGCGGCGCATGTTCGTCGCGGGCCTCGCGCTCTTCTCCCTCAGCTCCCTCCTCTGCGGCTTCGCGTGGTCGTCGGGCTCGCTCGTCGCGTTCCGGGCGCTCCAGGGGCTCGGCGGTGCGCTGCTCGCTCCCGCCGCGCTCTCGCTCCTGATGACGACGTTCGCGGAGGGGCGCGAGCGCAACCGCGCGCTCGGGATCTACGGCGCCGCCTCGGGCAGCGGCGCAGCGGCGGGAGTCCTGCTCGGCGGCGTCCTCACGTCGTATCTCGGCTGGTCGTGGATCTTCTTCCTCAACGTCCCGGTCGGCGCCGTCGCGATCGCGCTCACGCCGCTCCTGCTGCGTGAGAGCCGCGCGGAGACGAACCACCGTCACTTCGACCTCGCGGGCGCGGCCTCGGTGACCGGGGGGCTGATGCTGCTCGTCTACGCGCTGACGCGAACGACGAGCGACGGCTGGACGTCGCCGGTCACGCTCGGGCTGCTCGGCGGCGCGGCCGCGCTCGTGGCCGCGTTCGTCGCGATCGAGTCGCGCTCGCGCTCGCCGCTCCTGCCGCTGCGCATCTTCCGCCTGCGCGCGCTGGCGGCGGCGAACGTGACGATGGCGATCGTCGGCGCGGTCACGTTCTCGGAGTTCTTCCTGCTCACGCTGTACGTCCAGGACGTCCTCCACTACTCGGCCGTGCAGAGCGGCGTCGCCTTCAGTGCGTTCGCGCTCACGGTCGTCGTCACCGCGAACGTCGCGCAGGCGGTGGTCGGGAGGGCCGGCGTCCGCGCGACCCTCGCGACGGGCCTCGCGCTCGCGAGCGCCTCCGTCGCGCTGCTCGTCCGGCTGCCGGTGGACGGCCACTACTTCTGGGACCTCTTCCCGGCCTTCGTGCTGGGCGGCGCGGGGATGGGCTTCTCCTTCGTGCCGATCACGATCGCCGGCCTCGCGGGCGTCGAGCGCTCCGACGCAGGCGTCGCCTCGGGGCTCGTGAACACGAGCCGCCAGATCGGCGGCGCGATCGGGCTCGCGGCGATGAGCACCGTCGCGGCGAGCGCCACCTCGAGCTACGCGGACGCCCACAGCGTCGCGCTCACGAGCGGGGCCGCGGCCGTAAACGGCTTCCAGGCGGCGTTCGTCGTCCTCGGGGGTCTGCTCGTCGCGGCGATCGTCGTCGCGGCGGTCCTCCTGCGCCCGGTCCGCGAGCCGGTCGAGGAAGCGGCGCCGGCGGAGCTGCAGGAGGCGGCGTGAGCGACCGGCTCGGGGCTAGTCCGCGAGCCCGTCGGCCCGGAGCTCGGCGAGTGCCCGCTCGGACTTGCCGAGCTCGAGCCCCCTCCCGGCGAGGACCCACGCGGCCTTCGTGAACTGGATCTCGTCGCACTGCAAGATGCCGACGAGCCGTGGTCTCATCTGCGGGCCGTGCCGACGATGAGCGGACTCCCGACCTTCGGCGCCTTCGGCACCTCGCCGTGCTCGACCGACTCGACCGTGAGCGGCGACCCCTGGATGCGGGCCAGCGTGTCGCGGTTCGGGTTGCAGCCGAAGAGGTTGTAGAGCGGTCGCATCCGGTCCTGTCGGCGCGCGAGGTTCGGGTCGGCCGAGCGGACGTGCTCGAGAAACAGGAGGCGTCCCTCCGGCTTCAGCACGCGCGCGACCTCCGCGAGCGCCTCGTCCTGGTCGGGAACGCTGCACAGGACGTACGTCACGACGACCGTGTCGAAGGTCGCATCGTCGAACGGGAGACGCTCGGCCGGAGCGTCGACGATCTCCGCCTCGCGGCCGAGTGCCTCGAGGCGCCGGCGGAGACGGCGACGCATGTGTCGGTCCGGCTCCGCGAGGACCAGCCGGCTCACGGCAGCCGGGAAGTGCGGCAGGTTCAGCCCCGTTCCCGCTCCGATCTCGAGCGTCGCACCCTCGGCTCGTGCGAGCAGCCGCCGCCGCTCATCGCGCATGCCGGCCGCCTCCGAGCTCTTGCTGAGGGTCTCGTAGAGGGCCGCGAACAGCCGGCGCATCACCACGACCTCATCCTTCCAGACGGCCGCCGACGCAGGCAGTCGGCGCGCGACTAGGCTCGTCGGCATGGCGGGACCGCCGTACACAGGGCACTGCATGTGCGGAGCCGTCCGCTTCGAGGTGACCGAGGAGCCGCTGAGCGCCGGCTACTGCCACTGCACCCGCTGCCAGCGCCGGACCGGCACCGCGGCCTCGGCCCAGGCGCGCCTCGCGCCCGGCTCGTTCCGCCTGCTCTCGGGCGCCGAGCTCGTGCGCGAGTACGCCCCCGAGGACGGCTGGCCGAAGTGCTTCTGCTCGGCCTGCGGCAGCGCGCTCTGGAGCAGGTACCCGGACACGGGAGAGGTGGTAAGCGTCCGGCTCGGCCTCTTCGACCCCGGCCACGGGATCCGGCCGCAGTGGCACACGTACGTCGACTACGCGTGCGAGTGGGAGCCGATCCCCGACGACGGGCTCGAGCGCTACCCCTAGGGGAAGCCCCGCTAGAGGGTTGATGTGAAACGGGGGCGGGTTCGCAGGGACCCGCCCGGCGAGGACGAAGGGCTTCCAGACCTGTGTCCCCTCGAGATCGGAGCTCGAGATGACGGATCTGGAAGCCCTTGTCGTTGCAGCGTATGTC
>DASRBX010000031.1:0-12780 GCA_035653395.1 Gaiellaceae bacterium
GCACGGGGGCGTCTGGGACACCCTCAACGTCTCGCGGGCCTGGGGCCTCGTCGGGCGCCAGCTCTGCGAGCAGTTCTACTCCCACCCGTGGGCCTGGAACGAGATCGGCTTCGGCGGCCCCGCCTACCCACGGGGGTACGCTCGCTTCGGCAGCCCGCACCTGCAGGGGCACGAGCGCGAGGCCTGGGAGGGGGAGGAGGCGTACGCGCGCGACCCGGTGCGCGACACCCGCGAGCGGGGGCTGGCGTGACGGGGGTGCGCAGCCTCGTCAAGGGGGCGGTCCTGCTGCCCGAGGACAACGACTCGCCCTTCCTGCTCGACCGCCACGCCCGCGGCCTGCAGAACCTCGACCGGATGGCGCGCTACCCGCTCGGCGAGCCGGTCGACCTGCTGGTGGTGGGGGCGGGCGCCGGCGGGATCACGCTCGCCCAACGGCTGGCGCGGGCCGGCTGGCGGATCGTGATCCTCGAGAAGGGCCCGTTCTGGGACCCAGACCGCGACTGGGTGAGCGACGAGAAGGGCTCGCACGGCCTGTACTGGACGGACACCCGGGTCATCTCGGGCAACGACCCGATCGAGATGGGGAAGAACAACTCCGGCGTCGGCGTCGGCGGCTCCATGACCCACTTCGCCGGGTACGCGCCGCGCTTGCACCCCTCGGACTTCGAGGTGCGGACCCGCGACGGCGTCGCCGTCGACTGGCCGATCTCGTACTGGGACCTGAAGGAGTCCTTCGAGCGCGTCGAGCTCGAGCTGCCGGTCGCCGGCCAGGACTGGCCGTGGGGCGATCCGCACAGCTACCCGCACGGGCCGCATCCCATCGCCGGCGCCGCCAGCGTCGCCTGGCAGGGCGCGCTCGGCTGCGGCATCGAGATGCGCGTCGGGCCGGTCGCGATCACGAACGGCGTCTTCGGCCACCGGCCGCACTGCATCTACCGCGGCTTCTGCCTCCAGGGTTGCAAGGTGAACGCGAAGGCGAGCCCGCTGATCACCCACCTGCCGGACGCGATCGAGTACGGGGTGGAGGTGCGGGCCGACTCGATGGCCGTGCGCGTCGAGGTCGACGAGGCCGGCCGCTGCACCGGGGTCACATACGTCGACCCGGACGGGATCGAGCGCTTCCAGCCGGCCGACGCGGTCGCGGTCTGCGGCTACGCGATCGAGACGCCGCGCCTGCTCCTGCACTCGACGAGCCGCCGCTTCCCCCAAGGGCTCGCGAACGGCACCGACCAGGTCGGGCGCTACGTGATGGTGCAGGGCGCGACGCAGATCGCCGCCCGCTTCTCCTACCAGCTGCGGATGTACAAGGCGCCGCCGCCCGAGGTCTCCTCGGAGCAGTTCTACGAGACCGACGAGTCGCGCGGCTTCGCGCGCGGCTTCTCGATCCAGACGGTCGCGCCGCTGCCGATCGACTGGGCGCAGCACGTGCTCGCCGACGGCCACTGGGGCCAGGCGATGCGCGAGTACATGCGCGACTACAACCACTGGACCGTGCTCGGCGTGCTGTGCGAGTTCCTGCCGCTGGCCGAGAACCGCGTCACGCTCGCCGCGGAGAAGGACCTCTACGGGATGCCGGTGGCGAATTTCTCCTACTCGCTGTGCGAGAACGACAAGCGGAACGTCGCCTGCGCGACGAAGGTCGTCCAGGACATCTGGGAGAGCGCAGGCGCGCAGGACACGCTCAAGATCGACCGCTACGCGCACCTCGTCGGCGGCTGCCGCATGGGCTTCTCGCCGGAGGACAGCGTCGTCGACTCGAGCCACCGCGCGTGGGAGGTGCCGAACCTGTTCGTCGTGGACGGCAGCGTCTTCCCGACCGAGGGGGCGGCGAACCCGGCGCTCGTGATCATGGCGCTCGCCGACCGGCTGGCCGGCCTGCTGAAGAAGAAGCGGGTCTCGGCGCCGCCCGCCGCGCGGAGGAAGGAGCCGGCATCCCTCCGACGCTGAGCAACCCGCGCGACCTCTTCCTCCAGCTCCTCGGCGAGCTGCTCTGGGTCGAGCGTACGCTCTCCTTCGAGGTGCTCCCGAAGCTGCATCGCGCCGTCGTCAGCGAGGGGCTCGCCGCCGCGGTGGCGGAGCATCTCGAGCAGACGAGGGAGCACGGGCCGCGGCTGGAGCAGGTCTTCCGCGCGGTCGACGCTGAGCCCAGCTCGAACCTCAGCCCGCCCGTCGAGAAGCTCGCGCAGCACCACGACGAGCTCGCGGGGAGCTTCGCCGACGACCGCCTCGCCGACGTCTTCCACGCCGCCGCCGGGGCGGCGACGGAGCACCAGGAGCTCGCCTCGTACGACGCGCTCCTCGCGCTCGCGCAGCCCGTCGGGCTGTCCGGCGACGCGCGCGACCTCCTCGAGCGGAACCGCGCCGAGGAGGCCGAGGCGCTCCGGCGCCTCGAGGACGAGCTCCGGCGTCTGGCCGGCGAACTGCGGGAGTGACCCCGGCCGAGGTCGACCGGCGGGCGCTCGCGGCCGACCTCCGCGCCGCGATCGAGGGGGACGTCCGCTTCGACACCGCGAGCCGCGCGCTCTACGCGACCGACGCGTCCAACTACCGCCAGCCGCCGATCGGCGTCGTCCTGCCGCGGACGCTCGACGACGTCGTCGCCGTCCACCGGGTCTGCCGCGAGCACGGCGCCCCGATCACGCCGCGAGGCTGCGGCACGAGCCTCTCCGGCGAGACGGTCAACGTCGCGGTCATCCTCGACTGCTCGAAGCACCTGACGGGGATCGGCGAGGTCGACCCGCAGCGGCGCCTCGTCTCGGTCGAGCCCGGCGCGATCAACGAGCACGTCAACCGCAGGGCGGGCGTCCACGGGCTCGTCTTCGGCCCGGATCCCTCGACCCACGCGTACTGCACGATCGGCGGCAACGTCGGCAACAACTCGTGCGGGGCCCACTCGGTGCAGGCGATGTTCTTCGGGGAAGGCGGCCGCACGTCGGACAACGTCCACTCGCTCGAGGTCGTGACCTACGACGGCCTCCGCCTACGGGTGGGCGAGACCTCCGACGCCGAGCTCGAGCAGATCGTCGCGGCCGGGGGCCGGCGCGGCGAGATCTACGCCGGGCTGCGCGACCTGCGCGACCGCCACGCGGACCTGATCCGCGAGCGCTTCCCGCAGATCCCGCGGCGGGTCTCCGGCTACAACCTCGACGACCTGCTGCCGGAGCGCGGGTTCAACGTCGCCCGCGCGCTCGTCGGGACCGAGGGGACCTGCGTCACCGTGCTCGAGGCGACGCTGCAGCTCATCCCGGACCCGCCCGCGAAATGCGGGCTCGTGCTCGGCTACGACGACATCGCGACCGCGGGCGACCACGTCCTCGAGGCGCTGGCGCACCGCCCGCTCGCGGTCGAGGGCTTCGACGACCTCCTCGTCGAGTTCGAGCGCGAGGCGTCGCTCAACGTCGACGCGCTCGACGGCCTGCCGGAGGGCAGGGGCTGGATGTACGTCGAGCTCGGCGGCGAGACGCAGGAGGAGGCTGCCGAGCGGGCGCGCGCGCTGCTCGCGGAGCTCCGCCCCGGCGCGCTGGACGGCAAGCTCGTGGAGGGTGACGGCGCCCGCAAGCAGCTCGCCCAGGTGCGCGAGGTCGGCCTTGCGATCGCCGCCTTCCCGCGCGGGGAGGATCACTGGGAGGGCTGGGAGGACTCGGCGGTGCCGCCGGCTCGGATCGGCGACTACCTCCGTGACCTCCGCGCGCTGGCCGCCCGGCACGGCTTCTGGGGCACCTACTACGGCCACCTCGGCCAGGGCTGCATGCACGTCCGCTACGACTTCGACCTGCGCTCGAAGCGCGGCGTGCAACGCTTCCGTGCCTTCGTCGAGGAGGCGGCGGACCTCTGCGTCTCGTACGGCGGCTCGCTCTCCGGCGAGCACGGCGACGGGCAGGCCCGCGCGGAGCTCCTCCACAAGCAGTACGGCGAGGAGCTCGTCGGCGCGTTCCGCGAGTTCAAGCGCATCTGGGACCCCGACGGGAAGATGAACCCCGGCAAGGTCGTCGACCCCTACCGGCTCGACGAGAACCTCAAGCTCGGGCCGGGATACGACCCCTGGCGGCCGAGGGTCAAGTTCTCGTATCCCGAGGACAGGGGCGACTTCGCCCACGCCACGATCCGCTGCGTCGGCGTCGGCCGCTGCCGCCGGCCGGACGGCATGGACGTCATGTGCCCGTCGTTCATGGCGACGCGCGAGGAGATGCACTCGACGCGCGGCCGCGCGCGCCTCCTGTTCGAGATGCTGCAGGGGGAGATCGTCACGGACGGCTGGCAGTCCGACGAGGTGATGGAGGCGCTCGACCTCTGCCTCTCGTGCAAGGGATGCACGCACGACTGCCCGGTCGACGTGGACATGCCCACGTACAAGGCGGAGTTCCTCCACCAGCGCTGGAAGCACCGGCTCCGCCCGCGCCAGGCGTACGCGTTCGGGCTGATCGACCAGGTGGCGCGGGTCGCCTCGCGGGCGCCCGGCGTCGTCAACTTCCTCACGCAGACGCCGCCCTTCGCGCAGGGGTTCAAGCTCGCCGCGGGGATGACGCAGCACCGGGCGGTGCCGACGTTCGCGCCGCTCACGCTGCAGCAATGGTTCGCGCAGCGGGGCGGGACGACGAACCCGGGCGGACGCAAGGTCGTGCTCTTCCCCGACACGTTCAACAACCACCTGCACACGGAGGTCGGCGTCGCGGCGGTCGAGGCGCTCGAGGCGGCCGGCTGGCAGGTGATCGTCCCCGAGGGCCACGTCTGCTGCGGGCGGCCGCTCTACGACTACGGCTTCCTCGGCCTGGCGGAGCGCTACCTCCGGAGGAGCCTCGACCAGCTCCGCGAGTGGTACCGCGAGGGGATCCCGATCGTGGGGCTCGAGCCGAGCTGCGTCGCGGTCTTCAAGGACGAGCTCGGGAAGCTCCTGCCGCACGACGACGACGCGAAGCGGCTCGCGCAGTGCACCTACCACGTCGCGGAGTTCTTCCAGCGCTTCGACGCCGAGCCCCCGCCGCTCGAGCGCAAGGCGTTCGTCTGGGGCCACTGCCACCACAAGGCGACCGGCGGCATCGGGCCCGAGGTCGAGCTGCTGCAGAGGATGGGCGTCGAGGTGGAGACGCTCGAGGCAGGTTGCTGCGGGCTCGCCGGCTCCTGGGGCTTCGAGGCCTCGCACCACGAGGTCTCGCTGCAGTGCGGCGAGCAGGGGCTCCTGCCGAAGGTGCGAGGGCTCGGCGACGAGACGCTCGTCGTCGCCGACGGCTTCTCGTGCAAGACCCAGATCGAGCAGGGAGGCACCGGACGCGGGGCGCTCCACGTCGCGCAGGTCCTGAAGCTCGCCCGCGACCACGGCGAATCGGGCCCCGCAGGGCCGAAGCCCGAGCGCCTGTACCGCGAGCTGCGGCCGCAGCCGTCGCTCGCGCGGAGGGCCGCCAGAGCCGCCGCCCTGGCCGCGGCGGCGGCAGGAGCCGTCGCCTTCGTCTCCGCTACTATGCGCCGGCGCGAGGCGCCGTAGCTCAGCTGGTCAGAGCGCTGCACTCATAATGCAGAGGTCGGTGGTTCGAGCCCACCCGGCGCTACTGGAGCGCGTCCCTCGAACGAGATACGGAAATGGCAACCGGAGTCAGAGTCGCAATCACGCTCGCCTGCACCGAGTGCAGGCGCCGGAACTACCAGACGCAGAAGTCGAAGCGCAACTCGCCCGACCGCGTCGAGTTCCGCAAGTACTGCCGCTGGTGCGGCAGCCACACGCTGCACCGGGAGACGAGGTAGGTGGCCAGGTCCACGAGGCAGCAGCGCCGGCAGCGCCGCGCGCAGGCCGCGGGTACTCCGCCGCTTCGGCCGGCGCCGAGGCCGCGCCCGACCACCGAGGAGGAGCCGCGGAGGCAGCCGTCCCAGCCGCGCGCCGAGCGCCGCGACGAGGTCCGGCCGGGGATGCCCGGCGTCCGGTTCCTCCAGGAGTCGTGGGCCGAGCTCAAGAAGGTCGAGTGGCCGACGCAGCAGGCGCTGATCAGCGGCACCGCGGTCGTCCTCATCGCCTGTCTCATCGTCGGCGTCTACCTGTACGCGAACGACCAGCTGTGGCAATACGTCGTCCAGCACGTGCTGCTGCGCTAGGGCCGGGGAGAGAGGCATGTTCCGCTGGTACGTGATCAACACCTATTCCGGGCACGAGAACAAGGTGAAGGCCAATCTCGAGCACCGGATCGAGTCGATGAACCAGCGCGCCCGCTTCCGGCGCGTCGTCGTCCCGACCGAGCACGTGATGGAGACGAAGGACGGCCAGAAGGTGCAAACCGAGAAGCGCACGCTGCCCGGCTACGTGCTCGTGAACATGGACCTGAACGACGACGCCTGGACGGTCGTCAAGAACACGCCCGGCGTGACGGGCTTCGTCGGCGCCGGCGCGACGCCGGTGCCGCTGTCACAGCCCGAGGTCGACCGGATCCTCCACACGGGCGCCGCCACCGCGGTCGCGCAGCGCTCGCAGGTCGAGTTCCAGCTGGGGGAGTCGGTGAAGATCACGTCCGGCCCGCTCGCGGACTTCGACGGCGAGATCACCGACGTCAACGCCGACGCGCAGAAGCTGCAGGTGATGGTCAACATCTTCGAGCGGCAGGTACCGGTCGAGGTCGGATTCGACAACGTCAAGAAGCTCGATTAGCGATGGCCAAGAAAGTCCTCACCCTGATCAAGCTCCAGATCCCCGGCGGCCAGGCGAACCCGGCCCCGCCGGTCGGCCCTGCGCTCGGCCAGCACGGCGTCAACATCATGGAGTTCTGCAAGGCGTTCAACGCCCAGACGGGCGACCAGAACGGGCGCATCATCCCGGTCGAGATCACGGTCTTCGAGGACCGCTCCTTCACGTTCATCACGAAGACCCCGCCGGCGGCCGTCCTGATCAAGGAGGCGCTGCGGCTCGACAAGGGCTCCGGCGAGCCGAACCGGAACAAGGTAGGACGCCTGTCGCGCGAGCAGGTCGAGCGGATCGCCGAGACGAAGATGCCCGACCTCAACGCGCGCGACATCGACCAGGCGGCCCGGATCATCGCCGGCACCGCGCGCTCGATGGGCGTGGAGGTGGACCTTTGATAGCGGTCACCTCGCTCACACCTCCTGCGCTGGATACGCCTGCAAACGGTCGCATCGCGGCGTCCTCAGTCGCCTCCGTAGCCTCCGGCTACGAAGGCTCCCTGCGTTCTTGCGCTGCTCGGTTTTCGGCGTCCCAGCGCGCGGGTTGTCCGGGAGGTGACCGCTGATGGCACAACACGGCAAGCGCTACCGCGGCGCCCGCGCGGCGTTCGACCGGGAGCAGCTCTACTCGCCCGTCCAGGCCGTTCGGCTGCTCAAGGGGATGGCCGACACGAAGTTCGACGAGACGGTGGAGGTGCATTTCCGGCTCGGCCTCAACGTGCGGCACGCCGACGAGCAGCTGCGCGGCACGCTCATGCTTCCGCACGGGAGCGGGCGCGAGGTCAGGATCGCGGTCTTCGCCGAGGGCGACAAGGCGCGCGAGGCGGAGCAGGCCGGCGCGGACGTCGTAGGCTCGGCCGACCTCGCGAAGCGGATCGAGGAGGGATTCACCGAGTTCGACGTCGCGATCGCGACGCCCGACCAGATGGGCAACGTCGGCCGGCTCGGCCGCATCCTCGGGCCGCGGGGCCTGATGCCGAACCCCAAGACCGGCACCGTGACGATGGACGTCGCCAAGGCCGTCTCCGAGGCGAAGGCCGGCAAGCTCGAGTACCGCACCGACCGGGGCGCCAACGTCCACGTCGTGATCGGCAAGAAGAGCTTCGACGAGCGGGCGCTCGTGGAGAACTACGCCGCCGTCCTCGACGAGATCGTCCGCGCGAAGCCGTCGGCCGCGAAGGGCCGCTACATCCGGCAGATCACGCTGACGAGCACGATGGGCCCCGGCATCCGCGTCGACCCGTCCCGGACGAGAGGCGTTGTCGAAGAGCTGGACGAGCAGCCTGGGGAGGCCGCTACAGTTCCGGCCTAAGCAACTGACCCGCCGAAGACCATTGGCAGTCCTCTCTGCGAGGGCGGAAGACCAGTCGAGGTGAGATGAAGAGAGAACAGAAGGAACAGGTCGTCGAGGATCTCACGCAGCGCCTGAAGGCTGCGGAGACGCTGCTCGTCGCGGACTATCGCGGGCTGACGATGCCCCAGATCGACCAGCTCCGGACGCGGCTGCTCGAGAGCGGCGCGCGTTTCACCGTGGTCAAGAACACGCTCACCCGCCGGGCGGCGGAGGCGGCGGGCGCGGACGCCCTGCTCGCGCTGCTCGACGGCCCGAGCGCGATCGCGTTCCTCGAGGCCGACGGCGACATGGTCGCGGCGGCCAAGGCGCTCGCCGACGCGGCCCGCGAGACGAACGTGCTCGAGATCCGCGGCGGCATCATGCAGGGGCGCTCGCTGACGGCGGCCGAGGTGCAGAGCCTCGCCACGCTGCCGCCCGCCGACGTGCTGCGCGGCCAAGTGCTCGGCGCGATTGTCGCGCCGCTCACGGCGCTCGCCGGATTGCTGAACGCCCCGCTCCAGAACCTCGTCGGCCTGATCGACGCGCGGATCGACCAGCTCGGCGGCGAGGCGGCGGCGGAACCGCCGCCCGGGGAAGCGCCGGAAGCCGTGGACGAGGTGGCCGAGGCCACCCCCGTGGGGGATGCCACGGCATCCACCGGCCAAGAAGTCGAAGAGCCCAATGCCGAAGAGAGCAGCGAGGAGGAGTAGCCAGATGGCAGGCACCACCGACAAGATCTTCGAGGAGCTCGGCAAGATGTCCGTTCTCGAGCTCGTCGAGCTGAAGAACAAGATCGAGGAGGAGTGGGGCATCACCGCCGCCGCTCCGGTCGCGGTCGCGGCGCCCGGTGCCGCGGCAGCCGGCGGCGACGGCGCCGCGGCGGAGGAGAAGACCTCGTTCGACGTCGTGCTCACCGAGGCGGGCGGCCAGAAGATCCAGGTGATCAAGGTCGTGCGCGCGGTCACCGGCCTCGGCCTCAAGGAGGCCAAGGACCTCGTGGACTCGGCCCCCAAGCCGGTCAAGGAGGGCGTCGCCCAGGAGGAGGCCGACCAGATCAAGGCGCAGCTCGAAGAGGCCGGCGCCACGGTCGAGCTGAAGTAACGCCTGACGGAGGACGGTGCCTGGCCTTTCGGAGCGCCGGGCACCCGTCTTTCGTTTGCCGAATCGCCGCTGTCGAGCTACAGTTCCGGCGATACCGGCGACCGCCGCGGCTTCGGCTTGCGGCGAGAGGGGTCGTTCCGGTACCCTGGCGGGTTGCGCCGACGTACGGCCGCTCGTAGCTCCGACGCCGATTTCTTGCCCGTTCTCGCACGCTTCAAGGGAGGCTGTTCTTCTTGACCACCACGGTCGCTTCGCCCCGCGCCCGGACGACTTTCAGCCGTCTCGAGCACGTTCTCGACCTACCGAATCTCATCGACATCCAGAAGGCCTCGTTCGAATGGTTCAAGAACGAGGGCCTGCGAGAGACGATCGACGACATCTCGCCGATCGAGGACTACACCGGCACGCTCGCCGTCGAGTTCGGCGAGTTCGAGTTCGGCGAGCCGCAGTTCTCGATCAAGGAGTGCCGCGAGAAGGACCTGACCTACCAGGCCTCGCTCAACATGAAGGTCCGCTTCGTGAACAAGGACACGGGCGAGATCCGGGAGCAGGGCGTCTTCATGGGCGACTTCCCGATGATGACCGAGTTCGGCACGTTCATCATCAACGGGACGGAGCGCGTCATCGTGACGCAGCTCGTCCGCTCCCCCGGCGCCTACCTCATGGAGCCGAAGGACCCGACGAAGCAGGTCTTCACGGCGAACCTGATGCCGAGCCGCGGCTCGTGGCTCGAGCTCGAGATCGACAAGAAGGGCGTCGTCTACGCGCGCATCGACCGCAAGCGGAAGCTGCCGATCACGACGCTCCTGCGCGCGCTCCCGGCCGAGGACCCCTCCACGGGCTTCGCGCTCGACACCTCGTCGAACGAGGCGATCCTCGCGCTCTTCGGCAACTCCAACTACATCGTCAACACCCTCGACAAGGACCCCTCGACCCGCGAGGAGGAGGCCCTGATCGAGGTGTTCAAGAAGCAGCGCCCGGGCGAGCCGCCGACGCTCGACAACGCGCGGAACCTGCTGCGCGCGCTGTTCTTCGACCCGAAGCGCTACGACCTGACGAAGGTCGGGCGCTACAAGCTCAACCAGCGCCTCGGCGTCGACGTGCCCGAGGACGTGCGCGTCCTCACGACCGAGGACATCGTGGCCCTCGTCCGCAAGCTGCTCGAGCTGCCCGTCAAGATCGGCGTCCCCGAGGACTCGAAGGACTTCGCGGCGGAGGCGATGACCCTCTCGCGCGCCCCGATCGTCAACGACCTCGACGAGTACGAGCACTTCGGCAACCGGCGCCTGCGCACGGTGGGCGAGCTGATCCAGGAGGCGTTCCGCGTCGGCCTGTACCGGATGGAGCGTGTGGTGCGGGAGCGGATGACGACGGAGGACGTCGACACGATCACCCCGCAGACGATCATCAACATCCGTCCCGTGGTCGCGGCGCTGAAGGAGTTCTTCGGCTCCTCGCAGCTCTCGCAGTTCATGGACCAGACGAACTCGCTCGCCGGGCTCACGCACCGGCGCCGGCTCTCGGCGCTCGGCGCGGGCGGCCTGACCCGCGAGCGCGCGCCGATCGAGGTGCGCGACGTCCACCCGACCCACTACGGCCGGATGTGCCCGATCGAGACGCCCGAGGGCCCGAACATCGGCCTCATCGGCTACCTCGCCTCGTACGCGACCGTCTCGGAGTTCGGCTTCGTCCAGACCCCGTACCGGAAGGTCACGGGCGGCAAGGTGACGGACGAGATCGTCTACCTCGACGCCGTCGAGGAGTCGCGCTACGTGATCGCGCAGGCGAGCGCGCAGCTCGACCGCAACGGCAAGTTCGCCACCGAGACCGTCCTCTGCCGCTCCTCGGAGGGCGAGGCCGTGATGGCGGCGGCGAAGGACGTCGACCTGATGGACGTCTCGCCGGCCCAGATCGTCTCGGTCTCGACGGCGCTGATCCCGTTCCTCGAGCACAACGACGCGAACCGCGCCCTGATGGGCGCGAACATGCAGCGCCAGGCCGTGCCGCTGCTCGTGCGCCAGTCGCCGCTCGTCGGCACCGGGCTCGAGTACCGCGCCGCCGTGGACTCCGGCGACGTCGTCGTCGCCGAGCGGCCCGGCACGGTAGTCGACGTCGACGCCGAGCGGGTCGTCGTCGAGACGAAGGACGGGCGCGACGACTACACGCTGACGAAGTTCATGCGCTCGAACCAGGGCACGCTCATCCACCACAAGCCGATCGTGCGCCTGGGCGACAAGCTCAAGGCGGGCGACGTGCTCGCCGACGGCAGCTCGACCGACAACGGCGAGCTCGCGCTCGGGGCGAACCTGCTCGTCGCGTTCATGCCCTTCGAGGGCTTCAACTTCGAGGACGCGATCGTCATCTCGGAGCGGCTCGTGAAGGACGACATCCTCACGTCGATCCACATCCACGAGTACGAGATCGACGCGCGCTCGACGAAGCTGGGCGACGAGGAGATCACGCGCGACATCCCGAACCGCTCCGAGGAGTCGCTGTCGCAGCTCGACGAGCGCGGGGTCGTGCGCATCGGGGCCGAGGTCGGCGCCGGCGACCTGCTGGTGGGCAAGGTGACGCCGAAGGGCGAGACCGAGCTGACGGCCGAGGAGAAGCTGATCCGCGCGATCTTCAAGGAGAAGGCGCGCGAGGTCCGCGACACGAGCCTCAAGGTGCCGCACGGCGAGGGCGGCGTCGTGATCGACGTCAAGACCTTCTCCCGCGAGGCCGGCGACGACCTTTCGCCGGGCGTGAACGAGCTCGTCCGCGTCTACGTCGCCACGAAGCGCAAGATCGCGGAGGGCGACAAGCTCGCCGGCCGCCACGGCAACAAGGGCGTCATCTCGCGGATCGTCCCGGAAGAGGACATGCCCTTCCTGCCGGACGGCCGCCCGGTCGACATCGTGCTCAACCCGCTCGGCGTGCCGAGCCGGATGAACATCGGCCAGGTGCTCGAGACGCACCTCGGCTGGGCCGCCGCGCACGGCGTCTTCGCCGAGAACGGCTCGGCCGACGGACCGAGGAACGGGGAGGTCGACTGGCGCCACCGCCGGCAGGTGCTGAACGGCGGCAACCCGACCGCGGTCGCGTCGCCCGTCTTCGACGGCGCGACGCCCGAGAACGTCGACGAGGCGCTCATCGAGTGGACGAGGCAGAACCCCGACTCGCCGATCCGGTTCGTCGTCGACCCGAAGCGCCCGGCCGGCCGGCAGTGCTCCGGGAAGGTGCAGCTCTACAACGGCCGCACCGGCGAGCCGTTCGAGCAGAAGGTCACGGTCGGCTACATGTACATCCTGAAGCTGCTCCACCTCGTGGACGACAAGATTCACGCGCGGAGCACCGGCCCCTACTCGCTCGTCACGCAGCAGCCGCTGGGCGGCAAGGCCCAGTTCGGCGGGCAGCGCTTCGGCGAGATGGAGGTGTGGGCGCTCGAGGCCTACGGCGCCGCGTACACGCTGCAGGAGATGCTGACCATCAAGTCCGACGACACCGTCGGGCGCGTGAAGGCGTACGAGGCGATCGTCAAGGGCGAGAACATCGCCGAGCCGTCCATTCCCGAGTCCTTCAAGGTGCTCCTGAAGGAGATGCAGTCGCTCGCCCTCGACGTCCACGTCCTCTCGGACGAGGGCCGCGAGGTCGAGGTGCGGGAGGAGGAGGACGAGCTGCTCCGCGCGGCGGAGGAGCTCGGCATCGAC
>DASRBX010000032.1:0-21227 GCA_035653395.1 Gaiellaceae bacterium
GCACGCTCGACCGCCTCGTCTGCGTCGCCGAGCGCGCCGAGGTGCGCGTGCGTGTCGATCACGCAGGCGCGGGAAGCTCGATCTTCGGGAAGAGCGGCTCCGCGGCGGCGATTCCGTCCACCTCGTCGGCGACGCCGGTGCGCACCCGCTCCCACGCGAGGTCGTCGCTCTGGTTGAGCGCGGCGAGGATGCGCGGCGCCGTCTCGGGCAGGAAGGGCGCGAGCGCTATCGCGAGCCCGGTCAGCCCGTCGACGAGGTTGTAGAGGACGCCGTCGAGCCTGTCGGCGTTCGCTTCGTCCTTGGCGAGCTGCCAGGGCGCCTCGGCCGTCACGTACTGATTGAGCGTGCGCACACCCTCCCAGGCTGCGTCGAGCGCCCGGGTGACGTCGAAACGAGGCGGGTCGAGCAGCTCGGCGATCTGCGCGCCGACGGCGGATAGATCGAGCGCCGACGTCGCCTCCCCACGTCGCAGGGCGCCTGCCCGGTACTGGGCGACCATCGCGGTGGTGCGGGAAAGGAGGTTGCCGAGGTCGTTCGCGAGCTCGTTCTCGTAGCGCTCCCGGATGCCGTCGATCGATGCAGAGCCGTCGTGTCCAAACGAGACGGCACGCGCCATCCAGTAGCGGACGGCGTCGGCGCCGTAGACGTCGATCAGCTCGAGCGGCTCGACGATGTTGCCGAGCGACTTCGAGATCTTCTTGTCGTCGAGCAGGAGATGGCCGTGAACGAACAGGAATTGGGGCAGCTCATAGCCGGCCGAGAGGAGCATCGCCGGCCAGTAGACGCAGTGGAAACGGACGATCTCCTTGCCCAGCAGGTGGTGCGCTGCGGGCCAGTAGCGGCCGCGCAGGTCCTCCCCCTCGCGCGCGTAAGTGAGGGCGCTGAGGTAGTTGACGAGTGCGTCCGCCCAGACGTAGGCGACCTGGGTCTCGTCCCACGGCAGCGGGATCCCCCACGGCTGGCCCGCCCGCGAGATGCTGAAGTCGCGGAGGCCACCCTCGATGAAGCTGCGCGCTTCGTTGAACCGGAAGTCTGGCCGGACGAAGTCGGGCCGTTCGTCGTAGATCTCGAGCAGCTTGTCCTCGTAGGCGGAGAGCCGGAAGAACCAGTTCTTCTCCTCGATCCACTCGGGCGGCACGAGGTGCTCCGGGCAGAGCCCGTCCGGGGTGAGCTCGTCCTCCGACTTGAACGCCTCGCACCCCACGCAGTAGAGGCCCGCGTAGATGTCCTGGTAGACGTCGCCGTTGTCGTACATCCGCTGCAGGAACTCGCGGACGAAGCGCTTGTGGCCCTCATCGCTCGTGCGGATGAAAAAGTCGATGTCGGCGTTGATGCGCTCCGGCAGCTCCCGCCACGGCACCGCGATCCGGTCGGCGTACTCCTGCGCTTCGAGCCCCTGCTCCTGCGCGACGCGCCAGACCTTCGTCGCGTGCTCGTCGACGCCCGTGAGGTAGAAGGCATCGGCGCCGCGCTGCCGCTGGTGGCGCACGAGCATGTCGCCGATTGCCGTCGTGTAGGCGTGGCCGATGTGCGGCGTCGAGTTGACGTAGTAGATCGGCGTCGTGAGGTAGAACCGCATACGGCCATGATACGAAGGCGGGTCGGCCCGCCTTTGAGCGTGTCAGGCCGCGCGTGACGCCGGCTGTTTTCCCACCGACCGCGCGCATAGGTGGAGAACTTCCGCCGCCACCGGAGTCGTGCCCGAGCGCCGGCGCCTGCTGCGCGCGGCGGTGAGCGCCGCCCCGAGTGCGACCAGGGCCGCGGCGCCGTTGAGTATCAGAGGCAGGGGCACGCGTGGCGTCCGAGGCTGCACCGGCGTGCGCTCGCCGTCGGGAGCGGCCGACGGGATCTCGTGGCCGGCGTCGAGGCCGGTCGGCTCCGCGGGAGCCGCCGTCTCGACGACCGGCCGCCGGGAGGAGCTCGTCTGCTCGCTCGGGCGCGGCCGGGACATCCGTGCGGGACGCCGTGCGCGCGGGGTCGCTTCCTCGCCGGTCTCCACCCGGCGCCGCAGCCGTGACCGACCCCGGACGTCCGAGCGAGGCGCGCTCGCGTGCTGGTTCACATGACGCGAGGCGCGAGGCTGTGCAGGCGCAGCGTTCGAGGCTCGCGACGACGGAGCCTCCGCGGAAGCGAGCGGGCTCGAGGAGGTGGCCGACGGCGTGGTGCTCGCCGGCGGCGGGCTTGCAGGCGCCGCCGAAGCAGCTCCACCGGAGCTCGGCTGCGTTGCCGCGGAGCCGCCTTGCGTCGTGCCGCCGTCTGCAGCGGGCGGTAGCAAGCCGAGCGGATCGAGGTAGCCGTTCGGATCCGCCGCGAGGCGAATCCCGAGGTGGACGTACGGGACATCGAGCTCGGCCGTGCCGCTCGGACCGACGGTGCCGATCGCGTCGCGCTCCGTGATCGTCGCCCCTTTCGCGACCGAGATCGACCCGAGGTGGGTGAGGGTGACCGAATAGCCGTCCGCCGCGGCGATCGTGACCGTCTTACCGCTAGTCGGCACGGTTCCGGCGAAGCTGATCGTCCCCGCCGCCGGCGCGACCACGGCCTCGCCCGCGGCATCCGCGCCGATGTCGATGCCCCGATGCTGGCCGGCGGCGTACGGGTGCGATTCGTCGTAGGAGAACGGCACGAGCACCGGCCCTTGCACCGGCCAGCTCCAGGCAAAGGCGGCCGGCGTCCAGAGGAGGGACAGAAGGACAGCGAGGAATGTTGTCAGTTTCAGCAACGCAACCTCAAGGTAGCGCAGCCGAAGTCCGTTGTCAAATTTGCTTACAGCGACCGCTTGTAGAGGCGATTACGCGGCACGTCCGCGAGCTCCGACACGATCTCGGCCGCCCGCCGCCGGGGCACGCCGGCGGCCACGAGCTCGGCGACGGCTGCGAGTGCGCGTTCCTCGTTCTCGGCATCCGCGTCCCGCTTCGCAGCCCCGAGCACGAGCGTGATCTCGCCCTTCGGCGGCGCCGCAAACCGTTCGGCGAGCTCGGCAGCCGTCCCGCGTGCGACCTCCTCGAACCGCTTGGTCAGCTCGCGGCAGACGGCGGCCTCCCGAGCCGGGTCGGTCGCCGCGAGCGACCGCAGCGTCGCAGGCAGCCGCTGCGGCGATTCGAAGCCGAGGGCCGGCCAGGGCCAGCCGCGCAGCTCGTCCCACAAGGCCGTCAGCTTCTTCTCGCCACGCGGCAGGAAGCCGAGGAAGCGGTACTGCTCCGCGACGAGCCCCGAGGCGACGAGCGCCGTCTCGACGGCCGACGCCCCGGGCAGCACCGTCACGTCGACGCCGGCGTCGAGCGCGGCGCGCACGAGCCGCCCGCCGGGATCGGACACGCCGGGCAGGCCGGCGTCGGAGACGAGAGCGACCCGCTCCCCCGCATCGAGCCGCGGCAGGAGCTCGGCCGTGCGCCGGGCCTCGTTGTGCTGGTGGTAGGAGACGAGACGAGCCTTGATCCCATGCCGCTCGAGGAGCACGCGGGTGTGGCGGGTGTCCTCGCACAGGACGACGTCGGCCGCCGCGAGCTCGGCGAGGACGCGGAGCGTCACGTCCTCGAGGTTCCCGATCGGCGTCGCGCAGACGGCGAGCGGCATCAGCTGCTCTCGGCCGCGTCCAGCGCCTCGAAGCCGACGAACGCGGCGCCGATGAGGCCGGCCGCCGTGCCGAGCCGGGCCTTCACCAAGCGCACCTCGCTGCGCATCGGCTCGAGCGCCTCGCGCCGCAGCACCTCCTCCGCCGGGCCGCACAGGTAGTCGTAGGCTGCGACCCCGAAGCCGCCGCCCAGCACGACGACCTGCGGGCCGAAGACGTTGACGAAGGAGCCGATTCCGGAGCCCAGGTAGCGCGCGATCTCCTCGAGCAGCTCCTTCGCCCTCGCATCGCCCTCGTCCGCGAGCCGCACGAGCCTGTGCGCGTCGGCGGACGGCCCGAACTCCTCGCGCGCCGCGGCCGTTGCCGCGCTGCCGCTCACGTAGGCCTCGAGGTGGCCGTGGCCCGTGCACGCGCCCTGACAGGGGCGCCCGCCGTGCACGACCACGACGTGGCCGAGCTCGGCACCGGCGCCGTTCCGGCCGCGGAAAGGCTGCCCGCCCGAGACGACGCCGCCCCCGACGCCCGTGCCGAGCGTAAGCATCACGAGGTCGCCCTCGCCCTGCCCGGCACCGGCCCGCCACTCCCCGATCGCCGCGGCGTTTGCGTCGTTGTCGAGGCCGACCGGGATGCCGAACCGCTGGTGCATCCGGTCGCGCAGCGGCGCGTCCTCGAGCGGCAGGTTGACGCAGCGGACGACGATGCCGCGCGCCTGGTCGATCGGCGACGGCGCTCCGAACCCCACAGCCACGACCGATTGGTCGAGCAGCTCGGCCACCGCGGCTTCGAGCTCGGCGAGGACGTTCTCCTGCGAATCCTGCGGAGTCGGGCGCTCGTGCCGGCGAACGACGCTCCCGTCGCGGGCGACGACTCCGGCGAGGATCTTCGTGCCGCCGAGGTCCACCCCGATCGCATGGCCCGCCTGCACAGTGGGTACCGTAATCCTCCGCATGGCCGCCTCCGGGGAGAAGCCGTATCGCGTCTATCGCGGCGGCCGGACGAAGGGGAAGGTGCCGCTCGAGCGGCGCGCGCGGGAGGCACGGAGGGCAGTCCGTAGCGACGGTCCCGGCCCCGGCCGGGTCGTCGAGCGGCGACCGGGTCGGCGCCGCCTCTGGCTCGGCTGGACCTGGCGCCGATGGACGCTGGTCGCGCTCCTCGGCCTGATCGTCCTGTTCGTGATCTGGGGAGCCGCGGGCTATCTCTCCGTCTCGAGCGGCGTGAGCGACGCGAACAGGCGGCTGCCGCAGAACGTGCGTCCTGTGCTCACGCCCGACAAAGGCCTCCTGCTCTCGAGCGGGACCACGATCCTCTTGCTCGGCAGCGATCACGCGACCGGCAAGGGCTCGACCGGGCGCGCCTCGGACCAGCACTCGGACTCCATCACGCTCCTGCACACCGACCCGAGCCGCCACCGGCTGGTCTACCTCTCGGTTCCGCGCGACCTGCGCGTGGACATTCCCGGCTACGGCTTCCAGAAGATCAACGCCGCCATGCAGTTCGGCGGCCCGAGGCTCGCCGTCCGAACGCTGGACGTGCTCCTCGGCAAGTCGCTTCCCGTCAATCACGTCGTGATCGTCGATTTCAACCAGTTCGAGAAGCTGATCGACGCCGTCGGCGGGATCACCGTCGACGTGCCGGAGAACATCCTCTCGAACCGGTTCGACTGCCCGTACTCGAGCCAGCAGCGCTGCCTCAAGTGGCAGGGGTGGCGCTTCCACAAGGGGCCGACTCACATGAACGGGCACCAGGCGCTGATCTTCTCGCGGGTCCGCGAGAACCGGCTCGACGGCTCCTTCTCGGACTTCGGCCGCCAGCGAGACCAGCAGCTCGTCGAGCAGGCGACGCTCCACAAGCTCTCGAGCCCGTCGCTCTTCTTCTCCCTCCCGTTCTCGGGCGGCTCCCTGCTCAACCCGATCGCGACCGACCTCTCGACCTGGCAGCTCTTCCAGCTCGCATGGGTCAAGTTCCGGGCCGGGAGCACGATCCACTGCCGGCTCGGCGGCACCGAGGAGACGATCGGCGGCGGCGACTACATCGTCGGCAGCAGCGAGAACATCCGAGTGCTCGACGAGGTGCTGGGGCAATCGGCGCCGCAGCCGCCGGCGAGGGGCAACCCCTACGCCCCCGGGTGCGTCGTGGGCGCGAACGCCAATTTCGCGAAGTGATCCGCCGGCGCTAGTCGCCGCTCGCGGCTGCCTTCTTCTCGGCGGGAGGCTTCGATTCCGTCTTGCCGCCCTCGCCGCCCGACGAGCCCCCGCCCTCGCCGTCCTTCTTCGCCGCTTTCCCCTTGCCGTAGTCGGTCGTGTAGAAGCCGGAGCCCTTGTAGTGGATCGCGACCGGATAGAGGACGAGCTCGACCGGAGACGCGCCGCACTCGTCGCAGCGCTCCGGCGGCGGCGCCGTCATGGCCTGAAAACGCTCGAAATGATGCCCGTTCGGGCAGCGGTACTCGTAGATGGGCACGGCTGCGGACGGTAGCAGCGAGCCCCGCTATCGCCTGGATGAGCGCCTCACGGCAGCCCGACCGGCTAGGGCGCCTTGGCGAGGTTCGCGGCGAGGCGTTCGATCTCGCCCTGCGTTCGTTCGACCATCGACTCGAGGTCGGCGACGAGTTGCTCATCTACCGGGTTGTCTGCGGCGCGGAAGGCATCCAGGGCCGCAGAGCAGGCTCCGTAGAGAATCCGGAGCATCGCGAGTTGTTGACGGGGATCAGACGCCATGCACCAGATTTGCCCGCCGGCGCGCTCATTGGAACCTCACCCTCGGCTGTTGATTCACGCGCCCGAGGCGTAGTGTTGCCGGGTGAGGCACCTGGATGTCACCTCGGGAGCAGCGGATCATTCACAACGAGGCGCTTTTCCGCGAGGTGAACGCCCACATCGCCGAGCTCGAAGAACGAGTTCGCATCAGAGAAGAGCTGTTGCCGCTGATCTGCGAGTGCGCGAACACCGGCTGCACCACGATCATCGAGGTCGAGCACGGCACCTTCGAGGCGGTCCGGAAGAACCCGCGGCGCTTCCTCGTGGCACCCGGACACGAGCGCGCTGACGTCGAAACCGTGGTCGGACGCGGCGCCGGGTACGTGATCGTCGAGAAGCCGCCCGGCCGGAGCTGAAGCTCAGCTCGGCGGCGCCTTGCTCGGCACCGGCTCGGGTGCGGGCCTCGTGCGCACGAGGACTCGGGCAAGCATGGGCGCGAGGACGCGTTCGCGCGCCGGCGCGGGAGCAGGCGCGAAGCGGGCGACCGCGCCGACGACTGCGATTCCCGCAGCGAGCTCGTACGCGGCGGAATCGTTGACGAGCAGCGAGGTCACGATCGCGACGCCGAAGGCAAGGAGGACGTCCCGGGTCGACCGCTGGCGCGCTCGGCGCCAGGCGAGCGCGAAAGCCGCTGCAAGCACGAAGAAGAGGGGAACGACGAGCTGCCAGGAGTGCAGCGCGGGCACGTACGAGAGCGGCACGCGGCTCTCGAGCGACGAGAGCAGGCCCCGGCCGTGGTCGGCGAACGCGCTGCGCAGGTGATTCGGGCCGCGCTCGGCGAGGCCGCGCGACACGATCCAGAGCACGGCGAACGCCGCGGAGGCGAGCAGGCCGAAGAAGCCCTTCGCGCCAAGGCGGAAGAGGCGTGTCCCCAGCACGGCGAGCGCGATCCCGAGCGCGATGGCGCCGCCGCCGTCCGCGCCGAGGCGGTTGTCGGTCATCACGACGAGGCCGAAGACGCCGAAGAGCACGAAGCCGAGGATCCCGAAGCGGCGGCGCGCGAGGAACGCCCCCGCGAGGAGCGGAGCGAGCAGCAGGGTTTCGATCTGGTTGCCGATCCCCCAGAAGCGCGAGTTCTGCGTCGGGCCGAGCGGATTCACCGCCTGCCACTCGGGTCGCGTGACCATGACGAAGGCGTAGAGCACGACCACGCCTCCGTAGAGGGCGAGGAGCGCCGATTCGCTGCGGCAGAAGCGCGCGAGCGCGAGGGCGACCAGCACCGTTCCCGCCGAAAGCGCCGCACACAGGAGCACTTCGTTCGAGACCTGTCCCATCCCGAGCGCGAGGTTGACGAGCAGCGCGGCCGGCACGGCGGTCACCGCCGCGCGCAAGCCAAGGAGCGCGAGCGCGAGGAGCAGGCCGGCGAGGATGAGAAGGACCGGGAACTTGAGGCGGTTGTTCGCTCCGATCGCGTTGTCGAGTCGGGACAGCTGGCCCAGTGGATCGCTCGACGCGATCCAGGAGAGCGTCGTCGAGGGATGGCCGGGCAAGGCCGTCGGCGCGATGTCGACGATCGAGACGAGACCGGGGATGTGCGTCGTGGGCGAGGTGAGGAGCCCGTGGAACCCCTGGCCGATCACCGCGACCCGATAGAGCCGATCGTTCGACGTCGGTCTGCCGCGCGGGGGCAACTCCACGACGATGCACGAGTGGCAGTTCGGATAGACGGTCGCCTTGTTCGTGTTGAGCAGCGGCTTGCCCTTCGGGACTCCGCCGAGCCGGGCGTTGACCTCGGTGCCCCGAACGAGCTCTGCGAGAGCGCGCCGGCGATTCGTCGTCGGCCCGTAGCCGGGCCGCAGCAAGCCGACCGCGCCCCGCTGCGCGAGCCGGGCGAAGGTCGCGTCGTTGATCCGATCGACGACCACGACGCGAGGACCTTCGCCTCGCGGCGTCACGCGGGCGCCCGCGGTCCCGGGGGCGGCGAGCGCGAAGCCGGCCGACGCGATCACAGCGAGCAGGGGAAAAAGGCGGACCGGCCGGACCATCAGTTGAGCATTCTCACCGAAGTGCCACGCGAAACGACGAGCTCAACCGTCGGGCTCCGCCGCGAGGTCCTCGAGCAACTCCTCGAAGCACGGGGCGCCCTCGAACGCGGCGAGCCCGGCCGGGCGTTCCAGCCGCTGCTCGCGCCGCCGCCGCGCCAAGCGACGACGTCGAGCGGCCGCGACCGCCGCCGAGGCTCCGACGAGGCCGCCGAGGAGAAAGTCCCTCGCTCTCCCCCGTGTTCTCTCCCCCTGCATGGGACGATTGTGCCTTGCACATCGCGACGCTCGGGGACGTGTTGCTCGACGTGGTCGTGCTCCTCGCGGAGCCGCTCGCGCCGGGCGGCGACGTGCGCGCCTCGAACCGGGCCGGCGCCGGGGGCCAGGCTGCCAACGTCGCTGCCTGGGCGGCGGAGCTCGGCGCCGGGGCGCGGTGCATCGCGAAGCGCGGCGACGACCCGGCCGGCGAGCTCGTCGCGCGGGAGCTCGCTGCGCGCGGAGTCGAGCTCGTCGGCCCTCTGGCCAAGGGCAGGACCGGCGTCGTCGTCTCCGTCGTCCGGGAGGGCGACCGCTCGCTCGCTTCGGACCGTGGCGTCGCGCCGTCGCTCGAGCCCGACGAGCTCGACGCCGCCTGGCTCGAGTGCGACGTCCTCCACCTCTCGGGCTACGCGCTCCTGCAGGAGCCGATCGCGGCCTCGGCGCTCCTCGCGGCACGTCTCGCCCGGGAGCGGGGCGCGCGTGTCTCCGTCGACGTCGCGGCGTGGACGGAGATCCGCAGGTACGGGCCGGTGCCGTTCCGCCGGCTGCTGGACGAGCTCGCGCCGGACGTCCTCTTCGCCACCGAGGCGGAGTGGGAGCTACTCGGCGGCGCGTATCTGACCGCGCCGCTCGGCGTCCTCAAGCGGGGCGCCCGCGGCTGCACCGTCTTCACGGAGGAGGCCAAGCTCGACTTCGCCGCGCTCGACGTCGAGGTCGTCGATCCGACCGGGGCCGGGGATGCGCTCGCCGCCGGCTTCCTGCTCGGCGGATCGCTCGAGAAGGCCGCGAGGCGGGGCCTCGACGCGGCCGCCCGCTGCGTCGCAAAAGTAGGGTCGCTGCCGTGAAGGTGGACGAATGGAACGAGACGTATGCGGGCGAGGTGGCCACCTGGCACTACGAGGCGCCGTACGACTTCTACGACATCGCGTCGGACCCCTCGGACGCAGCGGAGATGCGCGACCCCGACAAGGCTGCGCACTACCGCGCCGTGCTCGGCGAGAGCGGCAGCCTCGAGGCGTTCTGGTACTTCGACTGGCACGACGATGTCGTCGAGCTGGGGATCGGGCTCAGGCCCGACCTCACGAGCCGGGGCCTCGGCGAAGCCTTCTTTCGCGCCGAGCTCGACTACGCCTCGCAGGCCTGGAGCCCGCTGACGTTCCGCCTGTTCGTCGCGGGGTGGAACGAGCGGGCGATCCGCCTCTACGACCGCCTCGGCTTCCGTGAGGTCGCCCGCGAGACGCGCCACTTCCAGCTGGCGGGCGATCACGAGTTCATCCGGATGGAGCGCCCCGCATGAAGGTCGAACCGATCACCGACGAGCAGGCGGCGGCGATCGCGGAGTGGCGGTACGAGTTCCCGTACGAGTGGTACGACACGTCGGCCGACCCGGGGCGCATCGATCTCTTCGCGAACCCGGCGCGCCGCACGCACCTGCGCGCGGTCGTCGACGACGAGGGCGAGCTCGTCGGCTTCTTCAACTTCGTGCCCGAGGGCCACGAGGTGCGGCTCGGCCTCGGCATGCGTCCCGACCTGACCGGCCGCGGGCTCGCGCAGCCGTTCATCGCCGCCGGCCTCGAGTACGCGCGCCGAGAGTGGCAACCGCGCACGTTCCGGCTCTGGGTCGCGCGCTGGAACGAGCGCGCGCTCCGCGCCTACCGGAGGGCCGGGTTCCGGGAGGTACGGAGGAGCGAGGAGAGCCGCTTCGTGGAGATGGAACGGCCGGCGTGATCCGCATCGCGGACGAGGTGCGCGACGCCCTTGCTGCCGGCGGCGCCGTCGTGGCGCTCGAGACGACGCTCGTCGCGCACGGCTTCCCGCCGGGCGAGGGCGCCGAGGTCGGGCTCGAGTCCGAGCGGCAGGTCCGCGCGGCCGGCGCGCTCCCGGCGACCGTCGGAGTTCTCGACGGCGAGGTGCGCGTCGGGCTGACTGCGGAGGAGCTCGCCCGGTTCGGCCCGGACGCGCGCAAGGTCGGTCCCCGCGATCTCGCGGCCGCGGTCGTGCAGAACGCCGTCGGCGCCACGACGGTCGGAGGCACGCTCGCCGTCGCGCGCTCGGTCGGGATCCGCGTCCTCGCCACCGGCGGCATCGGCGGCGTCCACCGCGGCTTCCCGCATCCACCCGACGTCTCCGCCGACCTCGCGCAGCTCGCACGCACGCCGGCGCTCGTGGTCTCGGCGGGCGTGAAGTCACTCCTCGACGTTCCGGCTACGGCGGAGCTGCTCGAGTCGCTCGGCGTACCGGTGCTCGGGTTCCGGGTGGACACGCTGCCGCTCTTCTACGCCGCCGCGGGCGGGCCGCCCGTCTCGGCGCGCGTCGAATCGACGGAGGAGGCCGCACTGGTCGCGGAGGCGCACTGGCGGCTCGGCGGCGCCGGGCTCCTACTCGGACGGGCGCCCGACGAGCCGCTCGACGACGTGGAGCCGCTCGTCGGAGAGGCGCTGGCAGCGGCCGCGGCTGCAGGCGTGAGCGGCCAGGCGGTGACGCCGTACGTCCTCGCGCACCTCCACCGCGAGAGCGGCGGCCGCACGGAGGCCGCGAACCGGGCGCTCGTCGCCCAGAACGCCCGCCTTGCCGGCGAGGTCGCCGTGGAGCTAAAGGTCGCGTCGTGAGAAGGCGAGCAGGGCGAGCACGAGCGCGACGCAGAGATAGCCCGCCGCCCAGACGCGGATCCCCCAGCCGTGCACGAATGCACCACCGAACGGCCCGAGCTGGAGCAGGAAGCCCGTCGCCCCGGTTGCGTTGCTCGAGATCAGCCGCAACCCGTCCTGATACAGCGCCTCGAAGGGGAGCGCCCACGCCGCGACCTTCGAGGCGTGCTCGATCGTGGGGGAGCTCAGCGCGTGGCCGATCGAGCCGAGCAGCCCGGCGACGAGCCCGGCGCCGAAGAGCATGAAGACGGCGATCCCGTTCGCGGTCGAGGAGAGGACGACGGAGCCGAGGATGGAGAGGGCGATCACGATCACGACACCGCCCGCGAGCTCGAGCCCCGGCGCAGCGGGCGACGGCGGCGTCCACTTGCCGGACACGTCGATGATCCCCAGGGCAATCCCGTAGACGGCGAGCACGTAGACGATGCAGACGCCCGCCGCGCCGAGGAAACGCGAGAGCAGAAGCGTCTCGCGACCGACCGGCCGCACCACGAGCGGCTGCAGCAGCCCGCGTTCCGCGTCGCCCGAGACGACGCCGAGCGTGAGGAAGACGGCGAGGACGACGCCGAGGAAGAGCGTCGCGAACATGGCGAGCCCGAGCAGGAAGGCGCCGGCAAACGTCCGCTTGTCGACCTCGATGCCGGCGGGCGGAGTGATGGTCGCGAGGCGGGTGAAGACGTAGTGCGTCGCGAGCCAGAAGAGCACGAGGAAGACGGCCGTCAGCAGGACCACGACGGCGAAGACCTTCCGTCGCACGGCCTCGCGGAAGCCGTAGCCCATGATCGTCAGCACCGCGGTCACGAGACCTCGTCCCCGACGGCCTCGAGATACGTGTCCTCGAGCGTGGACGTGAGCACGCGGACGCCGTAGACGCGCCGGCCGGCCGCCACCGCCTCGGCGACGAGCCGCGCCGCGTCCTCCCGCGTCGCTCCCTCGATCGTACGGGTCCCCTCGTCGGTTTCGAGCTCGACCCCGCGCGGCTGCGCGAGCTCGGCGGGCGAGCCGGCGGCGACGACCTCACCGGCGCGAAGGATGGCGACGCGGTCGCAGACGAGCTCGATCTCGGAGAGCAGGTGCGAGTTGAGGAGGACGGAAACGCCACGGCCACGGAGCTCCTCGAGCAGAACTCGGACGATCCGGCGCCCTGCCGGGTCGAGCGCCGAGGTCGGCTCGTCCAGCACGAGCACGCGCGGCGAGCCGACGAGCGCCTGCGCGATCCCAAGCCGCTGCTGCATCCCCTTCGACATGCCGTCGACCCGACGGGCACGGGCGTCGTCGAGGGCGACGAGCTCGAGCAGCCGGCGCCGCTCGGCGAGACCGCCGTCGGAGCGCGTCAGGCGCTGGTGGAGAGCGAGAACCTCGTCCGCCGTGTACCAGCCCGGAAAGCGAAAGAGCTCGGCGAGGTAGCCGAGCTCGGCGCGGGCGGCGCGACTGCCGGCGCGCGCGCCCGCGACCTCGGCCCTGCCGCGTGTCGCGCGCACGAGGCCGACCGCGATCTTCACCAGCGTCGACTTGCCGGCGCCGTTCGGGCCGAGCAGCCCGACGAGCTCGCCCTCCTCCACCGCGAGGTCGACACCCTTCAGCGCGTGGACGGGCCCGTAGCGCTTCTCCAGCGCGTGGACGGCCAGGGCGGGCGACACGCTTCGAGCCTACGGCACTACGCTCCAGCCATGCCCCGCGGCTACATGGAAGGCCCCGCGGCCGAGGAAGCCGAGCGCCGAGCGGAGGAGGCGGCGCGCACGAAGGACGAGCGGCCGGCGCCGGACGTCCAGGCTGCCGTCTTCGGGTCCACCGAGGCGGAGCCCGAATCGCACTTCCTCGGCTGGCTCGGCGAGGTCGATCCCGAGGAGCTTTTCGCGACCGGCGCCGCCTGGGGCGTCACCGTCCGACGCGTCGCCGTCTAGCTACTGGATCGTCTGGACGAACTCGTCGATCGTCAACGCGGACAGCGTCTGAATCCTCGTCGAGCCGCGGGCACCGAGCGCGACCGAGACCTTGGCGATCGTGGCGGTGTCGGGCGCCTCGACGACGTTGACGAAGTCGAACTCGCCGAGCGTCGCCCACTGGTGGAGCACCTTCGCCCCGAGCTCCTCGACGTCGCGGTTGACCTCCTGTAGCCGGGCGGGGTTGCTCTGCAGGGTCTGAACGCCCTGCTGCGAGACTCGTGAGAGCAGGATGTAGATAGGCATAGCCCGGAACCTACTGGACCCGTGCCGACTGGTCCACGTAAAGCAACGCAGCGCCGACGAACAGGAGCGGGGAGACGACGACGCTCGCCAGGAAGTACGCGACCCAGACGGCGGCGTCGCCGAAGCCACGCAGGATGAATGCGAGCACCGCCTGGGTCAGGAAGACCACGATGGCGAGCGTCGCGAGCGAACCGAGGGCGTGGAGGTAGTCGGCCCGCGCGAGCTGCCACGCACGCGCGAAGGCGCCGCGTAGCGGAACGTCCTCGACGACGAGCACGGGCACCACGAGCCCCAGTCCCGCCAGCCACGCAAGCCCTGGGACGACGAAGGCGAGCACGAGAAACGGCACGGGCGCGAAGACGAGCCAGCCGACGAGCCAGGCCTCGACGAGCCGCGAGCGGGCAGGACGCCGCTCGAAGACGAGCACACTCGAGCCGACGAAGCTCGCGCTGAGCAAGGCCCCGAAGAGCGTCGGCGACAAGACGATCGCGAGCGAGCGCGAGACGTTCGCACCGACGACCGCGAGCGCCGCAGGCGCGAGGCCCAGCGACAGGCACGGCCAGAAGTGCTCGCCGTAGAAGCGGATCGACTCGGCGACGAGCTGGCCGACGGTGCGCTCGGCAGGCGGCAAGGCGACAGGACGGAGCTCTGCCATCGCGACGGACGGTAGCGCCGTCAGGCCACCGGCTCGCCGCAGAGGTGGAGGACGCCTTGCCGTGTCTCGGAGATCGGCTCCCACGGCCGATGCGGCTCGCCGTGCCCAGGCTTTAGCAGATGGGTGACCTCGTGCCCGCGGGCGTGGAGCAGCTCGGCAATGAGGCGGCGGTGACACCGCCACCAGAGCGTCTCCGCGCACATGAAGCACGGCTCGGGCTCTGCGAGAGCTGCCGCGAGTGCCTCCTGCCACTCCGGTGCCGCCATCCGCGCCGCGTAGCTGCGGAACGCGGCAACGCGGATGCACGAGAACCGCTCCTCCCCCGGCTCGCCGCTGCGCCGACCGCCGAGCTGGACGGCGTGGCGATAGTCGATGCCCGTCTCGTCGACGGCGGCCGCGAGAGCGGCCTGGTTGAACTGCGGATGCCGCCGAGAACTCGGGAAGCGCCGCACGTCGACGAGTGTCTTCACTCCGGCTTCGGCCAACACCTCGAGGAGCTCCTCGATCGGCCGCGTGCCGTGCCCGACCGTGAAAACGCGCACCTTCGTAGGATGCCGCCGTGGCCTACGACGTCGTTCACTTCGCCGATCTCGAGTGGGAGGAGCGGCCTGGTCACGAGGGCCAGGAGCCGCGGCATGCCGCCGCGCTGACCGGGCCCGCCCAAATGACGGAGTCGCGCGCGCGGATGTGGCGCTATCCGGCGCACACACGCGGCCGCCGCCACCTCGATCCTGACCAGGAAGAGGTCTTTGTCCCGTTGCGCGGCACGCTGACGATGCTCCTCGGCGACCCGTGGGATCGGATCGACGTAGAGCCGGGCGGAGTCGTCGTCGTCCACCCCGGCACGCCGCTCCAGCCCCGCAACGAGACCGACGAGGAGATCCTCTTCCTCGCCTACGGCGCACCGACGCGACATGGCAACGCGGAGTTCCTAGAGGACGTCGAGTCGGTGTAGCGCCGCGGCCAGCGCGGCGAACGCGTCGTCCTTGCGCCAGCGCGCGCGGTCGGCCTCGTCCGGCGAGTTCGAGATCGCACGCAGCTCGACGGCCGGCACACCGGCGAGCTCGCAGGCGCGCAGCACGCCGAAGCCCTCCATCGACTCGACGTCGAAGCCGGTTCCCCCGCCGACCTTGCCGCAGGTGGCGATCGGTAGGACGTGCGCCTCGGGGAGCACGGCGCTCGCGCGCTCGAGGAGCGCCGCATCGGGACGGACGCGCTCGATTCGCGGCAACGTCGACCCCGGGTCGATGACGTCGCAGTAGACGGCCTCGCTTCCGAGCACGAGCGCCGGCGGCTCGAGCGTCCGGGAGCCCGCGATCCCGACGTGGACGACGCCGTTCGGCCGCCGCTCCTCGAGGACGCGTGCGGTCTGGAGCGCCGACTCGACCGGGCCGATTCCGCAGCAGAACGTGTCGAGACCGCCGAGGAGCGCGAGCTCACGTTCCGTTGCGGCGACCACGAGCACCGGGAGAGGCTACGCCCGCGCGGCGCCGCGTGACGCTTTTGTGACGGTAAGTGCTACCGGTCTAGACAGCTTCCCGAAGGGCCGCGTGCGCTTTCGTGACACCGGCGTCACTTCGGTGTGCGGTAGCTGTTACCGGTCGCCGCTACGCCGCAGCGGCGGCCGCCGCCGCTCCGACCTTCTCGAAGCGGATTTCCCCGTCCTCGGCGTCGACGCGGATCGTGTCGCCGTCGGCAAAGTCGCCCTCGAGCAGGCGCAGCGCGAGCGGGTTCTCGACGAGACGCTGGATCGCGCGCTTGAGCGGCCGGGCGCCGTAGGCGGGATCCCAGCCCCCGTCCGCGAGCGTCTGCTTGGCCGCGTCGGTGAGCTCGAGCTCGATCCGCCGCTCGGCGAGCCGCTCGCGCAGCCGCACGAGCTGCAGCTCGACGATCTCGGCGATCTGCTCCTTCGAGAGCGGCTGGAACTCGATCACCTCGTCGATCCGGTTGAGGAACTCCGGCCGGAAGACGTCCCGAAGGGCGTCCACCGAGCGGACGTTCGAGGTCATGATCAGGACGGTGTTGCGGAAGTCGACGGTGCGGCCCTGGCCGTCTGTGAGGCGCCCGTCGTCGAGCACCTGGAGCAGGACGTCGAAGACCTCCGCGTGCGCCTTCTCGATCTCGTCGAGGAGGATCACGCTGTACGGCCGGCGCCGCACCGCCTCGGTGAGCTGGCCGCCCTCGTCGTAGCCGATGTAGCCGGGCGGGGCGCCGATCAGGCGCGCGACGGTGTGCCGCTCCTGGTACTCGCTCATGTCGAGCCGGACCATTGCGTGCTCGTCGCCGAACATGAACTCGGCGAGCGCGCGGGCGAGCTCGGTCTTGCCGACGCCCGTCGGCCCGAGGAAGACGAAGCTCCCGATCGGCCGGTTGGGGTCCTGCAGGCCCGTGCGCGCGCGCCGCAGCGCGTTCGCAACGGCCTCGACAGCCTCGTCCTGGCCGACGACGCGCTGGTGCAGCCGGTTCTCCATCTGAACGAGCTTCTCGGTCTCGCCCTCGAGCAGCCGGTCGACGGGGATGCCCGTCCACCGCGCCACGACGGCCGCGACGTCGTCCTCGTCGACCTCTTCCTTGACCATCGAATCTTCCTGCAGCGAGTCGCGCTCGGAGAGCTCCTGCTCGAGGGCGGGCAGCTCGCCGTAGCGGATCTCGGCGACGCGCTGGAGGTTCCCGGCGCGCTCCTCGCGCTCGGCTTCCATCCGCAGCGTGTCGATCTTCTGAGTGATCTCGCCGATCCGGTCGAGCGCCTCCTTCTCGCGCGACCAGCGTGCGGCGAGCCCGTCGCGCCGCTCCTTCGCCTCGGCGAGCTCGGCCTCGACCGGGGCGCGCACCTCGTGCGACTCGCCTCCCATCGCGGCCAGCTCGATCTCGAGCTGCGTCACTCGCCGGTTCGCCTCGTCGAGCTCGACGGGCGAAGACTCGATCTCCATCTTCAGCCGCGACGCGGCCTCGTCGACGAGGTCGATCGCCTTGTCCGGCAGCTGCCGGTCGGCGATGTAGCGCTCGGAGAGCACGGCCGCCGCGACGAGCGCGGCGTCACGGATCCGTACCTTGTGGTGGGCCTCGTAGCGCTCCTTCAGGCCGCGGAGGATCGCGATCGTGTCGGCGACGGACGGCTCGCCGACGAAGACCGGCTGGAAGCGCCGCTCGAGCGCCGCGTCCTTCTCGATGTGCTTGCGGTACTCGTCGAGCGTCGTCGCACCGACGCAGCGCAGCTCTCCGCGGGCGAGCATCGGCTTGAGCATGTTCGCGGCGTCGACTGCGCCCTCGGCCGCCCCCGCGCCGACGATCGTGTGCAGCTCGTCGATGAAGACGATGATCTCGCCCGCCGCGTTCGCGATCTCCTCGAGCACGGCCTTGAGCCGCTCCTCGAACTCGCCGCGGTACTTCGAGCCGGCGAGCAGGCCGCCGATGTCGAGGGCCCAGACGCGCTTCCCCTTCAGCGACTCGGGCACGTCTCCCGCGACGATCCGCTGCGCGAGGCCCTCGACGATCGCGGTCTTGCCCACGCCGGGCTCGCCGATCAAGACGGGGTTGTTCTTCGTGCGGCGCGAGAGCACCTGGATCACTCGGCGGATCTCCTCGTCGCGGCCGATGACCGGGTCGAGCTTCCCGCTCTCCGCCGCCTCCGTCAGGTCGCGGCCGAACTTCGAGAGCGCCTGGTACGTGCCCTCGGGATCGGGCGAGGTGACGCGGCGGCCGGCGGTGACCTCGGCGATCTTCGCGAGCAGCTCGTCGCGCGGGACGACGTCGAGCGCGAGCAGAAGATGCTGGCTGGCGACGTACTCGTCCTCGAGCCTCTTCGCCTCGTCGAACGCGCGGTCGAGCGCCTTCGAGAATTGCGCACCGACCTGCGGCTGCTGCTGCGAGCCCTCGATGCGCGGCTTCTGCCCGAGCGTCGCCTCGGCCTGCGCGCGCAGCGCGTCGGGGTCGGGGACGAGCTCGCGCGGCAGCTCCTGGTCGAGCAGCGCGAGCAGCAGGTGCTCGGGATAGAGCTCGGGATTGCCGTTCCGGCGCGCGAGCTCCTGCGCCGCCGCGACGGCTTCCTGAGCCTTGATCGTGAGTTTCGAGAAATCCATGCGTTACTGCCTTTCGGGTAGCCGCTCCTCGCGCAGGAGCACGAGGTCGCGGCGGTACTCCTTGTGCACCTTCTGCACCTCCTGGCGCAGCTGCTGCTGGAGGCGCTCGATCTGGCCATGCGCCCGGCGCAGCTCGTCCTCGAGACGCAACACGAGCTCGACGCCGGCGAGGTTGAGGCCGAGCTCGGACGTGAGCCGCTGGATGATCTGCAAGCGCTCGACGTCTGCCTCCGAGTAGAGCCGCGTGCCGCCTGGCGTGCGATGCGGCCGCACGAGACCCTTCGTCTCGTACATCCGCAACGTCTGGGGGTGCATGCCGACGAGCTCGGCTGCGACGGAGATCATGTAGATCGGCCGGTCAGACGTCTCCATCAGGCATGCCTCCGCCGGTAGAGGATGGCGGCTGCGACGATCGCGGCGATCAGCAGGATCCCGACCCAGCCGCCGATCCGGAGCGCAGTACCGACGCCGTTCCAGACGAACAGCCAGAGCAAGAGCTTGCCGAGGATCCCGGCCTTCGCGAGGCCGATCCCGCCGGCAGCGACGCCGCCGCCCGCCGTCTTCAGGCCGGTGCGGCGGGAACGCTCCTCCGCCGTCTGCGGCTCGGGTGCCTCGTACGGGCCTTGCTTGAGCAGATCGTCGTGATCCGACATCAGCCGACCGCCTTCTGCAGCTCCTGGAGGAGCTCGCGCTCCTTCTTGTTCACCCGCTTCGGCACCTGGATGCGGACGCGCGCGAGCACGTCGCCTTTTCCCGAGCCGCTGAGCCTCGGCGCGCCCCGGCCCTTGATGCGCAGCAGCTTGCCGTCCTCGGAGCCGGCGGGGATCTTCAGAGAAACAGCGCCCTCAGGCGTCGGGACCTCGACCTTGCCGCCGAGCGCGGCGGTCGGGTAGGAGACCGGCACCTGCACGACGAGGTCGTCACCGCGCCTCTCGTACGTCGGCGAGGCCTCGACCCGCGTGACGACGATCAGGTCGCCGTTCGGGCCGCCGTTCTGGCCGGCCTCGCCCTTGCCTTTGAGGCGGATCTTGGTGCCGTCCTTGACGCCCGGCTTGATCTTCACGGTGAACGTCCGCCGCCGGCGCTCGCGACCCGAGCCCTTGCACTTCCGGCACGGCTTCTCGATCACGGTGCCGTTGCCACGGCAGCGCGGGCAGGGCTGCGACAGCGCGAACAGGCCCTGCGACTCGGAGACGACCCCCCGCCCGTTGCACTCGGGGCAGATGACCGGAGCCGTGCCGGGCTCCGCCCCGGTGCCGCCGCACTGGGAGCAGGCGACGGTCAGCTCGACCGGGACCTTGGCCTCGGCGCCGCGCAGCGAGTCCTCGAACGAAAGGCGCACCTCGGTCTCGACGTCGCCGCCGCGCACCGGTTGCGGGCGGCCGCGGCGGCCGCGGCGTTGGGCGCCGCCGAGGTTGCCGAAGATGCCGCCGAGGATGTCCCCGAGGTCTCCGCTCCAGTCGAAGTCGCCGAAGTCGACGTTGACGCCGCCCGGACCGGGAGCGCCGCGACCGTTCGTCGACCCGAAGCGGTCGTAGGCCTTGCGCTTCTCCGGGTCCGAGAGGACGTCGTACGCCGTCTGCACCTGCTTGAAGCGCTCCTCGGCGGCCTTGTCGCCCTGGTTCGTGTCCGGGTGGTACTGGCGCGCGAGTTTGCGGTACGCCTTCTTGATCTCGTCGGCCGAGGCGCCCTTCTTGACGCCGAGGGTGTCGTAGAGCGACTCAGGCATCGGTCTCCTGCGGGGCCGCGACGACGACTCGTGCGGGCCGAACCACGCGGTCGCCGAGCCTGTAGCCCTTCTGGACGACGTCCAGAACCGAGCCCTCATCCGCCTCGGACGGCTGCGAGAGGAGAGCCTCGTGGACGTGCGGGTCGAACTTCCCGTCCGTCTCGATCGCCTGCACGCCGTGGCGCTCGAGCAGTCCCGCGAGCGAGCGGTGGACGAGGCGCACGCCCTCTTCGAGCTGCGCTTCCTCGTGCTGTTCCGCGGCGGCGAGAGCCCGCTCGAGGTCGTCGAGGATCGGGAGGAGCTCGGCGATCAGCCGCTCGTTCGCGTGAGCGACGTACTCGAGCCGCTCGCGGGCCGCCCGCTTCTTGTAGTTCTCGAAGTCGGCGGCCAGGCGCAGCAGCCGGTCGTCCTCCGCCGCCGGCTCCGGCTCCTGGCACGGTTCTTCAGTGCCAGGCACCTGCCGTTGGTCCTTCGCCTCGCTCACGAGGTAGGCGCCTCCTCGTCGACGACCTCGTACTCGCCTTCCTCGACGACCTCGTCGCCGGAGTCGGCCGTCGCGTCGCCGTTGCCGCCGGCGGAAGCCTGCGCCTGCTGCGCCGCCTGGGCGTAGACCGCCTCGGCGAGCTTGTGCGAGGCCTCCTGCAGCGCGTCCATCTTCGTGCGGATCTCGGCGAGATCGTCGCTCTCGAGCGCCTGACGCAGCTCCATGATCCGGCCCTCGATCGTCGAGGCCTCGGACTCGTCGAGCTTGTCGCGGTGCTCCTTGAGCGAGCGCTCGGTCTGGTACGCGAGCGTCTCGGCGAGGTTCTTCGTGTCCGCCGCCTCGCGCAGGCGGTGCGCCTCCTCGGCATGCGACTCGGCGTTGTGGATCATCTCCTGCACCTCGTCCTCGCTGAGCCCCGAGCCGCCCTGGATCTGGATCTGCTGGACATTGCCGGTGCCCATGTCCTTCGCGGAGACGTTGATGATCCCGTTCGCGTCGATGTCGAAGGTGACCTCGATCTGCGGCATGCCACGCGGCGCCGGAGGGATCCCGACGAGCTGGAACTTGCCCAGCGTCTTGTTGTAAGTCGCCATCTCCGACTCGCCCTGGAGGACGTGCACCTCGACCGAGGGCTGGTTGTCCTCGGCGGTCGTGAAGACCTCGGACTTCTTGGTGGGGATGGTCGTGTTGCGCTCGATGAGCTTCGTCATCACGCCGCCCTTGGTCTCGATCCCGAGCGAGAGCGGGGTGACGTCGAGCAGGAGGATGTCCTTGACCTCGCCCTTGAGCACGCCGGCCTGGAGCGCGGCGCCGACGGCGACGACCTCGTCCGGGTTGACGCCCTTGTGCGGCTCCTTGCCGATCAGCTCCTTG
>DASRBX010000033.1:0-39056 GCA_035653395.1 Gaiellaceae bacterium
GCAGCTATCCCTCCAGCAGCCGACGAGCCCGCGCCCTCCCCAGCTACATCCGCTGGTACAACAACCGACGACCGCACAGCTCGCTCGGAGCACGGCCACCCATCAGCCGCGTCTCACACCTCCGTGGTCACGACAGCTAGCGTTTCGCCTCGCCCGCGAACAGGACGGCAGGGGCGTCCTCCTCCGCCGGATCGCGTCCGCGCACGATGACGTCGACGAGCGTGGCGACGACGGCCGCGATCGGGGTCGCGATCAGCACGTACATTGCGCCGAGCAGGTAGCCGACCGCGACGACGGCGACGAGCACGACGAGCGGCGACAGCCCGACCGCGTGGCCCATGATCCGCGGGGCGATGATGTAGTCCTGGAGCTGGCGCAGGACGAGCACGGCGATCCCGGCGCCCAGCGCGACCGTCCAGCCGACGGTCAATCCCACCCCGATGGCGACCGCCCCGGCTGCGAGCGGCCCGACGATCGGCACGAGCTCGACAAGGCCGGCGAAGGTGCCGATCAGGAGCCAGTACGGCTCGCCGTCGAGCCAGAACGCGAGCGACAGCAGCGACGCCACGATCACGACGAGCAGGAACTGGCCGCGGACGAACGCGCCGAGCTTCATGTCGATCAGCACCCACGTGTCGCGGGTCACGCGCCGGTGCTTGCGCGGCACCATCGACTGCACGAGCGCGATCGTCCCGTCGCGCTCGAAGATCCAGTAGGCGCCCACGGCGAACACGAACAGGATCCCCACGAGGATCTCCAGCACCGTCTTCGTCACGACGATCGCGGGGTGGAGGAGGCTCGTCCCGGAGGGGAGCTGGCGCAGACGCTTGTCGATCGCGCTCAGGATCTCGTGGCGGACGCCGTGCGAGTGCACCGCCGCGTGGTGCAGCTGCGAACGCGATGTCGGCACGTGCCCGATCGCGTGGTCGATCTGGGTGATGGCCACCGGCACCACGAGGTAGAGGAAGAGCGCGATCGCCGCGAGGAAGCCGAGGTAGTGGACGACGACGCCGACGCTCCGCGGCACGCGCCAGCGGCGGTAGAGCCACTCGATGCTCGGCCGCATCGCCGAGGCGATCACGAAGCCGAGGAAGAGCAGCGCGATGACGATCCGGATCTTCCAGAGCGCCAGTGCTGCCACTACGATCCCGAGCGCGACGAGGGTCGCCGTCGCCGCGCGGCGTGCGGTTCCGCCCATTTCCCTAGGGATTCCCTTCCGGAAGCAGAACGAAGCCGACGTGAGTCAACCAGTTATCAAGGCTCACCGCCACGGGATCGCGCTCGCGCGCCCGCTCTTCCGCGCGCTCGTGCTCGCGCTCGCCGGCGCCGCCTGCTTCTTCGCCCCCTGGACGGCTGCCGCGGCAGGCGGCGCGGTGCTGCTCGCGCTCGCCGCGATCGTGGCGGTGGTGGCGGTCGCGCGCTGGGACCGGACGCACCTCGTCGTGACCGGGAACGCCCTCGTGGTCGAGCACGGCTTCCTGCATCGCAGCAGCGCCTCGGTCTCGCTGCACGGAACGGTGTTCGAAGTCGAGCGCCCGTTGCTCGGGCGCATCCTCGGCTACGCGACCGTCGTGGCCGGGGAGCTCGAGATCGACTGCGTGCCGCGGCGGCTCACCCGCCTCCTCCAGCAGCGCCGCTGATCCCTTCCGAACACACGTTCGCCGGGTAGACTGGACCCCACATGGCTGCCGACGAGCTCGTCGTCCACGGCGCCCGCGAGCACAACCTGAAGGACATCACCGTCCGCCTGCCGCGGAACCGCCTCATCTGCATCACCGGCCTCTCCGGGTCCGGCAAGTCCTCGCTCGCCTTCGACACGATCTACGCGGAGGGGCAGCGCCGCTACGTCGAGTCGCTCTCCGCCTACGCGCGCCAGTTCCTGCAGATGATGGAGAAGCCGGACGTCGACCACATCGACGGCCTCAGCCCCGCCATCTCGATCGACCAGAAGACGACCTCCCGCAACCCGCGCTCGACGGTCGGCACCGTGACCGAGATCTACGACTACCTGCGCCTGCTCTACGCGCGCGTCGGCCGGCCGCACTGCCCGATCTGTGGCAAGCCGATCGCGGGCCAGAGCCTCGACGCGATCGTCGACCAGGTGCTGAAGCTCGAGGAGGGGACGCGCTTCACCGTCAACGCGCCGATCGTCCGCGGCCGCAAGGGCGAGTACAGGGACGTGTTCGAGGACCTCACGCGCGAGGGCTTCACGCGGGTCGAGGTCGACGGCGAGCAGTACCTCCTCGAGGAGGGCGTGCCCGAGCTCGACAAGAAGTTCAAGCACGACATCGACGTGGTCGTCGACCGCCTCGTCATGCGCGCCGACCTGCGGCTCCGCCTCGCCCAGTCGATCGAGACCGCGGCCGCGCTCGCCGAGGGCCTCGTCGCGATCGACGTCGTCGGCGGGGAGCGGCTCCTCTTCTCCGAGAACTTCGCCTGCCCCGACCACGGCGTCTCGCTGCCCGAGCTCCAGCCGCGGATCTTCTCGTTCAACGCGCCGCACGGAGCCTGCCCGCGCTGCACGGGCCTCGGCTCGCAGCAGGAGATCGACCCGGACCTGCTCGTGCCGGACCCGTCGCTCTCGATCGACGACGGCGCGCTCGTGCCGTGGTCGGTCGGCGGCTCCTCCGGCTTCTACGAGGCTGTGATCCAGGCGATCGCCGACCGCTACGAGATCGACACCTCGCTGCCCTGGTCGGAGCTGACGGAGGCGGAGCAGAACCGCTTCCTCTACGGGACCGACGGCGAGAAGATCTACGTGCAGTACCGCAACCGGATGGGGCGCCGGCGGCAGTACATGCTCGCCTTCGACGGCATCGTCTCGAGCCTGCAGCGCCGCTACCGCGAGACCGACTCGTCGCAGCAGCGCGAGCGGATCGAGGAGTACATGAGCTTCCGGCCCTGCCCGGTGTGCAAGGGGGCGCGCCTCAAGCCGGAGGTGCTCGCGGTCACCGTCGGCGAGAAATCGATCCACGAGTTCACGCAGATGTCCGTGGCGCGGGCACTCGCGTTTCTCGACGGTCTCGAGCTGACGCCGACCGAGGAGCTGATCGGCCACCGGATCGTGAAGGAGATCCGCGAGCGGCTCACGTTCCTCGACGACGTCGGAGTCGGCTACCTGACGCTCGACCGCGCGGCGGCGACGCTCTCGGGCGGCGAGGCGCAGCGGCTGCGGCTCGCGACGCAGATCGGCTCCCAGCTCGTCGGCGTCCTCTACATCCTCGACGAGCCGTCGATCGGGCTCCACCAGCGCGACAACGCGCGGCTCATCGACACGCTCGAGCGGCTGCGCGACCTCGGCAACACCGTGCTCGTCGTCGAGCACGACGAGGAGATGATGCGCCGCTCGGACTGGCTCGTCGACATGGGCCCGGGCGCCGGCCTGCACGGCGGCGAGGTGGTCGCCGAGGGCCCGGCGGCGAAGGTCGAGCGGGTCGCGAAGTCGACGACCGGCCAGTTCCTCTCGGACAAGCGCTCCATCGCCGTGCCGGAGCGGCGCGAGGAGGACCGCGGCACCTTCCTCGTCCGCGGTGCGGCGCAGCACAACCTCAAGGACATCGACGTCGAGTTCCCCGTGGGCAAGTTCATCTGCGTCACGGGCGTCTCGGGCTCGGGCAAGTCGACGCTCGTGAACGAGATCGTCTTCAAGGCGCTGGCGAACCGGCTCAACCGTGCGCGCGTCAAGCCCGGCGCCCACGCGGGCGTGGAGGGGATCGAGGTCTTCGACAAGGTGATCGAGATCGACCAGAAGCCGATCGGCCGCACGCCGCGCTCCAACCCGGCGACCTACACCGACCTGTTCACGCACATCCGCGAGCTCTACTCGCTGACGCCGGAGGCGAAGGTGCGCGGCTACAAGCCGGGCCGGTTCTCCTTCAACGTCCGCGGCGGGCGCTGCGAGACGTGCAAGGGCGACGGGCAGATCAAGATCGAGATGCACTTCCTGCCCGACGTCTACGTGCCGTGCGAGACGTGCAAGGGCGCGCGCTACAACCGCGAGACGCTCGAGGTGCGGTTCAAGGGCCGCTCGATCGCGGACGTGCTCGAGATGTCGGTGGAGGAGGCGCTGCGCTTCTTCGCCAAGATCCCGAAGATCCGGCGCCGTCTGCAGACGCTGCACGACGTCGGCCTCGACTACATCAAGCTCGGCCAGCCGGCGACGACGCTCTCCGGCGGCGAGGCGCAGCGGGTCAAGCTCGCGGCCGAGCTGTGCAAGGTCGCGACGGGGAAGACGCTCTACATCCTCGACGAGCCGACCACCGGCCTCCACTTCGCGGACATCGAGAAGCTGCTCGAGACCCTGCAGCGGCTCGTCGACGGCGGCAACACGATGATCGTGATCGAGCACAACCTCGACGTGATCAAGCAGGCCGACTGGGTGATCGACCTCGGCCCGGAGGGCGGCGAGGCCGGCGGGGAGCTCATCGCCGTCGGGACGCCCGAGGACGTCGCGCAGGCGGAGGGCAGCTTCACCGGCCGTTTCCTCCAGCACGTTCTGCCCGAGGTCGCGGTCGCGGCTGCATGAACAAGTTCGTCTTCCCGTGCGTGTTCGGCGGCACGGAGACGACCCGGTTCCCGACGCGCTGAGGCTACGCTCCGTCCGTGGCGGCGACCGTCGAAACCGCGCGTCCCTCGGCGCTCGAGCGGAGCTGGTGGCTGCGTGCGCCGGCGGTGCTCGTCGCGCCGCGCGCCGTCTTCGTCTCGTTGCGCGACGAGTCGGAGTCGGCCCTGGAGGCGCGGCAGGAGCCGCTGACCGCGATCGCCGCGCTCGCGGGAATCGCGGGCGTGCTCGGGACGCCGGTCGCCCGCCAGCTGCTCGACGACTTCTCGTTCTCGGTCTCCCTGATCCCGGTCTGGGCCTTCTTCGGCGGCGTCGTCTACGCCGTCGCCGTCTACTGGCTCGGCGGGGGCCTGCTCTACGGTGCGGCCCGCCGGTTCGGCGGTCTCGGCAGCTACCGGCGCGCGCGCCACGTGCTCACCCTCTCGGCGATGCCCCTCGCGCTCGCCCTCTTCACGCTCTGGCCGGTCCGGATCGCGATCTACGGGGAGGACCTCTTCCGCACCGGCGGGACGGACTGGGGCCCGGGAGACCGGGCCTTCGGCGGCCTCCTCTACTTCGCGTTCGCGTGGAGCGCGCTCCTGCTCGTGATCGGCGTGCGCAGCGTGCACGGCTGGAGCTGGGGCCGCTCGCTGGCGACCGTCGCCCTTGCCGCGGCCCTGCCGGCGCTGCTCGTGCTCGCCACCGTCTCCTAGCGCGGCGGTTCTCGTAAGGAGCCGCGCGGCTTCGGCGTCCCCTCGAACTCGGCCTGCTCCTCCTCGGGCATGGCGTACGTGTGCCGCTCCTCCGGGAACGCTCCGCTGCGGACCTCCTCCGCATAGCGCTCGAGCGCCTCGACGATCGCCTCGCCGAGCTCCGCGTAGCGCTTGACGAACCGCGGCGCGTGGCCCTCGTAGAAGCCGAGCATGTCGTGCCAGACGAGCACCTGGCCGTCGGTGGCCGCGCCCGCGCCGATGCCGATCGTCGGCACCCCGAGCGCCCGCGTCGCGGCTTGGGCGACGGCAGGAGGGACCGCTTCGAGCACGACGGCGAAGCAGCCGGCGGACTCGAGGGCGAGCGCGTCCTCCACCAGCATTCGCGCGCGCTCGGCCGTCCGGCCCTGGGCTCTGAAGCCGCCGAGGACGGTCGCCGTCTGCGGCGTGAGACCGACGTGCCCCATCACGGGAATCCCCGCGCCGACGATCGCGCGGGCGCGCGCCACCGACGTCCCGCCGCGCTCCAGCTTGACCCCGTCGGCGCCGCCCTCCTTCACGAGCCGCACCGCGTTCCGCACCGCCTGCTCGTCCGACTCCTCGTAGGAGCCGAACGGCATGTCGGCGATCACGAGCGGCCGCTTCGCGCCGCGCGTCACCCACTGCGTCATGAACACGATCTCGTCGAGCGACACGGGAACCGTCGACTCGCGGCCGTGCACGACCATGCCCGACGAGTCGCCGACGAGGATCAGGTCGACGCCCGCGGTGTCGGCGAGGCGGCCGCTCGGCGCGTCGTAGGCCGTGACCATGACGATCTTGTCGCCGCGCCGCTTCATCTCGCCGAGCTCCGGCAGCGGGAGCTTGCCGGCGGTCCAGGAGGCGTAGCGCGCGGGCTTCGGGTTGTCGCTCATCTGAGCTCTCCTTCCAGGAGGACGTTGTCGATCAACCGGGTGGAGCCGACGCGGATCGCGGCGGCGAGGAGCTTGGCGTCGCCGAGGTCGAGCACCTCGACGTACTCCGGCTCGAGACCGTTCAGGGAGGCTCGCGCGGCCGCGGCAGGATCGGGCTTGTCCGCCGCGGCGAGGAGCGCCCGCGGCAGTGTCAGCGCGCGCTCGCGGTCCTCCGCCGAGAGGCGCACGTTGCGGGACGAGAGCGCCAGCCCGTCGGGGTCCCGCACCGTCGGCACCACGCGGATCTCCACCGGCACGTGCAGGTCGCGGACGAGGCGCCGGATCACCGCCACCTGCTGCGCGTCCTTCTGGCCGAAGTAGGCGCGCTCGGGCCGGACGAGGTTGAACAGCTTCAGGCAGACGGTGGCCACGCCGCGGAAGTGGCCGGGCCGCGCCGCTCCCTCCAGGCCCGTCTCCTGCGGCTCGACCCAGGTCGCGAAGCCCGGGGGGTAGAGCTCCCCCGGCGCGAAGACGACGTCGACGCCCTCCGCCTCCGCGACCCCGAGGTCGCGCGTCTCGTCGCGGGGATACGCCTCGAGGTCCGCCGACTCGTCGAACTGCGCCGGATTGACGAAGAGCGACATCACGACCCGGTCGTTCTCCGCCCGTGCGGCGCGGAGCAGGACACGGTGGCCGTCGTGCAGCGCTCCCATCGTCGGCACGAGACCGGTACCCGGCGCGGTCTCGAGCTCCTCGATCTCGCGGACGACCTTCATGCGAGCAGCACCGTCGCCCCCGCGAGCGTCTCGTAGAGGTGCTCGAGCTCGGGGTGGCTCGCCGCGATCGCCTGCTTGTGCGCCTGGACGGTGGCCCAGTCGCCCCGCGCGATCGGGCCGGTGAGCTCGAAGCCGTGGTCGATCGTCCCCCGCATCAACGGCACGAGCGCCTCGGTCGGCACGCCCAGCCGCACGGCCGCCCGCTGCAGCGTCACGAGGTAGTTCGAGGCGAACACGGCGCCGGCGTGATAGAGCGGCCGGTCCTCGTCGGCGAGCTCGAACGGCCGCAGGCCGAGTGTCTCCGCGAGCTCGCGCGCGACGGCGAGCGCCTCCTCGGTCTCACCGCTGACGGCCGCCCACGCACCGTCCAGCTGGGACGGGTCGCCGCTGCGGTCGAACGTCTGCAGCGGATGGAGCGAGAACCGCCGCTCGTGCGGCTCGAGCGCGGCGAGCGGCGTCGCGCCCGAGACGTGACCGACCCAGCCGTGTCCCGGTGCCAGGCATCGAGACACGTCGGAAATGGCCGCGTCGGGAACGCAGAGCAGGATCACGTCGGGGTCGTCCTCCGTCACGGCGACGCCGCGCTCGCGCAGGCGGGTGGAGACGGCCGAACCGACGCGGCCCGAGCCGATGATGTGGGCTCTCTCGATCACGGTCTCGCTCCAGCTCCGTAGCGGATGCCGGGCAGGACGAGTCTAGCTCCGGCGGCTCACGGAACGCTCATGGTTGGGCGGCGAGCCTCGGGAGAGAAGAACGTTGGTGCGCCTGGCCCTCCTCCTGTTGCTGGCCGCCGTGACCGCAGTCGCAGCCGGCTGCGCCGGCTCGAGTCGCCCGACCGCCGCGAAGCGGGCGCCGGAGCCGCACCGGCCGCCGCGGCGACAGCCGAAGCCGAAGGGCCCGTTCGCGCAGCCGCTCGGCAGGCCGCACCTGGCCCCGGGCTCCGATCCGTCAGTCTTGCCGGCAGACGTCCTGATCGCCGACCGCTCGAACAACCGGCTGCTCGTGGTCGACCCGTACGGCCGCATCGTCTGGCGTTTCCCACGGCCGGGCAGGGCAGGCCTGCCGCTTCCCGACGACGCCTTCTTCTCCCCCGACGGCCGCAGGATCGTGGTCACGGAGGAGGACGTCGACGTCGTGAGCGTCGTCGATGTCGCGTCACAGCGCGTCGTCTGGCGCTACGGGGCCGTCGGCGTCCCGGGGAGCAGCTCCGACCGCCTCGCCCATCCGGACGACGCCATGCTCCTGCCGGACGGCTCGATCGCGGCCGCCGACATCGAGAACTGCCGGCTCGTGCTGCTGCGCCCCCCCTCGCACCGGCCGGTGCGCACCTCCGGCAGCCCGGCCGCCGGCTGCGTCCACTCGCCGCCCTCGGCCTGGGGGAGCCCGAATGGAGTCTTCCCGCTCCCCGGCGGTGGGACGCTCGTGACCGAGATCAACGGCGACTGGGTCGACGCCGTCTCTCCGGCCGGACGCGTTCTCTGGTCCACGCATCCGCCGGGCGTCTCCTACCCCTCCGACTCGAACGAGGTCCGGCCCGGTCTCTTCGTCACCGTCGGCTGGCAGAGCCCCGGGATCCTCGAGACGTTCGACCGGAACGGCCGGCTCCGCTGGCGCTACCGGCCGCGGCCCGGCGCCGCGCAGCTCGACCACCCGTCGCTCGCGTTGCCGCTCCCGAACGGCGACTTCCTGGTCAACGACGACTTCAACGACCGGGTGATCGTCGTCGACCCGCGCACGAACCGGGTCGTCTGGCAGTACGGCCACACGGGCCTCGCGGGGAGCGCGCCGGGGTATCTCTCCCGGCCCGACGGCGTCGATCTCGCGCCTCCGGCGGCGCTGATGTCGCGCGTTCATGCGAGGATTCGGTTGCCCGGATGAGCTCCGCCGCCGCCAGCCTCGCCGATTTCCGTCGCCTCTCGCCCCGCCGCGAGCTGGTGCTGGGCGCTGCGCTCACCGCAGTGTTCGCGGCTCTCGTCCTGCTCGTCGGGCCTGCCCCCGGGGACGCGCCCGTCCACCTCTACCGCACCTTCCTCGTCCGCGACGGAGCGCTCGTCTGGGACAACTTCTGGTACGCGGGGACCTACCCGCTCGCGTCGTACAGCCTCCTCTACTACCTCCCGGCGGCGCTCGTGGGGAACCTCCCGCTCGTCTTCTTCGCGGCCGTCTCTTCGACCGTGCTCTTCGCCTCGATCGCGCTGCGTCAATGGGGGAGGGCGGCGCTCTGGCCCTCGCGCGTCTTCGGCGTGCTCGCCGCGGCGCCGATGTTCACCGGCCTCTACGCCTACTCGCTCGGCTTCACGGCCATGCTCGCGACGCTGAAGCTGCTGCAGCTCCGTCGCCTGCGCCTCGCGGTGCTCACGGCGGCGCTCACCGTCGGCTTCAGCCCGCTCGCCTTCGCGTTCCTCTGTCTCATCGTCGGCGCCTACGCGATCTCGCGGCGGCGGATCGCGCGGCGGCATCTCTGGTTCGGTGCCGGCCTCGGCGTCGCAGCCGGGATCGAGCTGCTCGCGCTCGTCCTCTTTCCGGCGAGCACCGGCGTCTATCCGTTCCACTGGATCGACTTCATCTCGGTGCTCCTCGTCACGGCGCTCGGCGTGCTCGTCGCCCGCAAGGCGCGAGGCGCCGGGCCGCTCGTCGCCTTCTACGCCCTCTGGGGGCTCGGGAGCGTCGTGGTCTACATCGTCCCCTCGCCGCTCGGGGACAACTGGACGCGCCTCAGCGCCTTCGTCTTCCCGGTCATGCTCCTGACCGCGAGCCTCGCGCGCTTCCGCCCCCGCCGCCTGGTCGTGTTCGCGCTCGCGGCGGCCCTCGCCTACAACCTCGTGCCGTACGCGCTCCTCGTGCCGTCGCGGCTCGACAACAACACACAGAGCGCGAGCTTCTGGCGGCCCGCGATCCGCTTCCTGCGGGCGCACGAGCAGCCGGGCTACCGCGTCGAGGTCGTGCCGACGGCGGAGCACTGGGAGGCGTACTGGATCCCGAAGTCGGGCTTCCCGCTCGCGCGTGGCTGGTACCGGCAGCTCGACGTCGCCGACAACCCGGCCCTGTACGAGCACGACCTCGACGCCGCCGCGTACCGCCACTGGCTGCGCTCCGACGCGGTGCGCTACGTCCTGCTCGCGAGATCCGCGCCGCTCGACTGGGACGGCGGGCCCCAGGAGGCGCGCGTCCTCCGCTCGCCGAGCTCCGGGCTCAGACTGGTCTTCGAGAGCCCGAACTGGGCGATCTACGAGCTGCCGCACGCGACGCCGCTCCTGACCGGGCCCGCGAGCCCCGTCGTCACGGCCTTCGGCCACACGGTTATCCGCGGGCGCGTCTTCGCGGCGGGCCGGTACCTGCTGCGTGCGCACTACAGCCCGTACCTCCGCCTGCATGGGAGCGGCTGTGTCGCCCCCGGCCCCGACAAGATGACGGTCCTGAGGTTGACGCGGCCGGAGCCCTTCGCGGTCGCGGTGCCGGGAACGCCGGGCGGCCTCGTCCGCGAGCTCTTCGGTGGCAAGCGCGCGAGCTGCGCCTCGTAGCGCCGCTAGCATCCGGTCGGTGCCGATCTACGAGTACGTCTGCATGGAGTGCGAGTCGCATTTCGAGGAGCTCGTCCGCGGCGAGCAGCAGGTCGCCTGCCCCGATTGCGCCGCGACGAACGTCTCGCGCCAGTTCTCCTCCTTCGCCGTCCACGGGGTGACGAAGCCGGTCACCGCCGGAGGCGGCGGCGGCCGCTGCTGCGGCGGCTCCTGCGGCTGCGGCGGCTCCTGCGGCTGCGGGCACTAGTCCCGGCATGGCGCGGGGGGACGAGGACGGCGAGCTGCTGACGCCCGCCGCCTACGCGCAGCTCGAGTCCGAGCTCGCCGAGCTCGAGGGGCCGAGGCGCAGGCAGGTCGTGCAGGCGATCGCGACCGCGCGGGCGCACGGCGACCTGTCCGAGAACTTCGAGTACCACGCGGCGAAGAACGAGCAGGGGCTGCTCGAGGCGCGGATCCGGGTGCTGCGCCACCGGCTCCAGCATGCGACGATCCTCGACGAGGAGGCGGCCGCGGCGAGCGGCGTCGTCACCGTCGGCTCGCGCGTGGAGCTCCTGCGCGACGACGGCGAGCGGCTCGAGATCGAGATCACCGGCGTCGGGGGCGTCTCGCCGGACTCGCCGGTCGGGCAGGCGTTGCTCGGCAAGGCACCCGGCGACGAGATCGAGGTGGACGCGCCGCGCGGGCGCTGGCGGGCGCGGATCGTGTCCGTCGGCCGGGCCTCGTAGACTCGGCGGCATGAGCGTAGGCTGGACGGAGCTCAGCAAGGAGCGGAGGCGCCGGCTCGGCCGTCGCCGGAGCGGGAAATGAGTGCGGTTCCGGTGCAGTCCCTGGACGCGCTCGCGGAGTACGCGGCGGCGACGGCCGGCTGCACGCGCTGCCGGCTCGCGCAGGGAAGGACGCAGGTCGTCTTCGGCGCCGGGAACCCGCACGCCGATCTGATGTTCGTCGGCGAGGCGCCGGGCTTCCACGAGGACAAGCAGGGGGTTCCGTTCGTCGGCCAGGCCGGGAAGCTGCTCGACCGGCTCCTCGCCGGGGTCGAGCTCCGGCGCGACGACGTCTACATCGCGAACGTCCTCAAGTGTCGCCCGCCCGGCAACCGCGACCCCCAGCCCGACGAGATCGAGTCGTGCGAGCCGCACCTCTTCCGGCAGATCGAGCTGATCGAGCCGAAGGTGATCGCGACGCTCGGCAACTTCGCGACGAAGCTCCTCTCCGGCCGTCCGCTCGGCATCACGCGCGTCCACGGCCAGGAGCAGGCGCTCACGATCGCGGGGCGCAGCGTCCTCCTCTATCCGCTCTACCACCCGGCCGCGGCTCTCTACACGCCGGCGATGCTCGAGGTGCTGGAGGCGGACTTCGCGCGCCTCCCCGAACTCATGGGACGCGGCGCCCAGCCCGCGGCCGTGGCGGCTCCCGAGCCGGAGCCCGAGCCTGCGGTCGAGGCTCCCGCGGAGCAGCTGGGCCTCTTCTAGAGCGGCTCGTCGAGCCCCTGCACGGCGACCATGCGGAGGCTCGCCGCGCCCTCGCGAAGGCGCCTCGCCTCCTGGTACTCCTGCGAGTCGTACCACCGCCTCGCGGCGTCGAGGTCGGGGAACTCGAGCACGACGAGCCGTGAGGGATTCCAGTCGCCCTCGAGCACGGCCAGCTCGCCGCCGCGCGCGACTAAGCGGCCGCCGCCCGCATGCACCGCGCCCGGCGACGCGTGCTTGTACGCCTCGTAGCGCTCCGGGTCCTGGACGTCCGTCTCGACGATCACGTAGGCGGGCATGGTTGGATCGTACGCGTGGAGACCCGGAGCCAGTCGCCCGAGGAGACCGAGGCGCTCGCGGGCGAACTCGCGCGGCGGCTCGCTACCGGCGACGTCGTCACGGTCGCCGGCGAGCTCGGCTCCGGCAAGACGACGTTCGTCCGCGGCGCGTGCCGCGCCCTCGGCGTGCGCGAGCGCGTGACGAGCCCCACGTACACGATCGGGCATCGCTATCACGGCGACGGCGTCGAGGTCTCGCACCTCGACCTCTACCGCTTCCAGGGCGTCTCGCCGGCGGAGTGGGGTGACCTGGAGCCGTACTTCGAGCAGGCGATCGCGTTCGTCGAATGGCCGGAGGCCGGAGAGGGCCTCCTGCCCTCGCCTCGTTTCGCGGTGCGTTTGCGGCATGCTGGCGCTGGGAGAGCGGTGGAGATCGAGGAGTGCTGACGTTGGCCTTCGACACTGCGACGGCGGTCGCGACGAGCGCGCTCGTGGACGGGGACGAGGTTCTCGGCGAGCGGGTCTCGCGTGCGCAGACGCTGCTCGAAGACGTGGACGCGCTGTTGCGCCAGGCGGGCGCGCATCCGTCGGCGGTGGACCGCCTCGCGGTCGGTATCGGCCCGGGCAGCTTCACCGGTGTCCGGATCGGCCTCGCGGTCGCGCGCGGGCTCGCGCTCTCGCTCGACCTGCCCGGCGTCGGCGTCTCGACCCTCGCCGCCCTCGCCGCCGGCGCGCCGGGCGCGCTGCCGGTCGTGGACGCGAAGCGGCGCGAGGTGTTCACGCTCGTCGAAGGCGAGCCGCACGTGCTCGCCCCGCAGGAGCTGTCGCTGGATGAGGGCGCGGTCTGCGTCGGCGACGGCGCGAAGCGCTACCGCCGGCTGCTCGAGGAGCGCGGTGCAGTCGTGCCGCCGGACGACGACGAGCGGCATGTGCCGCGGGCCCGCTTTCACGCGGCGCTCGCGGGCGAGCCGGGACCGGTCGACGAGCTCGAGCCGCTCTACCTCCGCGTCCCCGATGCCGAGAGAAAGTTCCGATGACGACGATCGAGCTGCGGCGGCTGGGGCTCGGCGACCTGCTCGCCATCGAGGAGATCGAGCGCCGCTCGTACCCCACGCCGTGGTCGCGCTCCATGTTCGCGGGCGAGCTCGCGAAGCCGAGCTCGATCTGCCTCGGCGCCTTCGAGGCGGAGGGAGAGGACGGCCCTCTCGTCGGCTACCTGATCGTCTCGCGCTACGTCGATGCCTGGCACGTGATGAACGTCGCCGTCGACCCCGACCACCGCGGGCGCGGCGTCGCGACGATGTTGCTCGAGCGGCTCTTCGATCTGACGGCCGACGACAGGCGCCGCGGCTACACCCTCGAGGTGCGCGTCTCGAACCGGAAGGCGATCGACCTCTACGAGCGCCTCGGCTTCCGCTCGCGCGGCCTGCGGCGCGGCTACTACACGGACAACCGCGAGGACGCGCTGATCATGTGGAAGGACCCGGTCGCCGCGCGCGGTGCGTGACCCTTTTGTGACGGTACGTCGTACCGGTCTGATCCTCGGGGTCGAGACGAGCTGCGACGAGACGGCCGCGGCGCTGGTGACCGAGGAGGGCGCGATCCGCTCCAGCGTCGTCTCCTCGCAGGCGGAGCTGCACGCGCGCTACGGCGGGGTCGTTCCCGAGGTCGCGTCGCGACGGCATCTCGAGCTCGTGTCGCCCGTGATCCGCGAGGCGCTCGCGGAGGCAGGCGCCGAGCTCGAGGACGTCGACCGCGTGGCGGTGACCCGAGGGCCGGGGCTGATCGGCGCGCTGCTCGTGGGCCTCGCCGCGGCGAAGGCGGTGGCCTGGTCGCGCCGCCTGCCGCTCGTGCCCGTCGACCACCTCGACGGCCACGTCGCCTCGCTCTACCTGGAGCCGGAGCCGCTCGAGCCGCCGTTCCTCTGCCTGCTGGCGAGCGGCGGCCACACGCTGCTGCTCGACGTCCGCTCGCACACCGAGCACGAGCTGCTCGGCTCGACGCTCGACGACGCGGCAGGCGAGGCGTTCGACAAGGGGGCGCGCCTGCTCGGGCTCGGCTATCCGGGCGGCCGCGAGATCGACCGGCTCGCGCGGGGAGGCGACCCGCACGCCTACGCCTTTCCGGTCGCGCGCGTCCGGGGGCTCGACTTCTCGTTCTCCGGGCTGAAGACGGCGCTCCTGTACGCGGTCCGGGAGCTCGGGGAGGGAGAGCTCGAGGCGCGACGGGCCGACCTCGCCGCCTCTTACCAGGAGGCGATCGTGCGGGCCCTCGCCGAGCGGGTGCGGGAGGCCGCGGACCAAACCGGCCGGGAACGGGTCGCGATCGTCGGCGGCGTGGCCGCGAACTCGGCACTCCGCGCGGCGCTGCCCGACGCCGCCGCCGCTCCTCTCGCCCTCTGCACCGACAACGCGGCGATGATCGCGTCGGCGGCCCGCTGGGCCGAGGCGGTGCCGTACCCGCGGTACCTGGCGCTCGACGCATACGCCTCGCGTTAGACTCGCCGCGGCGTCAGGTTTTTCGCCCGTTTGCAGCGACAAAAGGAGCAGAGCGTGGCAGTTGCGACGACGTCCCACCTGCGCGAGAACCCGTTCGAGCTCGCCCGTGAGCAGCTGCGGCGCGTGGGCTCCACCTTCGAGATCGATCCGAACCTCGTCGCGGTCCTCGGCGAGTGCAAGAAGGCGATCGAGGTGTCGATCCCCGTCAGCATGGACGACGGGTCGACGCAGGTCTTCAAGGGCTACCGCGTGACGCACAACATCGCACGCGGGCCGTCGAAGGGCGGCATCCGCTACCACCCGGACGTCACCCTCGACGAGGTCAAGGCGCTCGCGATGTGGATGACGTGGAAGTGCGCGCTCATGGGCATCCCGTTCGGCGGTGCCAAGGGAGGCGTTGTGTGCGACCCGAAGAAGATGTCGCGCGGCGAGCTCGAGCGGATGACCCGCCGCTTCACGAGCGAGATCATCAACGAGATCGGGCCGGAGAAGGACATCCCGGCGCCCGACGTCGGCACCGACGGCTCGACGATGGCCTGGATCTTCGACACGTACTCGATGAACAAGGGCCACTCCGTCCTCGGCGTCGTGACCGGCAAGCCCCTCACCATCGGCGGCTCCCTCGGCCGCGTCGAGGCCACTTCGCGCGGCGCCCTCTTCTGCATCCGCGACGCCGTCGCGAAGCTCGACAAGCGCATCGCCGGGCTGAAGGTCGCCGTGCAGGGGTTCGGCAACGTGGGCAGCTACCTCGCGCACTTCCTCCACCAGGAGGGCGCGACCGTCGTCGCGGTCTCCGACTCGACGACCGCCCTGTACAACCCGAAGGGCATCGACGTCCCGGCCGCGTTCGCCCACAAGGCCGAGAACCGGACACTCGCCGGGCTGAAGGACGCCGAGACGATCACGAACGAGGAGCTCGTGCTGCTCGAGTGCGACATCCTCGCGCCGTGCGCGCTCGAGCAGGTGATCACCGAGGAGAACGCCGACCGCGTCAAGGCCTCGATCATCTGCGAGGGCGCGAACGGGCCGGTCACTCCGGGGGCCGACGCGATCCTCGAGGACCGGGGCGTGCTCATCCTCCCCGACGTGCTCGCCAACGCCGGCGGCGTCGTCGTCTCGTACTTCGAGTGGGTCCAGGGCCTTCAGGAGTACTTCTGGAAGGAGGTCGAGGTGAACGCGAAGCTCAACGACATCGTGAGCCGCGCGTTCGACGAGACGTGGGAGACGGCGCAGAGCCGCAAGCTGCCGATGCGGGTCGCCGCCTACGGCCTCGCGGTGCGGCGCGTCGCAGAGGCGACGGTCACCCGAGGGATCTACCCGTAACGGAGGTCGTGCTCTACACCGCGTCGGGCTGCCACCTCTGCGCGGCGGCGCGGCGCGTCGTGACGAGGGCGCGGGACGAGCTCGGCTTCGAGCTGCGCGAGGTCGCGATCGACGGCGATCCCGCGCTCGAGGCGGCCTATCGGGAGTGGATCCCGGTGGTCGAGATCGACGGCCGGAGGCGCTTCGTCTACCACGTCCACCCGGAGGCACTGCGTCGCGCGGTTGCACAAGCGGGCGCGTAACCGGGCTGGTACAACAGAGAACGCTGTCACGAAGTCGAGCAGACGAAGGGGGTCGCGTGGCCGAGCGGTTGAACGTCGGCGTCGCGGCGCGCCTGTCCCGGTACCTGCAGGTGCTGACCCAGGCGCGCAAGATGGGCAAGACGCGTATCTCGTCGCAGGAGATCGCGGAATACACGAACATCAACGCGACGCAGATCCGCCGGGACCTGTCCAACTTCGGCAAGTTCGGCAAGCGTGGCGTCGGCTACTCGATCGAGCTCCTGCTCGACGCGATCCGCAAGATCCTGCGCACGCAGGGGCAGCACAACGTCGCGCTCGTCGGCGCGGGCCGGCTCGGTCAGGCGATCGCGTCCTCCTCGATCTTCGCGGAGCACGGCATCAACATCGCGGTCGTCGTCGACACCGACGAGTCGAAGCACGGGCAGCCCATCGGGCGCGTGGAGGTCGAGCCGTACGAGCGGCTGCCGGAGCTCGTGCGCGAGCGCAACGTCGTGGTCGGCGTCCTCGCCGTGCCCGCCGAGGCGGCGCAGCGGGCGGCGGACGACCTCGTCTCGGCGGGCGTGAAGATCATCTTCAACTACTCCGAGGCGCTGCTCGAGACGCCCACGGACGTGACCGTGCACACGTCGAACCCCGCCGTCGAGCTGCTCTACGCGCTGTACTTTCACCTGACCTGAACGTCCTCCTCTGGCACGGCTATCTGCTCGGCGGCACCGGGTCGAACGTCTACACCCGGGCGCTCGCGCGCGAGTGGAGCCTCGCCGGGCACGGCGTCACCGTGGTCTGCCAGGAGCGGCATCCCGAGCGGTACGACCTCGGTGGAGCTCGGGTCGTCGTCCCGGATCTGCCCGGCGGCCTGCTGCCGGTCTTCGTCCTCGACCGCTACGAGGGGCTCGAGGCGCGGCTCCTCGTCGACTTCAGCGAAGCCGAGCGGGACGCATACGTCGAGGCGAACGCGGCGGCCTTGCGGGAGCTCGGTCCGGCGGATCTCGTCTTCGCGAACCACGTCGTCCTCGGGGCACCGGTGGGCGCCGCGAGCGGCTTGCCGTTTCGGGTCAAGGCGCACGGCTCGGAGCTCGAATACGCGCTGCGCGGGCGGCCCGACCTCGCGCGCTGGGGCGCGGAGGCCCTCGCCGGGGCCGAGGTCGTCTACGCCGGCTCGGAGCACATCCGCGACGTGCTCGAGGAGGTGTGTGGGCACGTCGACCGGGTCGAGATCGTGCCGCCCGGCGTCGACCTCGACGAGTTCCGGCCCGAGACGCGGCGAGAGGCGCTCGCCGCCCTCCTCGCGCAAGCCCGGGCCGACGCGCCGAATCCCGGAAACCGCGAGGAGCGGCATCCGGACGAGGGGAACGCCGAGCGCCTCGCCGGCTTCTTCGACGACGAGCGGCCGACGGTCGTCTACTTCGGGAAGCTGATCGAGAACAAGGGTGTCCACGTCCTGCTCGAGGCGCTGGCGGGACTCGATGCGCGCGCCCTCGTGGTGGGCTTCGGCGACTACCGCGAGCGGCTGGAGGAGCTCGCTCCGGCGGGGACGCTCTTCACCGGGGCGCTGGAGCACCGGCACCTCCGCCATTTGCTGCCGCTGTGCGACGTCGCGGTCGTGCCCTCGATCTTTCCGGAGGCCTTCGGCATGGTGGCCGCCGAGGCGGCGGCGGCCGGGGTGCTCCCGGTCGTCTCCGAGCACTCGGGGCTCGCCGAGGTGGCCGCCGGGATCGGCGAGGAGGTCGGGCCCGAGGCGGGTCGGCTTCTCTCGTTCCCGGCCGGAGACGCGCGAGCGCTGCGCGAGCGTCTCGCCGCGATCCTCGCGCTGCCCGCCGAGCGTCGCCGCCAGCTGGGCCTGGCGGCGCGGCGGGCGGTCGAGCGGCGCTGGAGCTGGAAGGTCGTCGCCGCCCGGCTGCTCCGGTAAGGCCGAGGGACAGGTCCGCACGAGCCGCGTCCGGTGTCAGACACCGGACGCGGCCGAAAAGGACGCCTGACCTCACGCTTTGCAGGGGTTTCTCCGCTGGACATGTCGGATCGGGACACTGCCGGGTGTCAGACACCGGACGTGTCCCGCGTGGACAGGTGGCCGGCGGGCCTCGGGCCCTCGCTTCAAAAGCACAAGTAGGCTTCCGGCGTGGGCGAGGAGCAGCGGCTCGGCTACGAGGAGATGCTCGCGCGGTCCCGCGCCGAGTTCGAGACGGTGCCCGACTTCACGGTCGCCGTGGAGGAGGAGTTCGCGCTCCTCGACCCGGAGACGCTCGACCTCGTCAACCGCTTCGAGGAGCTGCAGGACGCCGCGCGGGGCAGCGAGCTCGAGCCCCACCTCGTCGGCGAGCTGATCGCCTCCGAGATCGAGGTCCGCACCGGGCGCTGCGACTCCTTCGCCGACGCCGCTGAGCTCCTCGGCGAACGGCGGCAACAGCTGCGCGCCCTCGTGGAGCCCAGCGGGGTCGTGCTGGCCGCGACCGGCACGCACCCCTGGAGCCGCTGGCAGGAGCAGCGGATCATCGACACGCCGCACTACCGCCGCAACGACGAGGTTCTCCGCTACGTCGTCTGGCGCAACAACTCGTTCGGCCAGCACGTCCACGTCGGGATCAACGGGCCGGATCGCGCGATCCGCGTCTGCGCCGCGCTCCGCAACTACCTCCCCGAGCTGCTCGCGCTCTCGGGGAGCTCGCCGTTCGTCGAGGGAGTCTTCACGTACCTCCACTCGGCGCGCACCCAGATCTTCACGCGGATGTTCCCGCGGTGCGGGATCCCTGACGCGCTCTCGAGCTGGCACGAGTGGGAGACCTACGTCCGCTTCCTCTACGAGACCGGCTCGATCACCGAGCACACGCAGCTCTGGTGGAGCGTCCGGCCGCATCTCGCATTCCCGACCGTCGAGATCCGGATCTGCGACGCGCAGCCCGACCTCGGCGAGTCGCGGGCGCTCGCGGCGCTCTGCTACGCGCTGACCGCCCGGATCGCGCGGGCGCTCGACGAGGGCGAGCCTCTGCCCGACGTCCCGCACCGGCTGCTCGAGGAGAACCTCTGGCGGGCGATCCGCCACGGCCTCGCCGGCGAGCTGATCGAATTCGCGCGCGGCGAGGCCGTGCCCGCCCGCGCCCGCCTGGAGCAGCTTGCGGAGTGGGTGCGTCCGGTCGCCGAGGAGCTCGGTGCGGCGGAATGGCTCGCGATCCCGGAACGGAACGCGGCCGAGCGCCAGATCGCCCGCCACGAGGAGGGAGCGTCGGCGCGCGAGATCTTCGAGGAGCAGGTCCGCTGGCACCTCCGCACGCCCACTTCGTGACACGGTCGATCCGGCCGGTGTGGTACAAACCAGGCCGCGCCGGGGTCGTCTCGGCGCTGACTTTGTGACGCCCGGAGGGAGCCCTACCCGATGAGTTGGTTCATGCATCACGCCGTGCTGTTCGCGCTCCTCTGCGCGGGCGCGGCAGTCGCCTACGGCCTCGGCCTCACGGCTTGGCTGCTGCGGCAGCCTGCCGGCACCGAGCGGATGCAGGAGATCGCGCACGCCGTCCAGGAGGGCGCCGCCGCGTACCTGAGCCGCCAGTACACGACGATCGCGGTCGTCGCGATCGCGCCGTTCCTCCTCCTCGGCCTCTACCACTCGCTCGGCTGGGGGACGGCCGTGGGCTTCCTCATCGGCGCCGCGCTCTCCGCGGCCGCCGGCTTCATCGGGATGAACGTCGCCGTGCGCTCGAACGTGCGCACCGCCGAGGCCGCCCGCTCGGGGCTGCCGCCGGCGCTCAACGTGGCCTTCCGCGCAGGGTCGGTGACGGGCCTCCTCGTCGTGGGGCTCGGCCTGCTCGGCGTCGCCGGCTACTACTGGATCCTCACCGCCGGCATCGGCGACAGCCCGAGCCAGGCGATCCACCACCTCGTCGGGCTCGCCTTCGGCGGCTCGCTCATCTCGGTCTTCGCCAGGCTCGGCGGCGGCATCTACACGAAGGCCGCGGACGTCGGCGCCGACCTGGTGGGCAAGATCGAGGCGGGGATCCCGGAGGACGATCCGCGCAACCCGGCGGTGATCGCGGACAACGTCGGCGACAACGTCGGCGACTGCGCCGGCATGGCGGCCGACCTGTTCGAGACGTACGCGGTGACCGCGGTGGCCGTCATGCTGCTCGGGGTCACGGGGGCGGCCTTCGGCACCGGCACGCACCTCTGGCTCTATCCGCTCGCGATCGGCGGCGTCTCGATCATCGCCTCGATCATCGGCGTCCAGTTCGCGCGCGTGGGCCCGGGCGGCAACATCATGAACGCGCTCTACCGCGCCGTGATCGTCGCCTCGGTCATCTCCGCGCTCATCTTCATCCCGGTCACGCAGGCGTTCGACTCGACCGGCCGCTACTCGTTCGGCGACCTCTACGGCTCGGCGCTGATCGGGCTCGCGGTCACCGCGCTCCTCGTCGCGATCACCGAGTTCTACACCGGCACCCGCTGGAACCCGGTCAAGTCGATCTCCCGCGCCTCCCAGACGGGGCACGCGACGAACATCATCGAGGGGCTCGCCGTCGGGATGCAGGCGACCGCGGCGCCCGTGATCGTGATCGCGATCGGGATCCTCCTCGCCAACCACTTCTCCGGTCTGTTCGGGATCGGCGTCGCCGTGATGGCGCAGCTCTCCATGACGGGGCTCATCGTCGCGCTCGACGCATACGGCCCGGTCACCGACAACGCGGGCGGCATCGCCGAGATGGCCGACCTGCCGCCCGAGGTGCGCGCGATCACCGACCCCCTCGACGCGGTCGGCAACACGACGAAGGCCGTGACGAAGGGCTACGCGATCGGCTCCGCCGCCCTCGCGGCCCTCGTCCTCTTCGGCTCGTACGCGGACGGCCTCCGTGCGCAGGCGGGCGCGGGCTCCGTGCTCAACACGATCAGCTTCGACCTCTCCGACGCGTGGGTCATCGCCGGCCTCTTCATCGGCGGCCTGATGCCGTTCCTGTTCGCCTCGCTTGCGATGCAGGCGGTCGGGCGCGTCGGCGGCGAGGTCGTGGAGGAAGTGCGCCGCCAGTTCCGCGAGCACCCGGGGATCATGGAGGGGACCGAGCGGCCACAGTACGGTCCGGCGATCGACATCGTCACCGGCTCGGCGATTCGCTCGATGATCGTGCCGGCGATCGTGCCGATCGCGTTCCCCATCGTCGTCGGCATCATCAATGCGAAGATGCTCGGCGGCCTCCTGATCGGGACGATCGTCACAGGCCTCTTCCTCGCGATCGCGATGACGTCGGGCGGCGGCGCCTGGGACAACGCGAAGAAGCTGATCGAGGACGGTCTCTACGGCGGCAAGGGCTCGGAGGCCCACGCGGCCGCCGTCACCGGGGACACCGTCGGCGACCCGTACAAGGACACGGCAGGTCCGGCCATCAACCCGATGATCAAGATCGCGAACATCGTGGCGATCCTGATCATCCCCGTGATCGTCTCGATCCACGGCTAGACCCGCGCCCGCGGGAGTACCGTTGTCCGGGTGAAAACGGGCCTGGTCCGGGTCACGGCCTGCGTGGGCGCGCTCGCGGCCGTCACCGGCGCGATCGAGGTGCTGAAGGGTCACGTGCCCGTGCTCAGCCTCGCGGTGCTCTACCTCCTGGCGATCATCCCGGTCGCGATCGCCTGGGGGACCGTCTACGCGGTCCCGACCGCGATCGCGAGCATGCTGGCGTTCAACTTCCTCTTCGTCCGGCCGCTCTACACGTTCACCGTAGCGGACAACCGCAACTGGTTCGCGCTCCTCGTCTTCGTCGTCACCGCCGTCGTCGTCAGCGAGCTCGCGAGCCGCTCGCGCCGCCGGGCCGAGGAGGCGGAGGCCGCATTGCGCGCGCTGCGCAGGCTGACCGAGGAGCGCGAGCGGCTCGCCGGCGAGGCGCTCGAGGCGGAGGCGCTGCGCCGCAGCGACGCGCTCAAGACGGCGCTCCTGCGCTCGGTGTCCCACGACCTGCGCTCGCCGCTGACCGCCATCCTCGCCTCCGCCGACGCGCTCGCGAGCCCCGGCCTCGCGCTCGAGGCGGAGGACAGGCTCGGCCTCGCGGAGACGATCCGCGGCGAGGCCACGAGGCTCGACCGCGTGGTCGAGCAGCTCCTCGACCTGTCGCGGCTCGAGGCCGGCGCGGCGGAGCCGCACCGGGAGCTGTGGCACTTGGACGAGCTCGTCGGGCAGGCGCTCGCCGGCCTCGGGGCCGAGGCGGGCCGGGTGCGGCTGGACGTCGGCCCGGACACGCCGCCGGTCGAGGTCGATGCGGCGCAGGTCGAGCGGGTGCTCGCGAACCTGCTCGAGAACGCGCTGCGCTACTCACCGCCCGGCTCACAGGTTCTGCTCCGCGCCGAGCGGGGCGCGACCGAGCTCCGCATCCACGTGATCGACTCCGGTGCGGGCCTCCCCGACGAGCAGCGGGAGGCGCTCTTCCAGCCGTTCCGACGCGGGACGGCGGGGCACGGCTCGGGGCTCGGGCTCGCCATCGCGCGCGGCTTCGCCGAGGCGAACGGCGGCCGGCTGTGGGCGCAGGACGACCCGGGCGGAGGGCACCTCGTCCTCTCGCTGCCGCTCGCCGAGCGCGCCCCGGTGCGCGCGTGAGCGGACAACGCGTCCTCGTGGTCGACGACGAGGCGCAGATCCTGCGCGCCCTCCGAACGAGCCTGCGCGGCGCCGGCTACGAGGTCGAGACGGCCGAGACGGCCGAGGGCGCCCTGGCGGCGCTCGCCGCGAACCCGCCGGACGCGGTCGTCCTCGACCTCGTGCTGCCTGACGGGAGCGGCACGGCGGTCTGCCGCGAGCTCCGCACGTGGAGCAGCGCGCCCGTGATCGTGCTCTCCGTCGTCGGCGACGAGGCCGAGAAGGTCGCGGCCCTCGACGCCGGGGCCGACGACTACGTGACGAAGCCCTTCGGCGTCGAGGAGCTGCTCGCACGGCTCCGAGCCGCGCTGCGGCGCGCCGAAGCCCCGGCGGAGCCGGTCGTCGAGGTGGGCGACCTGCGCATCGACCTCGAGAAACGCGCCGTCTCGGTCGGCGGCGAGCCCGTCCAGCTGACGCCGCACGAGTTCGCGCTGCTCCGGGTGCTCGCCCGCAACCCCGGCAAGCTGCTGACGCACGGGATGCTCCTGCGCGAGGTGTGGGGGAGGGGCTACGGCGACGAGTCGCACTACCTCCACGTCTACGTCTCGCAGCTGCGGCGCAAGCTCGAGCCCGACCCCGCGCGCCCGCGCTTCATCCTCACGGAACCGGGCGCGGGTTACCGCCTCGCAGAAGCCGGAAGCGTCGCCGGCAGAGCCGGCGACGCCCAGCCGTAGAGACCCCGCGCGCTGGTCGGCGCGCGGCCGGCTTCTTGAGCCTTTCCTGAGCCGCGCGCGGCGAACGCTGAGGACGGCTTGAGCGGGCCGGACCTAGCGTGGGAACGTGAGCGTCGCCACCGAGGAGCAGGCCCTCGAGCCGAAGCGGCTGCGACGCGTGCTCGTCGGCCGGCCGATGCGCTCCGGCCAGCTCCACGAGACGTTGCTGCCGAAGTGGCTCGCTCTGCCGATCTTCGCCTCCGACCCGCTCTCGTCGGTCGCGTACGCGACGGAGTCGGCCCTCGTCGTGCTCCTCGCCGTCTCGGCAGCGTCGGCGCATCTCGTCTTCCCGATCTCGATCGGGATCGCCTGCCTGCTCGGCATCGTCGTCCTCTCGTACCGGCAGACGGTCCGCGTGTACGAGACGAGCGGCGGCGCCTACGTCGTCGCGCGCGAGAACCTCGGCACCGCGCCGAGCCTCGTCGCGGCCGCCGCCCTCCTGACGGACTACGTGCTGACGGTCGCCGTCTCGATCTCGGCCGGGATCTACGCGATCACGTCGTTCACGCCCTCGCTCACCTCGCACAAGGTCGCGCTCTCGCTCGCCTGTCTCGCCCTGATCGTGCTCGCGAACCTGCGCGGCGTGCGCGAGTCGGGGCTCCTGTTCGCGCTCCCGACCTACGCCTTCGTGACCTCGATCCTCGCGCTCGTCGCCGTGGGCCTCGTCGAGGTCGCGACCGGTCATGCGCACCGTGCCGTCGTGCCGCACCCGCTGCCGGTCGGCGCGGGGGCTATCGGCGTCTTCGTCCTCCTGCGCGCCTTCTCCTCGGGGTCGACGGCGCTGACGGGAGTGGAGGCGATCGCGAACGGCGTCAACGCCTTCCGCCACCCGCAGGGGAAGAACGCGGCGGCGACGCTCGCCGTGCTCGGCGGGCTGGCGATCGCCATGTTCCTCGGCGTCTCGTACCTCGCGGTGCACGTCCAGGCGAGGCCCAGCGCGACGGACTCGGTCGTCTCCCAGATCGCGCGCGCCGTGTTCCCCTCGGGCTCGGCGGCCGGCTTCATGTACTACGCGGTACAGGGGACGACGCTGCTCATCCTCGTGCTCGCGGCGAACACGTCGTTCCAGGGGTTCCCGCGGCTCTCTGCGCTGCTCGCCCGCGACCGCTTCGCGCCGCGGCAGTTCTCCAACCTCGGCGACCGGCTCGTCTTCTCGAACGGGATGCTCGTCCTCGCCGCCGCGGCCGCCGCGCTGCTCGCGATCTACAAGGCGAACACCAACAGCCTCATCCACCTCTACGTGATCGGCGTCTTCACCGCCTTCACGCTCTCGCAGGCGGGAATGGTGCGCTACTGGCAGCGCACGCGCACGGCCGGCTGGCGCGGCCGCGCGCTCGTGAACGGGGTCGGCGCCGCCGCGACGGGTCTCGTCGCCGCGATCGTGATCTGGACGAAGTTCGCGGAGGGCGCCTGGCTCGTCACCGTCGCGATCCCGCTGCTCGTGCTCGCGATGCTCGGAGTGCGGCGCCACTACCGCCGGGTGGGACGCAGGCTGGGCGCCGGCGCTGCGGCGGTCGCCTCGGCGCCTGGAGCCCGCAACCGCACACTGCTCGTCGTCGAGGAGCTCGGCCCCGCCTCGGAGCGGGCCCTCGCGTTCGCGCGCACCATCGCGCCGGACGGGCTGCGGGCGATCCACGTTCCGCGGCGGGGGAGCGACCCCGGGATCGGCCCGCGCTGGTTCCACCTGTCGGGCGGAGCGCCGCTGCTCGAGACGCTCGACCCGCAGGGCGGCTCCGTCGACGCCGTGCTCGAGCAGGTGTGGCGGCTGCCGCGCGGCGAGTCGGACTTCGTCACGATCGTCGTGCCCGAGCAGTTCCGCCGCCGCGCGCTCGCGGAGGAGGCGCGGCATCCGTTCGAGTTCGCGCTCAAGCTGCGTCTCCTGACCGAGCCGGGCGTCGTCGTCGCCGACGTCCCCACCGTCGACGAGGCCCCGGCGGGGCGGCCGCTCGCCGTGCGGATCTTCGTCTCCGGCGTGAACGCCGCCTCCATGCGCGCCTTGAACTGGGCGGAGGCCGTCGGCCTGCCCGACACACGCGCGGTCAACTTCGCCTTCGACGAGAGCGAGGCGGCGGCCATCCGCCGCAAGTGGCGCGCCGGGGAGGCGCGGGTGCCGCTCGAGGTGCTCGCGGCGCCGTACCGCGACATCGGCGACCCGCTCCTCGCGTACCTGCGCGCGCTCACCGGCGAGGGCTACGACGTCCTCGTGGTGCTGCCGGAGCTCATCCTGCGCGGCTGGGCCCGCCTGCTGCACAACCAGCGGGCGCTCTACGTGAAGCGCCTGCTGCTCGTCGAGCCGCACGTGATCCTCGCCTCGGTCCCGTATCAGCTGATTCGATGAGGCGGCCCGACCTCAGGACGTTCCACCGGCGGGCCCGCCGCTTCGCGCGCTGGACGGGGTCGATCGCCTACCGCAGCATCGTCGTGCCGCTGCTCGACCGCGAGGAGACCGAGCACGCGCTCGACCTCGCCTGCCGGCTCGCGGCCGACCGGGGCGCCCGCGTCGTCCTCGTCGGCGCTCTCGTCGTCGAGCGCGAGCTGCCGCTGAACGCGCACATGGACGGCCGGCTCGGCGATCTCGAGCGGCGGCTCGAGTCCGCGGCGGCGGTCGCGGCGTCCTACGGAGTCGCGGTGCGGCGCGAGATCGTGCGCGTGCGTCCCGGGAGCCTCGGGGAGGACGTCGCACGCGTCGCGGCCGAGCGCCGCGCCGAGCTCGTCGTGGTGGGAGCGCCGGTCGAGTCGCGGCGAGGCTTCCATCGCGCCTTCCCGCGCGAGGTCCTCCTGCTCCTCCGAGACGCCCCGTGCCGCGTGATGATCGCGACCGGCCCGGTCGCGGGCACGGGAGCTGGAGCGACCGCGGCGCGCACTACAGTCCCGCCGTGGCACGACGGCGCCGCCAGGCCCAGCAGCTCGAGCGCGTACTCGGCACGAACGCGCTCTTCGCCACCGCGTACGGCAACGTCGGCTCGTCGATCTACTACGCCCTCGGCGTCGTCGCGGTCTTCGCGCTCGGCCTGACGCCGATCGTCTTCATCATCGCCGGCGTCATCTTCGCGTGCACCGCGGCGACCTACGCCGAGGGGACGGTGCGCTACCCGGAGGCCGGCGGCTCGTCGAGCTTCGCCCGCCACGCCTTCAACGAGCTCGTCTCCTTCGAGGCGGCCTGGGCGCAGATGCTCAACTACATCGCCACCGTCGCCGTCTCGGCGTTCTTCGTCCCGCACTACCTCTCGGTCTTCTGGGGACCGCTGCGGGCGAACCCGTGGGACATCGTCGTCGGCATCGCGGTGATCGTCGTGCTCGTGCTCCTGAACATCGTCGGCGTGCAGGAGTCGGCGAAAGTCAACGTCGTCCTCGCGGTGACGGACTTCGCCACGCAGCTCTTGCTCGTGCTGCTCGGCTTCGTCCTCGTCTTCTCGCCGCACGTCCTGACGACGAACATCCACTTCGGCGTCGCGCCGACCTGGAGCCGGTTCTTCCTCTCCATCCCGATCGCCATGCTCGCGTACACCGGCATCGAGACCGTCTCGAACCTGTCGGAGGAGGCGCGAGACCCGATCCGCACCGTGCCACGGGCCGTGCTCTACGTCGCCATCGCGGTCTTCGCCATCTACTTCACGCTGCCGTGGGTGGCACTCTCGGCGATGCCGGTCTTCCACGGCGCCCACGGCTTCAAGACGTGCCTCGCCGAGCCGCCTACCGTCACCTGCAACCACCAGCCGGGCTACCAGAACGATCCGGTGCTCGGGCTCGTCAACAACCTCGGCCTCGGCCACGGCCTGACCCACGTCCTCCAGATCTACCTCGGGATCCTCGCCTCGACGATCCTGTTCATCGGGGCGAACGCGGGCGTGATCGGCGCCTCTCGGATCACGTACGCGATGTCCGGCTACCGCCAGCTGCCGCTCCTCTTCCGCAAGATCCACCCGCGCTTCAAGACGCCGTGGCTCGCGCTGGCCTTCTTCGCCGGGGCGATCCCGATCCTGCTCACCCTGTCGGGCAAGACGTCGTTCCTCGGCACGATCTACTCCTTCGGCGCGACGTTCTCGTTCACCGTCGCGCACGCCTCCGTGATCCGGCTGCGCATGAAGCTGCGCGACCGGGACGAGGTCGCGTTCAAGCCGAGGCTCAACGTCCGCTGGCGCGGCGTCGTGTGGCCGGTCTTCGCAGTGCTCGGCGGCCTCGGCACCGGGCTCTCGTGGCTCGTGATCGTGATCCAGACGCCCTCGATCCGCTACACCGGCCTCGCCTGGCTCGTGATCGGCTTCGGCTTCTACGTCTTCTACCGCCGGCGCGTCGTGCGCGCGCCGCTCGGTGAGACGATCCGCGCACCGGTGGAGTACGGCAAGGCCGCCGTGCTCGAGTTCCGCAGCATCCTCGTCCCGATCGCGCCGGGCTATGCCTCCGACGAGGCGATGGACTTCGCCTGCCGGCTCGCCGCCGAGCGCCGGGCCTCGATCGTCGCCTTCACGGCGATCCAGGTGCCGCTCGACCAGCCGCTCGACGCCGAGCTGCCCGACGAGGTGCGGGAGGCGAACCAGCAGCTCGACGAGGCGCGTGCGATCGGCGACTCGTACGGCGTGCGCGTGATCGGGCGCATCGCGCGCACCCGGAACATCGGCCGCGCGATCGTCGACGAGGCGATGCGGCGCGACTCCGAGATCATCGTCATGGCCGGCCCGCGACGGGTGCGCCTCCAGCGGGGGCGCAGGCAGATCTTCGGGGACGCGGTCGACTTCGTCCTCCGCCACGCGCCGTGCCGCGTCATGGTCGCGACGCCGCGGGAGCGCGCAGCGTGACGGGCTTCTACAAGCGGTCCGTTTTCGCGTTCGGTCTCGTCGCGATCGGGCTGGGGGCCGCGCTTCTCGCCGAGACAGTGGTCCAGGACGGAGGCTCGACGGGTTACCTCCTCGGAACGCTCTTCGTCGCGCTCGGCTGCGGCCGCCTCTACCTCCTGCGGCGGAGATAGGCTCACCGGCGCATGGCCCGGAAACTGCCGCGGCTGCAACGCGTGCTCGACGCCCCGGCGCTCGGCTCCGTCGCGTACGGCGAGGTCGCGTCCTCTCTCTACTTCGCGCTCGGCATCGTCGCCCTGCACTCGCTCGGGCTCACGCCGGCCGTGCTCGGCGTCGTCGGCGTGCTCTTCCTCGTCGTGACGCTCTCCTACGCCGAGGGGACGACGACGATCGGGGAGACGGGCGGGGCCGCGACGTTCGTGCGAGTCGCGTTCAACGACCTCGCCGGGTTCGTCACCGGCTGGGCGCTCTTCCTCGACTACCTGATCGTGATCGCCCTGTCGGCGCTCTTCTTCCCCCACTACCTCGGGCTCGCGATCGGCGTCCACTCGATCGCGCGGCACCCGGGCGACGCGATCGTGGGCTGCCTCCTGATCACGACGATCGCGATCGTGCGCCTGCTGCCGCGGCGCGCGCGGCTCTACTCGCTCAGCGTCGCGGTTCCCGTCCTCGACCTCGTGACCCAGCTGCTGCTCGTCGTGCTCGGCTTCGCCTTCCTCTTCTCGCCGAGCGCGCTCGGCCGAGGGCTCTCGGTCGGCACGCAGCCCTCCTGGCACCAGCTCGCCTTCGCGCTGCCGCTCGCGCTGCTCGCGTACACCGGCCTCGAGACCGTGGCGAACCTCGCGGAGGAGACGCGCAGGCCCGGCCGCGACCTGCCGCGGAGCCTCTTCACCGGCATCGGCGCCGTGGTCGTGGTCACGGTCCTCATCGCGCTGATCGCCCTCTCCGCCTTTCCGGCCCCGCACGGGACCACGAAGCTCGGGACGGAGTGGCAGCGGGCGCCGCTCATGGGCGTGGTCTACGCTCTCGGGCCGCATGTCGCCTTCTGGGTCGAGCGGGCGCTGCGCGTCTACGTGGGCCTGACCGGCGCGTTGATCCTGCTCGTCGCCGCAGCGACCTCGAACTCCGGCTTCGGGCGCCTGGCGTACTCGCTCGGGGAGCACGGCCAGCTCCCGCGCGGCTTCGGCCGCCTCAGCCGCCGCAGCATGCACTCGCCGGCGGCGGTGATCGCGGCGGCGATGATCCCAATCGCCTTCCTGCTCTCGACGGCGTCGACGACGAATCCCGTCGGCTTCCTCGCCAGCCTGTTCAGCTTCGGCGTGCTGGTCGCGTTCACCGCGGCGCAGCTCGCGGTCGTGAAGCTCCGCTTCACGAAGCCGGCGGCCGAGCGGCCGTTCCGCGTGCCGCTCTCGGTCCGGTGGCGCGGCGCGGACGTGCCGGTGCCGAGCCTCGTCGGTGCGCTCGCGACGACGGCGATCTTCGTGGCGGCGATGGCCACGCACATCGGCGCCCGCTACGGCGGTCCTGTCTGGCTCGCCGCCGGCGGCGTCGTCTATCTCTTCGTCCGGCGCCGGCGCGGCACGGGCCTGCTCGAGCATGTCGAGCCGGCCGAGGAGGGCGAGCTGCCCGAGGCGGAGTTCTCGAAGATCCTCGTGCCGATGAAGCTCGGCGAGATCGGCGAGGAGATGGTCGCGACGGCCGTCAAGCTCGCCCAGGAGCGCGGCGCCGCGGTCGTGGCGCTCCACGTGATCCGGGTGCCGCTCGACGAGCCGCTCGACGCCGAGCTCTACGAGCAGGAGGAGCGGGCGGCCGCGTCGCTCGCCGAGGCGTCCGCGCTCGGCGTCGACCACGGGGTTCCCGTCGAGGTCCGCTCCGTCCGCGCGCGCTCGATCGGCGAGGCGATCGTCAAGGCGGCCGAGGAGACCGGCGCCGACCTGATCGTGCTCGGCTCCTCGCCCCGCTGGCGCCGGCAGTCGCGTTTCTTCTCCCCGACCGTCGACTACGTCCTCCGCAAGGCCCCGGCGGAGGTGCTCGTCGTCGCCTTCCCGCAGGGCGTGCTCGAAGAGGTCTAGCGAGCTACGGTTCGTCAGTCATGGAGAGGCGTTGCTGAGGGCACTCGTCATCGGCTGCGGTCGCGTGGGCTCGTCGATCGCGCTCCAGCTCCACCAGGAGGGCTGGGACGTGACCGTCGTGGACGAGAACGAGGATGCGCTGACGCGGCTCGGCGAAAGCTGGCCGGGCACGTTCATCGTCGGTCACGGCATGGACTCCGACCTGCTGCGCGCGGCCGGCATCGAGGAGGCCGACGCGGTCGTCGTCGCCACCGACGGCGACAACACGAACATCATCATCGGCCAGGTGGCGCAGAAGCGCTTCGACGTCCGCTGCGTCGTCGTCCGCGTCCTCGACCCGGCTCGCGCGAAGTTCTACAAGCAGCGCGGCCTGAACACCGTGTGCCCGACGAGCGTCGCCATCGACTCGCTGATGGACGCGGCACGGGCCTGCGCGGTCCCGGTCGCGCCGCCGACCGAGGAAGTCGTCGGCTGATGTATCTGATCGTCGCGGGTGGCGGCAAGATCGGGGCGAACGTCACGCGCTCGCTGCTGCGCCTCGGCCACGAGGTGACGCTGATCGAGCAGCGGCGTGACCGCTTCGAGCAGCTCGAGGACGAGTTCGAGCACCAGGTGCAGCGCGGCGACGCGACCGAGCTCTTCGTCCTCGAGCGCGCGGGAATCGCACGCCCGCCCGACGTCCTGCTCGCGCTCACCGGCGACGACGAGGACAACATGATCATCGGCCAGATCGCGCGCGAGAAGTACGGCGTGCCGAAGGTGATCGCGCGCGTCAACGACCCGCGCAACCAGCCGCATTTCGACCTGCTCGGGATCTCGCCCACGATCTGCGCGACCTCGAGCGTAATGGCCCTCGTCGAGCACGAGGTGCCCGAGCACGACCTCATCCACCTGCTTGAGCTGCGGGGCGAGAACCTCGAGATCGTCGAGGTGCAGATCGACGGCGACTCCCCGTCCGCCGGCCGCAGCATCGAGGCGCTGTCGCTGCCCGAGGGCTCGCGCCTCATCTCGGTGATGCGCGGCGGCCACGCCGAGATCGCGGTCGGCTCCACGGTGCTCGAGGCCGGCGACCAGGTGCTGGCGATCCTCGAGCCGGGAAAGGAGGACGAATTACGGCGCGTCTTGCTTCGTCGCTGACCGCTCTCCTGGCCGCCGGGCTGCTCGTAGCGGCCTGTGGGAGCAGCGGGGAGTCGACGAACGGGGTCGCGGGCGCACGCAAGACGTTGGCGAGCTCGGGCAGCGACTGGACCCGCTTCGGCTGGGACGCGCGCCGCAGCAACGACGATCCGGGCGCGACCGGGATCACGGCCGCGAACCTCTCGTCGCTCAACCGTCAGCAGGTCCGCCTGCCCGGCACCGTCGACTCGTCCGCGATCTACCTCCACGGCGTCTCGATCCACGGCGCCGCGCACGACGCGTTCTTCGTCACGACGACGTACGGGATCACGCTCGCGATCGACGCGAGCACGGGCAGGATCCTCTGGCGCTGGACGCCTCCCCGGTACTCGCGCTGGGTGGGCTCCGCGCAGATCACGACCGCCACGCCGGTGGCCGACCCGAGCCGCAGGTGGATCTACGCCGCGTCGCCCGATGGGCGGATCCAGAAGCTTTCGGTCGCGACCGGTCGCGCGGTGTGGCGGCGCTCGATCACGAAGCTGCCCTCGCGCGAGAAGATCGCCGCCTCGCTCAACCTCGAGAGCGGACACGTCATCGCGACGACCGGCGGCTACGTCGGAGACGCACCGCCGTACCAGGGCCACGTGGCCGTCCTCTCGGCTCGGAGCGGCCGGCTGCTGCACGTCTGGAACTCGCTCTGCTCGAACCTGCACCGCCTCCTCGTCCCGGCCAGGTGCCCCGCCAGCGACTCGGCCATCTGGGGCCGCGCCGGCGCCGTCGTCGCCCCCGGCAGCGGCAGGCTTCTCGTCGCCACCGGCAACGGGCCCTGGGACGGCCGCACCAACTGGGGGGACGCGGTGCTCGTCCTCTCGTCGAGGGCGCGGCTCGTCGGCAACTACACGCCGGTCGATACCGCGCAGCTGAACGCGAGCGACACCGACCTGGGCTCGACGTCCCCCGTCTACCTGACCTCGAGGCTGATCGCCCAGGGCGGGAAGGACGGGAAGATCCGGCTCCTCTCGCTCGTCCGGCTGCGGGGGGCGAGGCCGCACAAGGGACGCGAGCTGCAGATCGTCGCCACTCCGTCGGGCGCGGAGCTCTTCACTGCTCCCGCGGTCTGGCGGAGCGGCAAGCGCGTGTGGCTGATCGCGGCCGACGGCGGCGCCACCCAGGCGTGGTCGCTGCGCGGTGGGCGTCTCCACCCGGTCTGGTCGCGCGGCAACCCCGGTACCAGCCCTGTCGTCGCCGGCGGGCTGCTCTGGGTCTACGACCCCGGCGGCGGCCTGCGCGTCTACCGGCCGGCGAGCGGAACGCTGCTCGCGACGCTGAGCGCAGGCCCGGGCCACTGGAACAGCCCGATCGTGGCGGACGGCCGGGTCGCGCTGCCGGAGGGCGACGCGAACGACCACGCGACGAGCGGGGTGCTCGACATCTGGCGCCTGCCGAAGACCCAGTAGCAGGGCTGGGCGCGGCCGGAGGCGTGCCAAGCCCCGGCCTCAGGCCGAGCGGCGTCGACGGACCTGGGGCGCCTGCTGGCCGAGCGCCGCGTAGGCGAGCGCCTGCAAGGACTCGTTCAGGGTCGCGAGCTCGCGGCTGAGCCGGAGGAAGTGCTCGTCGTTGTCGAGGCGCTTGTTCGTCTTGGCGAGCTCGTCCGCGATGCGGTCGAGCCGCTCGAGGATCAGGTCGAAGCGCCGGTCGGAGAGGTCGTGCTCCATACGGTCATCGTAGATCGGCCAGCTGTCGGCGCGACTTGACCACGAGGACGCCGTCACCCAGCGCGGCGCGCACCTCCTCGAGCGTCCCCACGACGTCGACCTGCCGCGCCGCGCCCGCGTGCGCGAGCGCGATCTGGGCGAGCTCCCGCGGGGCGTCGGTGAAGACGCCGATCCGCGCCCCCGAGGACGAAAGGCGGCGCAGCGCGTTGTTCGTGTCGGCGCGGGGACGGATCCAGAGCGGCGCCCGGTCGGCCGCGAACCGGGCCAGCAGCGGACGCCAGTCGCCGAGCGCCTCGTCGAGCACGGTCGCCGCCGCCTCGCGGTCCCCGGGCACCTCGAGCTCGACGCGGGCCCTCCGCGCGGCGTCCTCGAGCCATGCGTCCCACAGCGGACGCGTGTCGGCGAGCACGCCGTCGAGGTCGAGCGCGAGCGCGAGACCGGCCACCGGGCGCGATGCTAGATTCCCGCCACAGACCGGCGAGCGGTGAGGGAACTCCGGTGCAAGTCCGGGACGGTCCCGCCGCTGTGAGGGGAGACGCTCTCCCGCCACGACGTCACTGGGCCAAGGGGCCCGGGAAGGCGGCGGGGGAGGGAGCCCCGAGTCAGAAGACCTGCCGCCCGCCGCAAACCCGAACCCCTCGCGGAAGGAGGATTCGTGCTTCGCCGTACCCTCGCATTCCTCGCCATCCTCGCGATCGGCCTCGCGGCCGTCTCGCTCTCGGCCGCCGCCCGCCAGCGCGCGCACCGCGCAACCGCGATCCCGCACCGGATCGTCTCCCTCTCGCCGACCGTGACCGAGGATCTGTTCGCGATCGGCGCCGGCAAGCAGGTCGTCGCCGTCGACCAGGACTCGGACTATCCGAAGCGCGCGCCGCGCACGTCGCTCTCCGGGCTGAGCCCGAACGTCGAGGCGATCGCCAACTACCACCCGGACCTCGTCGTGATCTCGTACGGCGGGCCGTACATCCGGCAGCTCGAGAACCTCGGGATCCGCGTGGTCGACGAGCCGGCGGCGAGGACGATCATCGGCGCGTACCAGGAGATCAAGCAGCTCGGGCGCATCACCGGCCACCCGGCGCGCGCGACCTCGCTCGTCGGCTCGATGGCCAGGCAGCTGCGGGCGATCGTCGCGAGCGTCCCCAGGTCGCAGCGCCACCTCCGCGTCTACGACGAGCTCGACCCGACGTACTACTCGGCCACCTCCCGGACGTTCATCGGGCGGATCTACGGGCTGTTCGGCTTCCGCAACATCGCCGACGCGGCGGACAAGGAGCACACCGGCTACCCGCAGCTGTCGGCGGAGTACATCCTCAAGGCGAATCCGCAGCTCGTCGTCCTCGCCGACGGCGTGAAGCCCGCCAGGGTGGCCGCGCGGCCGGGCTGGAGGACGATCGCCGCCGTCAAAGATCACCGCGTCGTCTCGGTGAACGAGGACATCGCCTCGCGCTGGGGGCCGCGCATCGTCGACTTCGCGCGGGCCGTCGCCGCGATCGCGCGGCAGCGCTGAGCGTGGCCGCGGCGGCCGGAGAGGTAGGGGCGCCCAGGGTCGAGGCCCGGGGCGTCGGCCTCCGCGCCGGCTTCGGCGTCGCGGTCTTCCTCGTGGTCGCGCTCGCCGTCGGGCTGGCGGTCGGGCCGGTGGGGATCGGGATCGGCGGGATCCTCCGTTCGCTCGTCGCGTTCCTGCCGTTCCTGCACGTCCATCAGCTCGACACGCTCGACCGCAACGTGCTCTGGCAGATCCGCGCGCCGCGGGTCGCGCTCGCCGCACTCGTGGGCGGAATGCTCGGCGTCGCCGGCGGCTCCTACCAGGGCGTGTTCCGGAACCCGCTCTGCGATCCGTACCTGCTCGGCGTGGCGGGAGGCGCCGGGCTCGGCGCGACACTCGCGATCGTCTACGGCTCGGCGCCCGCCGCGGGGAACTGGCTCGTCCCGCTCGCGGCCTTCGCTGGCGCGATCGCGGCCGTCGTCGTCACGTACGCGCTCGGCCGCTCGGCCGGCGCCGCGCGCGCCACGGGCGCGCTCGTCCTCGCCGGCGTGACGATGGCGACCTTCACCGCGGCGGTGCAGACCTTCGTCCAGCAGCAGCACACCCAGCAGCTGCAGAACGTCTACTCCTGGCTGCTCGGCGGCTTCTCGACCTCGACGTGGACGGACGTCGCGATCTGCGCGCCGTACGTCGCCGCGAGCTCGCTCGTGCTCGTCCTGCACCGGCGCGTGCTCGACGTGCTCAGCCTCGGCGACGAGGAGGCGGCGAGCCTCGGCGTCGACGTGGCGCGCGCGCGGCTCGCGATCGTGATCGCCGCCACGCTCGGGACGGCGGCCGCCGTCTCGGTCAGCGGACTCATCGCCTTCGTCGGGATCATCGTCCCGCACACGATCCGGCTGCTCGTCTCGACGAGCTATCGCGCCGTGACCCCGCTCTCGCTCGTCGCCGGCGCCGGCTTCCTCGTGCTCGCGGACGTCGTCGCGCGCACCGTTCTCTCGCCCGAGGAGCTGCCGATCGGCGTGGTCACGGCGTTCCTCGGCGCGCCGTTCTTCGCCCTCGTCCTGCGGACGTCCCGCCGATGATCGAGACGCGCGACCTCTGGGTGCGCTTCGGCCCGGTCGCCGCGGTGCGCGGCCTGACGTTGCGCGTGGAGGCGGGGGAGTGGGCCGCGCTGATCGGGCCGAACGGCGCGGGCAAGACCTCGGCGCTGCGCGCGCTCGCCGGGCTCGTGCCGTACGAGGGCGAGGTGAGCATCGAGGGGAAGGACGCGCGCACGCTCGGCCGTCGGGCGCTCGCGCGCCTCGTCGCCTTCGTCCCGCAGAAGCCGGAGACGCCGCCCGAGCTGACGGTCGCGGAGTACGTCCTGCTCGGCCGCACGCCGCACATCTCGTACTTCGGCGGGGAGAGCCGGCGCGACCGCGAGGCGGCCGCGCGCGCGCTCGGGCGGCTCGACCTGGAGGCGTTCGCGCAGCGGCCGCTCGGCTCGCTCAGCGGCGGCGAGCTGCAGCGGACCGTGCTCGCGCGCGCACTCGCGCAGGAGGCGCCGGTGCTGCTTCTGGACGAGCCGACGACCTCGCTCGACCTCGGCCGCCAGCAGCTCGTCCTCGAGCTCGTGGACGCGCTGCGGGCGGACGGCCTCGCGGTCGTGACGACGCTGCACGATCTCACGCTCGCGGGCCAGTACGCGCACCGGCTCGTCCTGCTCGACCGCGGCGACGTGGTCGCGGACGGCCCGGCCGCCGATGTCCTCTCCGCGGCCAACCTCGCCGCGCACTACGGCGCGAGCGTGCGCGTCTTCGAGGAGGACGGCTCCGTCTTCGTCCTTCCCGTGCGCGATCGCTAGAGTGGCCCGCGGCGCCCAGGCGCCGTCTATGCGCGACTGACCTCCAGCCAGCTTCCTGTCCCTTTCAGCGTGGGGTCGCGCATGTCCCGCCTCGCCGGCTCGCTCGTCGCGGCCGGAATCTCGAAGTCGTACGGAGCCGAGGTCGTCCTCGCGGACGTCAGCCTCGTCGTGCCGCCGCGGGCGCGGATCGGGCTCGTCGGCCCGAACGGCGCCGGCAAGTCGACACTGCTGCGCCTCCTGGCGGGGCTGGACGAGCCGGACTCCGGACGAGTCCGCCGCACGCCGCCGTCGCTCGCGGTCGGGTATCTCGCGCAGGAGCGCGCCGGCGGTGGCACACGCTCGGGCGGGCAGGAGGCACGCGCGGCGCTGGCCGAGCTGCTCCGCGAGGACCTCGACGTGCTCCTGCTCGACGAGCCGACCAACGACCTCGACTTCGCCGGGCTGGCCTGGCTGGAGCGCTCGCTCGCGGCGCATCCCGGCTCCCTCGTCGTCGTCTCGCACGACCGCGCCTTTCTCGATCGCACCGTCACGAAGGTCGTCGAGCTCGACGGCTGGACCCGCGGCGCGCGCGAGTACGCCGGCGGCTGGAGCGACTACGAGGCTGAGCGGTCGCGGCTTCGCGAGCGCGAGACGCAGCGCTGGGAGGGCTACGTCGCCGAGCGCGGCCGGATCGAGGAGCAGCAGCGCCGCATGGCCGAGTGGGAGCGGCGCGGCTACGGGCAGGGCCGCAAGAAGAAGAAGTCGAAGGACGTGAAGCGCACGTACGGGGCGAAGCTCGCGCGGCTCGAGCAGGTCGCGAAGCCGTACGAGCCGTGGGAGCTGCGGCTGAGCCTCGAGCCCGTCGCTCGCAGCGGGGACGTCGTCCTCCGCCTCGAGCGCGCGGTCCTCGAGCGCGGCGACTTCCGGCTCGGGCCGCTCGACCTCGAGCTGCGCTGGGGCGACCGGCTGGCGGTGGCCGGGCCGAACGGAAGCGGCAAGTCGACGCTGCTCGAGGCGCTGCTGGGGCGGATTCCTCTCGCGAGTGGCTCACGCGTGCTCGGCCCGGGAGTCGTGGTCGGCGAGCTGGAGCAGGACCGGGCAGCGCTCTCGGGCGGCGCGCCGCTGCTCCGGATCTTCTCCGAGCTCGACGAGGAGACTGCCAGGACGCTGCTGGCCAAGTTCGGGCTCGGCGCCGACGACGTCCCGCGGCCTGCGGCCTCGCTCTCGCCGGGCGAGCGGACGCGGGCCGGGCTCGCGCTCCTCACCGCGCGCGGCGTCAACTGCCTCGTCCTCGACGAGCCGACCAACCACCTCGACGTGGAGGCGATCGAGGAGCTCGAGCGCGCGCTCGCCGCCTACGAGGGAACGGTCGTCCTCGTCACGCACGACCGCCGCTTCCTCGACGCGTTCGCGGCGAGCCGGACGGTCGAGCTGTGATCCGGCTCAGGCGCGGTCGAAGAGCGCCGCGGACGGCAGGTAGAACGCGGCGATCGCGAAGGTCAGCGCGACGCTGGCGAGAGGGCTCCAGAAGGCCACGAGGAAGGTCGTGGCGTACAGCGGCACGCCCGGCGCGAACGCGCGCGAGATCGCCCGCACGGTCGCCTCGGGGACGGCCTCTCCGATCAGCCGGCGGCCGGCAGACGCGTAGCGCCACCAGACGTTGTAGATCGTCGCCATCAGGACGAACGTCGCGTCGTATGCGTAGACCGCGGGCCGCTCGCCCGGCCGCTGCAGGAACTCCGCGACGAGCCGCGTGGGGAAGGGCAGGAAGGCGACCGTGATCAGCAGCAGCACGTTGAGGAAGAGCAGCGTCCGGTCGGCGCGCGCCATCGTCTCGACGCAGAAGTGGTGGTTCATCCAGATGATCCCGATGGTGAGGAAGCTCGTCGCGTAGGCGAGGTATGCGGGCCAGAGGTGGAGGAGCTGGCTGCCGAGGTCGCCGCCGTGCCTGACCGTGAACTCGAGGACGAGCAGCGTCGCGGCGATCGCGAAGACGCCGTCGCTGAACGCCTCGAGCCGCTGCGTGCCGGAGCCTTCCACGCCGGGATCGTCGCGCACTGGCAGGACGCCTTGACACTTAGCAACGCTAGGTATAGCCTGGCTAGGCATGAAAGCCGAGACGCTGAAAGGACACCTCGACGGCATGCTCCTCGCGGTCCTTGCGCTGGAGCCGGCCCACGGCTACGCCGTGATCGAGGCGCTCAGGCGCCGCAGCGGCGGTGTCTTCGATCTCCCGGAGGGCACGGTCTATCCCGCGCTCCATCGGCTCGAGGCCGACGGACTGCTCGCCAGCGCCTGGGCGACGGAGAGCGGCCGGAAGCGGCGCGTCTACCGCTTGACGCGCCGCGGCCACGCCGCGCTCGGCGAGCGGCGGTCGGAGTGGCAGGCCTTCTCACACGCGGTGGAGGGAGTCCTCGCATGAACCGGCTCGAGGCGTACGACGCCGAGCTTCGGCGTGCGGGCATTCCGCGCCGGCGCA
>DASRBX010000034.1:0-84081 GCA_035653395.1 Gaiellaceae bacterium
AGCTATCCCTCCAGCAGCCGACGAGCCCGCGCCCTCCCCAGCTACATCCGCTGGTACAACAACCGACGACCGCACAGCTCGCTCGGAGCACGGCCACCCATCAGCCGCGTCTCACACCTCCGTGGTCACGACACCTAGCTCAGCGCAGGAGACGAGAGAGCCGCCGGTCCTTGAGGACGCGGCCGCCCGTTTGGCACGTCGGGCAGTAGTAGATCGTGTGCTCCTCGAAGTCGACCTGCGCGACCGGGGTGCCGCAGACGTGGCACGGCTCGCCCAGCCGCCGGTGAACGCGGTACGTCTTCTCGTCCGAAGCTCCTTGCTCCCGCAGCGCGAGCCCGCGCTCGAGCTCCGCGTCCATCGCCGCCGCGAGGCGCTCCACCTGCTCGTCGTCGAGGTCGCTCGAGAGGGCGTAGGGGGAGAGCTTCGCGGCGTGGAGGATCTCGTTCGCCCAGGCGCGGCCGATGCCGGCGATGACGTGCTGGTTGCGAAGGAGCGCGTGCAGCCGTCGCGACTCCCCGTGGACGATCTCGCCGAGCCGTTTCGGTCCGAGGCCGAGTGCCTCCGGCCCGAGATGGGCGAGCTCGGCCTCCGCGGCGTCCGGCGTGAGCAGCCAGACGCCGGCGCGCTTCTTCCTCGCGTTCTCCGTGAGGACGAGCTTCGCCCCACCCTGGAAGTCGAGGGAGAAGGCGGGCGTCTTCGGGCTCTTCTCGCCCGCCTGGAGGAACTTCAGCCGGCCCGCCGTCATCAGGTGGACGAGCAGCACGAGCTCGCCGTCGTCGGTCGGGAACAGGAGCCGCTTGCCTCGCCGCTCCGCACCCCGGAAGCGCCGTCCTTCGAGCGCTGCGAGCGGCGGGTCGAAGGTCTTCAGCGTCGCGATGTGCGCCGGGCCCGCCTTCGCGATCGGGAACTCCGAGACCGGCTCGTTCAGCTGGCGCCGCCACGCCTCCATCTCCGGCAGCTCGGGCATCTGCCGAAGGTACCGGCCTCGGGCATCTAGGCTCGCGGAGGGTGAACGAGATCGTCGTGGAAGTGCGCCGGAACGGCGTCGTGGAGGCCCGTCATCGCGTCCATGCCGTGGCCGTCCGCGGCGGCGAGGTGGTCGAGTGCTCGGGCGATCCTGCGCACACCTGCTTCATGCGCTCGTCGTCGAAGCCTCTGCAGGCGCTGCCGCTCGTGCGGGCCCGCGCCGACCTCCCGGACGACGAGCTCGCGATCGCCTGCGCGTCGCACCGCGACACGCCGGAGCAGGTCGCGGCCGTGCGCGCGCTGCTCGCCCGGGCGGAGGCGACCGAGGACGACCTCGAGCTCGGGCTGCAGGAGGGCCGTCCGCCGCAGCGGATCCACAACAACTGCTCGGGCAACCACGCGGGGATGCTCGCTCTCTGCCGCGCGCGCGGCTGGCCGACCGGGGGCTACCGCCTGCCCGGGCATCCGGTGCAGCGGGCCTGCCTCGAGGTGCACGCCGAGGCGGCGGAGGCCGAGCCGGACGAGCTCGTGACCGGCGTCGACGGGTGCGGCATCGTCACCTTCGCCCTCACGCTCGAGCGGATGGCGCACGCCTTCTCGCGGCTGGGGTCGCTGGACGGAGGCTCCCGGGTCGCCACCGCCATGCGAGCCCGGCCCGACCTCGTCGGCGGGCCCGACGGCGCCGACTACCTCCTGATGCGGAGCGCGCCCGGCTGGCTCGCGAAGGGTGGCGCCGAGGGCCTTCTCTGCGCGGCCGGCCCGGACGGGACCGGCGTCGCGCTCAAGTCCGAGGACGGCTCGGGCCGCGCCCACGCTCCGGCGCTTGCGGCCTTCCTCGGCAGGCTCGGCCTCGACCTGCCGGAGCTCGCGGTCCGCCCGGTGATGAACACGCGCGGCGAGCGGGTCGGCGAGGTCCTCGCCGGGTGTTGACAACTTCTTTACGAATCGCCGGGGCGTGGCTAGTATCCGGCTCGCGTTGAGGGAGGACCGGGCGCCGGTGGAGAGCCGGTGGCGGTCGGTTGTAGCAGCGCCGTCGTGCAACCACTAGCCGGGGAGGTACGGGACGTGCTCACCGTCGACATCGCGCTTCCTGACGTCGAGGAGGTCCACAAGCTCGTCGCCGAGGGAAGGGAGAAGGGCTTTCTCTCCTACGACGAGATCGCCACGGGGCTCGACGACGTCGAGTTGACGAAGGAGCAGGTCGAGGACTTCTACACGTACCTCAGCGAGCACGGCGTCGACCTCGTCGAGGGCGAGCAGCACAAGGCGCCGCCCCACGAGCCGCCGCCGCCCGAGGACGAGAAGGCGGTCGTCGCACCGAAGCTCGACCTCACCGTCGAGCCGTCGCTCGACTCGCTCCGTCTCTATCTTCGCGAGATCGGCAAGGTGCAGCTCCTCACCGCCGATCAGGAGGTCACGCTCGCGAAGCGGATCGAGCGCGGCGACATGAGCGCGAAGACCGCGATGATCGAGGCCAACCTCCGCCTCGTCGTCTCGATCGCCAAGGGCTACCTCGGCCGCGGCCTCTCCTTTCTCGACCTGATCCAGGAAGGATCGCTCGGGCTGATCCGCGCGGTGGAGAAGTTCGACTACCGCAAGGGCTACAAGTTCTCCACGTACGCGACCTGGTGGATCCGGCAGGCGGTGACGCGCGCGATCGCCGACAAGGCCCGCACCATCCGGATACCCGTCCACATGGTCGAGAAGCTGAACAAGGTCGTGCACATCGAGCGCCAGCTCGTGCAGCGCCTGGGGCGGGAGCCGAGCCCGGAGGAGATCGCCGAGGAGCTCGAGATCACGACCGAGGAGGTGCGCGAGATCCTGCGCATGTCCCAGCTGCCCGTCTCGCTCGAGAAGCCGATCGGCGAGGAGGAGGACTCGTCGCTCGGCGACTTCGTCGAGGACGAGGCGGCCGAGTCGCCGTACGACACCGCCCAGCTCATGCTGCGCCGCGAGGACGTCGTGAACGCGCTCAACGCGCTGCCGCGGCGCGAGCGGGAGGTGATCGAGCTCCGCTACGGGCTGCTCGGCGGGGAGCCGCGCACGCTCGAGGAGGTCGGCCGCGCCTTCGGCGTCACACGCGAGCGGATCCGCCAGATCGAGAACAACACGCTGAAGAAGCTCGAGCACCTGCCCGAGGCGCAGGCGCTGCGCGACGCGGTCAGCTAGCGGCGTCGGGGTCCCGGCTCAGCCCGGCGTCGGTCGCGCGCTGGAGCGGGACGAAGAGCCTGCAGTGCGGGCATTTGAAGCCGAAGTAGCGGGCGGCCGGGCCTCCCTCGATCGGCTCGCCGGCGAAGGTCTTGTGGCAGTGGGGGCATTCGACTTCGAAGCTGTGCTCTCGTGTGACCCCGCTCACGTCATGGCGCATACCCGCCGAGGTCGGTCGCCACGCATGACGACGTCCGGCGCCCCTCGTAGCGTTCCGGCCCGTGGACCCGGACGACCTCCGTCGCTGCATCGCCGAGTTCGTCGGCACCTTCACGCTCATCTTCATCGGCGGCGGTGCAGGCATCGTCAGCGGCCAGGACATCGTCGCGGTCGCGCTCGCCAACGGGCTCGCGATCGGGATCATGGTCTCGAACCTCGGCCACATCTCGGGAGGGCATTTCAACCCGGCGATCACGCTCGCGTTCCTGAGCACGAAGCGGATCGAGGTGCGCCTGGCTGCCCTCTACTGGGCGTCCCAGCTGCTCGGGGCGATCGTGGCCGCCCTGATCCTGCGTGCGATCTTCGCCCACGATCTCTTCCTCGGCTCGGTTCCCCATGCTCCGGCGATCAGCGACGGGAAGGGGCTCCTGATCGAGATCGTGCTCACGTTCTTCCTGGTGTGGGCCGTCTTCGCGACCGCCGTCGATCCGCGCGGTGCGTTCAAGTCGATTGCCGGTCTCGCGATCGGCCTGACGATCACGATGGACGTCTTCATGGGCGGCCCGCTGACGGGCGCCGCCATGAACCCCGCCCGCGCCTTCGGCCCCGAGCTCGTCGGCAACTTCTGGGGCGAGGGCTGGATCTACTGGCTCGGGCCTGCGATCGGCGGCCTGCTCGCAGGGCTCGGCTACGACTACCTCTACCTCCGCCCGCCGCAGCCGCCGGTGGTCGGGACGGAGGAGTCCGGCGTCGCCGAGCCGCGGCCCGGCGAGACCGCGGAGAGCTAGCCGGACCGCCTCAATCCGTCGCGAGGCGTGCGGTGACCGTCACGTCCGCGCCCGCGCGCTCGAGGAGCCGGGAGAACGGACAGCCGGCGTGTGCCCTCCCGACGGCCGCCTGCAGCGCACCGTCGTCCACCCCGTCCACACGCGCCACGACGCCGACGCGCGAGCCGACGATCTGATGGCCCTGGCCCTCGACCTCGTCCATCACGATCGTGCACTCCACGTCGAGCCGTCCCGGCGGAGTCCCGGCCGAGGTGAGCTCGCCGGCGAGCGACATGGTGAGGCAGGCCCCGTGCGCGGCGGCCAGCAGCTCCTCGGGGCTCGTCTTGCCGCCCGGCTCCCCGACACGCGAGGGCAGGGAGTAGGGCAGCCGCGCGAACGCCCCGCTCGCGGCGTCGAGCGTTCCCGCGCCGCGGGTGAGGTTCCCGTCCCAGCCCACGTGCGCGGTGCGCTCGATGTGCGGCATCAGACGGCCGGGACGGCGGCAGGCGAGCCGTCGGGGTAGTACGCCTCGGCGGGAGAGCCGGCCGGGCGAAAGACTCCGAGCACCCGCATCTCGCCCGGGCCGTGGTTCTCGAGGCAGTGGACGAGCCGGGCGGGCAGGTGGACGCAGGAGCCCGCGCGCAGCGGGGCGCTCTCGTCGCCCACGTGGAAAGCACCCTCGCCGGCGAGCACGTACACGACCTCGTCGTAGCGGTGGAAGTGGTCGGGCGCCCGGCCGGGCGGGATGTAGCCCACGAACTGGGTCACCGACTCGCAGCCGTTCCCCGGGTGCGAGAGAAGGGTGAACTCGCGCCCGGCCGTCGCGGTGCCGCGCTCGCCGCCCGCGATCACCGCGTGGGTCGCGGTCGCGGGCAGCGGCTGCTCGACGAGCACCGAGAGGAGCTTCAGACCGTCCGTGGACTCGACGCGCCAGGAGGTGCCGCGCGCGACGAACACGCCGGTGCCCGGCTCGAGCTCCCGCCGCTCGCCGCCGACGGTCACCGCCGCGTTTCCTTCGAGGACGTAGAGCACCTCGTCCCGCTCCTCGTCGCTGCGCTCCTCGCTCGGGCCGTCGAAGCGGAGGAGCCGCTGGCGGAACTCGGGGACCGTGAAGAGCGGCGTCACCGCCTCGCCGTTCTCCTCGGCCTGGAGCGTGTACCGCATCCGGCGAGCCTATACCGCCGCTCCCCTTCCGATGTCGCGCACGGCGGAGTAGAGTCGCGAGCCAGGTCTCCCACGTAGACGCAAACCTCGACCGGAGGAATACGTCTTACAAGTGAGGACGTCCCAAAAGGAGGGCATGGATGTTGAAGAGAGTTGGAGCGGTCGTCGGCATCGCGGCGGTGTTCGCCGTGGCCGTTGCCGCGACGCTCGGAGGCACTGCCTCCGCCAAGGTCGCCAAGCAATCGGCTCTGTGCAAGAAGGCAGGCCTCGGCTTCGCCGGGCCCGTGTCGGGGCCCGCCGCGTTCCTCGGCAATGACCAGTCGAACTGGGTGAGGCTGTTCATCTCCAAGTGGAACTCCAAGGCGAAGATCCCGGGTGTCCCGAAGAAGCTGCATCGGGTCAAGCTGACGCTCGCGAAGATCGGCGACAGCCAGCTCAATCCGCAGGCCGCCGCCACCGTCGCCCGGGACATGGTCGCGGACAAGAAGATCCTCGGCATGGTGGGCTTCGCCGGCTCGAACGAGAACCTCGGCGGCGGGCCGGTCCTCGACGCCGCGAAGCTCGCGTATGTCTCGGGCTCGGCGACGAAGGACAGTCTCACCACGGGAGCCCAGGGTCAGCCGCGCCTGAAGTACTTCTATCGCGTCGTCCCGAACAACTCCCAGCAGGCGAAGGCCGGCGTGTCGTACATCACCCAAAAGCTCGGGCTGAAGAGCGGCTCGAAGGTGCTGATCGTCGACGACGCCGAGGCGTACGGCATCGACATCGCGAATGCAGCCCAGAAGGGCTTCAAGGCGAAGCACATCGTGACCATCCGCGACTCGGTGCCGGAGTCGACGTCGGGCAGCACCGCCGACTTCTCGACCGAGGCGAACAAGGCCGTGGCCAGCAGGGTGAAGCTCGTCTACGCGCCGACGCAGACGGCGTCGGACTCGCAGCACTTCGAGCAGCAGCTCCACCAGGCCGGCTACCACGGTGCGTTCATGGCCACGGACGGCAGCGTCGACCCGTCGAACTTCACCTACGCGGGCGCGTACGTCTCGTTCTTCGGGCCGAGCATCCAGAACGTCAACAGCAAGTTCGTCAAGGCGTTCAAGGCGAGGTTCGGAGCCAAGTCGGCGACCGACCCGTTCGGCGCGCCGAGCTTCGTCGCAGCGGAGATGCTCGGGGTCGCGATCTCGAAGGAGTGCTCCGCCGTGCACGGCAAGCTCCCCTCGAAGATCTCGGCTGTCCGGGGCGCCGTCGCGAAGAAGCTGGCGAAGGTCAAGCTCTCGTCGACGATCCTCGGCTACAGCATGGCCTTCAACAACCCGGTGGACGCCCACCACGGCCCGAATGCCGGGGTGACGGTGTTCCAGATCCAGAGCAACGGCTCCTACAAGGAGGTCTACGCGGCCGGCTAGTGCCGGCATGCGTGGCGACCGCGTGCGGCCCGTCCCCGGGGCGGGCCGCACGCGCAATTGAGGTCGGAGAATGAGCGGCGTCCTCGCCTTCCAGCTGTACGACTGGCACTACCTCTTCAGCGAGCTCGTCGCTGGAGTGACGATCGGGAGCCTCTACGCGCTGATCGCGCTCGGCTACACGATGGTCTACGGCGTGCTCAAGCTCCTCAACTTCGCCCACGGCGACGTCTACATGGTGGGCGCCTACATCGGCTGGTTCGTGCTCACCGCTCTCGGGGCACCGCTCACCCCGAGCGTGCCGCTCGTTCCGCTACTCGTGCTCGTCTTCGCTGCGGCGATGGCCGGCTGTGCGGTCCTCGGCGTCGTGATCGAGCGTTTCGCGTACCGCCCGCTGCGGAGCGCGCCGAGGATCGCGCCGCTGATCAGCGCGCTCGGCGTCTCGTTCTTCCTGCAGCAGACCGGGGTTCTGCTCTGGGGCGCGACCCCCCGCACGTACGACACCTTCGATCTGCACCACGGCGTCCTCTTCAAGGACATCACGGTGGGCAACTTCACGATCGCCTACGTGCAGATCTTCGTCTTCCTGGCCGCGGCGGTCCTGATGCTCGCACTGACCCTTTTCGTCTGGCGGACGCGCACCGGCAAGGCGATGCGAGCCGTCTCGGTCGACCCGGAGGCCGCCTCGATGATGGGCATCGACGTCGACCGCGTGATCTCGGTCACGTTCCTGCTCGGCTCCGCGCTGGCGGGGGCAGCAGGCGTGATGACGGGCATCGTCTACCAGAACCTCAACCCGTACATGGGCTTCGGCGCCGGCCTGAAGGCATTCACCGCAGCCGTCGTCGGGGGCATCGGCAACATCGGGGGCGCCATGCTCGGCGGGCTCCTCATCGGCATCGCGGAGACCTTCACCAGCGGCTATCTCTCCTCGCAGTTCCAGGACCTGATCGTGTTCTCCCTCCTCGTCGTGTTCATGCTCTTCCGGCCTACGGGGATCCGAGGCACCCCGATCCTGCAGAAGGTGTGAGATGACCGATCTGCCGCCGCCCGCCACCCAGCCACCCGTCTCGCCTCAGATCGGGGTCGACGAATGGGTGCGGCGTTCCGGCGAGCGCATCGTGGGCCCGCGCGGGGCTCTCGGCGTCGTCGTGCGTGCAGCGGAGCGGACGCCACGGATCGTGCTGCTCGCCGCGTTCGTCGGCCTCACGGCCGCCATTCCGGCCTTGACGACGAACCAGTACATCGTCGGAGTCGCGGCCGACACGATGCTGTACGTCCTGCTCGCCGTGGGGCTCAACGTCGCCGTCGGCTGGGCCGGTCTGCTCGACCTCGGCTACATCGCCTTCTACGGCTTCGCCGCCTACCTGTACGCGGAGCTCTCGTCGGGCCACTACAACATCCACTGGCCCACGTGGCAGAGCGTCCCGCTCGTCATCGCCGCGACGATTCTGCTCGGGTTCGTGCTGGCGCTGCCCTCCCGTCGCCTGAGCGGGGACTACCTCGCGATCGTCACGCTCTTCTTCCTCGAGATCTTCAACAACTTCACGAACAACGGCTATGCCTGGAACTGGCTCGGCTTCGGCGCCACCCACGACGTGACCGGGGGGCCGACCGGCCTCACGAACGTCGATCCCTTCCACGCGTTCGGCCACGCGCTCACGAACCGGCCAGCCGACTACCTCTGGGTGGCGCTCGCCGGCTTCGCGGTCATCGCGGTCGCGCTCACGTACGCCAACAAGTCCCGCACGGGACGGGCGTGGCGCGCACTCCGCGAGGACCCCCTCGCGGCCGAGCTGATGGGGATGCCCGTGAAGTGGTTGATGCTCCTCGCCGTCGCGGTCGGCGCAGGCGTCGCCGGGTTCGCGGGGACGGTCAACGCCGCCTACTACCAGGGCGTCTTCCCGACGACGTTCTACTTCCCGCTCCTGATCACGGTCTATGCGATGACGATCCTCGGCGGGGCGGGCAGCCTCGGAGGCGTCGCGCTGGGCGCGATCATCGTCAACGTGCTGCTCGAGGTGCTGCGAGCGCCCGATCACGCCCGGTGGGTCTTCTACGCGCTGGCCATTGCCGGCCTGCTCGTGAAGCTGCGGCCGTGGCGTGTCCTCGCCGGCGTCCTCGCCGGCCTCGCCGCGTTCGGCGTCGTCGTCCACGCGATCGTCGCGGCTGTCTGGCCTCGGGGAGTCGGCGGGCCCATCGCGGTGGGGCCGACGTCGTTCACGACCCACGGCTTCCTCGCCACGGTGATCCGCCACTGGATGGTGCTGCCGAAGCACACGTACACGGTGGACAACTTCCGCCTCGGCAACTACGCCTTCGTGATCGTGATCGGGTGCGTGCTCGCCTGCACGGTGGTCAAAGGCTGGCGCCGCTGGGTGCTCCTCGTGCCGACCTTGTGGGGGGCCGCGTTCGTGTGGGAGAACGTCCTGATCGAGCAGGCGCCGACGACGCGCCCGCTCCTGCTCGGCGTCATCCTCATCGTGCTGATGGCAACACGACCGGCGGGCCTGTTCGGGCAGACGCGCGTCGAGATCGTATGAGCGAGACGGAGCCGCGGAAGCAGCCCCTGCTCGAGCTGCGCGGGCTGAGCGTCTCGTTCGGCGGGCTGTCGGTGATCGACGGGCTCGACCTCCACGTCGACGAGCACGAGATCGTGAGCGTCATCGGCCCGAACGGCGCGGGCAAGACGACGCTGTTCAACCTCATCACCGGTGTGTTCCGGCCCGACGGGGGTGACATCCTGCTCGACGGCGAGAGCCTCGTCGGCCTGCCGCCGCACAAGATCACCGAGCGCGGCGTCGCGAGGACGTTCCAGACGCTGCGGCTGTTTCTCAACATGACGGTCAAGGAGAACGTCATGGCGGCGCAGTACGTGCGCACCAGGGCGACGCTGCTCGAGCAGATGCTCCAGCTGCCGCGCGCGCGGCGCGAGGAGCGCGAGATGGACGTCTTCGCCGAGGAGAAGCTCGGCTTCTTCGGCGAGCGTCTCATGGGCTATCGCTGGAACCAGCCCGCGTACAGCCTGTCGTACGCAAATCGGCGGCGGCTCGAGATCGCCCGCGCGACCGCGACGCGACCGCGGATCCTGCTGCTCGACGAGCCCGCAGCGGGGATGAACCCCGTGGAGACGCACGAGATCACCGAGCTGATCGGGAAGCTGCGCGACGAGGGCGGCTACACGATCCTCCTCATCGAGCACGACATGCACGTCGTCGAGGGGATCTCCGACCGCGTGGTCGCGCTCGACCACGGCGTGAAGATCGCCGAAGGCACGTTCGATGCGGTCGCCACCGACCCGCGCGTGGTCGAGGCGTACCTCGGGGCGAGCGCGACGGTGACGAAGTGAGCGACGCGCCTTCGAGCGGCAGCGGCAACGGGGCGGCGCCCGATCCCCTGCTGCGGCTCGAGGGCGTCGACACGTATTACGGGCCGATCCACATCCTCGAGAACCTCAATCTCGAGGTCGGGCACGGCGAGCTCGTCTGCCTCCTGGGCGGCAACGCCTCGGGGAAGTCGACGACGCTGAAGACCGTCCTCGGCATCGTCCGGCCGCGGAACGGCACGGTGCGCTTCGAGGGCGAGGACGTGACCTCGCGCTCGACGAGCTACCGCATCGGCAAGGGGATCGCGATCGTTCCCGAGAACCGGCGGCTCTTCGGGACGATGACGGTGCTCGAGAACCTGCAGATGGGCGCCTACCTCCAGGGCGGCGGCACGAAGGAGGCCTTCGAGCGCGTCTACGGCCTCTTCCCGCTCCTCTACGAGCGGCGCTCCCAGCTAGCGGGCACCATGTCCGGCGGCGAGCAGCAGATGGTCGCCATGGGCCGCGCGCTCATGGGAACGCCGAAGCTGCTGCTGATGGACGAGCCCTCGATGGGCCTCGCCCCGATCCTCGTCGAGCGCAGCTTCGAGATCATCAAGCAGGTGCACGAGTCGGGCGTCGCGATGCTCGTCGTCGAGCAGAATGCGAACGTCTCGCTCTCGATCGCCGATCGCGGCTACGTCCTCTCGACCGGCCGGCTCGTGCTCGAGGGCCCGGCCGCCGAGCTCCGCGAGCACGAGGATCTCCGCAAGGCCTATCTCGGGCGGTAGCCGACGGTGAGCACCAGGAGATGGTGCTTCGTGACGGTGCCGCCGGGCCGCGCCTCGATGCGGGCGTGGATGCGCCGGAAGAACTCGGCGCGTTGCTCTTCGGGCAGCGCGAGGTTGTCCGAAAAGGTCCCGAGCACGGCGACGTACTCGTCGGCCGTATACCGGATCGAGTCGAGATGCCGCCGCTCGTCGACCGCCGCGAACACGCCTGCCGCGCGGAACTCGTCGGCCCAGCGACCGTCGATCTCCTCGGGCGGAGGCGGCGCTCGGTTGTCGGGATGCGGGACGACGGCGTCGTAGTCCTCCTGCACCTCCGCGAAGAACGGGTCGCCGTCGACGGGCAGGACGTGCGGGCCCGCGACGACGGCGAGCGCGCCGCCGGGCCGCAGCAGCCGAGCCGGCTTCGCGTATCGAACGTGCGGGCCGATCCAGTGGATCGCGGTGAAGGCCACGACCGCGTCGAAGGCGGCTTCGGCCGGCTCCCACGTCTCGAAGTCGGCGACCTCGATCTCGGCTCCCGGGACGTTGCGGCGCGCGATCTCCGCGAGCTCCGTCGACAGCTCGACCCCCGTGACCGCATAGCCGCGGCGCACGAGCTCGGCGGTCGCCTTGCCCGTGCCCGGCCCGATCTCGAGCACGCGCGAGCCGGGCTCGAGCCCTGCGAGCTCGGCGAGGTCGTCGAAGACGACGGCGGGATACGTAGGGCGCGCACGGTCGTACAGCTCGGCAACGGTTCCGAACGTCTCCCGCAGGCGCTCGCGGTCGCGATGCTCCGGCACGGCTAGATTGAACCGGTATGGACGAGACGTTGTCGAAGGCCGCCCGCTGGCGCGAGAACGGACAGCGGGTCGCGCTCGCGACGGTCGTGGCGACGCGCCGCTCGGCGCCGCGGCCCGTCGGCTCGAAGCTCGCCGTGAGCGACCAGGGTGAGCTGGCCGGCTCGGTCTCGGGGGGCTGCGTCGAGAGCGACGTGGTCCTCGCCGCGCAGGAGGTGCTCGCCGGCGGCGAGCCGCGGCTCGTCACCTACGGCATCACCGACGACATGGCGCTCGGCATCGGCCTTCCCTGCGGCGGCGAGATCGACGTCTTCGTGGAGGAGCTGCGCGACGAGGAGCGGCCGGACGTGCTGCTCACGGTCGTCGCGGGCGACGGCGCCGGCGAGCGGCTCCACGATCCCGGGCTCGAGCAGGAGGCGCGCCGGCGTGGACGCAGCCATGCGTTCCCCCTCGGCGGGCGCACCGTCTTCGCCGACGTGCAGGCCCCGCCGCCGCGCCTGTTCGTGTACGGCGCGGTCGACACCGCGGAGGCGCTGTGTCGCGCCGCGAAGCTGCTCGGCTGGCGGACGGTCGTCGCCGACGCCCGCGCGAGCTTCGCCACGCCGGAGCGGATCCCGAGCGCCGACGAGCTCCTCGTGCTCTGGCCCGACGAGGCGCTGGCGCACGTCCGGCCCGACGTCGACACGGCAGTCCTCGTCCTCGCCCACGACGACAAGTTCGACCTGCCGCTGCTCGAGGCGGCCCTCCGGAGCGACGCCTTCTACGTGGGCGCGCTCGGCTCGCGCCGCAACCAGGAGCGGCGACGCGGGCTCCTGCTCGGGCGAGGTGTCGACGAGGACGATCTGGACCGGATCGCCGGGCCCGCAGGGCTGGACATCGGCGCCGACTCCCCCGCGGAGACGGCGCTCTCGATGCTCGCGGAGATCCTCGCCGTCCGCGCCGGCCGCGCGGGCGGGCGGCTCAAGCAGTCCGCGCACCGCATTCACGCCCAACCGGTGTCGTAGCCCGATATAGGATCGGCGCGTGCTTCTGCGCGAGGTCGAGTACGCGAAACCGGGGTCGATCGCAGAGGCGCTCGAGCTGCTGGCGGCGAACGAAGGCGCCCGCGCGCTCGCCGGCGGCCAGACGCTGATCAACGTGATGAAGGCCCGCGCGGCCTCGCCGGACATGCTCGTCGACCTCAACGGGCTGGAGGAGCTGCGCGGAATCGAGCTCGCCGGCGACGGGACGCTCACGATCGGCGCGATGACGACGTACTCGGAGCTGATGCGCTCGGCGGAGGCGAAGGCGCGCCCGATCCTCGGCGAGGTCTGCGCGACGATCGCCGACGTCCAGGTCCGAAACCGCGGCACGATCGGCGGCAACGTCTGCTCGAACGATCCGACCAACCACCTGCCGCCGCTCATGGTCGCGGTCAGGGCGCGCATGACGATCGCCGGCGCCGGCGTAGGCTCGACGGAGGCGGCAGGGAGCGGAGGCGTCGGCTCGGCCGGCGCCGGAGCGGGAATACACGAGCGCGAGGTGCCGGCGGAGGAGTTCTTCCTCGGCGTCTATCTCACCGCGGTCGGGCCCGGAGAGCTGCTGACGCGGATCTCGATTCCCGCCGGCCGGAAGGACGGGTTCGCCGCCGTCACGCTCGGCACCGACGGCACCTGCATCTGCAACGCCGCCGCGAGCGTCAACGGCGCCGTGCGCGTGGCGCTCGGCTGCGTCGACGCCGTGCCGGTGCTCGTCACGGCCGACTCGCCGGGCGCAGTCGCCGACGCCGTCCGCGCCGCCGGCCTCCAGCCGCCCTCCGACGTCCACGCCTCGAGCGAGTACCGGACGCATCTCGCCGCGGTCCTCGCGACCCGCGCCGCCGAGGAGGCGGCGGCCCGCTGATGGACGTCACGGTCACTGCTAACGGCACGACCTACGCGCGGGACGTCGAGCCGCGGAAGCTGCTCGTCCACTTCCTACGCGACGACCTCGACCTCACCGGCGCCCATGTCGGGTGCGACACCGGCAACTGCGGCGCGTGCTCGGTGATCCTCGACGGCGTCCTCGTCAAGAGCTGCATGCTCCTCGCCGTCCAGGCGAACGGCGCGAGCATCGAGACCGTCGAAGGGCTCGCGGAGGACGGCGAGCTGACGCCGCTCCAGCAGGCGTTCAACGAGCACCACGCGCTCCAGTGCGGCTACTGCACGCCGGGGATGCTGATGAGCGCGACCGCGCTGCTGCGCGAGAACTCGAGCCCCTCCGACGACGAGATCAAGAAGGCGCTGCAGGGCAACATCTGCCGCTGCACCGGCTACTGGAACATCGTCGAGGCCGTGAAGGCGGTGGGCAAGTGACGGAGACCACGCTCGCTCCCGCACCCGTCGAGATCCAGAAGGGCTGGGGCGGCCAGAGCGTCCGGCGCAAGGAGGACAAGCGGCTCCTGCAGGGCGAGGGCGTCTTCGTCGACGACGTCAAGCGGCACGGGATGGGCTACCTCCACTTCGTGCGCAGCCCGTACGCGCACGCGCACATCACCCGCGTCGACGTCTCGGCGGCCGAGGCGGTCGACGGCGTCTACGGGACGCTGACCGGGGAGGAGGTCGCCGCGCTCACCGAGCCCTTCTTCCAGATCTCGAGCGTGCCCGGCGCGAACGTCAAGGACTACTCGCTCGCGGTCGGCAAGGTGCGCTACGTCGGCGAGCCGGTCGTGGCCGTCGTGGCCGAGACACGCGAGCTCGCCCGCGACGCTTCCGAGCTCGTCGAGGTGGAGTACGAGCCGCTGCCGGCCGTCATCGACGCGCGACGGGCGCAGGATCCCGACGCGCCGGTGCTGCACGAGGAGGCCGGCGGAAACCTCATGTGGAGCGGGCTCTACTCGTGGGGCGACCTCGACGCCGCCTTCGCCGAGGCCGACCGCGTCGTGAGGATCCCCGAGCTCCACTTCCACCGCTTCAACTCGACGCCGCTCGAATGCGACGGCGCCCTCGTCGAGTTCAACCGCGGCGTCGGGCAGTGGACGATCCACACGAACAACCAGTTCCCCGGCTTCGCCGCGATCATGATGGGGCCCGCGATGCGGGTCGGCCTCGACAAGCTCCGCTTCGTCACCCAGGACATCGGCGGCGGCTTCGGCAACAAGATCACGTCGCATCCGCAGCTCGTCGTCTGCTGCCTGCTCGCGCGCAAGCTCAACCGGCCGGTGCAGTGGACGGAGTGGCGCACCGACTTCCACCTCTCGATGTCGCACGGCAACGAGCGCTGGTTCAGCGACACCGAGGTCGCCGTCAAGGACGACGGCACGCTCCTCGGCTTCCGCACGAAGGCGCTCGACGACGCCGGCGCCTGGCTGCGCTACGAGCCTCTCGGCGGCGTGATCTGGGCGCAGGTGACGCCCGGGATGTACCGCTGGCGACACATCGAGCTCGAGTTCACGCAGGTCGCGACGAACAAGGCGCCGGTCTCGCCGAACCGCGGCTACTCGCGCATGCAGCACCTCTGGTTCACCGAGCGCGTGATCGACATCGTCGCGCACGAGCTCGGCCTGGACCCAGTGGAGGTGCGCAAGCGGAACTACGTCCGGGCCGAGGACATGCCCTACGAGACGCCGAACGGCTGCGTCTACGACTCCGGCGACTATGCGGCGATGCTCGACCTCGCGCTCGAGCTGGTCGGCTACGACTCGATCCCGGCCAGGCGTGCCGCGGCCAAGGAGCGGGGGAGGCTGCTCGGCGTCGGCATCGGCTCGACGCTCGACTCCGGCACGAACAACTTCGGCCAGTCGCGCCTGATCAACCCGGAGCTCCAGTTCTCGGGCAACAACGAGGTGGCGACGGTGAAGCTCGACATCTTCGGCGAGATCGTCGTCACGCTCGGTACGACGCCGCAGGGGCAGGGCCACGAGACGACGGCGGCGCAGGTCGTGGCGGACATCCTCAAGTGCTCGGTCGACGACGTGCACGTGCGCGCCGGCCACGACAGCTACTGGAACTCGCACGCCGGCTTCTCCGGCACGTACGCGAGCCAGTTCGCGGTCACCGGCCTCGGCGCGGTGAAGGGCGCGACCGAGATGCTCGCCGCCGAGATCAAGAAGCTCGCCGGCGCCGTCTTCGGCGGCGTGCCGGCGGACGCGCTCGAGCTCGCCGATGGCGGCGTCCGGATCAAGGACGACCACGACGCGTTCCTGCCCTTCATGGCCTGCGGCGCGATCGTCAACGCGAACAACGCCGGCCTGCCCGAGGACCTCGACGTGACGCTCAACTGCCGCTACGTCTACCGGCCGCCGTTCGAGGTGCCGGACGTTGAGCGCAAGTTCGGCAACCTCACCCTCACCTACGCCGCGCAGGTGCACGTCGCGGTCGTGGAGGTCGATCCCGAGACGGGCGCGTACGAGATCGTCGACTATGCGGCGGTGGACGACTGCGGCAAGCGGATCAACCCTCAGATCGTCGAGGGTCAGGTGATGGGCGCGACCGCGCAGGCGATCGGCGCCGCGATCCACGAGGTCTACGAGTACGACGAGGACGGGAACCTGTTGACGCCCAACTTCTACGACTACCACGTGCCGCATTCCCTCGACATGCCGCCGCTCGCGACGGGCGCGATCGAGAGCCCGTCGCCGTTCACCCCGCTCGGGACGAAGGGGATGGGCGAGGGCGGCGGCGCGGGGATCCACGCGATCTGCGCGGCGATCCAGGACGCGACCGGGCAGGTCGTCACCGACAGTCACAACCCGTACCGCCGCGTCTGGCAGCTGCTCCAGGAAGGGGCGCGCGCATGAACGTCTCCGGAGAGCGCACGTTCGAGGCGCCGCGGGCGACGGTGTGGGAGGTGCTGAACGACCCCGAGTCGATGGCGAAGACGATGCCCGGCGTCGAGAGCTTCGACGTCCACGACGACCGGCACTGGACGGCCAACGTGAAGATCCCGCTCGGCCTCGGCGGGCTGAAGATGAAGGTCGACATGGAGAAGGTCGAGGAGCGCGAGCCCGAGTTCGCGAAGCTGGCGGTGAAGGGCAACGGCGTCGGCGCGATGATGAACATGGAGACCTCCTTCACGCTGTCGGACGCCGACGGGGGCGGCACCGCGATGGTCTGGAGCGCCGAGGTGAAGATCCTCGGCCCGGTCGGCTCCATGGGCCAGCGCGTCCTGCAGCCGATCGTGAACCAGCAGGTGCAGCACGTCCTCACCGCGCTCGACGGCCAGGTGCAGGAGGCGATCGGCCGCGGCGGCGCGCCGGCGACGCACGGCGCCGAGGAGGGGGTCAGCCCCGCGTCGCCGCAGGCCTACGAGGCCGAGCCCGAGGGGCCGACGACCTCGACCGAAGATTGAGCACGCCTCCGTTCCGGATCGGCGTCATGCAGCTCACGATGGAGCCGCTCGACGACATGCTCGCCTCCGCGCGCGCGATGGACGAGGCCGGGTTGGACACGATCTGGCTCGCCGAGGCGTACCCCTGGTGGCGCAAGCACGGGATGGAGGCGCGCTCCTCCTCGGGCGTCGGCGCGCTCATGGCCCGCGAGACGAAGCGGCTCACGATCGGCTGGGGCATCATCGCGGCGTCGACGCGGCACCCCGTGCAGGCAGCCATGGACGCGCGCGTCGTGCAGGAGGCGGCCGGCCCGGGCCGCTTCATCCTGGGCTTCGGGACCTCGAAGATCTTCCTCAACAACACGAAGACGCAGACGAGGAAGACGCTCGGGCCGATGCGCGACGCCGTCACGATCGCGCGCGGCGTCCTCTCCGGCGAGCGCTTCGACTACGATGGCGACACCTGGAGCGCCGACGTGCCCGCGCTGGCGCCGGACGTGCACGCGCCGCGCGAGGTGCCCCCGGTCTACGTCGCCGCGACCGCGCCGAAGATGCAGCAGCTGGCGGGCGAGATCGCCGACGGCTGCCTCACGCCCTCGATCACCACGCCGGGCTTCGTCCGCTACACGCGCGAGAACGTCGGGGACGGGATCGACGTCGGCTGCACGGTGGTGGCCTCGATCCACGAGTCCGACCGCGACGCCGGCCGCGACGGAGCGCGCGAGATCGCGGGGATGTATCTCGCGAACAAGGTGCAGAACATCCAGGGCGCGGCCGACACGCTGCTCGAGCTGGCCGGCATCGAGCAGGACGAGATCCGGCCGGTGGCCGAGGCGATGGAGCGGGGAGGCCGCCTGGCGGCGAAAGCCGAGGTCTCGGACGCGCTGCTCGACAAGTGCCGGCCGATCGCGGGCACGCCGTCCGACTGCATCGAGGCGATCGAGGAGTACCGCGACGCCGGCTGCACGCACGTCATGCTCGAGCTGTGGGGCGCGAACCGCCACGAGCAGATCCGGCTCTTCGGAGAGAAGGTGCTGCCTCGATTCCGGCGCGGATAGACACGGTGCTCGCCGAGGCGCGGGCGCGGATCAGGCGCTACACGCCCGAGGAGGCGAGGACCGATCCCGGGCTCCTGCTCGTCGACACGCGCTCCGCCGACGAGCGCGAGCGCGAGCGCGACGGCGTGATCGCGGGCGCGAGGCATGTGCCGCTCTCGGTGCTTCCGTGGCGGACGGACGAGCTGGCCGGTCGCCGCATCTGCCTGGTCAGCGCGCACGGGTATTCGTCCTCTCTCGCCGCCGCGCTGCTCGTCGAGCTCGGGGTCGACGCGGGAGACTTGATCGGCGGCTACGGGGCATGGTGAGGATCGACCGCGACCGCCTCGTCGAGACCGCGACGCGGCTCGTGAACGTGCCCAGCTTCACCGGCGACGAGGAGCCCGTGGCACGCCTGATGGCGGAGACGTTCGATTCGCTCGGGCTGCGGGTGCAGTGGCAGCAGGTTGAGGAGGGACGCGCGAACGCGCTCGGCATCTGGCCGGGCGCCGGCGGCGGCAGGTCGCTCATGTTCAACGGGCACCTCGATACGTCGTACTCGGGCCGCGAGCCGTGGCTGCGCGACGTCCCCGGCTTCCAGCCGCAGGCGTTCGAGCGTGACGGCCGGCTGTACGGCCTCGGCATCTCGAACATGAAGGGCGCGCTCGCCTGCTACGTCGAGGCGGTGCGCACGCTGCAGGACGCGGGTGCGCGCCTGCGCGGCGACGTGCTGATCGCGGCCGTCTGCGGCGAGATCGAGAAGACCCAGCAGGGCGAGGCGCAGGGCGCGCAGTACCGCGGCTACGCGGCCGGGACGCGGTATCTCGTCTCGCACGGCGGCGTCGCGGACATGTGCCTGCTGGGCGAGCCGACCGAGGGCAAGGTCGTGCTCGGCCACTTCGGGGCGCTGTGGCTTCGGATCCGCGTCCACGGCGACTTCATCCACACGGCGTTCAGCGAGGGGCGCCGCGACCGCAACTCGATCCTGCGCGCCCGCGAGGTGCTCGACGCCGTGCTCGAGTGGATCCCGGCGTGGGAGGACGATCCCGCGAACGCGTACCGGGGCGCGAAGGCGATCGTCAACGTCGGCGCCGTCGAGGGCGGCTTCGGCTGGCGCGCCTCACGCACGCCGCACCACACCGACCTCTTCCTCGACGTCCGCGTGCCGCCGACGAAGGCGATGGGAGTCGCGCGGCGCGAGGTGCTCGACACGGTGCGCGGGCTCGCCGAGCGCTTCCCGGACTACGGCGTGGAGGGCGAGGTCTTCGTCACCGCGCCCGGGGCGGAGATCGAGGAGGGACACGAGCTCGTGGCGGCGATCGATACGGCGCACGCCGAGGTCTGGGGCGGGCCGCCGGGCCGCGACGTGACGCGCTGGTTCTCGGACGCGTCGGCCCTCACCCGTTACGGCGTCCCGACCGTCAACTACGGCACCTCGACCGGGCTGATGGACGTCGAGCTCGGCGAGAACCTCGAGATCGACGCGCTCGTCAAGACCGCCGAGGTCTACGCCCGGGTCGCGACGACGGTCTGCGGAGTGGCGTGAGACACGTCCCGTCGAGACATGTCCGGTGTCTGACACCGGCCAGGGGCCGGAACGGACAGGTCGGGCGCGACATTGCCGCTTGGTTGAGCGGCGTCATCGTCCAATCCGGACATGTCAGGTGTCTGACACCTGGACACGGCCCCGCCGGCCAGGCCCGCGCGTGAAGCTCGTCACCTACGACGACGGCAGGGTCGGCTACCTCGACGGCGAGCAGGTCGTCGGGCTCGACGTGCCCAGCATGCGGGAGTGGTTCGAGCGCGGCGGCGCCGACGAGACCGGCGAGAGGTCGCCGCTGGCGGAGGTCCGGCTGCGCGCCCCGATCGTGCCGAAGAAGTTCTTCCACACCGCGGGCAACTTCCGCGAGCACGAGGAGGAGTCGAGGAACGTCGACTGGTCGCACCGGATCGCGCCGTGGATCAACTTCTTCCAGAACGTCGACGCGATCGTCGGGCCGGACGAGCCAATCGTCTACCCCGAGCACCTCACCGAGGAGCTCGACTACGAGCTCGAGCTCGCCGTCGTCCTCAAGAAGGCGGGCAAGTGGTTCTCGCCGGAGGAGGCCGCGGACTACATCGGAGGCTACGTCGTCTTCGACGACATCACGGCGCGCGACATCCAGCGCGGCGAGATGCGCTCGGGCGTGTTCAGCTTCTGCAAGGCGATCGACACGTTCTGCCCGCTCGGGCCCTGGATCGTGACAGCGGACGAGATCCCCCATCCGCACGACCTCGCGATGGAGCTCCGCGTCAACGGCGAGCCGCGCCAGGAGTCGCACTCGAGCCGCATGAGCGTGACGATCCCGGAGATCCTCAGCAACTTCTCCGCGCTGGGCTACAGCGCGGGCGACGTCCTCTCGACCGGCACCGTCGCGGGCGTCGCCGGCTTCAAGTCGGAGGAGGAGCGGAAGCGCCTCTACCTCAAGCCGGGCGACGTGATCGAGGCCGAGATCGAGCGGATCGGCGTGCTGCGCAACCCGGTCGTCTCGTGGGAGGAGGCCCACGGCGAGCCGGCGCCGCCGCGCATCCGCCCTTGGGGCGACGCGTGAGCCGGTCGAGAGACGACGCGAAGCTGGAGGGCGTCCGCGCGCTCATGGCCGAGGCGGAGCTCGACGCGCTCGTCGTGCGCGCGCCGGACAACGTCCTCTACCTGACGAACTTCTGGGGGATGAAGGGCTTCGACGCCTGCGTCTTCCCGCGCGAGGGCGAGCCGGTGCTGATCACGATCGAGGCCTCGGAGGAGGACGCCGCGCGGACCGCCTGGACGCAGGACGTTCGGCTCGTCCGCGGCTACGACCCGGAGGATCCGCGCCCGCCGTTCGCGCGCACGCTCGACGCGGCGGTCGCGGCGGCCCGCGGCCACGAGCGTGTCGGGCTCGAGCTCTCGCTCGGCACGCAGGCCTCCGACCGCATGGTCGGCGAGCCCACGACCTTCACCGCCGCCTGGTTCGACGCCTTCCCGGGGGCGGCCGACGCGACGCCGCTCCTCGTGCGGGCCCGCTCCCGCAAGACGGCGCAGGAGGTCGAGCGGCTGCGGCTCGCCAACGAGATCGCCGCGGCAGCGATGGAGCACGTGCGCGAGCGGCTCCGTCCCGGGATGAGGGAGGCCGAGGCGGCGGCGCTCTGGCAGGGCTTCGTCCACGGCGTGGGAACCGGCTGGAAGGGGGGCGAGGTCGAGCTCGCGCTCCCGTTCTCGCTCGTCTGGGCGGGCCGCGGGATCAAGACGTTCACCGCGACCGGCGACCTGCCCGTCGTGGAGGGCGAGCCCGTCCTGTTCGAGATCTGGGTCTGCGCCGACGGCTACTGGGCCGACCACACGAAGAACCTCGTGGCCGGGGAGCTGCGGAGCGAGTACGCGGAGCTCGAAGCCGCGCTGGTGGACGTGTACGAGCGCGCTCTCGCGTCGATCCGGCCCGGCGCCTCGATGGCCGACCTCGACCGAAGCGTGCGCGAGGACATCGCCGCGATGGGCTACGCGGGCCAGCCGACCCATCCCATCTGCCACGGCGTCGGCGCGCGGGCGCACGAGCCGCCGTATCCGCACCAGGCGGGCGGCGGCGAGTTCGAGGAAGGCATGGTGCTCGCGGTCGAGCCCGGCGCGTACTGGCCAGGGGGCGGGGGTCTGCGTGTCGAGGACAACTTCCTCGTCACGAGCGAGGGAGTCGAGAAGCTCTCCCCGTTCCCGGACGGAGTGGCGCGATGTCCGACCTGATCTGGACCGGCTCGCTGAACGACCGCTACGCGATCCGCGGCGAGGTCGGCCTCTACGACACGACGCTGCGAGACGGCGAGCAGACGGTCGGCGTCGTCCTCTCGCCCGAGGAGAAGCTCGAGATCGCGCGCCTCCTCGACGGGCTCGGGATCGCGCGGATCGAGGCCGGCTTCCCGCGCGTGTCCGAGGACGACCGCCGCGCAGTGGAGCTAATTGCGGGCGCGGGCTTGGCTGCGGAGGTCTGGGGCTTCTCGCGGGCGGTGCCCGCCGATCTCGAGCTGCTCGTCGAGCTCGGCGTCGAGGCCGCGGTGATCGAGTCGCCCATCTCGGACCTGAAGCTCGCGGCGATCGGCGTCTCGCGCGAGACGATGCTCGAGCGGATCACGAACGCGATGCGCTTCGCCGACGCGCACGGCATCCGGGCCGCCTTCTTCGGGGTGGACTCGACACGGGCCGAGCCCGACTTCTACCGGCAGGTGTACGAGACCGCCGCCGAGGCCGGCGCGAAGGAGGTCGCCGTCGTCGACACGCTGGGGATAGCCGCGCCGGAGGCGGTCGCCGACCTCGTCGGCGCGACGCTGCAGTACGTCGACGGGCTGCCCGTCCACTTCCACGGCCACGACGACTTCGGGCTGGCCACGGCCGCCGCGGTGGCCGCCGTGCGCGCGGGAGCGACGTGGATCCACGGCACGATCAACGGGATGGGCGAGCGCGCCGGCAATGCCGACTTGCCCGAGGTCGCGCTCGCCCTCCGGGCCCTGTACGGCGTCGAGACGGGCCTCCGCTTCGAGCGCATCCGCGAGGTCGCGGCGCGCGTGCAGGAGCTGTCGGGCTACGGGCTCGCGCCCTGGAAGCCGCTCACCGGCGAAACGCTGTTCCGCCGTGAGTCGGGCGCGGTCGCCTCGCAGTTCCACGACCCGCCCTCCATCGAGCCGTACTCCTCCGGGCTCGTCGGCGCCGAGCGGGCGATCGTGCTCGGCAAGAAGAGCGGGCTCGACTCGATCCGGATCAAGGCCGCGGAGCTCGGCCTCGACGTTCCCGAGGAGCGCTGGCCCGACCTGCTCGCCCGCGTGAAGGAGCTCGGGACGCGGAAGCGCGGCCTCGTCACCGACGACGAGTTCCGGGAGCTCGCGGGTGCCTGACTACGACGCGGTCATCGTCGGCAGCGGCGTCAACTCGCTCGCCTGCGCGGCGCTGCTCGCGCGCGCCGGCTGGCGCGTCTGCGTGCTCGAGCGGAACGACTGGCTCGGCGGCGCGATCAAGACCGAGGAGCTGACCGAGCCGGGGTTCCTCCACGACGTCTTCAGCGCGTGGCACCCGCTCTGGGTGGGCGGCGCGGCGCACGCCGAGCTCGGCGACGAGCTCGCGGAGCGGGGGCTCGAGTACCTCAACACGGACCTGCCGACGGCGACCGCGTTCCCGGACGGCGAGGCAGCCTTTCTCCTTCGCACCACAGAGGGCAACGCGCAGGAGCTGGGGCCGGAATGGCCCGGGGTGCTCGAGCGCTTCCTCCCCAACGCCGACCTCACGTTCGGCGTCCTCGGCACCGAGCTGTGGTCGCCGGCGGGGCTCGCGCTCGCCGCGAAGGCGATGCGCCGGCTGGGGCGTGCGGGCGGCCATGCGTTCCTCGCGGAGGTCCTGCAGTCGAGCCGCGACTGGCTCGAGACGACCTTCGCCTCCGAGCGCGCCCACGGCCTGCTCGCTCCGTGGGTGCTCCACACCGGGCTCGGGCCGGACCAGGCGACGTCCGGGTTCATGACGCAGGTGATCGCGGTCGCGGTGCAGGAGGGCGGGATGCCGGTGCCCCGCGGGGGCGGAGCCAGGCTCGTCGACGCGCTCGTCCGGCTGATCCGCGACCACGGTGGCGTCTGCGAGACCGACCGTGATGTCGAGCGTGTCCTCGTCCGCTCGGGCCGGGCCGTCGGCGTGCGGCTCATCGACGGCGAGACGATCGAGGCGGAGCGCGCGGTCGTCGCGAACGTGACGCCCACGCAGCTCCACGAGCGGCTGCTCGCCGACGCCGACGTGCCCGCGCCCGTACGGGACGCCGCGCGCCGCTTCCGCTACGGCCGCTCGGAGATGCAGATCCACTACGCGCTCTCCGAGCCGCCGCGCTGGGAGGGAGACGACCGGCTCGCGGCCACGGCGATCGTCCACGTCACGCCGGGCCTCGACGGGGTCTCGCGTGCGGTCAACGAGGCCGAGCGCGGGCTGCTGCCGGCGGAGGCGACGATCGTGGTCGGCCAGCCGCTCACGCTCGACCCCTCGCGCGCGCCGGAGGGAGGCTGCATCCTCTGGATCCAGCTCCAGGAGCTTCCGTGGCGGATCAAGGGCGACGCGGCCGGGACGATCGACACGGGCGGCGGCAAGTGGACGGACGGGCTGCGCGAGCGGTACGCCGACCGGATCCAGGCGCGCCTCGCGCGCCACATCCCGAACCTCGAGTCGTCGATCCTGAAGCGGGTCGCCCTCGGTCCGCACGACCTGCAGCGCGCGAACGTCAACCTCCGCCACGGCGATCCGTACGGCGGCGCGCTCGGCCCCGACCAGAACTTTCTCTGGCGTCCCTTCGGCGGCAGCCCCGCCCACGCGACGCCGGTCGAGCGGCTCTGGCACATCGGCGCGAGCACGTGGCCGGGCCCGGGCCTCGGCGCCGGCTCGGGAACGCTCGTCGCCAGGAAGCTGCTCGAGCCGCCGCTCGCGCAGCGTGCGCTCGCGCGCGTGCGCGGGCTCGCGTCGAGACAGACGGGCTAGACGGGCTGGTCGCGGACGAGCTCGAGCGTGGCGCAATGGAGCCCGGCGATCGCGAACCGGTGGCTCTCGGAGAAGTCGACCTGGATCACCTCGACGCCGTGCTTCTCGAGCGCGCGCACGACCGTCGGCGAGCCCGCGTTCATCACGACGCGCCCCGGCGCGAGCGTGACGCCGTTCAGCGCGAGTTCCCAGTACTCGTCCACCGGCACCTCGATGATCTCGTAGCCGCGCCGGATCAGGTCCCGGACGAAGCCGTAGTTGACGAGGTGCGGCGCGAGCAGCACCTTCCCGTGGTCGACGGTCAGCATGACCATGTCCATGTGGGAGGTGCCGATGTTGCCGCGGCCGGTCGTGTCGTACCAGCCCGGGCTGTGGCAGACCACGAGCTCGACGCCGAGGTTCGAGAGCACGAACTCGAGCTGGCGCAGGCCCTCCTCGTTCGCGACGACCGACTCGTTGAAGACGAACGTCTTCTCGTCGAGCCAGCGGCCCGCTCCCGGCTCGCAGACGCCGGTGCCGTGGATCGTCAGATAGACGGGCACCTGCAGCGCGGCCAGCACCTGCTGCCAGATCACCTCGCGGCCCTTCTGCCAGGAGCCGAGCCCGTAGCGGTGCACGATCGCGCCGCCGTGGACGACGAGCCCGCCGCCGGCGAGCGTGACGAGGTTCTTGATCCAGCCGTAGGCGCCGATCGCCGGCACTGGCGGCTCGATGTAGTTGACGCGGACGCCGTTGTCCGCGAGCACCTCGTAGTACTCGTCGAACTGCGCCTGCAGCCGGCCGAGGTCGGCGTTGCCCGCGGCCGAGGAGTAGTAGTACTGCCACTCCTGTGCGTACTCCGGGCGCACCTCGTTCTCGGTCGGGCGCGAGACCAGCACCTCGCGCAGCGTCCCGATTCCCTCGGCTCCCCAGCGCCGGCCCCAGACCTGCTCGACCTCGTCGTAGAAGTCGCTCTCGTGCAGCATGTAGTTGCGGAGCGGCTTGCCCGGCTCGAACCACGGCAGCTGCTCGAGCACCCGAAGCTCGTCGTGGCCCTCGGCGGGCCGCGGCGACGAGTACTCGAGCTCGACCTCCCGCCCGTCCGCGGTGCGGACGCGGAAGGGGACGAGCTCCCGGCCGGGTTGCTCGGTGGATGCGTCCGACGTCGTCGCCATCTGGTCTCCTTTCCTAGAACGCGAAGATGCCCCTGCCGGCGAGCTCGACCGAGAAGATGCTCGTGGCGAGCTCGAGGTGGGCACGGAAGGCGGCCGCGGCGCGGTTTCCGTCGTGGGCGATGCAGGCGGCGAGGAGCTCGGCGTCCAGCTGCTCGTGCCGGTCCTGCAGCTCCCCCTTCGAGCCGAGCAGCACCGGCCGGTAGCGCTCGCAGCTGTCCCAGGCGGGCCGGATCAGGCGCAGCAGCCAGTTCGAGCGCGCGGCCGCGTAGAGCGAGAAGTGGAAGGCCGTGTGCGCGCGCACCGCGGCCCGGGTGTCGCGCTCCTTCCGGGCTGCGTCGAACGCGGCGAGGTGCCTGCGCGCGCCTGCCTCGTCGTCGGCGCCGAAGAGCTCGGAGGCGCGTCGCAGCGCGATCGTCTCGAGCGCGAGCCGGACCGAGAACAGCTCCCGAAGCTCCTCGACGTCGAGTCCCGTCACCTTGGCGCCGTGATGGGGGACGTGCTCGGCCAGCCCGAGCGCCTCGAGCTGGCGGACGGCCTCGCGGATCGGAGAGATGCTCATGCCGAGCGAGCGCGCGAGGTCCTCGAGCCGCAGGGGCGTCCCCGGCGTCAGCTCGCCGAGGATGATCGCCTCGCGGAGACGCTCGAGCGCCGCCTCCGCGAGTGTCCTGTGGCGCACCGCCGCCCCGGGCTGCGACAGCGTCGACTCCAGGGTCGACTTCACGAGCCGAGCGTGAACCACACTTGATCAGATGTCAAACGCGTGACACGATCACGGCTCCGGGTGTCGAGGGTGCCTGAGCAGCGGCCGCCGTTCTCGATCTCGCAGGTGAGCACGCTCACCGCGAGCTTCGCCGACGACGTGCGCGCCTACGCGGAGGCCGGCGTCGACGGCATCGGCGTCTGGGAGCTGAAGCTCGGCGACGGCTCGCTCGAGGAGTTCCGGGCCAGCGGCCTCGGCTCGGCGGCGGCGGTGCCCGCCGTGCCCTCGGTCCATCCGCTGCCCCTCCTGCCGGGCCCAGGGGCCGCGCGGGAGCGGGTCGACGCGCTGCTCCGCTCACTCGAGGCGCTCGCGCCCTACGAGCCGGCTGCGGTCCTGTGCTTCACCGGTCCCGGCGACCGGGAGACCGCGGTCCGCGGCGTGCGCGAGGTGGCCCGCGAGGCGGAGCGGCTCGGCCTGCGGCTGGCCGTCGAGCCGTTCCAGCTGGAAGGCACGGAGAGCTGGTCGATCCTGAACACGCTCACCGATGCGGCCGAGTTCGTGGACGAGGTCGGGAGCGACGCAGTCGGAATCCAATTCGACGTCTGGCACCTATGGAACTCGACGGATGTGCTCGACGAGATCCGGCGCTTTGCACCCCTCATCGCCGGCGTTCACGTGAGCGACTGGCGCGAGCCGACGCGGAGCTGGGCCGACCGCGTGCTCCCGGGCGACGGCGTTGCAGACTTGCCCGCGATCCTCGGCGTCTTAGAGGACGTGGGATGGAACGGGTTCTACGACCTCGAGGTCTTCTCGGACAACGGCGCGTTCGGCAGCGTGTATCCCGACTCGCTCTGGGATCTCGACGCCGCCGAGCTCGCGCGCCGCGGGCGCGAGGCGTTCTTGAAGTGTTGGTCGGAACGGAGGGTCCCGGCTGAAGCCGCGGGCCGGAGAGGAGAGACATGAGGGAAAGCAAGCGGGCGCGCTGGACGCTCGCGATCGTCGCCGCTGCGGCACTCGTGCTCGCGGCGACCGCGGCGGCTCGCACGCATTCGGCGGCGGCCAAGAAGCCGATCGTGATCGGGTGGGCGTTCGACAACAAGGGGCCCATGCAGCCGTTCGACACGCCGGCGCTCGCCGCCGCGCAACTCGAGGTCAACAAGATCAACAAGAAGGGTGGCGTCGGCGGACGGATGCTCGTGATCAAGACCTGCAAGACGCAGGGAGACAACCCGACGACGTCCAAGACCTGCGCCGACAAGCTGATCGGCGAGCACGCGAACGTGATCTTCACGACGTGCGACGTCGACCTGGCCGCTCCCGTCGTCCAGGAGTCGCTCAAGCACCACCTGCTCACGATCGCGCCGTGCATCGGCACCGACCAAATGGGGCCGAAGCGCTTCGGCAAGGCCGGCAAGCTGGCGTTCAGCTTCGGCAACGTGGCGCAGGACGAGGGGTCCGCGATGGCCCAGCTCGCCTGGGATCACGGCTGGAAGACCGCCGACCTCGCGAAGGACACGACGATCGTCTACTTCAAGGCCGTCGTCACCGCCTTCAAGGCGCGCTTCCAGCAGCTCGGCGGGAAGATCAAGTTCGAGACGACGTATCAGGATCCGGCGCTGCAGCCGGGCTCCACGAACTTCCACAACGCGGCCAGCAGCATCGTGCAGCACCCCGCCCAGGTGATCGTCACGGTGACGTCGGGGTCGTACGGCGCCCAGCTTCCGTTCATCACCGACCTGCGGACGGCCGGCGTCAAGACGCCGGTGCTCAACTCGTGGGCGGGCGACGGCACCTACTGGCTGCCGACCAGCGGCCCGAAGGTCACGAACTACTGGTTCGTGACCTACGCGAACGCCTTCGGTCACGACCCGAGCAAGGCCGTGAACCGGCTCGCGAAGAAGATCCACGCCACCACCGGCGGCTTCGTCACCGGCCCGGCTGCGATCGACGGCCTCGTGACCGCGATCAAGCGGGCGCACGGCTCGCTCGTCGGCTCGAAGCTCGCCGCGGTGATGCAGAAGTTCCACAAGGTGCCCACCATCTCGGGCAAGGTCAGCTTCTCGAAGAAGCTGCACTCGGTCTTCGGTCGCCAGTACCGCGTGATCGAGATCAACAACAACAAGCCGATCGCGAAGGGCACGATCGTCGCGAAGAAAGTCCCGAACAGCCCGGACTCCTAGAGCGTTGACGTCCGGTCTGAAGGAGGGGGCTCGCGGGGGAACCATGGGTTCCCCCGCGCCCTCGCTCCGGGCCTCCTCCGTCTCACGCTCGTTCGCGGGTGTCCAGGCCCTGCGCGACGTCTCGCTGGAGCTCCGCCGGGGCGAGGTGGTAGGCCTGATCGGGCCGAACGGCGCCGGCAAGTCCACGCTCGTCAACATCCTCAGCGGCTTCGACCGCCCGACCAGCGGCCGGGTGCTGCTCGAGGACCGGGACGTGACGCGCTGGCCCGCCTTCCGGCGCGGGCGGCACGGGCTCTCGCGCACCTTCCAGCACACCCATGCGTTCGGCGGGCTCTCCGTGCGGGAGAACGTCGAGGTCTCGGCGCTCGGCGTCGGCGCCTCCCAGCGGCGGGCGGCGAGACGGGCAGAAGAGCTGCTCGCGCTGCTCGGGCTCGACGCCTACGCCGACCAGGCCGCCGGCTCGCTCGCGCACGGCGACGAGCGGCGGCTCGGCGTCGCCCGGGCGCTCGCGACCGACCCCAGCTACGTCCTGATGGACGAGCCCGCGGCGGGCCTTCCCGAGGCGGAGATCCCGCGCTTCGCCACCGCCGTCGGCGTGATCCGGGAACGCGGAGCGGGGGTGATGCTCGTCGACCACAACGTCGCCCTCGTGCTGGAGGTCTGCGAGCGCATCCACGTGCTCGACCAAGGCAGGACGCTCGCGGAGGGCACGCCGAGCGAGATCCGTGCCCACCTCGGCGTCGCCGCGGCCTACCTGGGCGAGAGCGCCGAGGCCGAGGAGATCGAGTGAGCGCGCTCGTCCTGGAGAAGCTCACGGTCCGCTACGGCGCGGTGGAGGCCGTGCGCGGGCTGTCGCTCGAGGTTCGGCCCGGCGAGATCGTCGGCCTGATCGGGCCGAACGGTGCCGGGAAGTCGTCGACCCTGCACGCCGTCATGGGCGCGGCTCCCGTGGTCGCAGGCGACGTACGGCTCGACGGAAGCTCGCTCGTCGGCCGCCGCCCGGAGGACGTGGCGCGCCGCGGGATCTCGCTCGTCCCCGAGGGGCGCCGGATCTTCGGCGAGCTCACGGTGGAGGAGAACCTGCGGCTGGGTCTCGCCGCCCGCCGGGCCCGCAACGACGGGCACGGCCTCGCGCGGGCCTACGACCTCTTCCCGATCCTGCGCGAGTTCCGCTCGCGCCAGGCCGGCGTCCTCTCCGGAGGGCAGCAGCAGCAGCTCGCGATCGGCCGGGCGCTCGCCGCCGATCCCGAGGTCCTCCTCCTCGACGAGCCCTCGCTGGGGCTGGCCCCGAAGATCGTCGACGTCGTCTTCGAGGCGCTGACGCAGATCAGGGACGCGGGGCTCGGGATCCTCTTGGTCGAGCAGCGCGCCCAGCGGACGGTCGCCCTCGCCGACCGCTCGCACGTGCTCGCGAACGGCGAGCTCCGCCTCACCCTCGGCCCGGAGGACGCGGGCGACACCGACCGGCTCGTCGCCGCCTACCTCGCATGATCCTCGGATTCCTCAACCTCACGTGGCCGACCTTCGCGAACGGCGTCGCGCTCGGCGGCGTCTACGCCCTCATGGCGGTGGGCATCGGGCTCGTCTTCGGCGTCCTGCGCCTCGTCAACTTCGCCTACGGGCAGCTGATCATGGCCGGCGCCTTCGCGCTCGCCTTCGGCTCGCAGTGGGGCTTCCCGAACTGGGCGTCCATTCTCTTCTGCTTCGGCGTCGTGCTCGGGCTCTCCGTGCTGATGGACTGGCTCGTCTTCCGGCCGCTGCGCACCCACTCCCCGGCAGTGATGCTCGTGGCGACGTTCGCCGTCGCGTTCCTGCTCCAGAACATCGCGCTCCTCGCCTTCGGCCCGCTGGGAAAGAGCGCCGGCTCGCTCGCGATCCTCAACGCGCCCTGGGACATCGGCGGCGTCTTCATCAAGAAGATCGCCGTGATCTCCGTCGCCGCGGCGGCCGGCTGCCTCGTGATCCTGCAGCTCCTGCTCACGCGCACCCCGCTCGGGCTGCACATGCGCGCCGCCTCGATGGACTTCCGGACGGCCCGGCTGCTCGGCATCCGCGCCAACCGCGTGATCTCGGGCGCCGTGATCGTCTCGGGGCTCCTTGCCGCCGTGTCCGCCGTGATGCTCAGCGTGCAGGAGCTCACGGTCGTTCCCGCCTTCGGCACGCAGGACACGATCCTCGTCCTCGCGGGCGTCGTCCTCGGCGGCCTCAACCGGCCGATACCGGCCACGCTCGGCGGGTTCTCGATCGGCTTCGCCAACGGGATCCTCGGCGGCGTGCTTCCCGCGAACCAGAGCCAGTACCTGCCGAGCTTCCTCTTCGCGGCGGTGATCGTGGTCCTGCTCGTCAGGCCCGACGGGCTCTTCACGCGCGCGGGCGGGACGGCCCAACGCGTATGAGCGCCGTCCGCAGGATCCCGGAGCTCCTCGCGCCCGCGCTGCTCATCCTCGGCACCGCGCTGCTCGGCCTCGAGGTCTCGAGCTACCTCCAGGCGTACTTCCTCGACACCCTCGTCAAGGTGGCGATCGTGATCGCTCTCTACGTCTTCATCGGCAACTCGGGCGTCCTGTCGTTCGGGCAGATCAGCTTCGTCGCACTCGGCGCGTGGACGGCCGGAGTGCTCACCGTGCCCGAGGACCAGAAGCGGGTGACGATGCCCGGCCTGGCTCACTTCCTGCTCACGACGAACGTCGGCAACGTCGCCTCGCTCGCGCTCGCGGCGGCGGTCGGCGGCGCGTTCGCGCTCCTCGTGGGGCTGCCACTGATGCGGCTGTCGGGCCTCGCCGCGGGCATCGCGACGTTCGCGGTGCTCGAGATCACGAGCAACGTCCTCACGTACGAGCAGAGCATCGGGCCCGGGCTGAACGCGTTCTCGGCCGTGCCGCAGACGACGGGGATCTGGCAGGCCGCGGTGGGCGGGCTCATCTGCGCCGCGGTCGCCTACGTCTACCAGCGCACCCGCTTCGGTCGGATGCTCCGCGCGACGCGTGAGGACCCGGCGGCCGCGGCGGCGGCAGGGATCTCGGTCTACCGCCAGCGGCTGCTCGCCTTCGCGCTCTCGGGCGCTCTCGCCGGCCTCGCAGGGGGCATCTACGTCCACCTGCAGCCGCTGCAGGCGGGCGGCCTGTCGCTCGACCTGACGTTCATCACGCTCGCGATGCTCGTCGTCGGCGGATCCGGAAGCCTACTCGGCGCCGTGGTCGGCGCGCTCGTGCTGAACGGGCTCTTCTCCTTCCTGTCCGCGGCGACGAACACCGTCGACGTCTTCGGCTGGAGCCTGACGGTCCCGTCCGGCACGGCCGAGCTCGTGCTCGGGCTGCTGATGGCCGTCGTCCTCATCCTCCGCCCGGCCGGCCTCACCGGCGGCCGCGAGCTCTCCCTGCCACGGCGGCGCCGCCCCGTGGCCGACCTCGAGAAAGCGAGGGCCACGACATGAGGTTCAGCATCTACTCGGAGCTGCAGAGCTGGCCGGGCAAGCCGTACGACCGGCTCTACGGCGAGGTGCTCGAGCAGATCGAGAACGCGGACCGGCTCGGCTACGAGACGTACGCCGCGGTCGAGCACCTCTTCTTCCCCAAGTTCTCGGCCTCGGCAAATGTGTTCGGGCTGTTCGGGATGGCCGCCGCGCGCACGCGCCGGATCAACTTCCGGACGATGCTCCACATCCTCCCGTACCACAACCCGCTCGTCCTCGCGGCCATGATCCACGAGTTCTCGCTGCTCACCGGCGGACGCTACGAGTTCGGGATCGGCCGCGGCCACGGCTGGATCCCGCTGCCCGCGGGGATGCCGCTCGACGAGACGTCGCGCCCGCGCTACGAGGAGGCGCTCGACCTGTTCATCGAGGCCCTCCACGCCGACGTCGTGAGCTTCGAGGGCGAGTACTGGAACGTGAAGGACAGCCAGGTCGTCCCCTTCAGCGGGCACACCTTCCGCGTCGTCCTCGGCGGCACCTCTGACCGCACGTACGACCTGGCGGCGAAGCACGGCTGGTCCGTCGCGGTGCCCCCGCTCCTGCCGTACGCGGCGCTGAAGGACCAGCTCGATCTCTACCGCGCGAAGTGCGCGGAGTACGGGACGACGCCGGACATCATCTGGATCCACGCCTGCTACATCGACGACGACGCCGACCTGGCGCGGCGGGAGGCGGAGCGGCACATGCGCGGCTTCCTCGAGGGCAACGCGTCCCCGCTCACCGAGCATCCGGTGCCGCCCGCCGACGCGCTGAACGCGGCGGGCTACGGCTTCTACGCCTCGGGGATCATGGAGAAGCTCGCCGCCACCCCGTACGACGAGATGATCGCCGGGGACATCGTCTGGGTCGGCACGCCGGACGACGTGATCCAGCGGATCCGCGAGACGATCGAGGTCTGCGAAGGGCTCGCGGAGATCGCCATCACGACGAACCCCGGCGGCGTCGAGCACTGGAAGGCGATCAAGGCGCAGGAGCTCTTCGCCGAGCACGTGATCCCGGTCGTCCAGCGCGAGACCGGAGCGGTCGCGATCGAGGCGTGAGGCCGGTCGTCGTAGCGGGCGCCGGTTCGATCGGCTCGCTTCTCGCCGCGCACCTCGCACGGGTCGCGGACGTCACCGTACTCACCCGGCGCGAGGAGCACGCCGCGGCGCTGCGCGAGCGGGGGCTGCGTGTCTCGGGGCGCGGCGACTTCACGGCGCGGCTCGACGCGACCGCGCAGGCTGCCGCGCTGCCTGCCGACGCGGAGCTCGCGATCCTCGCCTGCAAGAGCACGGATCTCGAGCCGCTCGCGGCGCGCCTGGAGGGGACGCTCCCGCGGGCGACGGTGATGACGATCCAGAACGGCCTCGGCGCGGAGGAGATCGTGGCGGCGCACGGCGACTGGCCGCTCCTCTCCGGCGTGACCTTCATGAGCGGCACCCGCCACGGCGACACGCACGTCGAGTACGTCCTCGACACCGCGACCTGGATCGGCCCCTACCGCAGGACGAGCGAGGCGGATGCGCGCCGAGTGGCCGAGCTGATCGCGGCGGGCGGCCTCAAGGCGGAGGCGTTCCCCGACCTGCGTCCCGCGCAATGGTCGAAGCTCGTCTTCAACGCGACCGTGAACGGCGTCGCCGCCCTGACGGGCCTCCCGCACGACTTCCACTTCGCGCAGACCGAGGAGCAGTCCGACCTCGGGCACCTCGTGCGCGATCTCGTCGACGAGGGCAAGGCGGTCGCCGCCGCCGCGGGCGTCGAGCTCCACGACGACCCGTGGGAGATGAACGTCCTCGCGACCCGGCGCGGGCACCGGCATTTCCCTTCCATGCTGGAGGACGTCGAGGCGCGCCGGCCGACGGAGGTCGAGCTGATCAACGGCGCCCTCGTCCGCGAAGCCGAGCGGCACGGTGTCCCGGTACCGCTGCAGACGGCGCTCTATAGGCTCGTCAAGGCGAGGGAGGCGAGCTACTCCGCATGAGGGCGAGACCCGTACGGCCGGTAACACTTACCTTGACGTCAGGGTCACGGATCCGTTGAGGATCTGTGTCGTCGGGTGCGGGGCCGTCGGCTCGCTGTTCGCGGCCAACCTGTCGCTGCTCGACGACGTCGAGGTCTGGGCGTTCGACCTCGACGAGCGCCACGTCGCGGCGATCAACCGCGACGGCCTGCGCCTGTCGGGCGCCGGCGAGGTCGTGGGGCGTCCGCGCGCCACGAGCGACGCGGGCGAGGTGCCGCCGTGCGAGTTCGGGATCGTTGCCACGAAGGCGATGCACACCGGGCCCGCGATCGCCGCGACCGCCCACGCCTTCGCGGAGGGGTGCGTCGCGACGGTGCAGAACGGCCTCGGCAACGAGGAGACGATCGCGGAGCACGTCGAGCACGTAATCCGCGGCACGACGTTTCCCGCCGGGAGGCTGCTCGAGCCGGGCCACGTGCAATGGGACGTGAAGGGCGACACGACTCTCGGGCCGTACGACGAGCGGACGCCGCTCGCCGAGGTGGAGCGGCTCGCCGACGCGTGCACGCGGGCGGGGATGCCGACGCTCGCGGTCGAGGACGCGCGCGGGCCGCAGTGGCGCAAGGTGATCTTCAACGCCTCCACCAACCCGATCGGCGCCCTCACCGGCCTCACGCACGGGCGCGTCTGCGAGCGTCCCGACCTGCGCGCGCTCGTCACCGGCCTCGTCGACGAGGGGAAGGCCGTCGCCGCGGCGCAGGGCATCGAGCTCGACGCGGACCCCGAGGAGCTGATCGACCACGCCGCGCGCCCCGAGGTCGCGTACGACCACAAGGCGTCGATGCTCCAGGACGTGGAGGCGCGCCGGCCCACCGAGGTCGACTACCTCAACGGCGGCATCGTCCGCTTCGGCCGCGAGCACGGCGTGGCGACGCCGCTCAACGCGGCCATCCAGGCGCTCGTCAAGGGAGTGGAGGCCTCGTGGACGCAGAGCTGACCACGAGGCATGCCCGACTCCGCGAAGCGCTCGCGCTGGACGGGCTCGACGCCGCGCTCGTCTGCGGCTCGGAGTACACGGGATTCGAGGGCGCCGTCACCTACGTCTCTGGGTTCCAGATCGTCCACCGCTACGCGTACGTCCTCGTCCCGCGCGAAGGTGAGCCTGCGATCGTCTTCCCGGCCGAGGCGCGCTACGTCGGCGAGCACGGCGACTCGCAGATCGCCGACCAGGTGTTCGCCGACCGGCCGGGCGAGTGGCTCGCCGACCGGCTGCGCGGGAAGCGCGTCGGCGTCTACGGGCTGGAGTACGTGATGACGGTGCGCGACTACGCGGCCCTCGCCGCGGCGGCCGAGCTCGTCTCCTGGGACGTTGGGTTCGACCTCGCGCGCGCCGTCAAGTCGGAGGCGGAGCTCGCGTCGGTGCGCGAGAGCGTGGAGATCAACGTCGCCGGCTTCCACGCGTTCCGCGAGGCCTGGGCGCCTGGGCGCAACGCCGCGGAGGTGCTGGCACCGGCCGAGCGGCTCTTCGTCGAGCGCGGCTGCGGGCGGTTGACGATGAACATGGTCCTCGTCGGCGCCGAGTTCGCGATCGCCCGCGGCGACACCGTGTTCGGCGACTTCACGATCCCCTCCCTGGAGATCGCAGGCCCCGGCGGCCACTGGGTCGAGGTCTCCCGCGCGCTCGGCACGCCGAGCGAGGAGGTACAGCGGATGCTCGAGGCGTACGAGGAGTACCACGACGTCGCGCAGGCGGCACTCCGCCCTGGCGCGACCGCGCACGAGGTCCATCGCGCGGTCTCGGCCGGCTTCACGCGGCGCGGCTATCACCTCGGGCACGTGACGGGGCACTCGATCGGGATGACGATGATCGAGCATCCGAAGATCGGCGAGGGCGTCGAGACCGAGCTCGCCGCGAACATGGTCTTCTCGATGCACCCGCACGCGATCTCGGCCGATGGTCGAGAATGCCTCTACATGCAGGACACCTGGCTCGTCACGGAGGACGGTGGCGTCCCGCTCGCCGGGCTGGAGATGCGGATCTGGTGAGCGCTCCCAATGCCGACGAGTTCGCCCCGATCCTCCCTGGCGAGGGCGCCTCGGACTATGAGCGCTACCTCCGCACCGACGAGCTGCTCGCGCTCCAGAAGGGGCCGGACGAGTGGGTGCATCGCGACGAGCTCCTCTTCCAGACCGTCCACCAGTCGTCCGAGCTCTGGCTGAAGCACGCGTGGGTGGAGGTCGAGGAGGCGACGCGGCTGATCGAGGCGCGCGACGTCGCCGGTGCGCTGCGCCTGCTCGGGCGCGCCAACCACGCGATGCGCTACGTCATCTCGTTCCTCGAGCACCTCGAGCTGATGTCGCCGTGGGAATACCAGGAGGTGCGCCGCGTGCTCGGCCACGGCTCGGGCTTCGACTCGCCCGGCTTCCGCGGAGTCCGCCAGGTCTCGCCGGGCCTCTACTCCGCGTTCGACGATCTGCGCCGGGAGCGGGGCCTCTCGCTGCTCGAGGTCTACACGCAGGGCCGCGAGCACGAGGACCTGTACCAGCTCGCGGAGACGCTGATCGACTGGGACGAGCAGGTCGGTGTCTGGCGCTTCCGCCACGTGAAGATGGTCGGCCGTGTGATCGGCGAGGACGTCGTCGGCACGCAGGGGACGCCGGTCGAGCTGCTCGCCGGGCTGATCAAGCACAAGCTGTTCCCCGAGCTCTGGGCGGTGCGCACCGAGCTGACCGAGCTCGCCAAGAAGTCGGACTAGGTGCTGCCGCTCGAGGAGATCCGCCGGGCGCGTGAGCGGATCGGCGGCGACGTCCTCCGCACGCCGCTCGTCCCCTTCGGGACGGAGGAGCGGATTCGGCTGAAGCTCGAGTGCCTGCAGCCTGTGGGCTCCTTCAAGCTCCGCGGCGCGCTGTCGGCGCTGCGCGCCGCATCGCCGGAGGAGGTCGCGCCCGGAGTCGTCACGGCGAGCGCGGGAAACATGGCGCAGGGCCTCGCGTGGGCGGCCCGGGAGGCCGGCGTGCCCGCCCGGGTCATCTGCCCGGAGGGAGCGCCGCGCGCGAAGCTCGACCGGGTCGAGGCCCTGGGTGCCGAGGTGGTGCCGGTGGCGCACGAGGAGTGGTGGCAGGCGATGCTCGACCGCGGCCGCGACGGCGTCGACGGCTTCTTCGTGCACCCCGTCGTGGACGAAGCGGTGATGGCCGGCAACGGCACGATCGGCCTCGAGCTCCTGGAGGACGCGCCGGAGTTCGACGCGGTCGTGATCCCGTGGGGCGGCGGCGGGCTGACGACGGGCGTCGCGAGCGCCGTCAAGGCGCTGCGGCCGGAGGCCCGCGTCGTCACGGCCGAGCCGGACACGGCCGCGCCACTCGCTGCCGCCTTCGCCGCGGGAGAGCCGGCCGAGATCGCGTTCCAGCCGTCGTGGATCGACGGCGCCGGCGGCCGGGCGCTGCTCCCCGGCATGTGGGAGCGCGCGCGCGAGCTCGTCGACGAGGCCGTGGCCGTCCCGCTCGCCGAGGTGGAGGAGGCGGTCAGGCTCCTCGCCGCGCGGGCCCACGTCGTCGCGGAGGGCGCCGGCGCCCTCGCCCTCGCGGCCGCCCTGCGGCGCGACGACCGCTGCGTCTGCATCGTCAGCGGCGGCAACATCGACCCCGACCTCCTGGCCGCGATCCTGGCCGGTCCCGCGGCCCGCTTGTGACAGTCTGTTACTTGCAAGGACTCGGTCGCTTCGGACCCCGGCGGCCCGGAACGCGGCGGCCTCCCGCCGCAGCTTGTAACAGTCTGTTACTTGGGAAGGCGTCGTTGGTCGCGCGCCCGAGTCCCGGTCCTCAATCCGGCAGCAGCGGCATGGAGAAGCCGGGATCGCGGCCGAGCAGCACGGCGCGCACGATCGCCGCGCTGCCGAAGCGGTCGCGGATCGCGTCGACGGCGGCGTCGAGCGCCTCGTCCGGGCCGAGCAGGAGCTGGCGGGTGCGCGCGTCCTCGAGCATCGCGACGGAGCAGCCGACGAGCGTGATCCCGCGCCGCTCGACGAGCGGCCACGCCGCCGCAAGCAGCGCCCGCGCGGTCGCGAGGATCGCCTGCGTGCTCGCCGTCGCGAACGGGAGCGTGTGCGAGCGGGTGGCGCGCTCGAAGTCCGCGAAGCGGAGCCGCAGGACGACGGTCCGACCGACGCGCCCTGCGGCGCGCATGCGCCGCGTGATCCGGTCGACGATCGCGACGAGGGACGCGTCCACGGCCTCCGCCGAGTGCTCGCCGCGGCCGAGGGCGCGCTGCGAGCCGATCGAGCCGCGACGGCGTCCCGGCTCGACGCGGCGGAAGTCGCGGTTGTGCGCGAGGGCGTGCAGCTGCCGGCCGGCTGCCCGGCCGAGCATGGCGACGAGCGTCGACTCCGAGAGCGCTGCCAGCTGGCCGACGGTGCGGACGTTCCACGCCCGCAGCCGCTGGGCCGTCGCGGGGCCGACGCCCCAGACGTGTTCGACCGGCAGGGGATGGAGAAACGCGAGCTCCCGGTCGACGGGCACGAGGAGCAGCCCGTCGGGCTTCGCGACGCCGCTCGCCACCTTCGCCAGGAACTTCGTGCGCGCTACTCCGACGGTGACGGGCAGCCCGACGCGCTCCCGGACCGCCGCGCGCAGGCGGACCGCGATCTGCTCCGGCGTCCCGGCGATCCGCTCCATCCCGCGCACGTCGAGGAACGCCTCGTCGATCGACAGCCCCTCGACGAGGGGCGAGGTGTCCTCGAACACGGCGAACAGCCGGCGGCTCGCCTCGGCGTACGCGGAGAACCGCGGCGGCACGAAGACCGCCTCGGGGCAGAGGCGCCGCGCCTGCCGACCGCCCATCGCCGTCCGGACGCCGTACGCTTTCGCCTCGTAGCTCGCCGCGAGCACCACTCCGCCGCCGACGATCACCGGGCGGCCCCGAAGTCGCGGCTCGTCCCGCTGCTCGACCGACGCGAAGAACGCGTCGGCGTCCGCGTGCAGCACGAACATATGTTCGCTACGGTACTAGAGCCGCGCGAGGGCCGCGTTGAAGCGGTCGATCTCGTCCGCGGTGTTGTAGTGGAGGAGCCCGACGCGGATCGCGCTCTCGGGATACGGCAGCTTCTCGCGCAGCCCGAGCGAGAACCAGTTGTCGTGCGCCCAGACGCCGAAGCCCTCCTCGGCGAGCCGCCTCGCCGCGTCCGCCGCGTCCACACCCTCGAGGTTGACGAGGAACGTCGCGACGCGGCCGTCCATCGTCTGCAGCCCGTACACGGTCGCGCCTCCCGGCAGCCCGTCGAGGAAGCGCCGACCGAGCTCGCGCTCGTAGGCGGCGATCGCCTCCATGCCGCCGATCGACTCGAGGTACGCGATCGTGGCGGAGAAGCCGGCGAGCAGCTCGTACGGCGCCGTCCCGACCTCGAAGCGGCGGCCGACGGGCTCCGTTGCGGCGGGCCGCGCCTTGTACGGGCGCCACGACTCGAGCAGGTCGTGCCGGCCGTAGGCGAGGCCGACGTGCGGCCCGCAGAACTTGTAGGCGGACGTGATGAAGACGTCGCAGCCGAGCGCCTCCACGTCTACGGGCTCGTGCGCGGCGTACTGCACCGCGTCGACCCAGCAGAGCGCGCCGGCCTCGTGCGCGAGCTCGGAAACGCGCGCCACGTCGACGATCGTCCCCACCGCGTTCGAGGAGGCGACGCAGGCGACGACCCGTACGCGCTCGTCGAGCCGGTCGGCGAGGTCGTCGTAGTCGAGACGCAGATCCTCCGTCACGTCCACCCACTCGACCTCGAAGCCGCGGTCGGCGGCCAGCTCGACCCAGGGCGCCACGCCGCCGTCGTGGTCGAGCCGCGAGACGAGGATCCGGTCGCCCTCCCGCCAGTCGCGCGCCGCCGTGCGCGAGAGCGCGAAGTCGAGCCACGTCATGTTCGTCCCGAAGATGACGTCGTCGGACGAGCAGCCGAGGAACCGGGCGCCGTCCTCACGAGCGGTGGCGAGGATGCGCTCGACGCGCTTGCTCGTCTCGTAGTTCGCGCCGATGTTGGCGCTCGCCTCCCGCAAGGCGCGCGCGATCGCGTCGCCGACCTCGTCGGGCACCTGCGAGCCGCCGGGCGCGTCGAGGAAGACGAAGCTGCCGTCGCGGAGCGAGGAGAAGCGGGCCCGGACGGCCTCGACGTCCAATAGGGTCGCCGCCATGGCGCGAGCCTACCCGCCTGTGCTCCTCGGCTGTGGCAACGTCGGGGGCATCGGCTCGGCGCCCGCCTTCTTCGGACGGGGCGAGACGCTCGAGCAGGCGCTCGAGCTCATGGACGCCGCGTGGGAGGCGGGGATCACCTGGTTCGACACCGCCGACGCGTACGGCGGCGGCCGCAGCGAGACCTACATCGGCGAGTGGATCCGGTCCCGCCGTCCGAAGGGGTTCCGCCTCACGACGAAGACGTTCAACCCCATGGACGAGGGCGAGGATCGCGGGCTCGCGCCGGCGAGAGTGCGAAGGCAGGTCGACTCCAGCCTGCGGCGGCTGGGCGTCGAGCGCGTCGACCTCTACCTCGCGCACGAATGGGATCCGGACGTCCCGGTCGCCGAGATCGCGGGCGTCTTCGAGGAGCTCGTCGACGCGGGGAAGATCGGCGCCTACGGCCTCAGCAACGTCGACGGGGCACAGCTGCGGGAGGCGCTCGGCGCCGGTTCGTTCGCGGCGGTGCAGAACTCGTACTCGCTGCTCGATCGCGACGCGGAGGACGACGTGCTCGCGCTCTGCGGCGAGCACGGGCTCTGGTTCCAGGCCTTCAGCCCGCTCGCCGGCGGCTGGCTGACGGGGAAGTACCGCCGCCATGCGCCCGCGCCGGCGGGCTCGCGGATGACGATGAGGCCGGGCCCGTACGAGCATCTGCGCGCCGACCGCGTCTACGACGCGCTCGAGGAGCTCGAGCGGCGCGGGGATCCGGCCACGCTCGCCCTCGCGTGGCTGCTCGCCGACGACCGAGTCTCGGTCGTCCTCGGCCCCCGCCGTCCCGACCACCTGCGGCCGGCGCTCGCCGCGCTCGCGCAGCCGCTCACGAGAGCCGAGCGGGACGAGCTCTCGCGGCTCTTCGCGAGCTAGTCTCAGCACGATGCAGGCGCTCGCTCACCGGAAAGGATGCGGGTGGTTCTGGGCCTGGGCGCTCGTCGGGGCCGCGTTCGGCCTCGGCATCACCTCCGTGGGGATCTTCGTCGTCCTGCCCGCGACGCTCGCCGTCGTCCTGATGACGCGCCGGCGGCCCATCCGCGGCGCGTTCGGGCTGTTGACCGGCGTCGGCTCGATTCTGCTCCTGATCGCCTACATCCAGCGCAGCGGCGAGTACTACGACCCGGTGCACTGGCTGGTCCCGGGGGTGGTCCTCTTCGCGGCGGGCCCCGTCGGCAACGCCTGGAAGGCTGTCGGCAGCGACTAGCGCTGCGCGAGCGGCACGAACTCGCGCTCCTCGGAGCCGGTGTAGATCTGCCGCGGGCGCGCGATCTTCTGCTCGGGGTCGGAGAGCATCTCCTCCCACTGCGCGAGCCAGCCCGGCAGACGCCCCAGCGCGAACAGGACGGTGAAGTAGTCGGTCGGATAGCCCATCGCCTGGTAGATGAGCCCCGAGTAGAAGTCGACATTGGGGTAGAGCTTGCGCGAGACGAAGTAGTCGTCCTCGAGCGCGATCCGCTCCAGCTCGAGCGCGATCTCGAGCTTCGGATTGAGGCCGGTCTGGGCGAAGACGTCGTCGGCGACGCGCTTGATCAGCTTCGCGCGAGGGTCGTAGCTCTTGTAGACGCGGTGGCCGAAGCCCATCAGGCGCCCGCGGCCGGCCTTCACGCTCTCGATGAACTCGGGCACGCGGTCGACCGTCCCGATCTCGTCGAGCATGCGCAGCACGGCCTCGTTCGCGCCGCCGTGGAGCGGCCCGTACAGCGCGGCGATCCCGGCGGACACGGCCGAGAACGGATCGACCTGCGTCGAGCCGACGCCGCGCACGGCGTTCGTCGACGCGTTCTGCTCGTGGTCGGCGTGCAGGACGAGGAGGATCTCGAGCGCGCGCTGCAGGACGGGATTCGGCTCGTGGCGCCCGCCGATCTCGAACGTCATGTTCACGAAGTTGCCGATGTAGTCGAGGTCGTTGCGCGGGAAGACGTAGGGCAGCCCCCGGCTGTGACGGAAGACCCACGCGGCGATGGTCGGGAACTTCGCGATCAGGCGCACCCGCTGCAGCCGGCGGCTCTCGACGTCGCCGATCTCCTTCGCGTCGGGATAGAAGGTCGAAAGCGCCGCGACCGCCCCGAGCAGCATCCCCATCGGGTGCGCGTCGTGGCGGAACCCGTCGAGGAACTGCGTGACGTTCGTGTGCACGTACGTGTGGTGGCGTACCTCCTCCTCCCAGGCCGCGAGCTCGTCGCGCGTCGGCAGCTCGCCCTCGAACAGGAGCCACGCCGTCTCGAGGAAGCTCGCGTGCTCGGCGAGCTGCTCGATCGGATAGCCGCGGTAGCGGAGGATGCCCGCGTCGCCGTCGATGTACGTGATGCCGCTCCTGGTCGAGGCGGTGTTGAGGAAGGCCGGGTCGTACGACATCAGCCCCAGCTGACGCAGGTCGGTGGCCCGGATCGTGCCGTCGGAGATCGTAATCTCGACCTCGTCTCCGGTGCGGTTGTCGCGGATCGTGAGCGTGTCCTCGGCCACCTCTCCACCTTACTTCCGCTTTCCGGTTTGCAGTTCGACAGGCGCGGAACCCCCATCGAGGCAATACGACTCGAAAAGGAGAAGGCACATGGGGTTCAACACGCTCAAGGACGTACTGCAGGAGCAGCTCGAGGATCTGCACAGCGCCGAGACGCAGCTCGTGGAGGCGCTCCCGAAGATGGCGCAGTCCGCGCATCACGACGAGCTTCGCCAGGCCTTCGAGCACCACTACGAGGAGACCCGCGAGCACCTGAGGCGCGTCGAGGAGGCGCTCGGCGAGCTCGGGATCTCCAATCCGACCGAGGTCTGCAAGGGGATGCAGGGCCTGATCGCGGAGGGCGAGGAGATGATGGGGATGCAGGGCGACCCGACGGCCAAGGACGCGGCCCTCATCGCCGCCGCGCAGCGCGTCGAGCACTACGAGATCGCCGCGTACGGCACGGCTCGGCAGCTCGCGGACGACTGCGGCTTCGACGGGGTCAAGGACCTGATGGACCAGACGCTCGACGAGGAGTCGCAGGCAGACAAGCTCCTGACGAAGATCGCCACCGGCGGCATGTTCAAGGCGGGGGTCAACCAGCAGGCGACCGCCTAGTGAAGGCAGTCACCTGGCAGGGCAAGCGCGATGTCCGGGTCGAGGAGGTTCCCGACCCGGGCATCCGCGAGCCCGACGACGTGATCGTCCGCGTCACGTCGTCCGGCGTCTGCGGCTCGGACCTCCACCTTTACGAGGTGATGACGCCGTATCTCAACGAGGGGAACGTGCTCGGTCACGAGCCGATGGGCGTCGTGGAGGAGACGGGCCCGGAGGTGACCGCCGTCGCGCCCGGCGACCGGGTCGTCGTCCCCTTCAACATCTCCTGCGGCACGTGCTGGATGTGCTCGCAGGGCCTCCACTCGCAATGCGAGACGACCCAGCAGCGCGAGCACGGGACGGGCGCCGCGCTCTTCGGCTACACGGTCCTCTACGGTGAGGTGCCAGGAGGCCAGGCCGAGTACCTGCGCGTCCCGTTCGGCAACACGCTCCCGATCAAGGTGCCGGAGGGGCCGGCCGACGACCGCTTCCTCTTCCTCTCGGACGTGCTCCCGACCGCCTGGCAGGGCGTCGAGTACGCGGCGGTGCCGGACGGCGGCACGCTGCTCGTGCTCGGGCTCGGCCCGATCGGGGAGATGGCGACGCGCATCGGCCAGCACCGCGGCTACCGCGTGCTCGGCGTCGATCTCGTGCCGGACCGGCTCGAGCGCGCCCGCTCGCACGGCGTCGAGGTCTACGACCTGCGCGACCACGACGACGACCTCGTGGAGGTGGTGCGCGAGGCGACCGACAGGCGCGGCCCGGACTCCGTCCTCGAGGCCGTCGGGATGGAGGCGCACGGCGCGCCGGTCGCGAAGGCGATGCAGCAGATCACCGGCCTCCTGCCCGGCCCGCTGCAGCGGCTGCTGATGGAGCGGGCGAGCATCGACCGGCTGCACGCGCTGTACCTCGCGATCGAGCTCGTCCGCCGCGGGGGCACGATCTCGATCTCCGGCGTCTACGGCGGCATGGCCGATCCCGTGCCGATGCGCGTCCTCTTCGACAAGCAGGTGCAGATCCGGATGGGCCAGGCCAACGTGCTGCGCTGGGTGCCAGAGATCATGCCGCTCCTCCTCGACGGCGACCCCCTCGGCACCGACGACTTCGCGAGCCATCACGTGCCGCTCTCCGACGCTCCCGTCGCCTACGAGAAGTTCCAGAAGAAGGAGGACGGCTCGTTCAAGGTCGTCCTGCAGCCCTGAGGAGGTCGGCGTGCCGAAGATGGCGAACGGAGACAAGGTCAGGCGCTCGGAGCTTCCGGACACCGTCAAGCGCTCGGGGTCGAAGGCGCAGCGGACCTTTGCGAAGACGCACGACGCCGCCGTCGAGCAGTACGGAGAAGGCGAGCGCGCGCATCGCACGGCGTACGCATCGCTCAAGCACACGCACGAGAAGCGCGGCGGCCGCTGGGTGCCGAAGGACCGCCCGGGCCCGAGCGACCCGCGCTCGAAGAAGACGACCGCGCAGAAGCGGCGAGGCGAGGGGGAGACGTTCGGCGGCGTCGACGTCGAGCAGAACACCAAGCACGAGCTCTACGAGCGCGCGAAGCGGCTGGGCGTCGAGGGCCGCTCGAAGATGTCGAAGCACGAGCTCGCGCGCGCGATCGCGCGGAAGCAGTAGCCGGTGCGCGTCGTCGTCACCGGCGCGAGCGGCAACGTCGGCACGAGCCTCCTGCGTGCGCTCGGTGCCGACGACGCGGTCGACGAGATTCTCGGGCTGGCGCGGCGGCAACCGGGCGGCGCCTTCCCGAAGACGGAGTGGCGGACCGCCGACGTCGGACGCGACGACCTCGTGCCGCTGCTCCGCGGCGCGGACTGCGCCGTCCACCTCGCCTGGGCGATCCAGCCGTCGCACGACCTCCCCGCGCTCCGACGGACGAACGTCGACGGGAGCGAGCGAGTCTTCCGCGCGGTGGCCAACGCGGGTGTGCCGGCGCTCGTCTACGCGTCCTCGGTCGGCGCGTACTCGCCGGGCCCCAAGGACCGCAAGGTCGACGAGAGCTGGCCGACCGACGGAACGCCGACGAGCTTCTACGCGCGCCACAAGGCTGAGGTCGAGGCGCTGCTCGACCGCTTCCAGCTCGAGCGGCCCGCGACGCGCGTCGTCCGGCTCCGCCCCGGACTGATCTTCAAGCGCAGCTCCGGCGAGGAGCAGCGCCGCTACTTCCTCGGTCCTCTCTTCCCGCGGCTCCTCGCACGGCAGGCGGCGCTGGCCGCCGTCCCGGACATCGGCGGCGGCCTGCGCTTTCAGGCAGTCCACACGCACGACGTCGCCGAGGCGTACCGGCTCGCCGTCGTCGGCGCGGCGCACGGCGCGTTCAACGTCGCGGCGGAGCCGACGCTCGACGCGCGGACGCTCGCACGGGCGCTCGGCGCCCGGGTGCTGCCGGTGCCTGCGAGCCTCGTGCGGAAGGCGATGGCTGCGAGCTGGCGGTTGCGCCTGCAGCCGACGCCGCCGGGCTGGCTCGACATGGGTCTCTCCGTGCCGCTCATGGACACGAGCCGCGCTCGGGAGGTGCTCGGCTGGCAGCCGCGGCACAGCTCGATCGAGGCGATCCGCGCGGTGCTCTCCGGGATCGCCGACGCGGAGGGCGAGCCGACGCCGCCGCTCGAGCCGGCCAGGCGCTGACGGCCGGTAAGAGGTACCGCACGTCGGGCCGGCGTCTTTGCAACGACTTCTGCGCGAGTAGCATCGCGGCCGTGGCAGCGGAGCCGCCGATCGTCTGGACGCCGAGCCCGGAGCGGATCGCGTCCGCGACGATCACGCGCTATCGCGAGTGGCTCGAGGAGACGCGCGGCCTGCGGCTCGAGGGCTACCACGACCTGTGGCGCTGGTCGGTCGACGAGCTCGAGGACTTCTGGGCCTCGATCTGGGAGTTCTTCGAAGTCGCCGCGAGCGGGCCGTACGAGCGCGTCCTCACGACGCACGAGATGCCGGGCGCCGAGTGGTTTCCGGGCGCCCGGCTCAGCTACGCCGAGCACGTCTTTCGCCGCCGGAACGACCAGGACGTCGCCATCCACCACGCCTCGGAGCTGCGCCCGCTCGGGGAGTGGACGTGGGGAGAGCTGCGGGCGCGCGCGGGCGCGGTCGCCGCCGCGCTCCGCGAGGCCGGCGTCGTCTCAGGCGACCGCGTCGCCGCCTACCTGCCGAACATTCCCGAGACGGTTGCGGCCTTCCTCGGCTGTGCGAGCATCGGCGCGACGTGGTCGAGCTGCGCCCCCGAGTTCGGAGTGCGCAGCGTCGTCGACCGGTTCGCCCAGATCGAGCCGAAGGTGCTCCTCACCGTCGACGGCTATCGCTACGGCGGCAAGGACTTCGAGCGGGGCGAGGCGACGGCGGCGTTGCGGCGCGAGCTCCCGACCCTGGAGCGCACGTTCGTCCTTCCCTATCTGGAGGGTGGGGAGTGGGAGCTGCCCACCGCCGAGCTCGAGTTCGAGCACCTCCCCTTCGACCATCCTCTCTGGGTGCTCTACAGCTCAGGCACGACGGGTCTGCCCAAGGCGATCGTCCACGGGCAGGGCGGCATCCTGCTCGAGCACCTGAAGAAGCTCCGCCTGCACGTCGACGCCCGGGCGGGCGACCGGCTCTTCTGGTTCACGACGACGGGCTGGATGATGTGGAACTTCCTCGTCGGCGGGCTGCTCTCTGAGGCGTCGATCGTCCTCTTCGACGGCAATCCCGCGCATCCCGACCTCGGGACGCTGTGGGACCTCGCCGACGCCGCTGGCATCACGTGCTTCGGGACGAGCGCCGGCTACCTCACCCTCTGCCAGAAGTCCGGGCTCGAGCCGCAGGCCGGCCGAGACCTCTCCCGCCTCCGCAGCGTCGGCTCGACCGGCTCTCCGCTCGCACCCGAGGGCTTCGACTGGGTGCGGGACCACGTGGGGGACGACGTCTGGCTCTTCTCCACCTCGGGCGGCACCGACGTCTGCACGGCCTTCGTCGGCGGCGTCCCGACGCTGCCGGTGTACCGCGGCGAGCTGCAGGCGCGCGCGCTCGGCGCGAAGGTGGAGGCGTGGAGCGAGGACGGCCGGCCGCTGGTGAACGAGGTCGGCGAGCTCGTCATCACCGAGCCGATGCCGTCCATGCCTCTCTGTCTGTGGGGAGACGACGACGGGTCGCGCTACCGCGAGAGCTACTTCTCCACGTTCTCCGGCGTCTGGCGGCACGGCGACTGGATCGAGATCACCGATCGCGGCACCGCGATCATCACCGGGCGCTCCGACGCGACGATCAACCGGGGCGGCGTCCGCATCGGCACGAGCGAGCTGTATCGCAGCGTCCTCGCCCTCGACGAGGTGCTCGACGCGCTCGTCGTCGACGTCCCGCGCGGCGACGAGCTCCGGATGACGCTGTTCGTCGTGCTGCGCGACGCGGCGGAGCTCGACGAGGAGCTGCACGCGGCGATCCGGCGCCGGATCCGCGAGGACTGCTCGCCGCGCCACGTCCCCGACGAGGTGCTCGCCGCCCCGGAGATTCCCCGCACCCTGTCGGGAAAGATCCTCGAGGTGCCCGTGAAGCGGCTCCTGATGGGCGCGCCGGTCGACGAGGTGGCGAGCCGCGACTCGCTCGCCAACCCGGAGGCGCTCGACTGGTTCGCGGCTCTCGCGGGCTAACTTCCGCCTCGGCGGGGCGTCATACTGCTTCGAATGGGTGGCAACCGCCCCTGCTTTGAGATACCGTCCCCGCGGTCATGACGGTACGGGTCGACGACACGGCCACGGTCGACCTCCAGGTCGCGGCCCCGGCAGAGCCCGAAGCGGTAAAGGCGCGTGGGTACTGGTCGCTCGTCCTGATCCGGTTCCGGCGCGACAAGCTCGCCGTTCTCAGCCTCGGTTTCATCGTCTTCCTCTTCCTCGGCGCGTTCATCGGCGCGCCGATCGCGGCTCACCTGCTCGGCCACGGGCCGAACACGATCTTCCTCACGGCGATCCAGCAGCCCGCCAACGTGCCCGTGCCGCCGTGGACGCACGTCTCGCTCGCGCCCTATCCGGGAGCGACGGGTCACTACGGCACCACGCTGTTCATCCTCGGCGGCGCCGACCAGACCGGCACCGACATGTTCCTCCGCATCCTCTACGGCGCGCAGACCTCGCTCGAGGTCGGCGTCTTCTCGACGCTCTTCTCGGTCGCCCTCGGCGTGCTCATGGGGCTCCTCGCAGGCTACTTCCGCGGCTGGGTCGACACCGTCGTCTCGCGCCTGATCGAGATCGTGATGGTCTTCCCGGCGCTCCTCTTCATCATCGGCCTGCGGATCGTCGCCGGCCCCCAGCTGAACAACATCACGCTCGGCTTCCTCCAGCCCGGCGTCTTCACGCTCGTCCTCATCTTCAGCATCTTCGGCTGGTTCTATCCCGCGAGGATCATGCGCGGCGTCGTGCTCTCGCTGCGCGAGAAGGAGTTCGTCGAGGCCGCTCGCATGACGGGCGCGAGCGACTGGCGCATCATGCGCTCGCACCTGCTGCCGCACCTCGTGGCGCCGATCATCGTCTACTCGACCATCCTCGTCGCCGTCAACATCCTCGGCGAGGCCGGTCTCTCGTTCATCGGCCTCGGCATCGTGCCGCCGACGGCGAGCTGGGGCAACCTGCTCGCGAACGCGCCGACGTACTACCAGAGCGACGTCTGGATCCTGCTGCTGCCCGGGATGGCGATCCTGCTCACGACGATCGCCTTCAACCTCCTGGGCGACGGCCTGCGCGACGCGTTCGATCCGCGCTCGCGGATCTGACCCACTAACTCTTTCGGGTCACCGTCGTCTGATCGTTTGCTCGTGTCTCTCACTTACCTCAACCGGGCCGCTCGTGAGGGCGTGCGGCGCCGAGATGGAAGGAGTCATATGCGCAGGAAGCACGTCTTCTCCCTGTTCATGCTGAGCATGGGAGTTGCGTTGCTCGTCGCTGCCTTCACCGTCGGTACGGCAGCGGCGAGCCACCAGGCGCAGGCGAAGAAGGGGGGCAACCTGATTGTCACCCAGGTCGGGGCGTTCGATACGCTCGACCCGCAGCTTGCGTACGTCAGCAACGACTGGGGCGCGCTCTACAACACCCAGCTCTTGCTGATGAACCTCCCGTCGAAGGGCGGCGCCGCCGGCCTCCGCCTCTTGCCCGAGGCGGCCAGGGCGTACCCGACAATCTCGAAGAACGGGCGGGTCTACACGTTCCATCTCCGCAAGGGCCTCAAGTTCGACACCGGCGCACCCGTGACGGCAAAGAACTTCCAGCGGTCCTTCGAGCGGAACCTGAGCCCGAAGATGTTCGCGCAGTACGGCATCTACGACGGCCTCGACAAGTTCCTCGTCGGCGGCACGGCGTTCGCCAAGGGCAAGAGCCAGCACATCTCCGGGATCAAGGCCCGCGGCCTCACGCTGACGATCCACCTGACCAGGATCGTGCCTCAGTTCACGACGATCATGGGCATGCAGTGGTTCTCGGCGATTCCGTCGAACATGCCGTACTCGAACCGGAACTCCGGCATCCTCAAGTACGCGTCGGCGGGCCCGTACTACCTCGCCAGCAACAACAACACGTCGCTGACGGTGATGAAGCAGAACAAGCACTTCCCGAAGTCGCTGCTGAAGCTGTGGCCGCACAACCCGACCACGATCATCATCAAGAGCTACCCGACGTCGAACGGTGACCCGCAGTTGCTGCAGGCGGAGAAGAACCAGGTCGACATCGCCGGCGTTCCTTCGCAGGACGCGGCGAAGACGATCGCCAAGTACGGCGTGAACAAGGGCCGGTTCAAGGTCGGCCCGACCACCTGCATCACGTGGAACGCCCTCAACACGCAGGCCGCGGACGGCTCCACGTCCAACCCGCGGATCCGCAAGGCGCTCAACTACGGTCTCAGCCGCAAGGCGATCATCAACTTCGCCGGGCCGCTGTCCGGAACGCCTTCCGACCAGGTGCTCGTGCCGGCCATCCCGGGCTACCACAAGTTCACGGCGTACCCGTCGACCGGTAGCCTGGCCAAGGCGAAGAAGATCGGCGGCAGCGCGCTCAACGGCGCCAAGCTCGTCGTCTACTACCGCCAGGCGAGCGTCTACCAGACCAACGTCGCGGAGTACATCGAGTCGCAGGCCTCCAAGCTGGGCATGAGGCCCTCGCTGCAGGCGGCCGACCCGACGAACTTCTACGGCGCGCTCGAGACGAAGTCGACCGCTCTGGGCCCGAACGGCTACAACATCACCGCCTACGGCGGCTGGTGCGCCGACTACCCGGACGGCTACGACTACTTCAACGTCAACTTCGACGGTCGCACGATCGGTGACACGGGCAACACCGACTACATGTACTTCAACAACAACGCCTTCAACAAGAAGATGGACCAGGCGGCCGCTGCGACCGGTGCGAGGCGGGCGAAGCTCTACGGGGCCCTGGACAAGCTGTTCATGACCAAGTACGCCCCGATCATCCCCACGCAGATCTCCAACACCCGGTGGATGACCTCGAATCGGGTGCACAACTGGATCTACAGCAAGTGGTGGGGCCAGCCCCTCTGGAACGCGGTCAAGCTCGGCTAGGGGCTGAGAGAGAAACAGCGAACGAACCCGGAGGGGCGCCGCCCGGCGCCCCTCCGGAACCTTCCGATCGAGCCAAATCTCGACTAATCTGAACCGCTCCATCCGAACCGCACAGGCAGGCCGTGACCCACTACCTCATCCGTCGCACCTTCTGGGCTTTCTTCCTCTTCGTCGTGGCCACGATGATCACGTACGTGATCTTCTTCGTCGTCCCGGCGGACCCGGCCACGCTCGCGGCCGGCAAGGCGACGAAGCCGGAGATCGTGGCTCACATCCGGAAGATGCTGCACCTCAACCTGCCGATCTACCAGCAGTACTGGCTCTTCGTCTGGAACCTCGTCCGGCATGGCTCGTTCGGCTACTCCTTCGTGAACGGGCTGCCGGTCCGCACGATGCTCGGCCAGGAGATCCCCGTCACGGCGTCCATCGTCTTCGGCGGAGTCATCCTCTACCTCGCGATCGCCATCCCGACCGGCGTCATCTCCGCGCTCAGGCCCCGCTCGATCCTCGACCGTACCGGCATGGTCTTCGTGCTGGTCGGGATCTCGGCGCCCTCGGTCTGGATCGGCCTGATCCTCCTCTACCTCGTCGGCTTCAAGCTCGGCTGGACGCCGATCGGCGACTACTGCGACTTTCTCCCGCACCACCAGATCGGGGTCTGCTCGGGCCCGGGTCAGTGGGCGTACCACCTGATCCTGCCCTGGATCACGCTCGCCGTCGGCAGCGCCGCGCTCTACACGCGCCTCATCCGCGCCAACGTGATGGAGACGATGACGGAGGACTACGTGCGCACGGCGCACGCCAAGGGAGCCTCGCCTGCGCGCGTGCTCGTCCAGCACGTGCTGCGCAACAGCATGCTCCAGGTCGTGACGATCCTCGGGATGGACCTCGGCCTGCTGCTCGGCGGCGTCGTGTTCATCGAGATCGTGTTCGGGCTGCCGGGCCTCGGCCAGCAGCTCGTCCAGGCCGCGCCGCGCTTCGACCTGCCGGTGATCGTGGGCATCGTGATGTTCGCGACCCTGGCGGTGATCGTCTTCAACTTCGTCGTGGACGTCCTCTACGCGTGGCTCGACCCGCGCATCCGGCTGGCCTAGGCGATGGCCCTCCTCGAAGTCCGGGACCTCCACACGCGCTTTCGCACCGATGACGGCGTCGTCAAGGCCGTCTCCGGCGTGAGCTTCGAGCTCGACCGCGGCAAGACGCTCGGGGTCGTGGGCGAGTCGGGGTCGGGCAAGAGCGTCACCTTCCTCACCGTGATGGGCCTCGTCGACCGCAAGATCGCGGAGGTCGAGGGCTCAGTCCGCTACGACGGCGAGGAGATCCTCGGTGCCCCGAGCTCGCGGCTGCGGCACATCCGGGGCCGCAGGATCGGGATGATCTTCCAGGATCCGATGACCTCGCTGAACCCGGTCAAGAAGATCGGGTGGCAGCTCGAGGAGGCCGTGCTGCTGCACAACGACGTGTCTCGCGACGAGGCGCGGCGCCGTGCGATCAAGGCTCTCGAGGAGGTGGAGATCCCGCGCGCCGACACCCGGGTCGACGACTATCCCCACCAGTTCTCGGGCGGCATGCGCCAGCGCGTGATGATCGCGATGGCGCTCATCAACCAGCCCGAGGTGATCATCGCCGACGAGCCGACGACCGCGCTCGACGTGACGACCCAGGCCCAGATCCTGAAGCTGATGAAGCAGCTGCAGGACGACCACGGGGCGGCGATCGTGATGATCACGCACGACCTCGGCGTCGTCGCCGAGATGGCCGACGACGTGCTCGTCATGTACGGCGGGCGCGTCGTGGAGCAGGCGAGGGTCGACGATCTCTTCGTCAAGCCCGAGATGCCGTATACGTGGGGCCTGCTCGGCTCGCTGCCGCGGCTCGACCTCGTCGCCTCGCGGCTCGAGCAGATCCCGGGCCAGCCGCCTTCGCTCCTGCATCCGCCGAGAGGCTGCGCCTTCAACCCACGCTGCGCCTACGCGTTCGACCGGTGCCGTGAGGAGCTGCCCGAGCTGGTCGCGGCGCCCGGCAAGCCGAACCACCGCTATCGCTGCCATCTGGACGACGCCGAGCGCGAGCGGATCTGGGCGGCCAAGAAGGCCGCGCTCACGCCGGCGGAAGGGAGTGCCGCATGAGCGAGCTGCTCGTCGTCGAGGACCTGCAGAAGTACTTCCCGGTCACCCGCGGCCTCGTCTTCCAGAAGGAGATCGCGCAGGTCAAGGCGGTCGACGGAGTCAGCTTCACGCTCGAGGCCGGCGAGACCCTCGGCGTCGTCGGCGAGTCGGGTTGCGGCAAGTCGACGATGGCACGCTGCGTCGCCCGGCTGCTCGAGCCGACCGGAGGGAAGATCATCTTCGACGGCCACGACATCACGCATCTCGGCCGGACCGAGATGCGGCCGATCCGCCGCGACATGATGATGGTCTTCCAGGACCCGTACGCCTCGCTCAACGCGCGCAAGCGGGTGGGGGAGATCGTCGCCGAGCCGCTCGACGTGCACCGGGTCGGCACCGACCGCGACCGGAAGCGGCGCGTGCAGGAGCTGCTCGAGATCGTGGGGCTCAACCCCGAGCACTACAACCGGTTCCCGCACGAGTTCTCGGGCGGCCAGCGGCAGCGGATCGGCATCGCCCGCGCGCTCGCGATCAACCCGAAGCTGATCATCTGCGACGAGCCGGTTTCGGCGCTCGACGTCTCGGTGCAGGCGCAGATCCTGAACCTGCTCAAGGACCTCCAGCGCGATTTCGACCTCACGTACATCTTCATCGCGCACGACCTGAACGTCGTCCGGCACGTCTCCGACCGCGTCATGGTCATGTACCTCGGCAAGCCGGTCGAGACGGGCGCGAAGCAGGAGTTCTACGCCGAGCCGAAGCATCCGTACAGCGGCGCCCTGCTCTCGGCCGTACCGATCGCCGACCCGACGCTCGGGCGAGCGCGGAAGCAGATCGTGCTTCGGGGAGACGTCCCGAGCCCACTCAATCCGCCCGCCGCCTGCCGCTTCCACCCGCGCTGCCCGCGCTTCGTCGACGGCAAGTGCAACGTCGACGAGCCGCTGCTGACGCCGGTGTCGGGCGCGAGCGACCACGCCTACGCCTGTCACTTCCCGCTCGAGCGCTGGCCCATGGGCGAGGACGAGATCCGGAGGACCCCGTCGCTTGCTGCCAGCGTCGATTAGCCGGAGCTCGCTGGAGCCGAGGGTGCTGCGGGGGGCGCTCCGCCGCATCGCCGCCATCCTCGCCGTCCTCGTAGGCGGGACGGCCGCCATCTCCGTGGCGCTCGGCGCCCTGGCCGGCAAGAGCCTTCTCCACTCGCTCGCCGTCGGCTTCTACCTGGCCGGCGCCGGCACCCTCTTCGGCAGTCTCGCGCTCGGCAGCCGCGGCCCGATGCGCGTCGACCGCAGCTTCGACGAGGACGTCCTCGGCGAGCGGCACGCGCTGCGTCCGTTCGGGCGCCGCACCCTCCGCAAGGCGACGCCGGAGGAGCGGGTCGAGGCGCGGCGGGCATCGCTCGGCCTCTTCGTGCTCGGGCTGGCGCTCATCCTGCTCGGCACCGCCTTCGACCCGTCGAGGCACGCGTTTTGAGCGTGCCGCGCCCCGAGGAAAGTCGCCCCTCGACGGGCAAAAGCCTCTGGTACCGTGGGCGTCAGATGTCCTCGACCACCTCGTCCGCGAGCGGCTTTCTCTCCTCACCGCGCGCACAGCGGCTGCTGATGTGGATCAGCGGCGCCGTGCTCGCGATCGGCATCGCCGTCTTCCTCGGCGTCTACCTCACGCGCGGCACGAGCACCCCGGCCCCGGCGAACGTCTCGACGCTCTCGTCGGGACCGTCCTCGACCAAGCCGGCCACGAAGAATCCGACCGTGGCGCCCTCGGCCGACGCGCTGCAGGTCGCCCGCACGTTCCTCGAGACGGCGGTCCTGCGGCAGAACCTCGACGCCGCCTACAAGATCGTCGGGCCCGACCTCAAGGGCGGGATGACCCGCGCGCAGTGGCGGAAGGGCGACATCCCCGTCCAGCCCTACCCGGCGATCAACGCGAAGTCGGCGAAGTTCCACATCACCGAATCGCACCCGAACCAGCTGTTCGCCCAGGTCGTGCTCTACCCGCGGAAGGGATCGGGGGTTTCCAAGGGGCTGGCCTTCAACCTCGGCGTCCAACGGCTCGGCGGCAAGTGGCTCGTGAACTACTGGCTGCCGCTGCCCCAGATCAAGGTCCGCGCGGACCCCTACACGAACTGAGCGGGACGCCTCGAGATCTCCGGCGAGAGGAGGCTAACCTCCGCGGGTCCGGGACGTCTATAGAGGTGTGAGGACGGACGCAGAACGCTGCAGTGACTGGCGCGCGCTCGCTTCGTGCCGCCTGGACGGCGAGCTCGACGAGCTCCAGAGCGCGCTGCTCGATCGTCACCTGCTCGAGTGCGCGGCGTGCAGGGCGTGGTCGCGCGAGCTCGCCGCACTCACGGCGGTCTTCCACGATTCGCTCGAGGAGCTGTGCCCGGAGCGGTCGCTCGAGCTGCGGCCGCACGCGCTGCGCCGCCGGCTCGTGCGCTCCGCCTCGGCCGTCGCCGCCGCCTCGGCCGCCGCGATCGCCGTCTTCGCGATGGCGCTCCCGGGCGCCGCGATCTCGCTCTTCTCGTCCGGTCGGACCCCCGCAGTGGCGTCGGCGCCGTGCACGTCCTGCGTGAAGAAGCAGGCGCTCACGACGCAGTCGCCCGCGGCGACCGCGCCGGTCCACGTGGCGCACCCGTTCGTCACGGACTGACCGAGCAGACCGCGTAAGCGTGCGCTAGAGCGGCGCCGGCTCCTCGACCGCCTCGGTGCGGGCGGTCTGGAGCTCGGCCGTCAACGGCTCGTCGAGGGTCGCGACGGTGTGGGCGCGCTCCGACTCCTTGACCGCGCGCACGACGAGCTCGTGCTCGACGCAGTACGTGCTCAACGTGAAGGTCGAGCACCCCGGGAACGCGCAGCCGTGCAGCATCGGCATTAACAGGACCTTAACGGTTCCGGGTCGCAAATGCGAGGCTACGCCGGCCCGCCCGGCGGGTACACGAGGAGCCGTGTCGAGGATCGGCTGGGCAGCAGCAATCGTCCTCCTGGCCGCGGCGGGTTGCGGCGGTGGCGGACGCTCGCAGAGGTATCTGTCCCGCGGCGTGCCGAAGGCGTTGGCGGTGGCCTGGGAGAGGCAGGCGTCGGCGGTCGCGGCCGCCGCGGCAGCCGGAGACGACTGCCGGGCGAAGCAGCTCGCGATCTCTCTCCGCGACGACGTCCGGGCCAAGGAGCACAGCCTGCCCCTCCGCCTTCGCTCCCCGCTCGTCGGCAGCGTGACCTCGCTCGCGGGCCGGCTCACGTGCACGCCGCCGACGGCGCAGACCACGTCGACGGCCACGAAACCGCCGCCGCCGCCCGAGCCCCCCGGGCACAAGCAGGACAAGCACGACGAGCACGGGCACCACGGCCACGGCAGAGGCGATGGGGGCAAGGGATGAGCACCGTGACCCGTGTCGCGGGCCGCTACGACGTCGTCCGCCCCCTGGGCCACGGCGCGATGGCCACCGTCGACCTCGCCCACGACGTCGAGCTCGACCGGCCCGTCGCGTTGAAGCGCCTCGCCGAGAACCTCGCGCGGGACGAGGATCTCCGGCGGCGATTCCTGCGCGAGGCCCGCCTCGCCGCCCGGCTCGCACACCCGAACGTCGTACGTGTATTCGACGTCGGCGAGGACGGGGGCCGCCCCTTCATCGCGATGGAGTACGTGGAAGGCGAGACGCTGGCCGATCTCGTGGCCCGCCGGGCTCCGCTCCCGGCTTCCGAGGTCGCCTCGCTCGGCATGCAGGCCTGCGCGGGCCTCGCCGCCGCCCACGCCGCGGGGCTCGTGCATCGCGACGTCAAGCCGCAGAACCTCCTGGTCGGCACCGACGGCGTCCTCAAGCTCGGCGACTTCGGGATCGCCGTCGGAAACGAGGGAACGCGCCTCACGCTCGCCGGGACGGTGCTCGGCACCGCCGGCTACCTCGCGCCGGAGCAGGCACGGGGCGAGCGGGTCACCGCCGCGGCGGACATCTACGCCCTCGGGGCGGTGCTGTACGAGCTTCTCACGGGCGAGCCCGCCCGAGCGGCCGGCTCGCTCACGGAGCTGAGCGCGATCGGCGGCTTCGAGCCACCCGATCCGAGCGCCCGCATCCCCGGCGCTCCGGCCGAGCTCGTCGCCGCGGTGACGTCCTGCCTGGCGGTCCGGCCCGAGGACAGGCCCCCCTCCGCGGCGGCGGTCGCTCGGATGCTCGCGCCGGTCGTGTCCGAGGCCGAGACCCTGGCCGTTCCCGCCGACCCGGCCCGGCGCGCCACCGAGACCCTCGCGCCGCGGCGCCGCCGGTCCGCCCGCCGGACGACGCGCCGGCTCGCCGCCGCCGCGGCTCTCCTGGCGGCCGCGATCACCGGGCTCGTGGCTGCGCTCGCTCTGAACGGCGGCGGCGGGCACGCGCCTCGGCCGAGCCCGAGGAGGCAGTCGGTCGCCCCACCGGCGAGGGGCCCGAGCGGGGCGGTGGAGGCGCGCAACATCGTGGCCTGGCTGCGCACCCACACACGCTGACCGGCTTCAGGAAGCCCAGCCGTGCTCGAGGAGCCCCCGCATCTCCTCGACACCCGCCGCCCAGAGGCGGAGGACGTCGGCGTCCGGCAGCGCGTAGAACCCGCCGTACTGTCCGTCGCCCGCGACCTGGCGCAGCGCGGCCGGCGCGGCGGGCAAGGGCTGCGACAGGGGCTCCTTGCGTTCGGCGGGCAGCTCGACGCCCTCGAGCCGCGTCCAGGGGAAGTTCTCCATCCAGGACGCGTGGCTCGCGCCCGGGTCCAGCTCCTGCACGAGCTGCCAGACCCGGGGGCCGATCCACCAGTTGTGGAACAGGACCTGGGCGTCGGCGTGCGCGGCGCTCCACTCGCGGCGTGCCGCATCGGCCGGGGCGTTGCCGCCGTGCCCGTTGACGATCAGGATCCGCCGGAACCCCTGCGCGTGCAGCGAGTCGAGCAGGTCCTGCACCACCGCGACGAGCGTCCCGGCGCGCAAGGTCGGCGAGCCGGGATAGGCGGCGAAGGCCGGCGTGAAGCCGTACGCGAGCACCGGCAGGACCGGGACGCCCAGCGGCTCGGCCGCCTCCTCGGCGACCCGCCGGGCGAGGATGCTGTCCGTCTCGAGCGAGAGGTACGCGTGCTGCTCCGTCGAGCCGATCGGCAGGACGATCCGGTCGTCGCGGCGCAGGTACTCCTCCAGCTGGAACCAGTTGAGGTCGCGCACGCGCACCGCCGCAGGATTGCACGCGCGTGCGCTGTGCGATGATCGGGCCGGCGTGAGCGCCGTCGTCCCGCACGAGCAGGAGTTCGAGGAAGAGGAGGAGCTACCGGCGTGGAGCCTTCCCGCCGAGGCAGTGGACCGGATCCGCGTCCCGGTCACGCTCCCCGAGCAGGTCACGCGGGAGTGGGCCTGGGGCGGCTCGACAGGCGCCGGCGTGCGCGTGTGCATCCTCGACAGCGGCATCGAGCCCGACCACCCGCTCGTCGGCAGTGTCGAACACTCGGTCGCCGTCGTCCGGGGCGAGGACGGCGAGCTGGAGGTCGTCGAGGACGCAGAGGGCGACCTCTGCGGCCACGGCACGGCCTGCGCCGGGGTGGTCCGGTCGCTCGCCCCCGACGTCGAGCTGACGAGCGTGCGCGTCCTCGGAGCCGGCTACACGGGCGGCGGCGAGATCATGCTGCACGGCCTCGGCTGGGCGATCGAGCAGGGATTCCCGATCGTGAACATGAGCCTCTCGACGACGCGGACGAAGTACGTCGAGCGGCTGCACGAGCTCGCCGACCGCGCCTATTTCCGGCGCGTCCTCCTCGTCGCCTCGGCCCACAACATGCCCGTCGAGAGCTTCCCGTGGCGCTTCGCGAGTGTCATCTCCGTCGGCAGCCACGAGGAGAGCGACCCGCTCACCTTCTACTACAACCCGTCGCCGCCGGTGGAGTTCTTCGGCCGCGGCCTCGACCTCGACGTCGCGTGGCTCGGCGGCGGCACGCTCCGCTGCACGGGCAACAGCTTCGCGACGCCGCACATCGCCGCCGTCTGCGCCCTCATCCTCGGCAAGCATCCCAACCTGACGCCGTTCCAGCTCAAGAGCGTGCTCTACCAGACGGCCTCGAACGCGAGGGGCGGGGCGTGAGCGACCTCGAGGCGGCCGTCGCGGCAGGGGTCCTCGGGGCGGACGAGGCGCACCGCTCGCTCCTGCAGGCGACGGTCGAGGTTGCGCGTGCCATCTTCGGCGCCAAGGCGGCGTCCGTCTTCCTTCTCGACGAGGAGGCGGAGGAGCTCGTCTTCGAGGCGGTCTCGGGAGAGGGGGAGGGCGAGCTGATCGGCATGCGCTTCCCAGCCGGGAACGGAATCGCGGGCTGGGTGCTCACGACCCGGCAGCCCCTCGTCGTGGACGACCTCACCTCCGACGCGCGCTGGTCCCGCTCGCAGGCCGAGTCGACCGGCTACGTCCCGAAGAACATGATGTCCGTGCCCCTGCTCGTCGAGGAGCGCGCGCTCGGCGTGCTCCAGGTGCTCGACCGGCCGCCGGAGGCGAAGGTTCGGCTCCGGGAGGTCGACATGCTCGGGCTGTTCGCCAACCAGGCGGCGATCGCGCTCGACCTGCTCCAGCGCGCGCGGCGGGCCCGCCAGGCGCTCGAGGGCGAGGGCCGGCTCGCGCCGCTGGCCCGTGTGGCCGCGCGGCTCGAGGACGGCGAGCGCGACGCCGCGTTCGAGCTGCTCCGTGCCCTCGAGCGCGTGTTGGTGGAGAGTCCCGGCTAGCCGACGAGCGCGCCGGCCGGCAGCCGGGAGCTGACGATGTTCTCCGCCGCGGCGAGGGTCGGCGCGTGCCCGGTCACGGCCGCGAGGAACTCGTCCCTCTCGAGCGCGTAGAGCCGGATCGGCTCGACGGCCCGCACCGTCGCCGTCCGCGGCACGTCTCGGAGCAGTGCGATCTCGCCGAAGAAGTCACCGGCGCCGAGCTCGCGCGCAATTCCGCCGTCGAGCTCGACCGCGGCACGCCCTGCGGCGATGACGTAGAAGTGGCGGCCGGCCTCGCCGCGGGAGACGACGACCTGGTCGGCGGCTGCCGAGACCGCAGTCGCGCTCGAGGCGAGGCGCTCGAGCACGGGCTCCGGCAGGTGGGCGAAGATCTCGATCCCGCGCAGCAGCTCGAGCGGCTCCTCCTCGATCTCGGCCTCCAAGTCGATGCGCCGCAGGCTCGGCCACAGCGGTACGAGCAGGACGGGGAGGAAGGCGCCCGTCGCGACGAGCGCGCCTCGCGGCCCGAGCCAGCTCACGAGACCCGGCGCGACGAGCGCGCCGACGCCCGTTCCCGCGAGCATCAGGCTCTCGAGGACGGCGAAGACACGGCCGAGCACCTCGTTCTCCGCCGAGCGCTGCAGGAGCGTCACGCTCGTGACCTGGACGAGGATGGCGGCCGTCCCGATCACGCCGAGGAGCAGGAGCGCCGGCGCGAGCGTCGAGAGAGCGGCGGCGGCGCAGAGCGCGAGTCCCCAGAGCAGGATCCCCAGGCCGAAGCCGCCCGCGAGCCGGCGCCGAGCGGCGACCGCGGCGACGACGAACGCCCCGGCCACGCTGCCGACGCCCATCGCCGTGTTGAGCCAGCCGTACCCCGCGTTGCCGGCGTGCAGGAGCCGGAGGGCGAGCACCACGAGCAACACCTCGAGCGCTCCGTAGACGAGCTCCTCGGCCGTGGTCAGGCCGATCACGATCCGAAGCGCGGGCGTGCGCCATACGGTCGCGAAGCCCGCCGTCAGCTCGGGCAGGAACCTCGGCCGCTCCGCCCGCTGCGGCGGGTCGTCGCGCGGGACACGGAGCACGAACACGGCCGACCACAGGAAAAGAGCCGCGTTGAGCCCGAAGACGGCCGCCGGGGTGCTGAGCGCGAGCAGCACGCCGCCGATCGCCGGGCCCGCGAACATCCCCAGGCTCGAGATCGTGTTTCCGACGAGGTTGGCTGCGGTCAGCTCGTCGGGCGTCTCGACCAGCGAGGGCAGGAGCGCCGACTGCGCGGGCGAGTACGAGCCGGAGACGACCGTCGACGTGACGGCGAGCACGTAGACGATGTAGGCGCTGGCGCCGGCGCTTGCGACCGCCGTCATCGCCACGAAGACGGCACAGCGGATGAGGTCGCCGCTGAGCATGAGCTGCCGGCGCGACCAGCGGTCCGCGAGGACGCCGAGCCACGGGGCCGCGACGGCGGCGAGCGCCATCCGGGCGAAGAACAGGAGCCCGACCGTGCGCGCGCCGCCCGCGTGGTAGGCGTAGACCGGAAGCGCAACCGCGTAGGCCCAGGTGCCGAGCGTCGAGCCCAGGCCCGCGAGCTGGATGCTGCGTACGCGGGGATTCGCGAATACCTTGGCGAAGGCGCGCAGCGACGCGGCATAGCGACCCATGCGCGCAACAATCGCAGGCCCTGTTGCGAATTTGAAGAGCCGGTGGGAAGATTCCTGGGCCCAGGCACGTCTGGTGAGATGACAGCGCCGAACCGGCGTCGAGAATTCCGAAGGAGGAGCACATGTCGGACGAGCAGCACAAGGGCGAGGAGCCCGAGGTCGAGGCCCATACGAGGCACGGCGTGAACGACGAGCCGGCCGAGGACGAGACCGAGGACGAGGTCGAGGCTCACGTGCGGCAGGCCCAGCCGCGGCAGGGGCTGCCCCGGCAGGGCTAGCGCCACCGAGATTCGCGAAAGGCCCGGCTTCGCGCCGGGCCTTTTCGTGGACCCGGGGAAGGTCGGCCCGCGTCGTGGAAGATTTCCGGTACGGCGACCGTCTTGTGTGACGAAGCGCCGAGACCGGCGTAAACGGATTCCCGAGGAGGAAGCAATGTCGGAGGAGCAGCGAAAGGGAGACGAGCCCGAGGTCGAGGCTCACACGAGGCACGGCGTGAACATCGAGCCCGCCGCCGAGGACGACGACGACAACGAGGTCGAGGCCCACATGCGCAAGGCGAACATGCGGCTCGACTCGCCCCGCCAGGGCTAGGTGCACGCGACTCGGCGCACCTGACCCACGCGCCGAGGCAGATCTGACCGTCACGCGAAGAGCCCGGCTCGGCCGGGCTTCTTCGCGCGCTCAGAGCGATCGCGCGGACGCCTCGGCGGCGGCGACGAGGCGGTCCGCCTCCGCCACCCGCTCGTCGCCGGGCAGCGCCGTCAGGTTGGCCGCCACGAGCTCCCGCGCGCCGCGGGCGACCGCCGCCGCGAGGGCGGCCGCGCCGGCGACGTCGGCGTGGACGCGGGGCTCGACGCGCGCGCCCGCCGCGGCGCAGAGCTCCGCCAGGTCGGCGGCCAGGCGGACGAGGGAGAGCGGCGGCTCGGCCGCGGCGGCCGTGACGCGTCCGAGCGACCAGTCGCGCTGCTCAGGCTTCGCGGTCGCGTCGGCCGCCGCGCGCGCCTCGAGCGCCCGCCGGTACGCCTCGGCGTCCTCGTCGACGAGGCTCGCCGCCCGCTGGCGCAGCGCCTCTGCCTGCGCCGCCACGCCCGCGGCGTCCGCCCAGCTCCCGGGCGAGAGCCGCGCGGCCATCTGCACGACGGCCGCGGCCGCCGCGAGCGCCACCGCGAGCGCCGAGCCGGCGCCCGGAACCTCGCGCGGCGCTGCCAGCTCCTCTAGCAGCGCGGGGAGGGAGAGACCGGTGAGCACTGCCGGAGTGTCTCACCGGCGCACGTCCCGCGCGTGTTCAGACCGCCTTGAGGAGCCGGCGCAGCCGCGAGACGATGAACGGCGAGGGCTCGTAACCGGCGTCGGCCACCGCACGTTCGAGGTCGGCCTGGAGCTGGAGCCGGAACGCGGAGTCCTGCTCGGCACGCGCGACGAGCTCGTCGAGCGCCGCCCGCGCGGCCGGCAGCTCCTGCGCGGCGCGCACCCAGCCCTCGGGTGCAGGCGGCAGGAGGCGTAGCAGCCGGCCGATCCGTTCCTCGTCGAATCCGTTCATCTCTCTCATGACGGGCGAGAGCCCCGACTCCTTCCATCGAGTTCGGACCGCACCTTGTCGAGGCAGCGCGAGATGCGGCTGGCGACCGTGCCGGCGGGCATGTCGAGGACGTCGCCGATCGTCCGGTAGCTCTCGTCCCGGCAGAAGAACCGGTCGAGGATCTCACGGCACGGATCGCCGACCTTGTCGAGCGCGGCCCGCACGGTCATCGCGTCGTCGAGCGCCGCAAGGACGTCGTCGACCTCGCGTTCGTCGGGGTCGGCGTCCGAGGGCGTGTCGCGGGCGAGCAGGCGGAGCTTGTCGATGCAGAGGCGGCGCGTGAGCTGGGCGAGCCACGGGCGCACCGCGTCGTCGCTGCGCAGGTCGGCCAGCCGCTCGAAGGCTCGCGCGAAGACCTCCTGGAAGACGTCCTCGGCATCGGGCTCCGCAAGGCGGAAGCCGCGGCTGCAGATGGCGAAGACGTAGCGCGAGAAGCGCTCCACGAACTCGTTCCACGCCTCCGGATCGCCCTGTCGGCAGCGGGAGACGAGCTGCGCGTCGGTTTGCTCCACGGCCATCGCCCCGGACGATACGACTTCGGCGGCGAAACGTCAGCCGAGGATCCGGCCGAGCGCGGCCACGAGCATCCCGGCGTGCTCGTCGTCGAACGCGAGCGGCGGGCGGATCTTGAGCACGGCGCCGTTCCTGCCCGTGCGTCCCACGAGGATCCCGCTCTCGCGCAGCTCGTCGGCGACACTCGCCGCCAGCTCGCCGCTCGAGAGCTGGACACCCGCCAGGAGGCCGCTGCCGCGCACGTCGACGACGTGGGGACTGCCGAGGGCGTCGATCGCCGTGCGGAGGCGCTCTCCGACGCCTGCAGCCCGCCCCGGGAGCCGCTCGTCCTCGAGCACGTCCAGCACGGCGAGCGCGGCGCTCGCGGCGACCGGGTTGCCGCCGAAGGTGGAGAACGTCGTGCCCGCGTAGGGGAAGCGCTCGGCGAGCTCCCGCCTGGTGACGAGCGCAGCGACGGGATAGCCGTTCCCCATCGGCTTGCCGAGCGTCACGACGTCCGGAGCGATGCCGTGCGGCACGAACGACCAGAGCTCGGGGCCGAGGCGGCCGTGTCCCGCCTGCACCTCGTCCGCCACGTAGAGGCCGCCGGCGGCGTGCGTGCGCTCCACGAGCAGACGGAGCTCGCCGGCCGCCGGCGTGCGGATCCCGTCGCTCATGAGCGCGCCGTCGAGGAACGTCGCCGCGAGGCCGCCCTCGAGCGTGCCGAGCGCGGCGTCGAGCGCTGCGCCCAGGTCGGCCCCGCTGCCGGGCGCGGGCAAGCGGGCGACGTGGACGGGCTGGGTCTCGCGCGGCCACTCGTCGGGCGAGAGCGCGGTCGTGGCAGTCGTGACGCCGTGATAGGCGTTCTCGGTCACGAGCGCGCCGCCGTGCCCGGTGACCTCGACCGCGACCCGCCAGGCCAGGTCGTTCGCCTCGCTGCCGGAGTTGACGAGCAGCACCGTGTCGAACCGGGCTTCGGGAGGAAACGTCGCGAGCAACCGCTCCGCGAGCTCGACGAGCGGATCAGCGAGGTAGCGGGCGTTCGTCGCGCCGAGCCGCGTCTGGCGGACGACGGCCTCCGTCACGCGTGGATGGCAGTGCCCGACGACCGGGACGTTGTTGTAGGCGTCGAGCAGCCGGCGTCCGTCCGGCTCGTGGATCCAGACGCCTTCGGCCCGCAGGGCGTGGACGGGACGCGAGTACGTGAGCGGCGTGAGGAGCGCCCCGAGCGCCTCGTTCCGCCGGCGCGTGAGCACCGTCGTCGCCACCGGCGGCCGGCGCGCACCGAGCTCCTGCGCGACCTCGTCCGGGCCGAGGCGGTCGAGCAGCTCGAGCAGCTCCCACGAGTCGTCGTCCCAGGCTTCGATGTAGGCGGCGTTCTCCGGGAAGCGACGGGAGCGCCAGGCGCTGATCGAGACGATCGCCGCCAGCCGGGCCCCGACGAGGTCGCCGAGCAGCTCGAGCTCGAGCGGCTCGAGCGGCAGGCGGGAGGCGAAGCCGTCGAGCGCGATCCGGGCGACCCGGAACGCGTCCTCGAGCGGCCGTCCTCGCAGGAGCGACGCGAGCGCGATCGCGACGTCGGCCGCGAGCGCCGTGTGGCCGCAGTCCCCGAAGTCGACGATCCCCGAAACCCGGTCGTGCTCGTCGAGCAGGAGGTTGTCGAGGTTGAAGTCGCCGTGGACTACCTGGGCGCGCAGGCGTCCCCACTCCGGCAGCACGTGCTCCTCGAAGCGCTCGAGCGCGCGCGAGACGAGCGCCCGCCGGTTCGGATCGGCGATCTCCTCGAGCAGCGGCCGCAGTTGCGGCGCGGCTCGGACGTCCCAGAGCAGCTCACGCCCCGCGGCCGGATGGAAGAAGGAGCGGAGCGCGAGGCAGAGGCGCGCGTGCACCGCGGCGATCTCGCGCACGGCTGCGTCGTCGAGCTCGGCCCCTCCTTTGTGCCCGGGTCGCCGCTCGAACAGCCTCACGTGGTGGCCGTCGAACGCCGCGCGAGGCGCAAGCTGGCGGGCCACCGGCAGCTCCGGATCGACCGCGAGGGCGTGGGCGATCGCAGCCTCCTCGAAGTCGAGCACGCCCTCGTCCTCGCCGCTGTTCGAGATCTTGAGGACTGCGCCCGGCCCTCCGTCGTCCAGCAGGAACGCCTGGTCGCGCTCGCTGCCGAGGGCGGTCGCGGTGCCGAGGAAGCCGAACGCCTCTGCCGCGATCCGCGCGGCCTCGTCCGCGTCGAACCGCGGGGGCGCCGAGTGCAGGACGGAGCGCACGTTCGGGAGATCGTAGGGGTTTCAAAATCCCTCGTCCGAGCGAATCGTCTCCCCCTTTCGCGGGAGGATCGCTCTGCGATGTCGATCTACGTTCCGGCGACTGATCGGGCGGCTACTGCGGCTCGTCTGCGGCACAGGACGGTCGCGAGAAGGAGGGTGTACGTGGGGGCCAACCTCATCGTTCGCGACGGTTCTCGTTTCGGCGCCTGGCCGATGGTCGTGCTCGCGGTCGCGCTCGTCCTGGCGCTCGGCATGATCCGCTCCGGCGCCTCGTGGGGCGCCTCGAGCTACGACCCGTCCTCGGATCCCTACTCGATGCAGAGCATCACCGCGGGCGACGGTGTCCAGGACTGGTGGAACGCCGGCTACACGGGCAAGGGTGTCGGCGTCGCGCTCATCGACACAGGGATCTCGCCGGTGGCGGGGCTCAACGCGCCCGGCAAGGTGGTGAACGGGCCGGACCTGTCGCTCGAGTCGCAGAGCCCGAGTCTCCAGAGCCTCGACACGAACGGGCACGGAACGTTCATGGCGGGCCTGATCGCCGGCAACGACGGCCGGCCGGGCGGCTACCGCGGCGTCGCCCCCGACGCGCGTCTCCTCTCCGTGAAGGTCGGCGTCGCGGACGGCGGCGTCGACGTGAGCCAGGTGATCGCGGCGATCGACTGGGTCGTGCAGCACCGCAACGACAACGGGATGAACATCCGCGTGATCAATCTGTCGTACGGCACGAACTCGACGCAGCCGTACCAAGTCGACCCGCTCGCCTACGCCGTCGAGCAGGCGTGGAAGGCGGGCATCGTCGTGGTCGCCGCCGCCGGAAACTCCGGCTACCAGAACGGAGCGAACGCCCAGGGCCTCGCCGATCCGGCCTACGACCCGCAGATCCTCGCGGTCGGAGCGGCCGACACGAACGGCACCCCGAGCCCGTGGGACGACGAGGTCGCCTCGTTCTCCGCCGTCGCCGCGAGCTGCAGCGCCTCCTGCCGCGCGCCCGACCTGGTCGCGCCCGGCACCCACATGCAGGGGCTGCGCGATCCGGGCTCGTACATCGACCAGAGCAGTCCCTCCGGCGTGCTGAGCGACCGCTATTTCCGCGGGAGCGGGACCTCGGAGGCGGCGGCGTTCACGTCCGGTGCCGTCGCGGACCTCCTGCAGCGCTATCCGCAGCTGACCCCCGACCAGGTGAAGGCGATGCTGTCGTCGAGCTGCGACAAGCTCTCGTCCTTCAACTGGAAGCAGCAGGGATGCGGCGAGCTCGACATGAGCAAGCTCCTCGGCGCCTCGGTTCCCTCCGCGTCCGCGTCGCAGCAGTCCAATGCCTCCTCTACCGGCACCGGCCTGCTCGAGGCCTCGCGCGGTACCGATCACATCTCGATGAACGGCGTCGTCCTGCAGGGCGAGCAGGACATCTTCGGCCAGCCCTTCGACTCGGGCTCGATGGCCGGCCTCGAGGCCGCGGGCTCCAGCTGGTCGGGCGGAAGCTGGAACGGCTCGGTGTGGACGGGTAGCTCGTGGAGCGGCTCCTCGTGGTCGGGACACTCGTGGAGCGGCTCTTCCTGGTCGGGCAGCTCGTGGAGCGGATCGTCGTGGTCGGGCAACTCGTGGAGCGGCTCCTCCTGGTCGGGCAGCTCGTGGAGCGGCTCGAGCTGGAGCGGCTCCAGCTGGAGCGGCAGCAGCTGGTCGAGTGGGTCATGGCTCGGAGCGAGCTGGGGCTGACCCTCGACGCGAGGGGCCGGTGACCCGCCCCCTCCTCTCGCCGCGCCGCGCGCCGAGCGAGCCATCGCGCCCGCTCGGCGTCGCTGTGCGTGAGGCTCTTCGCGCGCCGCGCCGCGTCTGGGCGTTCAACGCCGTCCTGGCGGCGGCCTGCGCGCTCGTGTGGGCGATCGCCGTCGGCGGGCTCGACCGGCCGGCGTTCGGCCGCAGCCCGGTGCTCGCCTGGTACTGGCTCGCGCTCGCCTTCTACCTCGCCGAGGTCCTCGTCGTCCACCTGCAGTTCCGCAAGCAGGCGCACACGATCTCGCTGACCGAGATCGGGCTCACCCTCGGCCTGCTGCTCGGGGCGCCCTCGTCCCTCCTGGTCGGGCAGCTCGTGGGCACGCTCGTCGCGCTCGTCGTCAACAGGCGCAGGAGCCAGCTGCGCCAGCTCGCGAAGTTCGCGTTCAACCTCGCGGAGCTGCCGCTCTGCAGCGGCATCGCTCTCGTCGTCTTCCGCTCGCTCGCCTCCCCCGCCGACTCGTCTCCTCACCTGTGGGGGCTCGTCCTCGTCGCCTGCGGGGTCGGCCACGTGGTCGGGATCCTGCTCGTCTCGACCGTGATCGCGATCGCGGAGGAGCGCTTCCAGGCGCCGCAGCTCGGCCGGACGCTCGTCACCTCGACGCTCGGCGCGCTCGCGACCGCGTCGCTCGGCCTCGCCGTCGTCGAGCTGCTCGAGGTCCGCCCACTCGCCGTGCTCCTCCTCGTCTTCCCGGTCCTCGCCTGCGTGGGGGCGTTCCGCGGCTACATGGAGCAGCGCGAGCAGCGGGAGCACGTGGAGTTCCTGTACGAGTCGATGCGCGCGACGCAGGGCGCGCCCGAGTTCGGCCTCGCCGTCGGGCAGCTCCTCGTCGCGGCGCGACGCTTGCTTCGCGCGGAGTACGCCGAGATCCTGCTCCTGCCGCCGTCCGACGGAGAAGGGCCCCTGCGCAGCATCAGCGGCGCGGAGGGGGAGCTGCTCATGCACCCGGAGGAGCGGTTCTCGTCGGAGGACGCCGCGGCGTTCACCGAGGTCGAGTCAGTCGGGTCGGCGCTGCTCCTGACGCAGCGTCGCGCGACCCATGCATTCGAGGGCTTTCTCCGCTCGCGCGGCCTCGAGGAGGCGATCGTGGCGCCCCTGCGCGGCGAGGACCGGACGTTCGGGCTGCTCGTCGTCGGCGAGCGCCTGGGTGACGTCAGCACGTTCACCGAAGCCGACGTCGAGCTCCTCGGCACGTTCTCCGGGCATTCGAGCATCCTGCTCGAGAACGGCCGGCTCGAGCACTCGCTCGCCCAGCTGACCCAGCTGAAGGAGCAGCTTCGCCACCAGGCGTACCACGACGGCCTTACAGGTCTTCCCAACCGGCTCCACCTGCTGGAAGCGGTGGAGCACGAGCTCGCGCACGGAACGGGCACGACGGCCGTGCTCTACCTCGACCTCGACCGCTTCAAGACGGTCAACGACACGTGGGGCCACAGCGCCGGCGACGAGCTCCTCACGGCGTTCGCGGCCCGGCTCGCCGGGGCGACCCGCGCCCAGGACCTCGCCGCCCGGATCGGCGGCGACGAGTTCGCCGTGCTCGTCCGCGACGTGGACGCCACGGGCGCCGTCTCCGCCGCGCGGCGGATGCTCGAGGCCATCGACGGGACGTACACGCTCGGCTGCGGCGACGTCGCCTGCCACGTGAGCGTCGGCATCGCCGTCGGCGCCGCGGGCATCACGAGCGGCGAGGACCTCATCCGCAACGCGGACATCGCGATGTACAGCGTCAAGCGCTCCGAGCGCGCGTACACGCTGTACGAGGCTGACCTGCACGAGAAGCTCCGCGCCCAGCGGCAGCTCGGCCTCGACCTCGAGGCGGCTCTGGAGCGGCGCGAGATCCTCGTCCACTTCCAGCCGGTCGTCCGTCTCGCGGACGGACAGATCGATGGCTTCGAGGTGCTCGCCCGCTGGCCCCATCCGACCCGTGGCCTGCTCAGCGCCGGCGACTTCCTGCCCGTGGCGGAGGAGACCGGCCTCACGGTGGAGCTCGGCCGCCTCGTGCTGCAGCAGGCTCTGGAGGCGGCCCGCCGCTGGCCGCAGCGGCTCACGATCTGGCTCAACGTCGCGGCTGCGGAGCTCGCCAACGAGCGACTCGTCGACACCCTCGCCGAGGCGCTCAAGGGCTACGGGGTGGACCCGAGCCGGCTCGTGATCGAGGTGACCGAGTCGGGCGTCATCCAGGGGAGCGACGGCGCCATCGTCGCGATGCGCCGGCTCCGCGAGCTGGGCGTCGGGCTGACGATCGACGACTTCGGCACCGGCTATTCGTCGCTGAGCCGGCTCGCGGAGTTTCCGATCGAGTCGCTGAAGATCCCGAAGCCCTTCGTCGACAAGCTCGTCGGCGAGGACGCCGACGAGGCGTTCGTCGACGCGATTCTGCGCCTCGCCGACTCGTTGGGCCTCGGCGCGGTGGCCGAGGGCATCGAGCATCCCGCGCAGGCCGAGCGGCTGCGCGAGCTCGGCTGCTCACTCGGCCAGGGCTACCTCTTCGGCCGGCCGATGCCGGCGGACGAGGTCGAGCGCGTCCTCTACCGCGAGACCCCCCGCACGCCGCAGCTGAGGCTCGTCCCGGCTCCCGGCCTGGCCCATTCGGGCTGATCCCGGCCCGAGCACGACGAAGCGGCGGGATGGCCCGCCGCTTCAAATGCTCCGCCGCAGAGTTGTTGCCGTCAGCCCCGAGCGAGAGTCGAGAGGATCATCTCCCTGCCGGCACGACCGGGCCTCCCCCTTTTGGGGGATCTGCCGCGCTACGATGCCGGGAGTGACTCGGACGGGATCTCTGCCCATCGCCCTCTTCGCCGCCCTCGCTGTGACGCTGGGCGTGCTGGCCGCCGGCTGCGGCGGCTCGTCGCCCGCGAAGTCGGGGGTCGCGGGAGCGCGGCACGTGACGAGGTCGGCGACCGTGACGACGCGAAAGGTCAAGAAGCTCGGCGTCATCCTCGTCAACAGCCGCGGACACACGCTCTACATGTTCGTCCCGGATCACCAGAAGCGTGTGACCTGCAAGGGCCAATGCGCCGTGATCTGGCCGCCGCTGAAGATCAAGAAGGGACAGAGGCCCACCGCCGGCGGCGCCGCGAAGCAGAAGCTGCTCGGCACCGACAAGAACCCGGAGGGCGGTCGTGTCGTCACGTACAACCGTTGGCCGCTGTACACGTACATCACCGACCACAAGCCCGGTCAGACGACCGGTCAGGGGGTCAAGAACAGCGGCGGCCTCTGGTACGTCCTCTCGCCGAAGGGCAAGGTCATCAAGAAGTAGCTGGGCCGGTCGCTCGGCCCGGTCTAGCGGGTGACGACCCTGGTCGCCTTCGACGTCGCGCTGCCGGCACCCGAGGCGGTGCGCACGGTGACGACGGCGCGGAAGCGGTAGCCCAGCCGCTGCGGCCCGAGCCGGAGCGTCTGCCTCGTCGCGCCCGGCACCGGCTTGCAGCCGAGGCCGCGCGGGTTGCAGGCCAGCCAGGAGTAGGCGTAGCTCGTCGGCGGATCGCCGTACCACGCCCCCTTCGTCGTCCTCAGGCTGTGTCCGAGGCGGGGCACGCCGCTGATCCGCGGCAGCTTCGCCGCGCTGGGGAGGATGCGGAGGGACGTGCGGCTCGTGACCTGCCTGAGCGGCGAGCTGACGACGATCGGGCCGCTCGTGGCATGACGGGGCACGGTCACGGCCAGCTCTCCGTCCGTCACGACCTTGAAGCGCGCGCGGGCGCCGCCGACGCTGACCGACGAAGTCGCCGCGAGACCCTTGCCGCGCAGCGTGACACGCGAGCCGACGGTCGCCTTCGCGGGCGTGACCCTGCGCAGGACGAGCGGCTCGACGAAGTGGTAGACGTGGACGTCCCACTGGTTGAACGTGTCGCGGAACGAGCCCCGGGAGGCGGTGACGGTGCGGTTCTCCGTGTAGACCGCGCCCCTGTGCGCCCATCCGGGAAGCCCGCGGAACAACACCCTCCTCGTTCCGGGCCCGCTGCGCGCCGCGATCAGCCAGAGGTCGTCGACCGAGGTACCTTCCTTCAGCGCCACCTCGGTGCCCTTGCCGACGACCGTGACCTGCGGGGTCGGCGCGTTGTTCACCAGGGCCGGCGCGATCGGGCTCGAGGCCGAGATCTGCTCGATCAGCGGGCCGAGGACGCTCTGCCAGAACGTCCAATTCCAGCCGTACTGGGCGTCGCTGCCGCTGAAGCAGCCGGCGGTGCCGCCGCCGAAGAAGGTCAGCGCCCTGGCGCCGTTCAGGATCGCGTCGTAGACCATGTACCGCTCCTGCTGGAGGGTGGGCAGCACGAAGGCACCGGTGGTCTTGTCGTAGCTGCCGCTCGCGCAGATCTGGAGGGTTGTCCAGATCGGCTCCTGGGGCGAGGCCGCTGCGAGCGTCCGAGTCCACATCCCGACCGAGTCCAGCGTCGGAACGGGACGGTTGAGCCTGACCGGGTAGATGTCGACCCCGTGGATGTCGGTGACGGACGAGTACGGCGCCAGGTCGGCTGCGACCCCGCGCGGCGCCTCGATCGTCACCCAGAGCCGGCTGGGGTCGAGGGCGGGCTCGCCGTTGCACCAGGCGGGATCGCCGCGCGAGGTGACCCGGCAGTAGGCGAACTGGAGCGACCAGGGAGCGATGTTCGCCCACCAGGGCTCGTCACGGCCCTTCCACATCGCGATCGCGCTGCCGCTCGGATCGTCGGTCAGCGTGTTGACGACGTTCGCGAGCCCGGTGTCCTGGGCCGAGCCCGGGGTGGCCAGGGCGTAGCCGCCGATGTTCGGCCACGTGTAGACGTGAAGCGCCGCGGCGGCCCGGTCCCAGGCGAGAGCAGTCTGGAGATCGCCGGCCGACCAGAGCCCGCCGGTGCCCGTGCGGAACATGTTCACGCCCGCAGCGACGGTTTCGGCGAGGCCGTTCGTCCCCCACGGCGTATTCGAGCCGAGCGGCGGCGCCGGGGAAAGGGCGATCGGAAACGTCGGGCGGCCGTCGAACAGGATCGTCCGGCTACGGTCGAAGGTGGACGTCGCGCCGTGCCCGGTGTCGGCGAGGCAGCCGAAGAGGACGCTGGCGGCCGCCAGAGCCACGAGCGCGATCCGGGCGCGCCTCCTCCGCGACAACTCTCCCCACCTTCTCAAACTGCGACGGGAGGGTAACCCGGCGCAGGCGAAGTCGCCGGGCGCCTTAACGGGATGCTTACCCACGCTAGACCCGCGCGGCCACCTGGACGGCGAGGAACGCGGCGTAGAGAGCGATGAGGAAGGCTCCCGCGCTCCGGCCCGCGCCGTCCCGCCCGGCGAAGAGCACGAGCGCAGCCGCCGTCATCCCGAGGAGCCAGGCGAGGTCGAAGACCGCGAGGCCGGAGAAGGCCGTCAAGGTCCCGAGGGCCGCGGGGACGGCGAGGCCCGCCACGACGTTGATGGAGTTCGAGTTGAGCGTCTCGCTCATCAGCGCCGAGCCGCGCCCCTGGAGGCCGAACCGGACGCCCGTCCAGGCGTTGGGCAGGCTCGTCAGGATCGCGAGCACGAGCACGCCTACGAGCTCCTCCGGCACCGACCACGAACGGGCGAGATCGGTCGCGGCGCGCACGGCCCCGACGCTGCCGGCGACGATCAGCACGAGCGCGAGGACGAGGACGGCGAGGATCCCGAGCGCCTCGCGCCGAGAGTCGAGCGTCCGCTCGCGCCGGTGCTGCTCCCCGAAGCTGCGGAGGAGGAAGCGCGACCCGGCCCGCGGAAGGCTCCGCGCCAGCCGAGGCCCTGCGGCGAGGAGCACGACGTACGGCACCACCACCGCCCCGACGAGCACACCGCCGACCCGGCCGTCCAGCGCTCCCGCCACGACCGCGACCATCACCGCGAGCAGCCAGAGCCCCACGAACGCCTCGAGCTCGAGCGTCTCGTGCCGCGCGCGGACGCGCGCCGTGACGACGGCGCTGACCCCGAGCATCGCCGCGAGGTTGAACGCGTTCGAGCCCACCACGACCCCGACGGCGACGGAGCGGTCGCCCTGGACGAGTGCGGAGATCGCCGACGAGATCTCGGGCGCGTCGGCGGCGAGCGCGGTGAGCAGCCCGAGCAGCGCCTCGGGGAGCCCCAGCCGGAACCCGACATGGTCGAGCCGGTGCGCGAACTGCGCCGACGCGAGCAGCATCAGCGCAATGGATGCGGCGAAGACCGGTGCGGCGAAGGCGGGCGTCATCGGCTGACGCCGACCAGCCTTCCCGGCACACCGGGCCGAACGCTACCTCAGGAAGGGTCGGGCGGAGCCTCCTCCGAGGCGAGGTCCGCCTCGGCCGCCTCGGCTGCCTCGGACGCCCCGAACCGGACGTCCGGGCTGCGGCCACCACCGCCGGCCCCCTCCACGTGCTTGAGGTCGGCGGCTCCCTCGTCGGCGGTGGCGCCGAACTCCTCGCGGAGCGCCGCGGCCTCCGCGTCGTCGGCCGCCTGGACGTGGGCGGGGCCCGCGAGCATCTTGCGCAGGCGGTCGAGAAAGCTCATCGGCTGGAGCATAGGCGATCATCCGGCGGTGATCGTCTCCTTCCACGTCGCGACGGGCGCCGCCGCCGGGGCGCTCGTCCGGTCGCGCCCGCTCGCGCTCCTGGTCGGCCCTGCACTGCACGTGGCCGGCGACCGTGTGCCGCACGAGGACATCCCCGACCGGAGCTTCGAGATCGGCAGCGGCATCGTCGCGCTCGGCCTGCTGGCCGCGCGGCGCGGCCTCCTCGACCCGGCGGTGCTCGGCGGTGCGGCGTCGGCGATGCCCGATCTCGAGCACGTACTCCCGTGGCTCCGCCTGCGGGGCGCGAAGGCCTTCCACCGCGGCCGCGGTCGGCACGGTGTGGGGGTCTCGGCCGAGGCTCAGCTCCTGGTCGCGGGCACCGTGGTGGGGTTGCTGCTCGGCCGCCGGCGGTAGCCTCGCGCGCGTGAAGGTCGGCATCGTCCAACGTGGGGGAACCCATGGTTCCCCCACGAGCCCCCTCCTTGGGGAAGCGCCGTGAAGGTCGGCATCGTGGTTCCGTACTCCTGGTCCTTCGGCGGCGGCGTCGTCGACCACGCAGACGCGCAGGCCCGCGCGCTGCAGGCGATCGGGATCGAGACGCGTCTCCTGATCGGCCACGACCCGCCCGGCTCCTTCAGCCGCATCCTCCACCCGCGTGAGGGCCGGACCGGCCCGCCGCCGCCCGGCGTGATCCCCCTGGGACGGTCGGTGATCGTGCCGGGAAACGGCGCGCTCTCGAACCTCGTCCTGAGCCCGCGGGCGCTGCCGCAGCTGCGCCGGGCGCTCGCCCGCGAGCGGTTCGATCTCGTCCACGTCCACGAGCCGCTGGCGCCGATGCTCAGCCCGGCCGCGCTCGCCCTCTGGGACGGCCCCAGCGTGGGGACGTTCCACGCGGCCGGCGACTCGTCGTGGCGCCCGCTCGCCGAGGTGCTGTGGGGATTCCTCCTCGACCGGCTCGACGTGCGCGTCGCCGTCTCCGAGCAGGCCCGTCTCGCGGCGGTGCCCTACGCGGGCGGCGAGTTCGAGGTGATACCGAACGGCGTCGAGATCCCCGAAGGCATCCACCCGGGCGGTCGCGCCGACCGCATCGTCTTCGCGGGTCGGCACGATCCGCGCAAGGGGCTGCCGGTCCTGCTGCGCGCCTGGCCACGGCTGCGCGCCAGCGGCGTCCGCCTCCGGATCCTCGGGGCCGACCCCCTCGCCGTCCGGCTCCTGCTGGCCCGCCTCCGCCTCGCGGAGGAGGGGATCGACGTGCTCGGCTTCGTCGACGACCACAGGCTCACCGAGGAGCTCGCCGCGGCGAAGCTGCTCGTCGCTCCGTCGCTCGGCAACGAGAGCTTCGGCATGGTCATCACCCGCGCCTTCGCCTGCGCGGCGCCGGTCGTCGCCTCCGACATCCCGGGGTACCGCGAGATCCTGAGCGAGGAAACCGGCGCGCTCGTCCCGCCCGACGATCCGGACGCGCTCGCCGAGGCGGTCGCCTCCCTGCTCGCGGACGAGCCCGCGCGCGCAGAGCGGGGCCGTGCGGCGCGCGAGCGTGCCGTGGCCGAGTACGCGTGGCCGCTGCTCGCCCGCCGGCTCGAGGCCTGCTACGAGCGCGCGCTAGCCCGCTAGGCGGGACGCGCCGGCGAGTCGCATCATCTTCGGCCCCACGAGGCGGAGCAGGCGGCCGGGCGTCTCGACGATTGGAGCGCCGTCGTCGCCGCTGAGCTCGGCGATCGAGGCGTCGACGCGGCGCTTCACCTCGAGCACGCCCTCGCGGAGCCCGAGCTCGCCGAGGCGTACCGCGAGCCGTTTCATGTTCATCACGTAGTAGTAGAGCGAGTCGACGTCGGGCCCGTATGACTCGGCCAGGTGCGCGTCGATCAGCCCGCGCGACGCCTTCGCCCGCCGCACCATCCGGTCGGCGAGATCCATGTACTCGTTGCAGACGGCGAGCAGCCGCTCGGCGGCGTCCTCGTACTCCTCGAGGAAGCGGTGCGTCGCGAGCACGGCGATGCGCACGTGGCGGCCCTCGTCGCGGCGGACGTTCGTCTGGCCCTCCTTCATGCCCGGGAGGTCGTACGCGTCGTAGATCGCGTTGCCCTTCGCCCGGCGGATCACGACGTCGCTGTTCGCGACCACGTCCTCGCTGATCACGCCGTAGATGAAGATCGCCGTGTAGACGTCCTCGATCGGGCGGTTCGGGCGGAGCAGGTGCCGCATCTCGTCCTCGAAGCGGTCGAACAGGATCTCTGCGACGAAGTTGTTGTACTTCCGTGCCACGCGGTCGGCGTCTGCGGTGTCGATGCCCAGCACCTCGGTCGCGACGCGGAGCAGGCTGCCGCGGTGCATCCCCTCGTCGTGCTCCTGCGTCATGAGCGCTGCCCGCATCGACTCGTACTCCGGCTCACGGGGCAGCGACGCCACGATCCGGTCCATCCAGTCGTCGACGACCGACTCGGCGCGGTAGATCGTCCCAAAGATCCGCTTCACGGCCTCCTGCCGCCGGCGCGACAGCCGGCGGAAGCTCCCGGCGTCGCGGGACAGGTCCACGCTGTACGCGTCCCAGGCGTGCGTGTGGGCGGCGGTGACGATGTCCGCGAAGGTCCGCCAGCCGCCGGTGATCCGACGGTCCTCGGCCTCGTCGTCGGCGATCAGCGCGTCGATCTCGCGGAGGAGGCGCGCGATCTTGTCGCCGCGGCCGCGTGCCGGTGCGGTCTCCGCGGCGTCGGTCGGGAAGTCGGCGGTCACGTCCACGGCGTCACTTTACGTCGCTCGGCGGAGGATCCGCCGCGAGGGCGGACCCTCCACCGCGGTTCGCTCAGGAGTGCTTCCAGGTGACGGAGAAGGCTCCGTTGCTGATGGAGCTCGGCTGCGCCTTCACCGTCGAGCCGGAGGCCATGGTGATCGGGTCGATGTTCGGCGTGCTGCTGGTCAGCACCTTGCCGTTCGCCGTGGCGCCGGAGAAGCTGACGGTGCCGAAGTTCGCGAGCGGGAGGACGCCTCCGCTGCCGGAGGGCGCCTCGGCGATGACCTCGGCCGACGCGAGCTTCGCCGACTTGAGCCGAGCCGTGGTCGTGTTCGTCCATCCCTGCGTGCTGTCCGTGAGCTTCAGCGTGAACGAGCCGCTGCCGTTGGTCGTGACGGACGCGGACAGCTTGTCCCCGGGACGCACCGTGCCCGAGAGGTTGACCGGGAACTTCGGATACATCTCGTACCAGGCGTAGTACTGGGGTGTGGAGCCCGAGCAGTCGGCATCGGTGCCGGTCTGCTCGACGGTCCCCGAGGTGTCGCCGTCGAGGCCGACCCAGAAGCTCGAGTAGGCGGTTCCGGAGCACTTCACGGTCGGCTCGGTCCACGAGGCCGACACCTGGGTGAACCGGCTGCCCGTCACGGCGTAGCCCGACCAGTTCGTGCTGGTGGAGTTGCTGATCCTGTGCATCCGGCCGTGCCGCATGCTCGAGGCCGCTCCGCCCGCGGTTGCCGATACGGCCGCCGCGCTGACGAGGACCCCCACGAAAGCGCCGCGGAGATAGCGCCTTCTCATCACGCCTCCTTGTTGGACGACAACAGAGGCCGGGAACCTAATCGACCCGTGGGTCGAGCACAAGGAGCCCTCGGTGGCGAGGGGGCTTGGGCGCCGGCGGACCGCCGGCGCCCAGCCGAGCTCCCTCAGTAGCTGAGGACGCAAGTGCTCGTCGCGTTGCTCCAGAGCGACTGCACCGGGAAGGTCGCGCCGTTCATCGTGACGTTCGCCGACGCGCCCTGGCCGCTGCTGATCCAGGCGCACTTGTCGCCGTTCTCCTGGCCGTTCCGGTCGAGCCAGCCTCCGTTCGGGAACTGGTCGGTGATCGTCTCCGCCATCTCGTGGCCCTCGACGATCGTGATCCCGGCGTTCGGGCCGAGGCCGTTGAAGTTCGCCCCGCACGAGGATCCCGCGTCGGTGATGTACGGGAGGTTCGTGTAGGCGATGTTCCCGTACGAGGACGAGGTCGAGCTGTGCCACGCGCAGTACTGCGTGCCGAAGCCGGAGGCGTTGTTGCCATGCGCGGTGGCGATCACGTACTGCACGGTGTCGTTGACGGCGGAGCTCGTGTTGCCGAAGTGCGCGGCAGCCCGCACCGCCTCGCCCGCGAGCTGCGACTGGGTCGGCGACGACGGCGCCGCCGAGCCGTTGTCGGACCAGACGCCCGCGAGGGTGACGCCGTTTCCGGCGTGCGTTCCGCTCGACCCGCAGGTGACCGTGCCGGCCGCGACGCCCTGGCAGTACTGCGTCACGCTGTTCACCCACGAGCTGCCGCCGACGTGATTGAAGAAGCTCTGCAACGTCGTCGACTCGCCCGAGGGGTCGCTGCTCCACTGCGAGCCCCAGAGGACGAGGTAGACCCTGGGCGAGGTCTCGACGCCGATGCCTCCGACGCCGCCCTGGTACACGAGATCGTTCGTACGCCTGACCCTCGCGGCTCTCATGTGCTTGACCGGCTTGAAGCCGAGCGGCCGCATCACGGAGATCTTCCCCTGCGCGTGCGGGCCGGCAGGTCTGGCCGCCGACGCCCCCAGGCCGGTCGCCGGAGCTGCGGCCATGGCGAGGACCCCCGCGAAAGCGCCGCAGAGATAGCGCCTTCTCATCACGCCTCCTTGTAGGACGACAGAGGCACGGAGGCTAGATCGCGCCGCCGCCGGGCACAAGCCCCGAAGCGGGTGATTACGCCCACCGAAGGTCTCACTACGGTTGGGGGATGAGGCTGGCGTCGGCGCTCTTCGCGGTCACCGTGGCGGTCGCGCTGGTGACGGCTGCGGGCCACGCAGCGCCGGCATCGCAGCGCGGCCTCCATGTCGTGGGCGCCCACCTGGTCGACGCCCACGGACGGCGCGTGACCCTGCGCGGGGTCGACCGCTCCGGGACGGAGTACGCCTGCATCCAGGGCTGGGGCATCTTCGACGGCCCGTCGAGCGCCGCTTCGGTGCGGGCCATCGCGTCCTGGCACGCCAACTTCGTCCGGGTGCCCCTCAACGAGGACTGCTGGCTCGGCATCAACGGCGTCAAGCGCGCCTACGGGGGCGCCGCGTACCGCAGGGCGATCGTCCGCTACGTGCGGCTCCTCCACCGCCAGGGCATGTACGTCGAGCTCTCGCTGATCTGGGCGGCGCCCGGGACGTATAGGGCGACGTATCAGGCCGCTCGCCCGACGAGGACCACGCCCCGAGGATGTGGGCGAGCCTCGCGCGCACGTTCCGCCACGACCCGAACGTCATCCTCGCTCCGTGGGGAGAGACGATCGTCGACGCGCGCTGCTTCCTGCGCGGCGGCGCCTGCGAGGCAACCTACGGCCGGCAAAACGAGCCCTATCGCACCGCAGGGATGCAGCAGGCGGTGCGCGTCATGCGGGCCGCCGGCTATCGGGGGCCGATCGCGATCCCGGGCCTCGACTACGCGAACGACCTCTCCCAGTGGCTCTCGCACGAGCCGCGCGATCCCCTCCACCAGCTCATCGCCGAGGCCCACGTGTACGGCAACAACACCTGCGCCTCGGTTGCGTGCCTCGACCGCACGATGGCTCCGGTCGCGAAGCACGTCCCGCTCGTGCTCGGCGAGACGGGGGAGACGTACGACGACTCGAGCTGCGGCTCGACGAACATCTCGCGCGTGATCGGCTGGGCCGATGCCCACGGCGCGGGCTACGCGGCCTGGACCTGGGACACCTGGGGCACGTGCGGTTCCCTCGTGAGCAGCTACGACGGGACGCCCGCGAACGACTACGGCCGCTGGGTGCACGACTTCTACGCGGCACACGCCGCGACGACGTACCACCCCGGCTAGGCACACTCGACAGCATGGAGGCCGAGGCCAGGCAACCCGGCTCGGCGGTGCGCACCGTCTTCGCGGCGCTCATGCTCGGCATGTTCCTCGCCGCGCTCGACCAGACGATCGTCTCGACCGCCCTGCCGACGATCGTCGGAGACCTCGGCGGGCTCAACCACCTCTCCTGGGTGGTCACCTCGTACCTGCTCGCCTCGACGGTCTCGACCCCGCTCTACGGGAAGCTCGGGGACATGTACGGGCGCAAGCCCGTCTTCCTCGCGGCGATCCTGATCTTCCTCGCCGGCTCGATGCTCGCCGGCCTGTCGCAGTCGATGGGCGAGCTGATCGGCTTCCGCGCGCTGCAGGGGATCGGCGCGGGCGGGCTCATGGTCGGGGCGCAGGCGATCATCGCGGACATCGTGCCGCCGCGCGAGCGAGGCCGCTACATGGGGCTGATCGGCTCGGTCTTCGCGGTCGCCTCGGTCGCCGGCCCGCTGCTCGGCGGCTTCCTCGTCGACAACCTGTCCTGGCGCTGGGTCTTCTACGTGAACATGCCGATCGGCGCGCTCGCCGTGCTGATCGTGAGCACGCGCCTGCGGCTGCACACGCCCCACACGCGCCACCGGATCGACGGCGCGGGCACCGCCCTTCTCGGCGGCGGCGTGGGAGCGCTCATCCTGCTCACGACCTGGGGAGGCACCCAGTACGCCTGGGGCTCGAGCACGATCCTCGGGCTCGGAGTCGCCGGCGTCGTCCTGCTCGCGATCTTCGTCTGCTGGGAGCTGCGCGCCGAGGAGCCGATCCTGCCGCTCCGGCTCTTCCGCTCCTCCGTCTTCAGCGTCGCCAGCGCGATGGGCTTCGCCATCGGGATGGCGATGTTCGGCGCGATCATCTTCATCCCCCTCTTCCTGCAGATCGTGTACGGCGTCACGCCGACGAGCTCCGGGCTGCGCACGCTCCCGCTCATGGCCGGGCTCCTCGTCGCCTCGATCCTCTCCGGCCGCGCGATCAGCCGCATCGGCCGCTACAAGGCGTTTCCGATCGCGGGGACGGCCGTCCTCGTCGCGGGCATGTACCTGCTGTCGCTGCTCGGCGTCGGCACGGCCCCCTGGCTCGCGTCCGCCTACATGGTCGTCGTCGGGGTGGGCCTCGGCCTCGTCATGCAGGTGCTGGTGCTCGTCGTCCAGAACGACGCGCGGCCTCAGGAGATCGGGGTCGCCACCTCCTCCGCCACCTTCTTCCGCTCGGTGGGCGGCGCGTTCGGCGTCGCCGTCTTCGGGACGATCTTCGCCTCGCGGCTCGCGCACCGGCTCGCGGGCCTGCCCCGCAGCATCACTGCACACCTGGGCAGCGGCGTGCAGCTCAATCCGAAGCAGATCGACCAGCTGCCGTCCCGCGTGCGGCTCGAGGTCCTGCACGCCTTCGCCCACTCGCTTCACGGCGTCTTCCTCTTCGGGATGGCGCTGGCGCTCGTGCCGTTCGTCCTGTCGTGGTTCCTCGAGGAGGTGCCGCTGCGCACCACCGTCGCGCACGCGGCCGAGGGTGCGCCGCCGGAGCCCTCCGGCCGGCTCGCGTGGGAGACGAAGGAGCCCGTGCCCTAGGCGCGGAGGTGGCGGAGTGCCGCCCGGGCGGCGTGGTAGCCGCACATCCCGTGCACGCCGCCGCCGGGCGGCGTCGAGGACGAGCAGAGGAAGACGCCGGGCAGCGGCGTCGTGTACGGGGAAAGCCGCGCCACGGGGCGGGTGAAGAGCTGCGACAGCGTCGCGGCGCCGCCGTTGATGTCGCCGCCGACGTAGTTCGCGTTGTGCCGCTCGAGGTCCGCCGGGCCGAGGGCCGAGCGGGCGACGATCCGCTTGCGGAAGCCGTGGGCGAAGCGCTCGACCTGTCGCTCGATCCGCTCCGTCATGTCCACCGTCGAGCCGTTCGGGACGTGGCAGTACGCCCAGGCCGTGTGCCGGCCCGCCGGCGCGCGGGCCGGGTCGAAGAGGCTCTGCTGCGCCAGGAGCACGTACGGACGCTCCGGGATCTCGCCGCGGAAGGCCGCCGCCTCGGAGGCCGCGATCTCGTCGAGCGTGGCGCCGAGGTGGACGGTCCCCGCGCGGGCGCAGCCCTCCGCCCGCCACGGAACCGGCCCGTCGAGCGCCCAGTCGAGCTTGAACACGCCCGGCCCGTAGCGGTAGCGCTCCAGGCGCCGGCGATAGCGGCTCGAGAGGCGGTCGCCGGCGAGCTCGATCAGCGCGCGCGGGGTGACGTCGAGCAGGACGGCGCGCGCGTCGCCGAGCTCGGCGAGCGACTCGACCCTGTGTCGCGTCTCGATCTCGCCGCCCACCGCCCGCAGGTACGAGGCGAGCGCGTCGGAGAGCCGCTGCGCGCCGCCGCGCGGGAACGGCCAGCCGAACGCGTGGCCCAGCAGGCCGAGCATGAGCCCGAAGGCGGCGCTCGGCGGCCGGTCGAGCGGCAGCATCGAGTGGGCCGCGAGCCCCGCGAAGAGGCCGCGAGCCTTCGCGCCGCGGAACGAGACCCGCGCCAGCGTCGTCGCCGGCAGCAGCGCCCGCGCGCCGAACCGGGCCAGCCCGAGCGGATGCGCCGGGACGTGGAGCGGCGCGAGGACGTCCTCGAGCAGCGGCTCGGCGCCGCGGGTCAACGGCTCGAACAGCCGCCGCCACCGGTCTCCGTCCACGCCGAGCGTCGGGGCCGCCGCCGCGCGCGAGCGCTCGACGATCGCGGCGGTGCCGTCGTCGAACGGATGGGCGAGGGCCGCGGGCGGCTCGATCCACTCGAGGCCGTGGCGCGCGAGCGGGAGGGCGCGGAAGAGCGGCGACGCGATGCCGAGCGGGTGGATCGCCGAGCAGACGTCGTGGACGAACCCCGGCAGGGTCAGCTCGGCCGAGCGCGCGCCGCCGCCGACGGTGTCCGCGGCTTCCAGGACGCGAACCGTCAGTCCGGCTCGCGCGAGAACGATCGCCGCGGCGAGCCCGTTCGGCCCCGCCCCGACGACGATCGCGTCAGACATCGCGGGAGCCTAGTAACCGCGGGCCGGCCGTTGTAGCCTCCTCGCATCGGGAAAGCGAGGGCAAAGGAGTCGACGATGGCGGCAGTGCGGCGGGGTGCGTGGGTTGCGTTGCGGTACGTGACCTCGATCTTCCTCCTGGGCGTGATCGCGCAGTTCTTCCTGGTCGGCTACGGCCTGTTCGCCATGAAGCACGGCGCGACGATCGACAACGCGAAGTCGCTGGATCCGCACCGCGGCCTCGGCTGGACCCTTTCGACGTACGTCGCCCCGCTGATGCTGATCCTCGTCCTGATCGCCTGGCCGGCCCGCCGCCTGCTCGGGATGTGGGTGCTGCTGGCCGTCCTGGGCTTCTTCCAGGCGATCCTGGCGGCGGGCGGCGTCCATCACTGGGGCGTCGGCATGTTCCATCCGGTGAACGCGCTGCTCCTGCTCGGGCTGTCGGGCCACCTGGCCCGCTACGCCTGGACGACCGGCAGGCGCCGGGAGGCTGCGATCGCGGCGGCGCCCGCGCCGACCGGCTAGCCGTGGAGGCGCAGATCCGCGAGGGCCAGGCGCCCGCGGTCGTCGTCTCGCTGCAGGCGGGCGAGCAGCTGACCTCCGAGGCGGGGGCGATGACCTTCGTCTCCGGCGACATCGCCATGGAGGTGGAGATGCCGGGCGGCCTCGCGAGAGGGCTGAAGCGCAAGGTCATGGCCGGCGAGAGCCTCTTCGTGACCCGCTACCGCGCCAACGGCGCGGGTTCGGTCGGCATCACCGGCCCGTTCCCGGGCTCGATCCGCCAGCACGAGCTCGACGGCGAGATCATCTGTGAGAAGCACGCGTATCTCGGCCACTTCGGGGACGTCGAGATCGAAGGCGCCTTCGCGAAGAAGCTCGGCATGGGTCTCGGTGGCGGCGGCGAGGGCCTCTTCCTGCAGCGGCTGAAGGGGAAGGGAACGGTGTGGCTGCACGGCGGCGGCGACTTCCTCGACTTCGGCCTCGCGGCGGGCCAGCGGCTCATCGTCGACACGGGCTGCATGGTGATGATCGAGCCCACCGTGCAATACGACGTGCGGCTCCAGGGCGGCGTCGCCAAGAGCCTGGCTGGCGGCGAGGGGCTGTTCCTCGTCCACATGACCGGACCGGGCCACGTGACCCTGCAGACCCTGCCCTTCACCCGCACCGCGCGGCGGGTGCTCGCGGCCGCCGGCGGCGGTCAGGGCGAGTCCGGCGTCGCGGGCCTCGTCGGCAAGCTTCTCGAATAGGAGGTGCGCACGTGAGCTTCTTCAACAAGGCGAAGCAGGCGGCCGAGCAGGCCGCGGCCAAGGCCAGGGAGGGCGTCGAGGACGTCCAGCAGAAGCGCGAGCTGAACCAGGCCTACACCGACCTCGGCAAGACCGCGTTCGAGCTCGTCGAGTCCGGGGAGATCTCGAACCCGCGGCTCGACGCGACGGCGGCGAAGATCCGCGACCTCAAGCAGAAGCTGGCTGAGTCGCCTGCGGGGGCGGCGAGCTCCGACGATTCCGTCGATCCGTCCCAGCCGCCCGCGATGCCGAGCTAGGTGTCGTGACCACGGAGGTGTGAGACGCGGCTGATGGGTGGCCGTGCTCCGAGCGAGCTGTGCGGTCGTCGGTTGTTGTACCAGCGGATGTAGCTGGGGAGGGCGCGGGCTCGTCGGCTGCTGGAGGGATAGCT
>DASRBX010000035.1:0-121602 GCA_035653395.1 Gaiellaceae bacterium
CTCGCCGCTCGCCGGCCACCTCGACCTGCAACACGTCGGCATCGTCGGCCACTCGATCGGCGGCGCGACCGCGGTGCAAGTCATGGCCGCCGACCCGCGCTTCAAGGTCGGCGTCGATCTCGACGGCAAGCTCTTCGGCGCAGAGCGCAACGCTCGCCTCGACCGGCCGTTCCTCTGGATCCAGTCCGGCACGAAACCGGACGCCGAATACGCGAACGGCCGAGACCACTTCCTCGCCAGCCTTCGCGACGGTGGCGCCCTGCTGACCGTCCGCGGCAGCATCCACACGAGCTTCACCGACGGCCCCTCCTACCTGACCGCGCTCGGACGCAGCCTGATCGGCGGCGCCACCGTCGGCTCGATCTCGGTCCAAGACATGACCGCAATGACGGACGACACGATCACGGCCTTCGCCGGTCCCGCCCTCGGCGTCAAGAACGGGAACAGTCTCGACCAGGTCATCGCCCGGCACCCCGCCATCCGATCGGAACGTCACATCGCGCCGAAGCCTTCGTGAGCGTCGCTGCAATCGCACAGCCGGTCCGTGCAGGATTGCGAACGCCAGTCATCTGGGGACTGGCCGTCGGAGTCGCCCAGGCGGCCACACCGCTCGCCTTCTGGTGGCTCGACACCGCGACCGTCTACGCGCTCGGGCTCGCAGTGATCGCCTCGGTCTACGTCGGCTTCGCAGTCGCCGACGGACGCCGAACCGTACTCACCGTCGAAATAGGCGTCGCCGGCATCTTCGTCGTCATCGCCGCGGCAGCAGTCACAAGCACCCCATGGCTGCTCGTCGCTGGGCTCGCGGGCCACGGGTTCAAAGACCTCTGGCAGCACCGCCGTCAGTTCGTCGCCAACACACGCTGGTGGCCACCGTTCTGTCTCGTCGTCGACTGGGCGGTCGCCGCGATCATCGCCGTCGAAATCGTCGCCGGCATTCATTTCCACCACTAGAGGCTTGGCGCACATGGCGATCAAGCTCCACCGGTGCTCCACGAGGTGGAAGGTCGGCCCGTGCTGGCGCGTGCAGAAAGCACTGGACGAGCAGGGGATCGACTACGTCGTCGTGAAGGGGCCCGCGCGTCCGAGCAAGCGCGCCGACCTCCAGCGCCTCTCCGGGCAGAAGCTCTACCCGGTGATCGAGTTCGAGAACGGGTCAATCTATCGTGAAGAATCGAAGGACATGGCCGCCACGATACGAGCCCGAGAGCTCGACACGAAGCGTGGCAACGCCAAGTAACGCCGAGATCGCGCCGGAGGTCCATTAGCCGCCGCAGCCCCTCACCGATCACGCGGCCAAGTCTGCGCCCGCGCGCGGACGTCAGCTCCTAGGGTGCGGGCGTGTCGGCGTCTGGCCGAAGCGGCAGCTGTGCCGTCACCTCGCGGCGGTCTCCTTTGAGCTGCTCGCTCCAGCGTGCGAGCCGGTCGACGATTGCCATTCCGCGCCCAAACTCGCGCGAATGGTCTGGTTCGAGCGGCGCAGGTCGCGTCGCCGTCCGGGCAGGGTCGAGCACGCGGATCAGGAGCGACTCCGGTGCAAGGCTGACGGCGACTTCGAGGTGATCGTCGCCTGCGCTTGCGTGCTCGATTGCGTTCGCCGCCAGTTCGTGGACGACCAGCATTGCGTCCTGCCGTCGCTGCTCCTCGAGCTCGTGTTGGGCGAGGAATTCTGCGAGCGCCCGCCGAATCTGCGCCAGCGACGCCGCCTCCGCCCGAACGTGGAGGTCTAGCCTGCCATGAATCTGGCCTCCACCGATCACGCCAACCTCCCAGAGAAAAGAGCCGGTTAGAGGCTAAACGACCGGTCGCCGCGGGCCGGTACGCCTTGGGGCGCTCCGTGCGGCCTCAGCGCGACCTGCCGCTGCGTCTCTGCGCAGCGCTAGTGGGGGTGGAGTTCAACTACTTCGCCGGGTTCGGTCGTGCTCACTGTGCGCCAGGAGTCCCAGGTGATTTTGAGGATAATGAGTGTGATGGCGAGGCCGACGATTGGGTCGGCGCGGGGGTAGCCGAGTGCGACCAGGGCGGCGCTGGCCACGACTCCGAGGGAGACGAACCCGTCGACACGGGCGTGGTTGCCGTCGGCGATCAGGGCGGGGCTGGTGAGCTGTTTGCCGGCTCGGTAGCGGATGTAGGCGGCGAATTCGTTGCCGATGAAGCCGACGAGTCCGGCGGCTGCGAGCGCCCAGAGGTGGGTGAGCTGCTCGGGGTGGATGAAGCGTTGGATTGTTTCGTAGAGCGCGACGCAGGCGCTGACGAAGATCGTGGCGACGACGAAGAGGCCGGCGATCTTCTCGGCGCGGAAGCTGCGGATGTAGAAGGCGATTCCGAGTGGGATTGCGGTTGAGGCGTCGCCGAAGTTGTGGATCAGGTCGGCGAGCAGCGCGACCGAGTTGGTGAGAAGGAAGATGGCGACCTGAGCGAGCGCCGCCGTGACGAGGACGGCGAGGCTGATCGAGACCGCTTTGACGCCGGCCCGTGAGCGGACGATCGACGGATCGACCAGGCCGTGCGAGTGTCCATGCCCGCCGTGGCTGTCGGCGTGGTCGTGGCCGTGCCCGTGGTCGTGCGCGTGTTCCGCGTGGCTCACGAGGCTTCCGTGATCCGTTCGGCGTAGCCGAGGCGGAGGTGTTCGATGTGGAAGACGGCTTGGTCGAGCAAGTCGGCGACGTGCGAGTCGTGGAGGGCGTAGACGACGTTGCGGCCGCGGCGCTCGCCGATCACGAGGCCAAGGTGGCGGAGGACGCGCAGCTGCTGGGAGACGGCGGAGCGTTCCATTTCGACGGCGGCGGCGAGCTCGCCGACGGCGCAGGGTGATCGTCGCAGTCGAGCCAGGATCCGGACGCGGCTCGGCGTCGCCAGCGCCTGCATCGTCTGCGCGACTTCGCGCGCGATCGCCGCGTCGACCTCGCCTGCATGAGCCTTGCCCTGAACACCGTGCGCCATCAGCTGTTACAGCCTAGCGTGAACGACTGTTCACACGTTGACGGGAGCGTTGGCCTCGGGACCGCCGTCGTAGACGCATTTGAGCGTGCCGGCGATGAAGAAGGCTCGAGGACGCGTCGGCCCGGACGAAGCCGACGCCTAGCGGGGCTTAGCTAACGCCACGGGCGCGTCGAACGGCCACGCTTGATCACCAGCTGACCGTGGGGAGAGCGGAATCGACCGGAGGTCGTATGTTGTCTGCTCTGGCGAGTGCCAAGCGCAGCCCGGCGCTGCCGAACGTGCAGGTGACGAAAGTGTCGCTTTGCAGGTATTTTCATGCTTATGGCGGCCTGCGTTGTGCTGCCCGAGTGCTGCCCGACCATCCTTGGCGCACGCCTAAGTGGGCAACTAAACTCCCTCTTTGCAGGCACTTTCAGAGAACGGGAGCGACGGGACTCGAACCCGCGACCTCCGGCGTGACAGGCCGGCGTTCTAACCAGCTGAACTACGCCCCCGGGGACGGCCCAGTGTAGCTGGGTCGGGTCGGAGCAGCCCCGCCCTTTACGCTGCCGTGGTGAACCTCGCCGACTGGGTCGCGATCGCGATCGTGCTCCTCGCAGCGGCCGGCGGGATGCGGCGCGGCCTCGTCCTCAGCGCCTTCTCGCTCGTCGGGCTCGCGGCGGGCGCCTACATCGGCTCGCGGGTCGCGCCACACGTGCTGCACGGCGGCTCGAACTCGACGTGGACGCCCGTGGCCGGGCTCATGGGCGCGGTCCTGGGCGCGGTGCTGCTGCAGTTCGGGGCCCTCGTCGCGGGCAGCTTCATCCGCGGCGGGCTCCGCCTCACGCCGTTGCGTCTCGTCGACACGGCAGGCGGCCTCCTGCTCGGCGCCGCCATCGGCCTCGCGATCGTCTGGGTCGGCGCCTCGGTAGCGCTGCTCTCCCCCGGCGAGACGCAGCTTCGCCAGGAGGTCGAGCGCTCGGCGATCGTGAAACAGCTCGACTCGGCCCTACCGCCGCGCACGCTCCTCAACCTGCTCGCGCGTATCGACCCGTTCCCGTCGATCGTCGGCCCGAGGGCGCCGTCGCTGCCGCCGAGCAGAGGAATCCTCGGGCATCCCGCGATCCGCTCCGCGGCGACGCGCGTCGTCAAGGTGCTCGGCACGGCGTGCGGCGTCGGCGTGGAGGGGAGCGGCTGGTTCGCAGGGCGCGGCCTGATCGTCACGGCGGCGCACGTCGTGGCGGGCGAGAGCAACACGTCCGTTCGCATCCCGGGCGACCCGCTTCCGTCGCGCCCGGTCGACGTGGTCGCGTTCGACACCCACGACGACATCGCCGTTCTCCGCGTCGGCGGGATCGACCGGACGCCGCTGCGCATGGCGACGAGCGCGCGGCCCGGCGCCGCGGTGGCGATCCTCGGCTATCCGCTCGACGGGGGGCTCACCGCGAGCGCGGGGCGGATCGGGCGGACGGCGACGGTGCTGACACAGGACGCGCTCGGCCACGGTCCCGTCGCGAGGTCGATCACCGCCGTGGCGGGGAGGATCGAGCACGGCGACTCCGGCGGGCCCGCGGTCGACGCGAACGGCGAGGTGCAGTCGACGATGTTCGCCGCCCGCCTCGGCTCCTCGAGCGGGTACGGCGTCCCGCCCGCGATCGTCCGCAGCGCGCTCGCGCACGCCGGCACGCAACGCGTGTCGACGGGCCTCTGCGCTTCCTAGCCCGGCTCGGGAAGCAGCTCCACGACATCGAGCGGCCGGCGGAACGGCGCCATCACGTACGCGCCGCTCGCGAGCCCGCGCGCCCCCTCGATCAGCTCGCGGCCGAGGGCGAGCCCGACCTCGCGTGCGCCGGGCCCTGCGGTGCGGTATCGCTCCTGCACGTGCTCCGGGACGACGATCCCCGGCACCTCGTTGTGGACGCGCACGAGCGTCTCCGTGGTGCGGATCGGCCAGACGCCGACGAGGACCGGGACGGGCCAGCCGCCGATCCGCTCCCGGAACGCCTCGAGCGGCTCGAGGTCGAACAGGATCTGCGTCATCGCGAACCGGGCGCCGGCTGCGACCTTCCGGTGGAAGCGCTCGGCCTCGAGGCCGAGGTCGTCGGCCGTCGGGTTCACCGCGACGCCGGGGAAGAACGTGGTGGGCGCGTCGATCGCGCGACCGTGCCAGTCCTCGCCGGCGTTGAGCTTCGCGATCAACTCCACGAGGCCGACCGAGTCGACGTCGTAGACCGCGTGCGTGCCCGGATAGTCCCCGGCCTCGGGCGGGTCGCCCGTGACGGCGAGGATGTTCCGGACACCTTCCGCGTGCGCGCCGAGCAGGAGCGACTCGAGCCCGGTGACGGTCGTGTCGCGCGGCGTCAGGTGGGGGATCGTCTCGACCCCGGTGAACCGCTCGATGGCGACCGAGGCCATGATCCCGCTCATCCGCGCCCGCGCGCGAGGGTTGTCGTTGACGTCGACGAACTGCGCGCGGCCGGAGTCGCGGACGGCGCGCGCCGTCTCGATCAGGGCCTCGGGGTTGGCGCCGAGCGGCGGATCGACCTGCACCGAGACGACGAACTCGCCCTCGCGGAGCAGCCGCGCAAGCTGCGTCTCCTCCTCGGCACGCAGCGGCTGGGTCGCCTCCTCGCGCCGGTGGAGGAGGAACATGCCCGTCGGGCGGCGCTGCTCGTCGACCGCCGCGCGGATGGCCTCGATCTGGGACGGCGTCGTGCCGCAACAGCCGCCGATCACGCGCGCTCCGAGCTCCTGGGCGCGGGCGGCGAACTCGGCGAAGTAGGCAGGCGTCGCGTGCGGGAAGACGATCCGCTGCCCGCTCATGCTCGCCAGCCCGACATTCGGCAGCGCGGCGAGCGCGTCGCCGTCCTGCGCCTGCATCCGCGCGAGGGCGGTGAGCGCGGCCGCCGGGCCGGCGCCGTGATTCGCGCCGAAGGCGGCGAGCCCGAGCGGACGGAGCCGCTCGGCCGCCTGCTCGGGCGTGGCGCCGGCGAGGGTCTCGCCGTCGGCGTCGAAGGTCAGGAGCGCGACGACCGGGAGCGACGAGACCGAGCGGACCGCCGAGACCGCCCGCTCGAGCTCGTCGAGGTCGAAGAACGTCTCGACCATGAACAGGTCGACGCCGCGACCCTCGAGCACGCGCGCCTGCTCCGCGACGAGCTCGCCGGTCTCGAGGCCGCGCAGCTCGACGTCTCCGGCGGGGCCGACCGATCCCGCAACGAACACGTCCTTTCCCGAGACCTCGCGCGCCTCCCGGGCGACCCGGACCGCGGCGGCGTTGATCGCCTCGAGCTCGTCGGCGAGGAAGTGGCGGGCGAGCTTCGCCCGGTTGGCGCCGAAGGTGTTCGTCTCGATGAGCTCGGCGCCGGCGCGGATGAAGCCGAGGTGCACCTCGAGCACGCTCTCCGGCGCGCGGAGATTCGCCTCCTCGGGGCACCGCAGCCCCGGCACGGCGCTCGCGAGCAGCGCGCCCATCCCGCCGTCGGCGACGACCGGCGGCCCGCCGGCGAGACGCTCGAGGAAGCGGCTCATGCGAGCTCGTGCACGGTGCGCCCTTCCATCCCGCCCGCGACGGTCACGAGCTCGCCGGTCACGTGGCCGGAGAGCTCGTCGGAGGCGAGGACGACCACCGCCCGCGCCACGTCCTCGGCCACCGCCACCTTGCGCAGCGCCATCGTCCGGCTGAGGCGGGCGACGAACTCGTCCTCGAGCTCGCCGCGCGTCATCGGGGAGTAGGTCCAGCCCGGCGCGACGGCGTTGACGCGGCCGCGCGGCGCGATCCGGACGATCTCGTTCTTGAGGCTGAGCAGCAGCCCCACCTGGATCGCGGACTTCGCCGCCGCGTAGTCGGCGTGGTCGGCCTCGCCGAAGCGGCCCGCGGTCGAGCCGACGAGGACGAGGCTGCCGTGACCGGTGCGCTCGACGACGCGGAGGAACGCGCGCGCCGTGAGGAAGGTCGCCGTGAGGTTGGTGCGCAGCGTCGCCTCCCAGCGCTCCAGGGGTAGCTGCCAGACCGGCTCGGCCTCGCGCGGCCAGAAGCCCGCCACCGCCGCGCACACCTCGAGGCCGCCGAGCTTCCGTTCCGCCGCCTCGAACAGGCCGTCGACCTCCTCCTCCACGGTCAGGTCGGCCTGCAGCGCCACGCCGCCGGTCTCTCGGGCGAGCTCCTCGGCGCGGTCGCGGCTCGTGCGGTAGTGGACGGCGACCCGAGCGCCCTCGGCGGCGAACGCGCGCACGCACGCCGACCCGATCCCGCCCCCGCCGCCGGTCACGAGGACGCCCTTTCCGGCCAGGCCCGTCTCCACGGGATGACGTTATCGTCCCGCCGTGCGCGTCCACATCATCAGCGACATGGAGGGCGTCGCCGGGATCGTCAAGTGGCAGCAGGTCTCCGGCGGCGAGAAGCTCTACGACGAGGGGCGCGTGCTCTACACCGAGGAGATCAACGCCGCGGTGCGCGGGGCGAAGGCCGCAGGCGCGACCGAGATCGTGGTCATGGACAACCACGGCGCCGGCGGCGCCTACGACTTCAACTCGCTGCTCCCGGAGCTGCTCGACCCCGCGTGCGAGTACGTCGTGCAGCAGGAGTGGACGGAGTACACGGGCTTCCTCGAGTCGGGTTGCGACGCCGCGCTCCTCGTCGGGATGCATGCCATGGCGGGCACCGCCGACGGCGTCCTCTCGCACACGGTCTCGGGCCAGGCGTGGCGGAGTCTCCGCTTCAACGGGACGCTCGTCGGCGAGACCGGCATCAACGCCGCGGTCTGCGGCCACTGGGGCACGCCGGTCGTCCTCGTCACGGGCGATCGCGCCGTGTGCAGGGAGGCGAGGGAGCTGCTCGGCGACGGCCTCACGACGGTCGAGGTGAAGGAGGGGATCGGCCGCTTCAGCGCCCGCTCGAAGACGCCGGCCGAGGCGCGCGAGCTGATCGAGGCCGGCGCACGCGAGGCGCTCGCGGACCTGTCGGCCGTCGCGCCCTACGACCCGGGCCGGCCGTGCGAGATCGAGATCGAGTTCATGACGCCGGACCGGCTGCAGGAGTACGCGAACCGGAAGGGCGTCGACGTGACCGGGCCGTGCTCGCTCGTCGTCCGCGGCGAAGACTGGTGGTCGGCCTGGTCCGGCTTCTTCTTCTAGGCGGGGCAGACGGAGACGAACTCGACCGTGGGGCCGGCCCAACCCCAGCTGCCGCCGGAGCCACCGCAGCGTGAGCTGCCCGGCCGCTGCCCTCCGCCCGTGGAAGTCCAAGTCCAGTCGGGGGCCATGCGGTCGGCAGGCTTCGTCGCGTCGGCCTCGGCGGCCGCCACCGAAGTGGCTCCGTCCTTCGTCACGACGAACTCCCATGCGACCGTCTCGAACGTCGGAGCGTGCTTCACGGAGAGCTGCTCGTACGGCTGGTCGAGATGGACGTCGCCCAGTCCCGCTGGGCTGGCTATCAGGGCCTGTGCGACGACGAAGTTTCCCTCGGGCTGGAGGCTCACCGAGCACGTGGCGGACATCGGGGGAGCCTTTCCGTCCGGCGAGTCGATCTGGCCCTGCACCGCGACATCGTCCTGCTCGGGACGGCAGTGATCGAGGAGATGACCCGAGGCGGCCACCACGGCGGCGAGAGCAGTTCGGTCGTCCGCCGGAGGCCCTGGCGACTCGACCCCCACCCGGAGAACCGGTAGTGCCGTCTGTCCACACCCGGGTGTGATCGTGAGCGGCCCGCCCCAGCGCACCCGGAGATATTTCCCGACCCAGGGCACCCTCTTCGTTGCGCCGGGAGCGATCTCCGGCGCCCCGACGAGCGGGCCGATCTCGTTCCGAAGCGGCACTCGCGTGTCGTAGGTCGTGCCGTCCGCCGCCTTCACCACCAGCCACAGGCCCCCGCCCGTCAGAGGGACTCGGACGCTGCGATCCGAGACGTTGCGCACCAAGAAGGTCAGGCCCAGGTCGTCTCCTGCCTGAACGGAGCGGGAGACGGTGGCGGTGCAGCGCACCCGCCCGCCGAGGATGAGCCCGGTCGAGCTGACGGTGTCCGCGTGGACGACCGATCCCTGCGACTGCCCGGGATTGTGAGACGCGCTCGCCTGGTACCCGCTGCCGCAGGCGGGAGCCGCGAGCGCGGTCGCCGCGAGCAATGCCGCGCCGGTCCAAGTCTTCATGTCACGGCAGATACGACGCCGCCCCGGCAGATGTCACGCCCGTGAGTCGACGATGCCGAGCCCCTCGACGAGCGTGAAGAAGGCGCGCGCGAAAGGCGACGCCTCGCTGCGGGCGCGCACCTCGTCCCAGTCGATCTGCTCGCGCAGGGCCCGCGCGTAGATCAGGACCTGCGTGTAGTCGGGCTCCTGCTCGGTCAGGGCGAGGAGCTTGGTCGTCATCACGTCCTCGAGCGTGAAGACGTGCACGCGCAGCGCGTTGACCTCGAGGAGCGGCGCGCGGTCGATCGTCTCGTCCGTGATCGGACCGCCGGACGGCGCGAAGATGAGGTCGATGAGCGCGCCGTTCTCGTGCCACGCCTTGTACAGCCAGCCCTCCGGCGGGCGCTCGGTGCGGAGCCCCGCCTCCTCCATTGCCTCGAGCGCCGCGTCGGCGTCCTGCGGGCGGATCATGAAGTCGACGTCGTGCTCGCTCTTCGGCCCGCCGCGCGCCCAGGCGGCAAGCCCGCCGCCGAGGACGAACGGGATCTCGTGGGCCTGGAGCGCCCCGGCCCCCGCTTTCATCGCGGCGAGGAGCTCCTCGAAGGTGGGCTCCGGCATCGCGGGGTCGTTTCCGGTTTGTCCGATCGCGCAACATCACGCACCGTGATCCGCGTTGCCGCGGCAGCCGACATCCACGCGTCGCCGGCGAGCGCAGACCGGGTCGAGCGCGCGTTCGCCGAGCTCGAGGGCGAGGCCGACGTCGTCCTCCTCGCCGGCGACCTGACGACGAGCGGCGAGCCGGAGCAGGCGGAGGTGGTCGCGGCGGCGTGCCGGCTCCTCGACGTGCCGGTCTTCGCCGTGCTCGGCAATCACGACCACCATGCGGAGCGGACCGACGAGCTCGAGGAGGTGCTGGGCGGCGCCGGCGTCCGGCTCCTCGACCGGGAGTGGGCGAGCCGCGACGTGCAGGGGCTCGAGCTCGGCGTGGTCGGCGCGAAGGGATTCGTGGGCGGCTTCCCGGGCTCGGCGCTGCCCGACTTCGGCGAGCCGCTGCTCCGGCGCGTCTACGCCGAGACGACCGCGGAGGGGGAGGCGATCGCCCGTGGACTGCAGGAGATCGTCCACTGCGACCTGCGGATCGTCCTTCTCCACTACTCGCCGGTGATCGACACCCTCGAAGGCGAGCCGCCCGGGATCCACACGTACCTCGGCAGCGAGCGGCTCGCGACCCCGATCGCCGAGAACGGCGCCGACCTCGTCCTGCACGGACACGCCCATGCGGGCTCGTTCGAGGGCTGCATCGGCGACATCCCGGTCTACAACGTCGCCGTCCACGTCACCGGCCGGAACTTCTGGATCTTCGAGCTCGACGGTGGCGGGGTGCGCCGTGGCGGAGAGGTCGTGGAAGTGCGCGAGCCGCCGCAGTAGATAGGTTGGAGGGATGGAGGGCCGCGTCGCACGGATCTCGATCGCACCGGTGAAGGCGCTCCACGTCCTCAACCCTGACGAGGTCGAGCTCGGGCCTCACGGTGTCGCGGGCGACCGGCGCTTCTGGCTCGTCGACGCCGACGGCCGGCTCGTCAACGACAAGCGGTTCCCGCAGCTCCTGCGCGTGCGCCCGGAGTGGGACGAGGCGAGCCACCGGCTCGTCCTCAGGTTCCCCGACGGACGGCGCGTCGAGGGGATCGTCGACCCCGGCGATCCGGTGGAGGCGACGCTCTACGGCCGGCCGCATCCCTCGCGTATCGTGCCCGGCCCCTGGCAGGAGGCGCTGTCGGACTACCTCGGCAAGCCTCTGAGGCTCCTCCGGTCGGAGAGCGGGGCCGTCGACCGCGGCGTCGGCGGCGGCGCAGTGACCGTGGTCTCGCGCGGCTCGCTCGAGCGGATCGGGGAGGAGGCGGGCGTCGCGGACCCGGTCGACGGGCGGCGCTTCCGGATGCTGTTCGAGATCGACGGGGTCGAGGCGCACGCCGAGGACGAGTGGATCGGCAGCCGCGTCGCGATCGGGGACGCCGTCGTCGCTCCCGTGGGGGACGTGGGGCGCTGCGCCGTGACGACGAAGGACCCCGACACCGGGGAGACCGACCTCGACACGCTCGGGACGCTCGCCGCGTACCGGCCGGAGGGGCGCACCGAGCGCCTGCCCTTCGGCGTCCACGCGGCGGTCGTCCAGCCAGGACGCGTGCGCGTGGGCGACGCGGTGCGACCGGCGCCGCTCGCGGTACCGGCATAGCAGGGTCGCTATTCTGACGCCATGGCGGCGAAGGCGCGTGCGGGCGAGAAAGGCCCGGTCGAGCGGCTCCACGAGCGGATCGTCGCGGGCGACCGCGGCTGGTTCTTCGCGCAGATCGCCGACCGCGTCGCCGAGCGGCGCGGCGCGATGGGCCTCTCGCAGCGCCAGCTCGCCGAGCTCTGCGGCACCACGCAGTCCGCGATCGCCAGGCTCGAGCGCGGCGGCCGCCCTCCGCGGATCGACACCCTGCTCCGCATCGCCGAGGCGCTCGACTGCGAGCTCGTCGTCGAGCTCGAGCCCCGCACGCACTAGCCGATGGCGAAGATCGTCGTCGCCGTCGCAGGAGACTCGATCTCGGCGGGCTCGCCGCTCTGGGACCCCGACCCCGTCGTCCGTGCGCGGATCTCCGCTCCCGACGAGCGGAGCCAGTGGCAATGGTGGGCCGCTCGGGCCGACGACAGGCTCGAGTTCCGCACGACCGCGGTCCACGGCGAGCGGACCGACCAGATCGGGCGGCGGCTCGACCTCGTGTTGCCCGGCGCCGACGTCCTCGTCGTCCAGGGCGGGATCAACGACGTCGTGCAGCGGCGCGCTCCGGGGGATGCCGCCCGCAACCTCGGGGAGATGCTCGAGCGCGGGCGCGCCGCCGGGCTCGCACTCGCGGTGACGGACGTCCTGCCGTGGAACAACGGGGACGGCCGCGCGGCGGCGGACATCCGGAGGCTCAAGGAGCTCGTCGGCGAGCTCGCCGCGGCCGCCGGCGCGTCGCTCCTCCCGTTCCACGAGACGCTCTGCGACCCGGCCGCCCCCGAGCGGATGCGCGACCGCCTGACCGACGACGGCGACCATCCGTCGGTCGAGGGTCACCGCCTGCTCGGTGAGCGAGCGTTCCGGCTGCCGGGCTAGACCTCGAGCTCGAGCCCGTCGTACGCGCGCTCGACCCCCTCCGGGAGCGGGAGCTCGTCGGGCCGGTGGATGACCACGAAGCGGCGCGCGCCGGACGAGGCATGGGCCTCGAGCGCCTCGTCCGCGGTGAGGTGCCCGCGGATGCCCTGCTCCGGCTGGGAAAGCGTCGCCTCGCAGAGGAAGAGGTCCGCGTCGCGGGCGAGCTGGACGAGGCCGTCGCACGGCGCAGAGTCGGCGCTGTAGGCGAGCGTCCGGTCGCCGTCCGAGACGCGCAGGCCGTAGCTCTCGAGCGCGTAGTGCAGCATCCGGTACGCGACGAGCTCGAAGCCCGCGGCGACGAACGGCCTCTCCTCCTCGTACTCGTGGACCGGGAAGAGCTCGAGGATCGCGTTCGCGTAGAGGACCGGGTCGAGGCCGCGGATGATCTCGCGGCCGCCGCGGGGCAGCCACAGCTCGGGCGGCTCCACGTCGCGGCCGCCGCCGAAGAGGCCGCCGAACGCCCACGGCACGAGGTCGCCCCAGTGGTCGAGGTGGAAGTGCGTGATCACGATCGCGTCCAGCCGCGGCCACGGCTCGAGCCTCCGCAGCCGCGGCAGCACGCCGGGGCCGCAGTCCAGCAGGAGCCGTCGCCCGTCCTCCTCGACGAGATAGCCCGACTGGGCCCCGCCCGGGTTGGGCCAGGCCGGAGAGCAGCCGACGACGTGGACGCGCACGCGCCTATCCTCGCCGCAACCGGCCCACGCTCGCACGGAGAAGCGCAGCTGTGTATAACTGCGCCGTGGCCGAGGCCTCCGCCGACACGCTCAGGAAGGTTCCGCTCTTCGCGGGTCTCGACGAGCGGGATCTGAAGCAGATCGCGAGCAGCATGCGGGAGCGGCGGTTCAAGGCGGGCGACACCGTGACGCAGGAAGGCGCGGGCGGTGTCGGCTTCTTCATCGTCGAGGACGGGGAGGCCGAGGTGAGCGTCGCGGGCGAGACGAGGCCGTGGACGGTCGGCCCGGGCGACTACTTCGGCGAGATCGCCCTCATCAACGAGTCGCCGCGCACCGCCACGCTGACCGCCAAGACCGACATGGTCTGCTACGGCATGACGCCGTGGGACTTCCGGCCGCTCGTCGAGAGCAACTCGGAGATCGCCTGGAAGCTCCTGACGGCGATGGCCGAGAAGATGAAGTAGAGCCCCGCTGCGTCAGCGGTGCCCGAGGCGGCGGGCGCCGTAGTAGGCGTACTCGTCCATCGTCGACACGCGGACTCGGGCTCCCGTGTGCGGGGCGTCGATGAAGCGGCCGCCTCCGGCGTAGATGCCGACGTGGCCGGCGCCGTAGAAGAAGACGAGGTCGCCGGGCCTGAGCGAGCCGCGGGCGACCCTGCGGCCGAGCCCGAAATCCGCCCAGCTCGAGTGCGGCAGGACGATCCCGAAGTGGCCGTAGACGAAGCGGACGAGGCCGGAGCAGTCGAAGCCGGTGCCGGGGCTCGAGCCGCCCCAGCTGTACGGCGTGCCGAGGAAGTGCCGTGCATAGGAGACGACGCGCTCGCCGAACGCCTCGGCCGGGTTCCCCGGAGCGAACATGAGATGGCGCCGCCGGCGCAGCGGGTCGACCTCTGCGGGCCGCGCCACGTCCTTCTTCCCCATGCGAGTCGCGCGACCTTGTAGCGGGCGCACGAGCGCGAGCACGAGGGCGAGCGTGAGAGCGAGCAGCAGGATGAGGAGGCGGATCGGCCGCATGAAGGCTGGTGGAGCTCCCGTCGATGGGCGCGGCCGTCGCAGAGTGCGGCCGCTCGCTTTCGGCGTGGACGGCACTCCAGCACACTTGGGCCGAGCGTGTCTCACTCGATCGGGTGGTCCGCGACAACTTACGGCAGATTGCCGCAGGTTCGGCGGGAAATCCTTACAGGATCGGCCTCAGGGCTTCGCCCTGGCGAGCGCGGCGTGCACCTTCGCGAGCAGCTCGGGCCGGGCCGGCCAGCCCTCCGCGAGATCCTCGTAGAAGAGGAAGCGCCCGGAGCCCGAGACGAGCTCCAGCCAGGGCGAGTCCTGCACGCGGTACCCGTCGGCGATCCGCCCGCTCCGGTCGATCGCGACCGGATACGCAAGCGGATGCGGTAGCCCGTGGAGGAAGCGCGGCAGCGCCTGCGGCGAGGGCTCGACTATCGCCTCGTCGACCGCGACGAGGGATGGCAGCCCCCGCCTCGCGGCCACGGCCTGGTAGCGGTTCAGCGCCTCGAGCTGCGCGCCGAGATCGGTGACCTCGGTCTCCCAGGTGTCGAAGAAGAGGACGAGACGAGGCCCCGAGCCCGGGCCGAGCCGCACCGTCCCGCCGCCGGCCCGCGGCAGGATGACGTGCTGCTTCGGGCCGAGCACGCTGATCGCGGCCGGCGACCCGCCGCCGTGGACGCGCGGGTGCCCGGGCAGCAGCGCTGCGATGCTCTGCGCGAGCTCGGCCCCGAGCTGGCCGACGCTCGAGTACGCCATCTGCGTCATGTAGAGGCGGGAGAAGCGGCCGCGCGGGTCGATCACGTACGTCGCGGGCGTGTGGTCGATGGCGCCCTGCACCACGGCGGCCTCGATGCCGTAGGCGCGCCAGACCCGCTTCAGCTCCGGAAGCGAGCCCGTCAGGAAGTGCCACTCGTGCGTCATCCCGTGCACGCGCGAGTAGGCCCGCACCCATTTCACGCCCGTCGCCTCGGGATTGGCTCCGATGCCGAGCAGCTCGACCCGCGCGGCCGCCGGCCCGAGCAGCACCTTCGCGTGCAGCAGCGCGGTGGTCGTCAGCGGGCAGATGGTCGTGCACTTCGGGTCGTTGAAGGAGACGACGACCACCTTGCCGCGGAACGAGCGCAGCGACACGCGCCTGCCGAACTGGTCGGTCAGCGTGAAGCCGGGAGCCGCGCCGCTGAGCCGCGTACCGGGATCGAGCTGCGGGTTCCGGCTCGCGACCTCGGGGCCGACGGAGACGGGGCCGGGCGACGAGCTCGAGGAACGCAGCACCGCAACGGCGGCGCCGATCCCGATGCCGAGGGCGAGCGCGGCTCCGAGCACGATCAAATGCAGCCGGCGGGACACTCCCGCCCAGTATGGCAGCGGCCAGATACGCTCTCGCGCCGTGGCCGTCAGCTCCTCCCTCAGCGCCAACGGAATCCACTGGGACCTGAGCGACCTCGAGCCGGACGCCGAGCAGGCGCGCCGCGACTGGGACGATCTGCTCGCCCGGGCGCGCGACTTCGCCGAGCGTCGGCGCGGCACGATCGGCGCGGTCGGCGCCGCGGGGCTCCGCGAGCTCCTCGACGAGCTGGACGAGCTGACGCAGGAGGTCTCCCGCGTCCACTTCTACGCGACGGCGCGCGAGCACACCGACGCGACCGATCCCGAGACGAACGACCTCGCGACGCTCGCGCGCGACCGGGCCGCCGACCTCGAGAGCATCCTCCTCTTCGTCGAGCTCGAATGGCTGGCCCTCGAGGACGCCGAGGCCGACGCGCTGCTCGAATCCGCCGAGCTCGAGCCGTACCGGCACCGGCTGCGGGTGTCGCGGGAGGAAAAGCCCTACGTCCTGTCCGAGGGCGAGGAACAGGCGCTCAATGCCCGCCGGCCCGCGCTGGCGGCGTGGGAGTCGCTGCACGGCCGCGAGCTGGCGACGCTGACCGTCGAGTTCGACGGCGGAGACGGGCCCGAGCCGCACACGATCGACCGCCTTCTCTCCTACGTCCACCATCCGGCCCGCGAGCTCCGGCTCGCGGCGCTCGACGTCCTCTACGACGCGCTCGAGGGGATCGCCGACGTGCAGGCGGCCTGCTACGACGCGCTCGTCGGCGACCGGCTCTCCATCGACCGCCTCCGCGGGATCCCCGATCCGATGTGGCCGACGAACCAGCGCAACGAGCTCGGCGGGGACGTCGTCGAGACGATGCTGCGGGCCGTCGAGGAGCACTATCCCCTCGGCCGCCGCTGGTTTGCCCGCAAGGCCGAGGCGCTCGGGCTCGACCGGCTCCAGCTCGCCGACCAGTACGCGCCCGTGGGCACAGACCGCCGCGTCGAGTGGCCGGAGGCGGTCACGATGGTCGAGGACTCGCTCCGCGACTTCGACCCCCGGCTCGGCGACATCTTCCGCGGCTGCCTCGACCGTGGGCACGTCGACGCCGAGCCGCGCCCCGGCAAGGTCGGCGGCGCCTACTGCAACTCGGTCTCGAAGGGCGTCCTGCCGTTCGTCCTCCTCAACTACACCGACCAGCTCCGCGACGTCGTCACGCTCGCGCACGAGTTCGGCCATGCCGTGCACGGGACGCTCGCGCTCGAGCGCCAGACCTACCGCTCGTACCACACCGGGCTCGCGCTCGCGGAGGTCCCGTCGACGTTCGCACAGCTCCTCGCCGTCGAGCGGTTGATCGAGCTCGAGGCGGATCCCGCGACCCGGGTCCTGCTCCTCGCGGACCGGGCCGAGGGCGCGATGGCGTCCATCTTCCGGCAGACGATGATGGCGCGGTTCGAGATCCGCGCCTACGCGGTGCGCAGCGAGGGGAAGGCGCTGACCCGCGAGCGGCTGTCGGACACCTGGATCGAGGAGAACGAGCGCTATTACGCCGACTCGATCGAGCTTCCGGAGGGCTACCGGCTCGGCTGGTCGTACATCCCGCACTTCATCCACGTCCGCTTCTACACGTACGCCTACGCGTTCGCGCATCTCGTCGCGTTCTCGCTCGCGGCCCGCTACCGCGAGGATCCCAAACGGTTCGCGCCCGCCTACCTCGACTTCCTCGCGAGCGGCGCGTCCCGGTCGCCGCAGGACCTGCTCGCGCCGCTGGGGGTGAACCTCCGCGACCCGCAGGCCTGGGCGCACGCGTTCGCCGAGTTCGACCGGTGCGTGAGAGAGGCCGAGGCCGGCCTCGACGAGCTTCAGGCCTGAGGGCTACGCGGCGGGGTAGCCCTCCCGCCGCAGCAGTTCCCGTGTGCGCTCGGCGTTGTCGGCTCCCGCGACGAGGATGACGAGGACGCCTCCGTACTCCGGCGAGACGTGGCGGAGCTCGAAGTCCTCGATGTTGATGCCCGCGCCGCCGAGGAGCTGGGTGATCTGCGCCAGCACGCCGGGCCGGTCGGGGATCCGCACCCTGACGCGGTTCAGCTCGGCCGGCGCGGTGCGGTACGCGAAGGTCTCCAGACGCTCGCGCGCCTCCGCCGCGGTGGCGATCGTCGCCTCGATCCGCACGCGGTCGCCGGTCCGCAGCGCCTGCTCGAGCTCGTCGAGCGAGCCGCGCAGGCCCTCGAGCGCCGCCGCGATCTCGTCGGCGTTGCCGAGGAAGATGTCGCTCCAGACCGCGGCGTTCGCGCCGGCGAGCCGCGTCATCTCGCGGAGCGACGCGCCCGCGAACGCGAGCGGGGCGTCGCCGTCCGCCGCCGCCTCGGCCACCCGGAGCATGAGCAGGTTCGCGAGCGCGTGGGGGAGATGGCTCGTCAGCGCGAGCAGCCGGTCGTGGGCCTCCGCGCCGGTACGCACGGCGCGCGCGCCGAGCGAGGCGACGAACCGCTCGACGAGCGCCACGCTCTCCGCCGAGGACGCCTCCGTCGGCGTGAGGAACCATGTCGCGGCGTCGAAGAGGTCGGCCGCGGCGCGGGCCGGGCCGCCTGTGGCGCCGCCGGCGACCGGGTGGCCGGGCACGAACCGCGGATCCCGCAGCGGGACGAGGGAGCGCTTCGTCGAAGCCACGTCGGTGACGACCGTGGCCGGGGTGGCCGCCTCCAGCACCTCCTGCACGACGGCCGGGGCCGCTCCCACCGGAACCGCGACGACGACGAGCTCCGCGTCGCCGACCGCCTCGGCGAGCGACGAGGCCGGCTCGACGGAGCCGCGCGCGGCGGCGCGCCCGAGGACGCCGGGGTCGGTGTCGAAGCCGCGCGCTCTGGTGCCGGTGCGTCCGGCGGCGAGCGCGACCGACGTCCCCACGAGCCCCGTGCCGACGACGGCGAGGCGCTCGACCGCGCGTCGCCGTGCCGGCGCGGCTCCCGGCGGCGTGGGCGCGCTCCGGCCGGCCGCCACCTCCTGCTTGAGGACGTCGAGGATCGCCCCGAAGATCGACCTGACGCCCCGCTCCGTGAGCGGCCCGGTGTTCGCCTGGACGAGCCCCTGCAACAGCCCGGACTCGCGCTCGGGGTCGATCCACCGCTCGCCGGCGGCGTCCTTGTAGTCGCGCACCGCCGCCACGAGCTCGAGCCGCCGGTTGAGCAGCTCGAGCAGCCGCCGGTCGAGCTGCGAGATCTCGTCCCGGAGCGTCTCGAGCTCGCTCATGCCCGGTGCCGCTCGCCCGCCTCGACGGCGACGGGGAGGCGGTTCGCCGGAGGCGCCAGGGGGCAGACCCAGCCCGGGTCGTACGCGCAGGACGGGCTGTAGGCGAAGTTGAAGTCGAGCACGAGCCTCCCGCCGTCTTCCCCGAGATCCGCGCCCTTCACCGTGTCGAGCAGGTAGCGCCCGCCGCCGTAGCTCTCCCGCCCGCTCGTCGCGTCGCGGAAGCAGAGGAACGCTCCGCCGCCGTATCCCGCGAGCCAGGACACCTCGAGCGAATGCCGCTCTCCCCGGAGCTCGAAGCTCGCGCGCGCGACCGGCGTGAACACGATCGGCTCCGGGCCGCTCGCCGCGATCGGCGCCGGCGGCGCCTCGACGTCCTCGAGCTCGGCGAGAACGCGCGCCTCGGGGTCGTACGGCCAGTAGTCGAGGCCGCCGAACGAGGCGCGGCGGTGCGGCGGGAGCGGCGACTGCGGGTGGGAGCCGAACAGCTCGTCCCGGGTGTCGCGCCAGAGCCGCCAGCCGGACTCCGGCGGCAGCTCGCGGACGGCGGCATAGAGGCCGAAGACGCGGCGCTTCCAGTCGAGCAGCTCGAGCGTACCTGCGACCGCCATGACGCGACGCTAGCTGGCGAGCTCCCGGATGCGTGCGACCGCGCGCGGCAGCGACGTGTCGTCGAAGAGGTACGGAGTGGCGTTCGCGACGTAGTGGAGCGGCCCGTCGAGCTCGTCGCTGCCGCCGGCGGCGTTCACGAGGTAACGGACGGGGATCTCGTGGCACACCACGAGCGTGACCGGCTCCCCGCGCCCGAGCAGCCGCTCGAACGCGCCCGCATAACGGACGGCCGCCTCGTCGAGGCTCTCGCCGCCCGGGAAGCGCTCCTTCCTGTTCGCGTGCGCAGGTGCCTTCCGGTAAGCGTCGATCGAGGCGCCCTCGAGCTCGCCGATGCGGACGTCGCCGAGCTCCTCGTCGACGAGGTGCGGCACGGCGCGGCCGGCGAGGGCGATGTTCGCGGTCTGCAGCGCCCGGGGGAAGGGGGAGACGGCGACGAGGCCGATCGCGAGGCCCGCTAGCTGGCCCGCGAGCCGCTCGGCCTCCTCGATCCCCTGCTCGGACAGGCCCCGGTCGAGCTCCGGGTCGCCGTTCACGACCTTGTCGACGTTGAAGAGCGACTGCCCGTGCCGGCAGGCAAGGAAGAGCCTCATCGCGACAGCCCGGATCGACGCGTAGCCGCGGACGGCCCCGGCGGCACAGCGTCCCGCACGCGCACCACCGGAGCCGACCGCATGCCTCGGCGCTCGTTTCCGTTCAGGTGCGCCCGAAACGTGAGGCGCCGCCGAGCATCCGGCGCACCGGCCTGCGCGTCGGCGCGAGCCAGTGGTCGGCGACCGCCCCGACCGCCCAGACGACGACGGTCCCGCCGACGAGCGTCCAGAAGCCGTCGATGTGGAAGTTGCCCACGATCGCGTCGGTCAGCCAGAGGATGAACATGGCGACGAAGAACCAGGCGATGCCGAGCGTGAGAATCGCGAGCGGCAGGGTCAGGAGCTTCAGCACCGGCTTCACGAAGGCGGCGAGCAGGCCGTAGACGAGCGCCGCGAGGACGAGCGTCCCGGCCGAATGGCCCACCGTGATGCCGGCGAAGATCCACGCGGCAAGCGCGAGCGCGGCGGCGTCGACTGCCCAGGCGAGGATGATGCGAGCCCCGAACGGCATGCGGCGATCGTAACGTGGGGAGCCGTCGGCCACCCCCGACCGGGGTATTGCTCGACCTCCGGAGGCCGTTGTACGCTCGAATGCGATGTACCGTCGCGTCGCACTCGGGGTCCTCTTCGCGTGCCTGCTCGTCCTCGTGCCGTCGGCCTCGGCGGCTGGATGGCAGCCCGTCGCGACCGGGCTGACGAACATCGTCCAGCCTGCGCTCCTGCGCACGGCGGCCGGGACCGAGCTCGTCGCCTGGAACACCCCGAACGGGTCGCTGCGGCTCCTGCGCAACGGCACGAGCGAGACGCTCCTGAGCGGCCTACCGTTCGTCGGCAAGCCTGCCCTCGTCCAGCAGCCGAACGGGGCGCTCCAGCTCTACGTCCCCGCGGAAGGGAACGGGCTCGACGGCGTCGTACGCCTCAGCTCGACCGACGACGGGGCGACCTGGGCGGCGCCCGTGCAGACGGCCTCGCACGACCTCGCGGACGTCGGCTCCGCCGCCGTGCGCCCCGACGGCACGCCGCTCTTCACGCAGAGCGGAACCGGCTTCGTCAACGTCTTCCAGGGACTGAACGGCCAGACCGTGACCAACGTCTTCCCGGCCTGCTGCGGCTATGCCGAGTCGGTCTCGGTCGACTCGGCGAACGTGGCCCGCGTCGCCTTCTGGTCGAACGCGACCGCCGCGCCCAACCGCTTCGTCGTCGTCACGCTCGGCGGCAAGCGAACGACCTACGGCACGCAGACGGCGCCCCGCGACGACCGGGTGCCGCTCGTCTCCTCCGGGACGACCACGTTCATGCTGTGGGCGGACGGCTATCCGACGGCGACGTCGCTGAGCCTCCAGCGCTTGCCGGGCAGTTCGGTCAGGCTCGACCGCGGGAGCTTCTCCGGCGGAGATCCGCACATGGCGCTCGCGCTCGAGCCGGACGGCAGGCTGTGGGCTCTCTGGACGAAGGGCGGACGGCTCAAGGCCGCGCGCTCGCGGACGAACGGCGCGAACTTCGGCGCCACGGTCAGCGTCCCCGATCCATCCGGATCGACCGCGTACCAGCTCGAGGCGCTCGCGCGCCCGGGCAGCGTCGACGCGTTTCTCAACACCGGCTCCACGATCTCTCGGGTACGGCTCCTGCCGGGCCTGACGGTGCACGCGACGCGCAAGGTCGCCACCGTCCTCGACGACCACTTCCCGGTCAAGGGGGCCACGCTGAAGGCCGGAGGCAGGACCCTGCACACGAACGGCAAGGGCCAGGCCAAGATCAGGAAGCTGAAGAAGCACACGCTCGTCCGCGTCCGGGCGAGCGGCTACACGCCGACGAGCTTCCGCGTCCCCTAGCTCAGGCGTCGCGGGGGATCTGCGAGTACGCGAGGCCGCCGGACGCCTCGAGCACTTGGTGGGCCGGCCGGCGCGTATCTCCTTGCTATCCCGTCGGGCCGAACTCGGACTCGGCGCACGCCGGGCAGTAGAACCCGAGCGCCGGAGGCTCGTCGAGCTCGGGGTCGTCGACGCGATACGCCCGCCACCCGACCCAGCCGGCGTCGCTCGGGCAGCCGCACTCGACGCACTCGACGACCCGATGTGCTCGCTCCTGCCTCGTGTCGCTCATCCCGCCCCAAGCCTGGCCGACGCCGAGCCGTAGCGCTTCGTATCAACGTCCAGCCGTCGTCGGCCGTGCGTAGTGCCTCGTTCGAGTAATCGGCCCGGCCGGCAACAGCGGCGGCGGCATGGGCCGGGCAGGGATCGAACCTGCGACCTTGGGATTAAAAGTCCCCTGCTCTACCAACTGAGCTACCGGCCCACGGTCAGGCGAGCGTAGCGCCGCGCCGTAGGATCTGCCCGTGGCGCCGTACCCCTACGAGACGGAGTTCCGGTCACTCGACCTCGACCGGCCCGAGGACGGGATCCTGCGCCTCACGCTCCGCGCGCCGGGGCGCCTCAACGCGGTCAGCGAGGAGCAGCACGGCGAGCTCGCCCGCGTCTGGCAGGCGATCGGGCAGGACGCGGAGACCCGGGCCGTGCTCGTCCGCGGCGCCGACGGCGCGTTCAGCTCCGGTGGCGACCTCGATCTCGTGCTCGCCATCGCCGACGACGCCGACACGCGACTGCGCGTCTTCCACGAGGCCCGCGATCTCGTCTACAACCTGCTCGCCTGTCCGACGCCGATCGTGTCGGCCATCACCGGCCCCGCCGTCGGCGCGGGGCTCGTCGTCGGCCTCCTCGCGGACGTCTCGCTCGCGAGCCCGCAGGCGCGCATCGTCGACGGCCACACGAAGCTCGGCGTCGCGGCCGGCGACCACGCGGCGATCGTCTGGCCCCTGCTGTGCGGGATGGCCAAGGCCAAGTATCACCTGCTGCTCTGCGAGGAGATCGACGGCGCCGAGGCGGAGCGGATCGGGCTCGTGTCCCTCTGCGTGCCGGAGGACGAGCTCGAGGAGCGGGCGCTCGAGATCGCGCGGCGGCTCGCAGCCGGCTCGCGCGCGGCGATCTCCCACACGAAGCTCGCGCTCAACGAATGGCTCGTGCGGGCCGGCCCGATCTTCGACGCCTCGCTCGAGCTCGAGTTCCTCGACATGACCGGTCCGGACGTGCGCGAGGGCGTCGCCGCCGTGCGCGAGAAGCGAGCGCCTAGGTTCTCGGCATGAACCAGGCGCAGCTGAGAGGCCTGCTCGGCGAGCCGGCGGAGCTGGTCAAGAGGAAGATCGCCGACCGGCTCAACCCGCTGACCCGCCAGTTCGTCGAGCGGTCGCCGTTCGTCGTCGTCGCGACGGGCCGCCCGGACGCGGGTCTCGACGTGTCGCCGCGCGGCGACCCGGCCGGCTTCGTCCGCATCCTCGACGAGCGGACGCTCCTCCTGCCCGACCGCCCGGGGAACAAGCTCGCGGACACGCTGACGAACCTGCTCGAGGACGACCGGATCGCGCTCCTCTTCCTCGTCCCGGGCGTCGATGACACCTTCCGCGTCAACGGCCGCGCGCGGATCGTCGACGACGCCCAGCTCCTCGCGGGGAGCGCGGTCGACGGCAAGGTCCCGCGGCTCGGCATCCTCGTCGAGGTCGAGGAGGCGTACACGCAGTGTCCGAAGGCACTGCTGCGCTCGGAGCTCTGGAACCCCGAGCGGCACATCGAGCGGTCGGAGCTGCCGAGCTCGGGCGAGATCCTGCGCGCGGTCGCCGACCCCCAGCTCGACGTCGAAGAGTACGAGGACGCCCGCAGCGAGCGGTATCGGCGGCGCGAGGGCTTCTACTAATAGGCGCGCTGGCGCTCCCAGGCGTCGAGTAGCTGCTCCACGTTCCGCCGCTGCTCGTCGCTGAACTCGAACCCGGCGAGGAGGCGGCGGGCCTCGGCGACGTCGTCGTTCTCCACCGCCGCCTCGAGGTGCTCGCGCATCGGGATCGGCTGCCGCAGCTGCCTGCGCAGCCAGCGAAGGAGGCTCACCTGCGCCGCTTCCATGCGGCAAGTCTCGCAGCCGGGAGCGCGACCTACCGGCCGGCGGCGTGCAACACGATCTCCGCGGCGTCCCCGGTCGAGAGGCGGTCGGTGTTGACGACGACGTCGTAGTCGGTGGGGGACTCGCGCTCGACCGAGTAGAAGCGCTTGAGGTAGTCGCTGCGGCCGGCGTCCGAGTCCCTGATCGTCTTCGACGCCTGCGACCGCTCGATGCCGTCCGTCGCGGCGACGCGCTGCTCGCGGGTGCCGAGCGACGCCGTGACGAAGACCCGCAGGACGTCCGGACCGGGCTCGAGCGCATGCGAGGCCGCGTGCGCCACGATCACGACGCTGCCCCGCGCCGCCGTCTGGAGGACCGTCTCCCGGATCAGGGCGCGGACGTCGGCCGGGCGCACGAGCTCCACGTGGGCGGGAGTCGTCCACATCGACGGGTCCCCCTCGGCCAGCGTCTCGAGGACGCGCCTCGCGTACGACTTCCGGCGCTCCTCGTCGGCGATGTCCGCCGGCTCGAGCCCTCCGGCGGCCGCCGCGCGGGCGACGATGTCCTCGTCGACGTAGAGGTAGCCGAGCCGCTCCGCCACCTGCTTCCCGACCTCGTCTCCGCCCGAGCCGGTCGTATGCGAGATGCACACCACGCTGCATGTCATGGCGGCGACGCTAGAGGGCCGGGGCTTTCGAAGTCAAGCCGCGGCGGGGATCGAACTTCGCGTAAGAACGCGGTACGTTGGAGGGAGAACGTGAACCCGCTCCGGGAGGGCAAGAGATGACCGCGTTCCGCCGTTTGGCCTCGCTGCTGGCCCTGGCCGGCTTCCTGTCGCTTTTCGTCGCCGGCCCAGGCTCCGGCTCTCGCGCGCCGCTCGTGATCGCGGTCGAGGGGCCGCAGACCGGCTCCCAGGCGCCGAACGGCATCGACCAGCTCCGCGGCGTCCGGCTCGCAGTCGGCCAGCTGAACGCGCACGGAGGTCTCTGGAACGGCCAGAAGGTGGTGATCTTCGCCGCGAACGACAGGGCCGAGGCCGCGCGAGGGAAGGCGGTCGCGAGCCGGGTGATCGCGAGAGGAATCCACTTCGTGATCGGGCCGTACAACTCGTCGGTCGGACTGGCGAATCTGTCGCTCTATCGCCGTCACCACGTCCTGCCGCTGTGGATGACGTCCGACGACAAGACGGCCGGCCTCGGAGCGACCGTGCAGCCGATGAACTCGCAGCTCGCGCCGATCGAGGCCCGGTACGTCGAGGGGCTGCACGCGAAGCACGTCGCGATGCTCGTCGACGACACGGCGAACGGCGCCTTCACGAAGGGGATGGCGGACCGCCTCCAGGCCGATCTCGTGAAGGCCGGCGGCTCGATCAGCTGGACGTCGCTCAGGGAGGGCCTCTCGAGCGCCTACTACGCGAAACAGGTTTCGCGGGTGCTCGCGACGAAGCCCGACCTGATCTACGTGAGCACGTACTTCCCCGAGGGCGTGCAAATCGCGAAAGCCCTCGCCGCAGCCGGCAGCGGCCCTCCTTGCCTGATGGGGCTCGCGAACGTCGACAACTCGTTCCTTGCCGGGACGACGCTGAGCGAGGCGCAGCGCTGCGTCTTCAGCGGCGTGCCTGCGCCCACCGAGATGCCGACCGCGACGAGATACGTCAGCCGGTACCGGGCGGCGTTCGGCACGAAGCCGAGTGTCTGGGGGGCGTTCACGTACGACTCGGCGCGCATCCTGTTCAGGGCGATCGACCGCGCGAGGAGCTTCGGCTTCGCCAAGGTCGAACGTCCGCTTCGCCACACGAAGGGCTTCCACGGGGCCACGGGCACGATCACCATCGACCCCAGGACGGGCTACCGGAAGACAGTGCCAGTGAGCATCCTCGAGGTCAGCGACCAGAAGGCGTTCGTGCCCGCGCAGTAGCGCCCGGGTAGCGACTACTCGACGCGCTCTACGACCAGGACGTTGTACGGCGAGCGGGGTTGGCCCGGCACCTCCTCGCGGAGCCTGACCCGCCAAGGACCGGAGCCGTCCGAGAGATGAAGTTCCTGACCCTCCACAGGCTCCTTGTCGGGTACGTCGTAGACGTATTCCCGCATGAGCACCGGGCCGTTCAATGCTCCCTCACGCACCGTCCAGGTATAGGGCGCCACGCGCGGATTGTGTCAGCGCCGGAGCGAGAGGAAGAAAATGGGCGGTGCGTGGCTCGAACACGCGACCTCCTGCTTGTAAGGCAGGCGCTCTCCCAGCTGAGCTAACCGCCCGCGCCGGGGAACGGTACCGCTACCGCTCCTCGAGCTTCAGCGCGGCGGAGTTGATGCAGTAGCGGAGCCCGGTCGGGCGCGGGCCGTCGGGAAAGACGTGGCCGAGGTGGCCGCCGCAGCTCGCGCACAGGACCTCGGTGCGCACCATCCCGTGGCTCGTGTCCGTCTCCTCGTCCACGGCCTCTTCGCGGGCCGGCGCCGAGAAGGCCGGCCAGCCGCAGCCGGAGTCGTACTTCGCGTCGGAGTCGAACAGCTCCGCGCCGCACCCCGCGCAGCGGTACGTGCCCTGCTCGAAGACGTGGTCGTACTCGCCGCTGAACGGCGCCTCGGTTCCCTTCTCGCGCAGGACGCGGTGCTGCTCCGGCGTCAGCTCCTCGCGCCACTGCGACTCGGGCTTCTCGACCTTCGGCATGTCCCGAGCGTACCTCGCCGCGGCTGGGCGAGAGCTCGGTGCCGGGCGTCAGGCGGCGCGGCGGGCGGAGCGGCCTCGGCGCCCGCGGCGCCGGCCCGAGGTCCACAGCAGCGTTCGCGTCTCGTCGGCGACGAAGACCTCGTCGGCGAGGATCTTCTTCGCCGCCACGCGGGTCGCAGCCGCCTCGAGGAACCGTTGCGGGTCGGCACGCCAGACAGGGTGCGTCTCCCAGCCGGCGGCCTCGATCGCCTCCGCGGTAACGGTCACGGGAACCGGACGGGAGCCGAGCGGGGCAACCGTCATGCGGACCGTGCACGAGCTGCGCGACGTCTCGACGATCTCGAGCCTGTGGCCGCGTGTCTCCATGTGGGCGCGCAGGGCCGCGCCGCCGTCGACGACCTCGGGAAGCGGATCGAGGGGCGACGGCCCGGCGAGCCCCGAGCGGCGGGCTGCGAAACGGCGCCACGGATACGCGAGCGCGGCCAGGGCCATCGGACCGAGACGGTAGAGCCGGCATCGGACGGGCCGACCCGCGTCGACCTCCTCATGCCCCCAACGGAGATCCAAGCCGCCTGCAAATGAGAATTTCAGCTGGCCGTGCACGCACCGGTGCACGCACGCGACGAGCCCGAACGGCACGAATGACCTGATTGACGCGGCGCGCAGGACGCATCGGCGGATGACCGAGCTTCGCGTGCGTCGTCTAGTGCTCCGTGAGAAGTGCGTTGTAGTCGAGCTCGCGGCCGTCGACAAGAACGTGCGTGTACGTGTCGCTCGTCACCTTGAGTGACCGCTGCCCCACAAATGCGCCGATCTCCGCCCACGTCCGGCCCTGCCGATGGAGGAGGCTGATCCGCCGGTGGCGGAGGTCGTGCGGTGACCACGAAGGCACACCGGCAGCGCGGCACGCTTTCGCGATGCTGGTCCGGATCGCATCAGCGCCGTTCGACGTGAACAGGCGCCCGTCGGGATCGCGATCCTCGCGCGGCGGCAACCTCCGCTCGATCGCCTCGGCCAGCGCGTCCGGCAGGTCGATCCATAGCGCACGCCCGGTCTTCGGCCAAGCGGGCTTCGGAACGCTCTTCAGCCGTCGAGCTTCTCAAGACACCGGCGCTCTGCTGACGCGCACGCATCTTCGCGGCCTCGGTCTCGACGCGGCTGCACGGAGGCGGACACGGCGCCGCGGTTCGTCGTAGTCGCCGACCAGAACCGTGTCGATGCTCGAGACGCGCGCGCCCGACCAGTCGAGCCAGAGCAATGCAAGGCGGTGCTTCGAGGGAAGCAACCGGTAGACCGCCTCTACGTGTTCGGCGCTCCGCCAGCAACGCCGCGCCAGCAAGACGCGTCGTCACTTCCAGCCGAATCCCGGGCCGAGGCCTCCGCTTGAACCGGAGTCCATGTCGCCACGAGTGGTTGTCCGCGAGGCGGAATACGTTGAACGCCTTGCCTACACCCGGAGCCAGGCCGCCCAGGCGCTCGGCATCAGCCGCTCCACCCTCCGGCGGCTGCTGCCGTATATCGAGACCATCGAAATGCCCTGGGGCGCCACCCTGATCCCTGTTGACGGGCTCGAGCGAATAGCTTCCGAGCGGCGCCGAATTGCTCGACCGCGCCTCGGGCCGGCGACTCGCGGGCGGAAACCGAGCGTTCCGTCCGAGGTCGCACAGCGCATCCGCGATGAACGCTCGGCGGGCAAGAGCCTCCGCCAGATCGCAGACGCCCTCAACGCCGAGCGCATTCCGACGGCCCACGGCGGTGAGAGGTGGTGGCCGTCGACCGTGGGTGCCGTTCTCCGGCGGGCAGGCTGATCAGCGGTTCCGGGATCTCTGAGGTCAACGACTCGAAGCAACTCTGCGGAGGGCGGGCAGCTTGTTCCCAACGGTTTCAGGCGAACTTGACTTCTTCCTCGGCAAGCGTATGATCGGCATACGATTCGATCGCAGCGTCTCACGTGTGGGTTGTTGCCTCTTCTTCTGCTCGTGCTTCCGCAAGCGGCGAGCGCAAAGCGAAGTCACGTGTCGGCTGCGGCCATCCGCCCGCGGATCACCTATGTGACGCCCTCGCTTCCGCCGGGCCGCACGCTGATAGTGAGGGCGCAGGGGTCAGCAGGGACACGATGCGTGGCAACTCTTGTTCCTCCGGGAGACCGAGCCATCGCGCTCGCTGCACGCCGATTCGCTCGCGGACGAGGCACTTGGGGCTATCGCCTCCCTCGTAAGGCTCATCGCGGCTTCTGGAAGGCGACTGTCGACTGCGCGCCCGGAGGGACTGCGTCTCGACGCTTCGAAGTCGTCGCTTCCGCAGTGGTCCGGGTGGTGAAGACGGGCTTCTCCGATGAGATCTCCAACTCGGAGCACTTCCCGAGTTGCGGCATCGAACTGCGGAACGTCTCGAACAGCGACGCGCGCAATCTCATTGTGACTGTCGAATGGCTAGATGCAAACGGCCATTCTATCTCCACCATCCGGAACGGCCTCGCGTTGATCCCGGCTCGCCGGACCTTCTATATGAGTTGTTTCCAGAGCGACGGACTGACGGTCGCGGTCGCTTCACTCCGCGTCAAGGTCAATATTGGTAAGAGCACAGCCCACGCCACCAAGCTGCCTCCGGTCTCAAACTTGAAACTGACGTCCGATGAGTGCGGATCGAGCCCCGCCGGCACCGAGAAACCAGTGACCTTGTGGAACCCGCAGTTGTTGCCCCAGAAGTGCGGAGGCCGGACCCTGGCCGGGACACTTAACAACCCCTATAAGATCCGTTTCTCTCCTGACGCAGTGATCTATGTCGTCTTCTACTCAGCGAACGGAAACATCGTCGGCGGCCAACAGGACGACTCGACGGCAGTCTCGTTGCGACCCGGCGCGACTATCCCGTTTAGCTTTTCCGACCTCCACCGAGACATCGCCAAAGCAGAGGTGTCGGTCGACCCCTGCGGCGTCGATGCGTTCGCGGGCGACTGTCGCCTCCCCTAACAGCAACGTGGATGATCTCCCCGCATGAGGGAGCCCGTAGTATCGTGATGACGATCTCTGAAATTTGTCGGCTTGTAGTTGCGGCAACATTTCTCTTATCGGCTGCGACGAAGTTTCTGGGTGGCGGGGATTCACTCGCCGGTGCACTTCGCTTGAGCGTACCCCAGTGGCTCGCACGGATTGCTACCGCGGCTGTCACGCCATTTGAGTTCCTCGTCGCTGCGCTCCTGTTAATCGGCAACAGAACGACATTTCAGGCTGGGCTAGTCCTCGCCGCGTCCCTGTTGCTCATCTTTGCCGGCTGGATGGTGAGCGTCCTGCTTCGTCGTCTCGAGCTGCGATGCAGCTGCTTCGGTCCCGGAGGCGCCGCTGTGGGATGGCGGCACGTGGTTCGGAACCTCTTGCTTACTGCCGTCGCTCTCGTCGGCGTTGTGTTCACATCCTCGAGTCCCGGGGGCCTTGGGACTTCAGTGTGTGAGGCCCTAGTTATGGTGAGCGCCGCACTCCTCATTGTCTCTGGCGTCGCCTTACGCATTGCGGCTCCCGCTTTGATGCTCTCGTTTGAGTGGTGCCTCGCTGGTAGCACAGCTCTGCTGGCGGAAGCCATTCGGTCATAACGGCGCGTGGGGTGCAGAAGACTCGATCGTCAGAAGGCCGGGCTTGTATTGCTGATGAGGCTGCCGAGTAGATCGCACCTGTGCATCTGAAGCAAGTGCGGCGGTGACTCCGTTTCGATACGTGTCGCTGTTGACTGGGCGGTCTCCGGTCGCGTGCGCGGTGAGATTGCCGGCTGGCGGAAGTCGACTCTGCTTCGCGAAGAACCGCGATTCCGATCGAACGAACGGATCGATAGCAGCGCAGAGCAGCTGCACAGACACTGCTTGTTTCCGACCGAACCGGTCGTGAGAGGTGTTACGATTCGGGACGCGCGCTGTTTTGCTTCCCGCATGAGATGCTTCGGCGTCGCCCTGGTGGCGTGTGCCGCCGTTGGGGCGCTCGGGCTGACCCCGCAAGGCGGAAGTACTAACTCTCTGCGATTGCCGTTGCGCTCGCTTCGCCCCCAGACGGCCTACCTGACCGCAATCGTCGAGAGTCGTGGCCGTTCGCGACTGGTGCGCGTCGACCCTGCGTCCCTCCGGACGGTGCGCACATCGGCGTGGAGGATCGGAGCCACCTGGGGCTGGGTCGCCTCGCCCGCCGGCCGGAGGATCGCCCTCGCACAATGCCGGCGTAAGTGCACCTCGTGGGTGTTGCGCTTTGCGAGTGCCGCGTCCTTGCGCTGGGAATCCGGCGCCCTGCCGGTCGGCGGCGGCTTCTACGCTGGTCTTTGGCCCCGGCCCGGCAGGCTGTATACGCTCGTCGGCGGAGATACGCGCCTCGAGCTCGAGACGGTCAATACCGTCACTAGGCAGATCGTCGCTAGCCAGCCGATCGGAGGGCCACTCTTGCAGATCGCCCGTTCCGCTGGCCGTCTTGTGCTCCTCGCGGGAACCGAGAACGCGATCGTGCCCGCGCGCTTAGTCGTGGTTGGATCCAACGGCGCAGTCCGGAGCGTGACGGTGCGGCGGATTCTCGCGGGCACGCATTACGACACGAAGAGCCGGGATTCGATCGGCACCACGAACCTGCCGGGTCTCGCGGTCGATCCGCATAGCGGCAGTGCGTATCTCATCGACTCCAGCGGCCTCGTCGCCTCTGTCGATCTCGGCGACCTGAGCGTGACGTACCACCAGCTGGGGTCGGGCTCGCTGCTCACCCGGATCGCCCATTGGCTGACGCCACCGGCCGAGGCGAAGGGAACGAACGGCGCCACACTGAGCGCACAGTGGCTCGGGAACGGGCTGATCGCAGTGGCCGGCACCCAAGGCTCTGCGACGGCGCAGGTCGCCTCCTACCGGCCAACCGGACTGCGGATCATCGATACGCACAACTGGAGCACCCGGATGGTCGACCGACGCGCCTGACACGTTCATGGTTGCCGACGGTCTTCTCCTCACCACCGGGACGCGCTCCAGCTATGGCAACTACCAGCGCATGCGCGGCGAGGGTCTCGCCGCCTATGGGCCGGACGGGTCGCTGCGCTGGCGGCTGAAGGGTCTGGGGGAGTTCATCTACCTCGTCCAGGCCTACCGCTCGCTCGCGCTCGTCGACGGCCAAGGCACGAACCAGCTCATCGACCTCGAGGCGGGCCGCATCATGCGCCGGTCTCCGCCTCCGACGGCGGGGCAGCTCCTCCTCGGCCCAGGCTCACCCACGACATCCGACAGCTATTAGGGGCGAGGCCGAGGAGAGCACAAGCGCGTCACCCCTTGCGGTGGCGGTCGCTTGGGTCGATCCGCGCGAGCAGATTGCGTTCTGTGAGTGCGCCACAGGCTGTCTCGACGCCGGTCGCTGTCAACGCATGGGTGGCGTCCAATCGCAACCGTCTGCGGGAGAAAGGGTTGTCGCGCGGCGAGAGCCAAAACTGGAGCTTGAGCTTCAGAGTGTCGACATCGGAGTGTGCAGAGGTTGATTCGGCGAGTGGTGTCGCGCTCGAGGTCGGTTGAGTAGAGGCCGTCCGCCCCGGCCTGCGATCGTAAGCGTCGCTGGACTGGCCGAGGCGACGACGGGGCCGGTCCGCGGACCGGTCTAGCCGCCAGGCCGTCGCCGCTATCTGCTTTGACGAGATCCCCGTGCACGCACTGGTGCACGCACGCGACGCGCATAGGCGGCGTCTCTGACTGCATGACCCGCATGGTTGAGCCAGATCGCTCGTTTGATCCGGTCCGGTATGCCCCCAACGGGATTCGAACCCGTGCTACGGCCTTGAAAGGGCCGCGACCTGGACCGCTAGTCGATGGGGGCCAGAGCGCTCAGGCTAGCGCGGGATCGTCACCCTGCCCGCGGATCCGTCAAGAAGAGAGCGGCGAGCGCCGCCGCGAGGGTGAGTGGGCCCACGACCATTCCGAGCAGGGTGACCTGCCTGAGCGAGGGTCGGGCACCGGTGAGGCGAGACGCGCGGTACCAGAGGTAGGCGGCCAGCGAGCCGGTGACCGCCACGTTGGGGCCGAGGTTGAGGCCGAGCAGGAGGGGGAAGGGATGCGGCGGCCGCTGCGCCGACAGGAGTGACGCGGCGGGAAGGTTGTTGACCAGGACGGCAGCACCGCCGGCGACGATCGCGGTCGTGATGCCCCCGAGCCGGGCGAGCAGATGCGCCGGCCCCTCCCACGAGCGGCCGAGGACGCCGCAGGCGACCGCGAGGACGAAGAGGCCGCCGAGAACGGGCAGGTCAAGCCGCGGTCGCAGCCGCCGCAGGCCGACGGCCAGGACGCCGACCGCGAGCACCGGAAGCGCGGGGTTCCGAAAGGCGAGGATGAACGCCGTCGCGGCGACGGTCGAAATCGCGCCGATCCCGAGCCGCAGCGGGGGCAGCGCGACGCACCGGGCGCCCCCGGCGTGGGGCCGGTACCAGAGGGCGACCGTCCCGACGGTGACCCCGAGGCCCGCGAGCCACGGCAGCGCCATGGCCCGCGCGACATCGGCGCCGGACAGGTGCTCGTGGGCCAGCACGATCAGGTTGGTGAGGTTCGAGCCGGGCAGGAGGATCGACGCGGTGTTGGCGACGAAGAGCGCGCCGTAGAGGAAGGGCCGCTCGTCGCAGCCCCGCTGCCGGGCGGCGTGAATCAGGACCGGCGTCAGGAAGACGGCCGCGGTGTCGAGGTTGAGCAGCGCCGTGACGACCGCCTCCAGGCCGAGCAGGGCGGCGAGCAGGCGCAGGGAGCTGCCGCCGATCCGCTCGATCCGGGCGCCGACCGCGGCGAACAGGCCGTCGGCCTGCACGACCGTGCCGATCGCCAGCAACCCCGCGACGAGCACGAACGGCGGCCACACCTGATCTGCCGCCTGCAGAGCAGCGTCTCCCACGGTCTGATCGTGCCGTGCGGGCGCCGTCTAGTACCGCTCGAGCGACCAGAGCACGACGTCCTGGCGCCGCGCGTAGTGGCACAGCGGCTCGCCCTCGAGCTCGACCGGGGCGATCCCGCGCTGCTCGACGTCCGCTTCCACGGGTTGCAGCGGCCACGGCGCGTGGTGGATCTCGGCGCGCATCTCTCCCTCGCCGGCGTAGAGGCAGTAGCGCTCCGCGAGGAAGTGCTCGAGCGTCCCGGGCTCCGCCGGTGCCGGCGTCCCCGTGCCGCGGTAGTGCGCCTCGAAGGAGCCGCCGCCGCCCGTCTCGGCCCGGAACGAGTCGCCCCAGGCCTCGATCCGAGCCTGCCGATAGGGAAGCCTGTACGTGCGCCGCGCCGCAGCGACGGCCGCGCGGCTCGACGCGTCGAGGCTGAAGAACCAGATCCCCGGCCGGTCGCCCGCGCGGACGTAGGTGCGGCAGTTGAGCTCGTGGAAGCTCGACAGGAGCGGCAGGGGCGGCATGCCCCGCAGGCGGAGGCCGGTCACGCGGAACGGCGTCAGCCCCACCCACGCCGAGCCGTCGTGCTGCTCCAGCTCGAGGCGCTCCGGCACGTGAGGGCGCAGAGCGTCGTGCGGGACGCGCCAGTGCGCGAAGAGGAGGTTCTGCCAGGTCTGTCCCATCGTCCAGGGTCGCTCGGGCAGCGGGTAGGGGCGGTGCGCCGTCTCGCGCAGCGAACGCGCCTGCGCCGCGGCGTCCTCGAGTGGTCCCACGGAAGCTCCCTCTCCGCAGGACGGGCCGCGAAACGGGCTAGGTCGGCGTGCTGAAGATCGGTGCGGACGTGGGAGCCTCGACGCCGCCTGCGCGTTCGCGCGTCACGGCGACGACGGCGTGGCGCGGCACGGTGCCGTTGAGGCGTACATGTGTGTCGGCTCCGCCCCGGAACAGCCCGGCGGGTCTCGGTGCGCGACCCGGCCGGATCACCCACGCCTCGTACGTCTTGCCGCGCGGCGCGGCCGAGAGGCCGGATACGTGGAGGGTCGCATGGCCGTTGCGGACGACGAGGCTGAAGACGCGCGTGTGGCCGGGGCGGCTCAGCGCCACCGCCAGGCCAACGACCACGCACGCCGCTGCGGCCGCCGCCACCGCGAGACCACGCGCGACCCAGCGGCGTCGCTGGAGCGGGACGACGTTCGCCCGCTCGGCCGCAGCCGTGTCGAGGATCGATGCGCGCAGGCGCTCCGGCGGAGCGGGAGCGACGGCGCCGAACGCGAGAGCCGCGGCCGCGCCGTTCAGCTCGGCGAGCTGCTCGCGGCACGGCTCGCAGCGGCTCAGGTGCCGCTCGTAGGCCGAGGCCTCGGCCGGGTCGAGCGCGTCGAGCGCGTACGCGGCGGTCAGGTCGTGGAGGTCCATGAAATCTCCGTCCCGGGCTCGCCCAGCTGCTCGCGCAGCCGCGAAAGCCCCGTGAACATGCGGCTCTTGATGGTACCGAGGGGCTGTCCGAGCCTCTCGGCGAGCTCCGACTGGCTGAAGCCGCCGTAGTATGCGAGCTCGAGGGCCTCGCGCTGCGCGTCCGGAAGACGGCGCAACGCCGCCTGGACGCGCTCGCGCTGCAGCCGGAGCCAGGCGTCCTCCTCGAGACCCTCGACGGCGGGCTCCGCGCCGAGGTCGAGCGAGTCCGCGCGCCGCCGCTGCTCGCGCCGGACGGTGTCGACGGCCCGCCGGTGGACGAGCGTGAGGATCCAGGTGCTCGCCTTGCCGCGCTCTGGCACGAAGCGGGCGGCGGTCCGCCAGACCGTGAGGAACGCCTCCTGCACGGCGTCCTCCGCGAGTGCCTGGTCGCGCACGACGCGCAGCGCGAGCCCGTACGCGGTGCGGCCGTAGCGGTCGTAGAGCTCCGCGAGCGCGGATTGCTCCGACCGCGCGGCCAGGGCCACGAGCGCCTCATCGGAGAGGTGGGCGAGCTGCCGGTTCACCGCGTCCGATATTCGCGCGCCGCCCCGGTGCGGTTCAAGCCGTCGAACCGGTCCGACGGCTCGGGCGAATCAGCGCCGACCGCATCCACACGGCGGCAAGGAGCCGCCGGGAAGGAGACGTTATGGAACGCCTGAGCAGGCGCTCGTTCGTGAAGGTCGCCGGCGCGGCCACCGGCGCGGCGGCACTCGCCGCGGCGCCGCCGATCGCGCGGGCCGCGGTCGGGGAGGAGGGGGCCCGGCCGACCGATCCGACCGCCCGCGTGCCCGAGGAGCCCGTCGTCGCGTACGTCCGCGACGCCGAGCGCGGCGAGGTGACCGTCACCTCCGGCACCGCCGAGCACACCTACCGCGACCGCGCCCTCGTGCGCCGCCTTCTGCGCGCGAGCGGCAGGAAGGGAGTGAGCTAGATGTCCTCCCACCGCGAAGCCCCGGCGATCAGCCAGGACCCGGTCGCCGACAACGCCGACACCTACGCGTTCGTCAGCCCCGACGACCCGTCGACCGTCACGATCATCACCAACTACGTGCCGCTCGAAGGGCCGCCCGGCGGGCCGAACTTCTTCGAGTTCGGGGACGACGTCCTCTACTCGATCTACGTCGACAACGACGGCGACGCGCTGCCGGAGATCGAGTACCAGTTCCGGTTCAGCACCACCTTCCAGAACGAGGACACGTTCCTCTACAACACCGGGCCGATCGGCTCGCTGACCGACCCGAACTGGAACAAGCGGCAGCTCTACTCCGTCTCGGTCCTCCGGTCGCAGGGACGCGACAGCGACGACGACCACGACGACGCCAGGATCCTCGGCACGAACCTCGCGTGCCCGCCCTGCAACATCGGGCCGCGCTCGACACCGAACTACGAGGCCCTCGCCGCCGCGGCCGTGCACCAGCTGCCGTCGGGCGAGACGGTCTTCGCCGGCCAGCGGAACGACGGCTTCTTCGTCGACCTCGGCGCCATCTTCGACCTCGGCGACATCAGGCCGATCCAGAACCTCCACCTGATCCCGAGCCCGGCTGCGCCGAGCGTCGACCCGCTGAAGACGCTCAACATCCACACGATCGCCATCAAGGTGCCGATCGCGAAGCTGACGCGGCACGGGAACCGCCCGACCGACCCGTCGAGCCCCGCCGCCGTGCTCGGCATCTGGGGCGGCGCGAGCCGCCGCAAGGTGCAGGTCCGGGACGGGGCGACCACCCGCGGCAGTGGCCCGTGGGTGCAGGTCTCGCGCCTGGGCAACCCGCTCTTCAACGAGGTGATCGTCCCGATCGGGGAGAAGGACCGCTGGAACGCGCTCGACCCGGTCGACGACAGCGCCTTCGAGAAGTACGTGAACCAGCCGGAGCTCGCGAAGCTCCTGCCCGTGCTGTACCCCGGCGCCTTCCCCAACCTCGCCGCGTACACGAAGGACCGGGCAGACCTGCACGCGATCCTCCTCACCGGGATCCCCGGCGGGATCGTGCCCGGCTTCCAGAACTTCACCGGGCCGAAGCCGGCGGACATGCTGCGGCTCAACGTCGCCATCCCGCCGACCACCTCCAGCCCGAACGCGCTGGGCGTGGTCGGAGGCGACCTCGCCGGGTACCCCAACGGGCGGCGGGTCTTCGACGACGTCGTCTCGATCGAGCTGAAGGCGGTGGCCGGGGCGACGATCCCGCTCGTCGACCCGAGCTACACGGTGGACGCCGCGGTCGGGGCCGTCTCGTCGTACCTCACGCCGGGAGCCGGCCGCTACCAGTCCACGTTCCCCTACCTCGGCACGCCGCACGACGGCTTCGACACGCCCTCGTCGTGACCCCGAACCGCGACCACTCCACGGACGCCCGGCCCGAGCACGTGATGCTCGACCTCGGGCCGGGCGTCGGAGCGCTCGTCCTCCGCACCGGGCGGGACCTGCACGGCGCGGAGATCGAGATCAGCCCGGCGGGGCGCGACGACGAGCGCTCGCACAAGCAGGTCCACGAGCGGCCGGTCGCCGGCCGGCCGCTCTACGCGGCGGTCTTCGACCGCCTCGCCGCCGGCGAGTACACGCTCTGGCTCGAGGACGTCCCGCTGCGGCGGGACGTCGCCGTGGCCGGCGCGACCGTAACCGACATCTCTCTCGAGGAGGAAACCGCATGATCGGCCTGACCAGCCCGACCCACCTCGCGCTGCTGTTCCTGATCGTCCTCTGCCTCTTCGGCGCCAAGCGACTGCCGGAGATCGGGCGCTCGCTCGGCACCGGGATGCGCGAGTTCAAGGACTCCGTCACGCATCAGTCCCTGCCCGAGACGACCGAGCGCAAGACCGCCGACTGATGCGGACGCGCCGGCTCGCCCGCGAGGAGGAAGCGCCGCTCGTCGAGCACCTGGAGGAGCTGCGGCAGCGCGTCATGGTCGCGCTTGCCGCGGTCGCCGTGGCGGCGCCCGTCGCGTTCGTCTTCCACGACCGGATCCTCGACCTGCTCGCCCGGCCGCTGCCCGCCGCGCATCGCCACGTCGTGGCGCTCGGCGTGACCGAGCCGCTCTCGGTCTCGCTCGCTGTGAGCGTGTACGCCGGCGTCCTCTTCGCGTTGCCGGTGCTCCTCTGGCAGCTGTGGTCGTTCCTGGCTCCGGCGCTCGACGCTGCGGCCGAGCGCCGGATCCTCGCCCTCGCCGCCTTCGGCCTCGTGCTCGGGGCGGCGGGGCTCGCGTTCGGATACGGGATCCTGCTCCCGCGGGCCGTGCACTGGCTCACGAGCTACGACACGGCGCACTTCAGGATCCTGGTCCGGGCGAGCGGCTACTACTCGTTCGTCACCTCCGTCCTGCTCGGCGTCGTCGCCGTCTTCGAGACGCCGCTCGTCGTGCTCGCGCTCGTCGGCCTCGGCGTCCTCACGTCGGCCGGGCTGCGACGGAACCGCCGGCGCGGCTACCTCGTCGTCGCCGTCGCGGCGCTCGCGCTGCCGGGCCCCGATCCCGTCACGACGGTGCTCGAGCTCCTGCCGATGTGGGCGCTCTACGAGGGCTCGATCTGGCTCGCGGCGCTCGCCGAGCGCCGGGCTGCGAAGCTGTCGATCGTGGGGGCGCAGGCATGACGCGTGCGGAGTGGGGGAGGCTCGGCGGCTTCTCGGCTGCGGTCGTCCTTTTGCACGCCCTGGGCTTCGGGCTCTTCCTCTGGTACCTGCCGCGCAACCCCGCGCTGACCGGGCTGGCCACGCTCGCGTACACGTTCGGTCTGCGGCACGCCTTCGACGCGGATCACATCGCGGCCATCGACAACACGACGCGGAAGCTCCTGCAGGACGGGAAGCGGCCGCTCGGCACCGGCTTCTTCTTCTCGCTCGGCCACTCGACGATCGTCTTTGCGCTCACCGCGGGCCTGGCGGTCGCCGCCGAGGCGGTGCACTCGCGGATCCCGACCCTGCAGGCCTACGGATCGACGATCGGCGCCTCGGTCTCGGGAACGTTCCTCATCCTCATCGGCGCGCTCAACCTCGTCGTGCTGCTCGACGTCGTCGGCGTCTTTCGCCGCATGAAGCGGGGGCACTACGACGAGCAGGATCTCGAGCGGGCGCTGCTCAACCAGGGCTTCCTCGCCCGTTTCCTGCTCAAGCGCGTCGGCAGCCGGATCGACGCCAGCTGGAAGATGTATCCGCTGGGCGTGCTGTTCGGGCTCGGCTTCGACACGGCCACCGAGATCGGGCTGCTCGCCCTCGCGGCCGGCGTCGCGACGCACCACGTCCCGTTCCTCGCGGTCATCTCCCTGCCGCTGATCTTCGCGGCGGGGATGAGCCTGATGGACACGGCCGACGGTGCCTTCATGAGCCACGCGTACGGCTGGGCCTTCTCGAGCCCCGTGCGGAAGATCTACTACAACATCAGCGTCACGAGCCTCTCGGTGGCAGTCGCCTGGCTCGTCGGTGCGATCGAGCTCCTGCAGGTGCTGGCGGCGAAGCTGTCTCTCCAGGGTGGCTTCTGGGCGTTGCTGGAGAGCCTGGACCTGGGGCGTCTCGGCTACCTCGTCGTCGCGCTTTTCGCCGCCACCTGGCTCTGCTCGATCACGCTCTGGAAGACGCGGGGGTACGAGCGGCGCTGGCGTGGGCTGCTCGAGCGCAGCTAGCCCGGCCGCGGGGGCAGCAACAGCGGCCGGCGCGGCTTCTGCCGGAAGTCGAAGTCCCGAACGAGGTCTCCGAGGACCCGCGCGTTCTCGCGGACGTCGGGCCGCGGGTCGGGGCGCCCGTCCGTCCTCGGATCGATGCGCCGTCCGCCGAGGAAGTCGTCCTCGATGAACTTGAGGTAGGCGTCGAAGCTGAGGATCTGGTGGTCGACGTAGCCGCGCCGGGCATAGGGGCTGATCACGAGGCCCGGCACGCGTAGCCCGTAGCCCTGGCGGTCGACGACCGGCGGCTTCACGTGGTCGTAGAAGCCGCCCCAGTCGTCCCAGGCGACGAAGATCGCCGAGCTCTTCCAGTCCGGCCCCCGCATCACGGCGTTCACGAGCCTCGTCACCCATGCCTGCCCCTTGCCGATGGGCGCTCCGGGGTGGTTGCTGTCGGCCCAGTCGGGCGTGACCCAGGACACGTTCGGGAGATCGCCGCGCGCCGCGGCGGTGTAGAAGGCCGAGAGCGGCTCCTGCGCGGCGGCGGTCTGGCCGTCGTGCCGGACGTCCGTGAAGTCGGGCAGCGGATTCCAGAAGCCGGGCGTGCCCTTCCCCCTGAGCCGTGTGTAGCACTCGAGCGGCCCGGTGAGGCAATCGGGCGCGGCCCCCTTCTGCACGTACGACGCCCATGTGACGCGGTGGCGGTGGAGGAGATACGTGAGGTCGGTCCACGCGTACGCGGGCCCGTGCGGATAGCGGCGGAGCGGCGCGATCGGCCCGTGCCCGAGATTCGTCGTGCAGGTGCTCGCTCTGTACGGGTTGCGGCACTCGGCCGACCAGCCCGAGACGATCCAGAGATGCGCCGGCAGGCTCCAGCCCCAGTTCGGCTCGAACATGTGGTCCTGCAGCACGAAGTTGCGGGCGTAGGCCCAGTAGTTCGGGATCTGGCTGCCGTCGTGGTAGCTCATGACGTTGGGGTGGCGGAGGTGGACGCAGGCCCTGCCGTGCCGGTCGCGGCGACACGCGCGGATGAGCTTCCTGTCCGTCACGCGGATGAACCCGTCCATGCGCCCTCCGTCCACGTCCCTCCGCCCGGCGAGTGGTCCGTGGGCGCCGCCCGAGTCGTCCGCGCCGTTCCGGTCGAGGAAGGGCTTCACGCAGCCGCCGACACCGTTCGGCACGCACACGGTCGGCACGCCCGCCCGCATCGGGATCCCGTCGACGCCGGGATACGTGCCGAAGAAGGAGTCGAAGGAGCGGTTCTCCTCCATGATCACGACGACGTGGCAGATCTTGTGGATGCCGCGTGCCGTTGCGGGGCACGAGTCACGCGACGAGGAGCCGCAGCCGGCGGCCACGCCGGCGGCGAGCACGAGTACGGCGACGCAGGGGAGTCGTCTCAGCTGAACGGCGGGTGCAGCGGCAGGATCAGCGGCGGCCGCGGCTTCTGGTCGAAGTCGAAGTCCTGCGCGAGGTTACCGAGGATCTTGGCGTTCTCGCGCACGTCGGGCCGCGGGTCGGGGCGCCCGTCGGTGCGGGGATCGATCCGCCGGCCGTGCAGGAAGTCGTCCTCGATGAACTTGAGGTACGCGTCGGAGCTGAGGATCTGGTGGTCGACGTAGCCGCGCCGCGCGTAGGGGCTGATCACGAGGCCGGGCACACGCAGCCCGTAGCCCTCGCCGTCGACGCGCGGCGGCCTGACATGGTCGTAGAAGCCGCCCCAGTCGTCCCAGGTGAGGAAGATCGCCGTCGAGCGCCAGTCGGGGCTGCGCATGATCGCGTTCACCAGGCGCGTCACCCAGGTCTGGCCGGCGGTCACGAGCCCGGGCGGGTGCTCGCTCACGGCCTGCGCCGGCGTGATCCATGTCACCGCCGCGAGCGTGCCCGTGCGGGCGGCGCGGAAGAAGTCGCCGATGGGGGCGATGTCCCCGAGCTGGTGGTCCTGGCGGACGGTGTCGAAGCGCGGCAGCGGGTTCCAGATGCCGGGCGTCGCGGCGCTCTGGTGCACGTCCTGGCAGAACATCTCGCTGTCCGTGCAGTCGGGCTGGCTGCCGTTCGCGACGTAGTAGCGCCAGCTCACGTGGTAGCGGTGGAGGAGGTACGTGAGGTCGGTCCACGGGTAGTCGCGCTTCTTGCCGTCGCCACGAGCGCCGAACGGGGCCTTGGTCGTCGACGTGCAGCTCATCGGATCGCCGGGCCTCGAGCACCGCGCCGTCCAGCCGGAGACGAGGGACAGGTGGGCCGGGAGGCTCCAGGAGTTCACGGCCTCGAACATGTGGTCCTGGAGCACGAAGTTCCGCGCGTAGCCCCAGTAGTTGGGGATCTCGTGCCAGTCGTGGTAGCCCATGACGTCCGGACGCGACGGCGTGAGCGAGCAGCCGGGGTTGTCGGTGTGGTGGCACGCGAGGAAACGGCCGCTGCGCGCCTGGCGCTCGAAGCCGTCCATCTTGCCGCCGTCGACGTCGCGGACGGCGTCGATCGTGTCGTGCGGCCCGCCGGCGTTGCGGTCGGAGGTGTCGTGGAACGGCCGGACGCACACGTGCGTCTTCGGATCGAGATTGCAGACTGTCGGCGCGCCGTTGTGCATCGGGATCCCGTCGGCGCCGGGGTACGTGCCGAAGTAGGAGTCGAAGGAGCGGTTCTCCTGCGTGATGATCACGACGTGGCGGATCCGGTGGATGCCGCTCCGCGCCGCCGCCCGCGCGTCGTGCCGGTGGCCGGGCAGCTCGCCAGAGCCGAGCAGCAGGGCGAGCAGGGAGAAGCCCGCGAGGACCACGACCGGGATCCGCTTCAACGCGGACGGAGGGTAGGCCGCGCGTCTTAGAGCGAGGTGAGCGGCGTCTAAGACGAACCTAAAGGAACATGACCCAGGAGCGGGTCGCGCCGCACGAGCAGTCCTTGTGCTTCGCGGTGCAGGCGCGGCAGTTCCAGTACTCCCACCAGATCCACTTCAGGTGCTGGACCTCGAGCACGAGGAGAGCAAGGATCCAGAGGAAGATCGCGGTCCGCGACACGCCCGCAGACTCGCACAGGAACGGGCGGCCCGCAATGGGCCGCCCGACTCATCCTGGAAGTGTGTTCGGCCTACCAGCGTCTGGCGCCGGCACCGAAGCCGCCGGTGAACAGGCTGATCAGCCAGATCAGCGCGAGCACGGCGGCGACGATGAACAGCCAGTGCACGACGAATCCGACGCCGAACGCGATGATCGCCAGGACCGCCAACAGAATCAGCAACAACATCTCTCACACCCCTCCTTCCGCCCGAACCGGGGGGCTCGTTTTGCGGGTTTCGGGACTCTCAACGGCGAAGTAGCGAGCCCGGTTACGCACGTATCCTCCAGGCTCGTGGACACGGCCGGACCGGGAGGCGCCCAGGAGTTCTCGCCCGCGGAGCGCGCACGGGCGCGTGCCTACCACCGGCCGCTCTATCTCGCGCTCCTGCTGGACGCGGCGCTGGGTGTCGGGGTCCTGGCGGCCCTCGCCTGGAGCCCCCTGGGCCACTGGTTCTTCGCGCCGCTGCGGTCGCTGCCGCCCGCGGCCGCAGCCGCCGGGTACGCGGCCGTCGTCACCACGTTCTCGAGCGTCGTCGGCACGCCGCTCGCGTTCTGGCGAGGCTGGTGGCGCGAGCGGCGCTGGGGATTCTCGACCCAGGGCGCGGGCGGCTGGCTCGTCGACCGCATGAAAGGTCTGGGCGTCTCGCTCGTGCTGGGCGCAGCGGCGTGGACGGCGGCCGTCGCGCTCGCTCGGGCCTTGCCGGGCTGGTGGGCGCTGCCCGCGGGGGCGGCACTCGCCCTGGCCGTCCTCTTCCTCTCGTTCGTCGCGCCGGTCGTCCTCGAGCCGCTCTTCAACCGCTTCCGTCCCCTCGAGGACGAGCCGCTCGCGACCGAGCTGCGCGGTGTGGCGCAGCGCGCCGGAGTGCCGGTGCGCGAGGTGCTCGTCGCCGACGCGAGCCGGCGCACGACGAAGGTCAATGCCTACGTGTCCGGCATCGGCCGCACGCGCCGCGTCGTGCTCTTCGACAAGCTGCTCCAGGCGGCCGACCCGGCGGCCGTAAAGGTCGTCGTCGCGCACGAGCTCGGTCACCGGCGCGACCGGCACGTCGTGAAGCTGACGGCGATCGCGATGGCGGGCGCGGTCGTGACCGTCGCGGTTCTCTGGGCCGTATTCGGGACGCGGATCGCCGAGCCGCGGACGCTGCCGCAGGCCCTGCTGCTCCTTTTCGCCCTCGAGCTCCCGGCGGCGCCCGCGTTCGCGTGGCTCTCCCGCCGTTTCGAGCGCGCGGCCGACCGGTGCTCGCTCGAGCTCACCGAGGAGCCGGCGGCGTTCGTCCGCGCCCACATGGGGCTCGCGCGGCGCAATCTCTCCGACCTCGAGCCGCCGCGGCTCGTCTACCTCTTCCTCTTCAGCCACCCGACACCGCCCGAGCGGTTGGCGCTCGGCCGCGAATGGGTCGCCGCGCACGCGTAGCGCCGGCATCTCGGACCGCGATGCTTGTTGCCGGGGCCGGCGGCGTCGCTCTAGGCTTGCTCGAAGGGCGCGGGTGAGGGGACCGCGAGCGTGATTGCATGGACGGTCGCGACGAGAAGCAAGACGTCTCCGAGCAGGACGTGCTGCACGAGGTCAACGCGCACGTGCACGAGGCGGCGCGGCGATTCGAAGGCACCGGGCCGGCGCTCGAGCTGTGGGAGTTCACCTGCGAGTGCGGTGCGCCCGGCTGCCGGATCCCTGTGTCGCTCACCCTCGCCGCGTACGAGGCGCTCCGCGCCGCGGGACGGCCGGTGCTCGCGCCCGGCCACACGACCGGCAGCGCCTCGTAGCTGCGCCGCGCGCATAGAGTCACGAGTCGTGGCTCCCCTCGATCTCACGGGCAAGCGCGCGATCGTGACCGGCGCCTCGTCGGGCATCGGGCGGGCGACGGCCACCGCGCTCGCCGCGGCCGGGGTGCGGGTCGCGGGCGGCGCGCGGCGCGTCGAACGGCTCGAGACGGAGGTCGCGCTCGAGCTCGACGTCGCCGACGCCGCGAGCTCCGAGCGCTTCGTCGCCGAGGCGGTCGAGCGGCTCGGCGGCCTCGACATCCTCGTCAACAACGCGGGGCTCGCGCTCGGCCGCGCCCCGTTCGACGAGTCGAGCGAGGAGGACGAGGCTCCCGTGATCGCCGTCAACGTCGCCGGTCTCGTCCGGATGACGCGGCTCTGCCTGCCGCATTTCGGCGACTGGGGCCACATCGTCAACATGGGCTCCGTCGCCGGCCGCCAGGCGTACGAGAACGGCGCGATCTACGTCATGTCGAAGTTCGCCGAGCGCGGCTTCACCTACGCCCTGCGGGAGGATCTGCTCGGCCGTCCGATCCGGCTCACGACCGTCGATCCCGGCCTCGTTCAGACCGACTTCTCTCTGGTGCGCTTCAAGGGCGACGCGGAGAAGGCGGCGGCGGTCTACCGGGGTATCGACGCGATGCAGCCCGAGGACATCGCGGAGTGCATCCTGTTCGCGCTCACCCGGCCGTGGCACGTGAACGTCGACGAGATCGTCGTCAAGGCGCGGAACCAGTCCTCGGGCGGCCGCATCCTCCGGGAGACATGAGCTGGCGTGTCGTCATCGCCACCCGCATCCCGGACGTGCTCGTCGGCTTCGGCGAAGTCGTCCGTGCGGCAGGGCACGAGGTCGTCGCCCTCCTGACGATCCGCCACGTCGAGGGCTGGACCACCTCTTCGCTCACGGGTGACCTGGTGGTGGGAGCGCCGAAGGAGCTCGACGGCACGCCGGTGCGCGCCCTCCACGACGTCGCTCACCGAGGTCGAGGGGGCGCGGCGGGTCGACTGCGGCGACGGGCCGCTCCGGCTCGTCTCGACCGAGGAGCTCAGCGAGGAAGAGGCCAGCCGGTCCAGCGGTCCGGCTCCATCCACGCGCTGACCCGCTGGGCGTCGCGGCTGCCGAACGGCTTGCCCGTGTAGCGGACGGCGAGGCGGTCGATGTCGGCGAGGTCGGTGTCGGCCTCGATCGAGACGACGCGGCCGAGCAGGGTGACCTGCGCGTACCAGTCGTCTCGGTCGAGCACGGTCAGCGCGATCGCCGGGTTCCGCCGCATGTAGCGAAGGCGCAGCCGGCTCTCGTCCATGTTCAGGAGCACGCGCCCGTCCTCCCAGTCGTACCAGGTGGCGGCGGTGTGCGGCGCGCCGCCCGGGCTCACGGTGGCGACGACGGCGGGGTTCGGCCGGGCGAGGAACGCATCGGCCTCCGGAGGCACCGGGACGCGCGGCATCAGCGGACCGCCCGCTTCTCGGCCCAGCGCCTGAGCCCGGCGTAGGACTGCCAGAACGGCATCGCCTGCCCGTAGGCCTCGACGTCCTCGCCCGAGTCGGCGAGCTGGGCGAGTGCGTACTCGACGAACTCCTCCTCGCTCGCGCCGCCCTCGACCGACTCGGACCAGTCCTGCAGGGCGAGGCGGAGCTCGGTCACGTGGCGCCCCACGTCCTCCGCGACGCCGAAGTGGACGAGCGCCAGCCGCTCGGGGGCCCGGCGCTCGATCTCGTCGAGCGTCGCCTCCCACGCCTCGACGTCGACCTCCGGCGGCGGGGTCGGCGGCATGACGAAACGGCCGGGCAGGACACGGACGCCGCAGGCGTCGCCGGCGTAGAGCGTCCCGTCGGGGTCCAGGTAGCAGACGTGGTGCGAGGCGTGACCCGGGGTCGGGAAGGACTCGAGCCCGAGCACCCGTCCGTCGAGCGGGTGCACGTTCTCCTGCGGCACCGGGGCGAGCTCGCCCCAGAGCGAGTCGAACGTGTCGCCGTAGAGGCGGCGCGCGCTGCGCTCCAGGCGCGCGGGGTCTACGAGATGCGGAGCGCCGATCGGGGAGACGTGCACCTGCAGCGCCGGGTGCTCCCGGACGAGGACCCCCGCCGCGCCTGCGTGGTCGAGATGAATGTGGCTGAGCAGCAGGTGGCGGACGTCCGTGAGCGCGAGCCCGTGCTCGGCGAGGCCCGCCTTCAGCGCCTCGATCGTGGTCGAGGGGCCGCAGTCGAAGAGCGCCGGCCCGTCGTCGGTGTCGAGCAGGTAGCTCGCGATGACCCGCTGGCGGCCGAGGTGGCGGAGGTCGATCGGCTCGGGCGAGGGCATTATCCGCCCTCGCGCTCGCGGGCGGCGGCGAGGATCTGCTCCGCCTCGTCGCGGTTCCCCCAGCCTCGCGTCTCCGTGCGCTTCGTCGGCTCCAGGTCCTTGTAGCGCTGGAAGAAGTGCTCGATCTCGTCGCGGAGCTCGACGGCGACGTCGTCCACGTCCTTGATCCGCTCGAAGGCGGGGTCGCCGTCGGGAACGGCGAGCAGCTTCTCGTCCGGGCCCTTCTCGTCCTCCATGTGGAAGACGCCGATCGTGCGCACGCGGATCCGGCAGCCCGGGAAGGTCGGGTCGGAGACGAGCACGAGCGCGTCGAGCGGGTCGCCGTCCTCGGCGAGCGTCCCCTCGACGTAGCCGTAGTCGGCCGGATACGTCATCGCGGTGAAGAGGCGCCGGTCGAGCACGATGCCGCCCAGCTCCCGGTCGTACTCGTACTTGTTCCGCGAGCCGGACGGGATCTCGACGAAGACGACCGTCCCCTCGCTCATGCACGCGCCGCTGCCGGGACGAGCGCCTGCTCGAGGTCCTCGACGAGGTCCTCGGCCGACTCGATCCCGACCGAGAGCCGCACGAGGTTCGGCGGCGCGGCGAACGGCGCGTCGGCAGTCGCCGCGTGCGTCATCCGCGCGGGCACCTCGATCAGGCTCTCGACGCCGCCGAGCGATTCCGCGAGCCGGAAGAGGTGGGTCGCCGCCACGACCCGCTCCGCCTCCTCCGGCGACTCCGCGAGGAACGAGACCATGCCTCCGAAGTCGCGCATCTGCCGCGCGGCGATCGAATGGCCGGGGTGGCTCGGCAGGCCGGGGTAGAGGACGCGCTCGACGCGCGGGTGCCGCTCGAGCACGGCGGCGACCTCCGTCGCGTTCCGGCAGTGCTGCCGCATCCGCACCGCGAGCGTCTTGATCCCGCGCAGCACGAGCCAGCAGTCGAACGGCCCCGGCACCGCGCCGAGCGATTTCTGCAGGAAGCGCAGCCGCTCGGCGACGGTGGGGTCGTTCGTCGCCGCGAAGCCGCCCACCACGTCGGAGTGGCCGCCGAGGTACTTCGTCGTCGAGTGGACGACGACGTCGGCGCCGAGCTCGAGCGGCCGCTGCAGGTACGGCGTCGCGAACGTGTTGTCCACCACGAGGAGCGCGCCGGCCGCGTGCGCCGCCTCGGCTGCGGCGGCGATGTCCACCACGTTGAGCATCGGGTTCGAGGGCGTCTCGATCCAGACCATCCGCGTCTCGGCGTCGAGGTGCTCGGCGAGGTTCGGGAACTCCTCCGCCGGCAGGTAGTGGAAGCGGTAGCCCTTCGGCTCGTAGACCTGGGAGGTCATCCGGTAGACGCCGCCGTAGACGTCCGCGATCAGGACGACGCGGTCGCCCGGCTCGAGCAGGTGGAAGAGGGTCGTCGTGGCGCCGAGCCCGGAGGAGTAGGCGACGCCGTGCTCCGCCGACTCGAGGGAGGCGAGGGCCGTCTCGAGCGCGTGCCTGGTCGGGTTCGCGACACGCGAGTAGTCGTACCCCTTGTGCTCGCCGACCGCCTCCTGGACGTACGTCGACGTCTGGTAGATCGGCGTGATGATCGCGCCGGTTGCGGGGTCCGGCTCCTGCCCGACGTGGATCGCGCGGGTCTCGAAGTCCACGGCGGCGATTGTAGGCTCGGGCGGTGGACCGGCGGCAACGCGAACGGATCGTCGCGCGCTGCGAGCGGTTCGTCCCGGCGTGGCACGCGCCGCGCGACCCGGCGGCCGAGTACCGCACGCTGGCCGAGCGGGCAGGGAAGGAGCTCGACGTCTACGGTTTCGGCGAGAGCGTCGGGCGGCTCGAAACCCGCGTGGCCGGGCTGCTCGCGAAGGAGGCTGCCGTCCTCTTTCCGAGCGGCACGATGGCGCAGCAGATCGCCTTGCGGATCTGGTGCGCGCGCCGGCTCCTCGACGGTCGCGTTCCATCCCCGTTGCCATCTGGACGTGCACGAGGAGCGGGGCTACGAGCACCTCCACGGCCTGCACGGGCGGCCGGTAGGCCACCGCGATCGCATGCTCGAGCGCGCCGATCTCGATCGGATCATCGAGCCGGTCGGCGCCTTGCTGCTCGAGCTGCCGCAACGCGATCTCGGGGGACAGCTCCCTGCCTGGCGCGAGCTCCGCTCGCAGGCGGCGTGGGCCCGCGCCAACGGCGTGGCCCTGCATCTCGACGGCGCGCGCCTGTGGCAGTGCGGCCCGTTCTACCGGCGGCCGCTGTCGGAGATCAGCGCGCTGTTCGACACGGTGTACGTCTCGCTCTACAAGGACCTCGGGGCGCTCGGCGGCTGCGTGCTCGCCGGCCCCGAGCACGTGATCGCGGAGGCGCGCGTATGGCGGATCCGCCACGGCGGGCGGCTTTCGACCTTCGATCCGATGGCGTTGTCGGCCGAACGAGGGCTCGACGAGGTGCTGCCGCGGATGCCCTCCTTCGTCCGCAAGGCGAGGCAGATCGGCGCCGCCCTCGCGCGCGTCGACGGCGTCACCCTGGTGCCCGATCCGCCCCAGGTCGCGATGCTGCACGTCGCGGTTCGCGGCGAGCTCGAACGTCTGGACGACGCGCTCCTGGAGATCGCGAAGGAACGCCGCACACTCATCGCGGGCGGCTTCGAGCCGACTGCGCTCCCGAACGTGCAGCGCACCGAGCTCGGCATCGGCGCGCCCTCGCTCGAGGTTCCGACCCGGGAGATCGCGGAGCTGTACGCGCAGCTCGTGAGCCGGGCCGCGAAGCCCCCGCGGCGGGCCCGCCGCCGGGCCTAGGCCTCGACTCGCTCGGCGCCGAGGAAGGTGGCGAGGCTCGCGAGCGGGTCGTCCAACTCGACGGGCTTCTCGCCGGGCTCCCACCACAGCCCCTGCACGCGCAACACCTTCTCGCGCCGGTCGAAGACCGGCTCGATGCGGCCGACGAGCCGGTCTCCGTGGAGGATCGGCAGCACGTAGTAGCCGTACTCCCGCTTCGCGGCTGGAACGTACATCTCGAGCCGGTAGAAGAAGTTCCAGAGCGCGAGCGCGCGGTCGCGGTCGTGGACGAGGCGGTCGAACGGGGAGAGGAACGTCGTGCGCGGCGGGACAGGCCCGTCCTTCGCGTCGGGGTGCGCGACGAGGCGGCCGCGCTCGAGGCGCACGCCGAGCGAGCGGAAGCGCTTCTCCTCGATCAGCCGCAGCGCCTTCCGTACCGGCACGGTCTCCGTCTCGGGATACCAGCGCTCGGCGAGGTCCCAGACGCGCTGCTTGCCGCGGCGGCCGACGACGGCGACCTGCCCGCGTGCGGCGAGCACGTCGAGCATGAGCCCCATCTTGCGCTCGCCCCACCAGCGGTGCGCCTCGCGGCGATGGCCGGGCGCGTCCTCGATCTCGCGCGAGAGGAGCGGCCCGCGCTCCCGGAGCTCGCGCAGGACGTAGCGGCGGAAGGCGGCGTTCTCGTTCAGGAATGCGATCAGGCGCAGGTCGAGTGGCCGGTCGCGGCGGCGCATGAGCGCTTTGAGCAGCGGCAGGTCCTCGATCGGGTAGACGAACGCACGCCATTCGACGAGCTTCCGCTCCTGCCAGAGCAGCCGGTCGAGCTCCTCCGTGTCGAAGGGCCCGAGCCGGCTCCAGAGCACGAGGTGCTGCGGCGGCGCGACGGTCGAGATCGGGTCGAGCTGGAGGAAGCCCAGGCGGCGGACGGTGTCGAGGACGCCCGTTGCGCTCCGGTCGAGCGCCTGTGCGCGGACGGCGATGCGGCGCGCCTCCTCGACCGGCACCTCACGCATGGCGCACCTCGTCGAGGCCGAGCACGCGCGCGAGGCGCAGGGCCGCGCGCTCGAGCTTCGCTCCGAGGTTCCCGCGCGTCCCGGGCTCCGGGTGGAAGCGCCTGACGTGGAGGACGCCTTCGGCGCGGTCGGCCTTGAGGTCGGCGCGGCCGACGATGCGGTCGCCGGCGAGCAGCGGCAGCACGTAATAGCCGTAGAGGCGCTCGTGCTCGCGCTTGTAGACCTCGATCACGTGGCGGAAGCCGAAGAGCCGCTCGAGCAGCGGCCGGTCCCAGAGCAGGTTGTCGAACGGGCAGAGCAGCACCGGCGGCGCGGGGTCGCCGTCGAGCTCCGCCTCCGCGTCGACGTAGAACGGCGGGCCGCCGTCGTCTGGCTCCGCCTCGCGCAGCAGGCCCTCGTCGACGAGCGCTGTCACGTGGTGGTGGAGGCGGGCGCGTCCGCCCTTGAGCCGCCAGTGCTCGCGGATCGCCGGCTCTGTCAGCGCCCCCCGCGCGCGCACGGCGAGGAGCGCGAGCGTGCGGAGCGTCTCGTCCTCGTCCGGCACCGGCGCGTCGAGGATCAGCCGGGGGATGACCCGCTCGGCGAGGTCGTAACGCCGCTGGAACCCGTTTCGCCCGGCGATCGCGAGCACACCGCGGTCCCAGAGGGCTTCGAGCACCATCTTCGCGGGCTTCCAGTCCCACATGTCGCCTCGCCCGCCGGCGCCCTCGAAGTCGCGGGACGCGAGCGGGCCTTCTGAGCGGATCCGCTCGAGCACGGGCTCGACGAGGTCGGCGTGCTCGCGGAGGGCCTGGTCGAAGACGCGCCAGTGGCCGCTGCCCTCCATCGTCCGCCGGAAGCACGGCCAGAGCTCGACGGGGAGGAGGCAGGCCTCGTGCGCCCAGTACTCGAAGACGCGGCCGGAGGAGAGGAGGCCTTGCAGCTCCTGCTCGGCGTAGGCGCCGATCCGGCTCGTGAGCGTGAGGCGGTGCGCCCGGTCGACGGTCGAGATCGAGTCGAGCTGCACCGCGCCGAGGCGGCGGATCGCCGCTTCCACGTCGCCGGGCCGGGCGCGGCGGAAGCGCGGCGCGTAGCCCTGGGCCGACACGGCGAGCCGCCGGATCGCGGCGAGCTTGACGGGGGCGGTCTGCACGGCTCCTACCTACCAGTAGTCGCGCCACGGCGCGCCGCGACTCGATAGCCTCCCGCCCGTGCCGCGCCCGAGACGCAGGAATCCGTGGACCTCGACGGGCGAGGTGCTGATCTGGGTGCTCTTCGCGATCCTGCTCTTCCCGGTCGGCTTCGCCGGCTGGGCGGTCGGCCACTACACGTCGCTCGGCAAGCCGGCGACGGTGCGCACCGTCACCGTCGGAACCCCGGCGGCGCCGACGACGACCACCGCGGGGACGACTGCCACGACGGCGGCCGGCACCACGTCGGCGGCCGGCACCACGACGGCGGCCGCGGGCGGCGGAGGGAAGGCCGCCGCCGGACGGGCCGTCTTCGCCTCGAACGGCTGCGGCAACTGCCACACCTTCAAGCCGGCGAACGCGGCGGGCAAGATCGGGCCGGATCTCGACACGGCGCCCGCCTCCGATGCGAAGGCGGACCACAACAAGCCGCTCGCGGCGTTCATCAAGCAGTCGATCGTCAACCCGGACGCCTACATCGCGAAGGGCTTCAACAAGGGGATCATGCCGACGACCTTCGGCAAGTCCCTCTCGCCCACGCAGCTCGCGGACCTGGTCGCCTTCATCCTCTCCGGCACGAAGAGCTGAGAGCTCTCAGTCAGGGGTAAGGGCGTTCGCGTAGGCGACGGCTAGCGGAAGTGGCCGCGACCGATACCGCTCAATACCTGCTGCACCTGGCGAATGAGCGGCGAGGTCGGAGCGGAACCGAGAGTCGCTCGGATGGCTAGCGCGCGACCTTTCCATCGGACTTTCCACCAGTGGCTAGATGCGATGACCGCACGGGCACCCGGATCCTCTTGACGCTCGGCCAATGTTCCGACGACCCCGCTGGAAAAAAGTCGCCGACTGTGACGAGCACCTTGCCGCCAGGGACGTCAGGCGTTCCTTCGTGTCTCGCTGGAAAGACGCGTGAAGGCTCCGGGCCGTGAGCTGCGCGGCTCGAGCCCGGCAGTTCGTACCACGAGGCAAGGTCCCGGCCGCGAATGTGGCTGCCGATACAAATCCGGTGAAATCAGAAAGCCTGGACGAGGCCCGCGCGGAGCTCGCAGCCCTCGAAGCCGAGGAGGCTCAGGTCTCGGCGGAGCGTCGCCGTCTGCACCAGCAGATCGACCACGGCTTCGCGAGCGAGGCGGCCCGTCGCCGGGAGCGGGAGGTGTCGGATCACCGGCGTGAGCTGCACCGGCGCATCGACACGCTGCGAGACCTGCTCGGCCTCCCCGCCGGCCCGCGGTGGGCGTCGGCGCCCGAGGCGGCTCCGAGGGAGAAGGCCGGCGAGGGGATGTTCCGCGAGCTCGAGCGGATCTCGGAGGCGTGGGAGGAGCCCGTGCCCGAGTTCGCCGACTCGGACCGTCCGGAGCGATGACCGCTCCGAAGTGTCGCCTCGAGCGCAGGTCGCTTGACGTGGGCGAACCGGCAGGCGTAGAAACCGGGTGTGGACCGAAATCACGCGCGCTGGGCTCTGCTTCGCTGCTGCGACTGCGGCCGCACCTTCCGGGATCACCTGCCCCCGCTCGACGTGGCCATGCCGAGCTGCCCGCGCTGCTTCCGAGGCCCCGTCCAGCTGATCGAGCCCCTCGAGCCGCCGCGGTTCCGGCGCTAGGCGCCTAGCGGCGAGTCGCCCGGCTCAGCGCTCTCCACGCGTTTCCTCGTCGTACCGTTCGAGCACCCTCAGCAGCCGCTCGACGCGATCGAGCATCTGGCCGGCCGGGAACCGCGTCCCCTGCACCTTCTCGGCGAGGATGGCGATGTAGAGCTCGAGCTCGTCGCGCGTCGAGATCAGCCGCTCGATCCGGTCGAGCTGCGGGGCGCTCGGGAAGCCCGTGCCCTCGACCTCCTCCAGGAGCGCCTGCGTCAACTGCTGCTGTTCGGCCGTCGCTGCCACTCGATCCTCCGCGGTCGCTTTGCGCCTTGCTCCTTCCCCGACCCGCACGACCGAATCACGCGACCTCGCCTACGCTGCGGCCATGAAAGCGTTCGCCCTCCTGCGGCGCACCCTGCGGGCGGTGAGGATCGCGGCGACCGACGAACGCATCCCGAGACCGCTCAGAGCGCTCGCCGCGCTCGGCCTCATGCCGATCCCAGGACCGGTCGACGAGCTGATCCTGCTCGTCGTCGCGGTGCCGCTGGCGCTCTTCTACCGACGCCCGCTCGCCGAGGCCTGGCGCTCGGCGGGCCGTCCCTAGCCGGTCAGCTCGTCGACGAAGACGCGAACCGCGTCGACGAAGACGAAGCCCATCCGCTCGCAGAGCGGCCGTGACATGCGCCCCGCCTGCACCGTGAGCGCCGGCGTCCCGCGCTCGACCGCGAGATCCCAGCGAGCGAGCACGAGCGACCGGTACACCCCGCGTCCGCGCGCCTCCGGGACGACGGCCGCCCCGAACAGGTTGATGCCGGCCCTGCCGAACGCGGCGTGGGAGGCGCCGACGATGCGGCCGTCGATCGCGGCGTACAGGGTCATTCCGAGCTCGAGCTCCTCGAGATAGTCGGCGTAGCGGCTGCGGCGCAATCGCCGGCAGACCGAACACCGTGCGCGTCACGTCCCCGGCCGCTTCGAACTCCTCCCGGTCCCGCACCACGCCGATCTCGACGCCGTCGGCGGGCTGTACCGCCGGCGGCGAGGTCAGCGCCATCCCGTTCTCGACGGCCTCGAACCCCGGTGTGTCCGCGTTCACCAGGCCTGCGGCCTCGAGCGCCGGAGCCAGGTCGTCGTGCTCGGGCGCGATCCACCATGCGAGCACGCGCTTGCCACGCTCCCGCGCGACGGCACGCGCCGTCTCCACCCTCCCGGCAACGTCGGCCGGGGTGAGGCCCGTGGGCCGCACGATCTGCGCCGAAGGCCAGGGATTGATCCCCAGGATCGCGCCGCCCAGCTCGACCCGTTCGACCGCACGGGGCACCGGCAGCTCGCCGAACGGATCGAGCGCCAGCCGCCGCACCTCTTCGGGAATCTCCACGCGGCGACCGTATCGCGCGCGCGGTCAGCTCACCACAGGTCGCCGCCGGTCAGGACATAGACGAACGGGACGACCGGCACGATGAGGAACACGGCCCACGCGAGCTTCTGGATTCCGGACAGGTCGCCCCGGCCGAGCAGGTTGATCCACGCGAGCACGACCGCGAGCGGGTGGATGAAGCAGACGAGGAGTTCGAGAAGCTTTTTCATGCCCGGCGCGTCCCCGGCTCGCCCCGGCGCTAATCCGGGACCGCAAACTTGTGGCCGATGCGCGTGGTGGAGCTCGTCTTCGAGGCCGGCTGGGGGGCCTTCTGCCTGTACTGGCTCGTCGCGGCATTCTCGGCGAAGCGGGGCCGCGTCTCCTGGTCCCGCGAGCTGCGGATCCGGGTGGTGCTCGCGATCCTCGCCGTCGTGCTCGTCCGGCTCGGCGTCTTGCGGGGCCACGGCGTCCACTCGGATGCGTGGCGGGCCGGGATCGGCCTCCTCCTCCTCGCCCTCGGGCTCGGCTTCGCGGTCTGGGCTCGCCTGCACATCGGGCGCAACTGGGGCACCCCGATGACGCGCAAGGACGAACCGGAGCTCGTGACCGGGGGGCCGTACCGGCTCGTCCGCCACCCGATCTACGCGGGCGTCCTGACCGCCGGCATCGGGACGGCCGTGGGACTGAGCTGGTGGTGGCTTGCGGCCGTCGGGCTCGCCGCCGTCTACTTCGTCTACAGCGCGGCGGTCGAGGAGCGATATCTCACCGAGCAGTTCCCGGACGAGTACCGGCTCTACAAGCGCTCGACGAGGATGCTCCTCCCGTTCGTGTTCTAGGCGCGGGTGCCGCCGAGCACGTCGACGACGCGCTCCCGGGCGGCGTCGGTGTAGCCGGGGCCGAGCTTGTCCTCGAGGATCTTCCGCAGCTCTCCGCTCTCCGCGAGCTCCTGCGCGATGTCGGCGCCGCCGACGAGCTCGCCCTTGACGAACACCTGCGGGATCGTCGGCCAGCCCGACAGCTCCGAGAGCTCCTGCCGGATCGACGAGTCGGGGAGGACGTCCACGGCGGTCACCGGCGCGCCCGCCGCGCGGAGCGCCTCGAGCGCCCGGCCGGAGTTGCCGCACATCACGAACTGCGGTGTCCCCTTCATGAACAGCGCGACCGGCTCGTTCTCGATCACGTCCTTGATGCGTTCGCTCAGCTCGCTCACGTGGTCCCCCTCGTCTTGATTCGCAGCTCGTGGATGGTGCCGTTGCGCAGCGGCTCGGCCAGCGCGTCGTTGACGAGCCGGTGCTGCTCGAGCAGCGGCAGCCCGTCGAAGCGCGCGCTCTGGACGGTCACCTGGAAGTGGTCGCCGCCGCCGGTGCGGTCCTCGACGCGCAGCTCGGAGGCGTCGGGAAACGCGTCGCGGAGAAGCGATTCGAGCCGGTCGACGGGCACGCCCGGAGAGTAGCGACGCGCTACCGGGTCACTGCTCGGCACGCGCGAGCCATTCCTCCCGCGTGTTGACCCGTGGGAACGGCTCGTCCGGCACGGGGAGCCCCAGGGCCTCGCAGAGCGGCTCCCAGCCGTCGCCGGCCTGCCAGTCGAGGAGCCGGTCGGCCGGCGCCCGGCGCCGCACCTCCTCGTTGTGCCGCTCGTAGAACGCCTGCGCCCGCTCCGCGTCGTCCCAGGCCGGGCCGATCTCTCGCCTCGCGAGCTCGAGCACCATCTGCTGCCACTCCTCGTTCTCGGGCTGCTCGACGGGCTTCCGCAGTACCGGGAAGATCGTCTCGTCGGCGCTCTCCCACCACGTGGCCGCGCTGTCGCGTGTCGAGAGGAGGATCACGGCGTCGGGGCTCGCTTCCGCGAGCTCGCGCCAGAACGCCGAGGCCGGCCAGTCCATGGTGGCGACACAGTCCGGCGGGAACGAGCGCCAGTCGATCTCGTCGCGCCGTAGCGCAGCGCGCCACGTCGGCACGTCGTCGAGGTGCTGGAACACCTCGGTCATGTGGTAACAGCGGCCGCCGAGGAGGCGCTCGAGCGCATCCTTCAGCGAGCGCGTCGCCGTGCGAGGCAGGCCGGCGCCGACGACGCGGAGCGTCACGAGCGGTGCGCCAGGAACTCGAGCAGGTCGGAGCGCGTGAGGACGCCGACCGGCTTGCCGTCGCGGGCGACGACGACCGCGCTCATCCCGCCGGTCAGCGTCGCGAAGACCTCGTCCAGGGTCGCCGACGCCTCGACCGCCGCGAGCGGCGGCTGCATCGCGGCCGCGACGTCCTCGTGCACCGCGTCCGGGTTGCCGAAGACGCGTTCGAGCAGCGCCCGGTCCTGCAGCGAGCCGATCACGTCCGCCAGCGATTCGCACTGCCCGTCACGCACGACCGGGAGCTGCGAGATGCCGTACCGCTGCATCGTGTCGATGCCCTCGCCGACCTTCGCGTGGGCGGCGATCGTGACGAGCTCCGGCACCCGGCCGCCGTGCTTCGCGCTCAGCAGCTCGGCGACGGTCGGCAGCGACGTCTGCCGCTCGACGAAGCCGTGCTCGAGCATCCAGTTGTCGTCGTAGAACTTCGACATGTACGAGCGGCCGGAGTCCGGGACGACGGCGAGCACGGTCGCCTCGGCGGGGAGCCGCTCCGCGACGCGGGTCGCGCCGACGAGGGCCGAGCCCGCGGAGCCGCCGGCGAGGATCCCCTCCTCCCGGGCGAGCCGTCGCGCCATGAGGAACGAATCGCGGTCGGAGACCTGGATCCACTCGTCGACGACCTTCAGGTCGATGGTGTCGGGCCACGTGTCCTTGCCGATCCCCTCGACGAGGTAGGGGTGGAGCTCGGATTCGTCCTTCGCGGTGTAGATCGACCCCTCGGGGTCGACGCCGACGATCTTCACCTCCGGCTTGCGCTCGTGGAACCAGCGGCCGACGCCGGAAATCGTGCCGCCGGTGCCGACGGAGATGACGATCGCGTCGAGCTCGCCGCCGGTCTGCTCCCAGATCTCGGGCGCCGTCACGTCGTAGTGCGCCTGCGGGTTCGCCATGTTCGAGTACTGGTCGGGCTTGAACCCGCCTGGGATCTCCTCGGCGAGCCGCGAGGAGACGGAGTAGTACGACTCCGGCGAGTCGTGGTCGACGGCGGTCGGCGTGATCACGACCTCCGCGCCGTACGCACGCAGCATCGAGATCTTCTCCTGGCTCATCTTGTCGGGCATGACGAAGATGCAGCGGTAGCCCTTGCCGGCGGCCGCGATGGCGAGCCCGACGCCCGTGTTCCCAGAGGTCGGCTCGACGATGGTGCCGCCCGGCCTCAGCTTCCCTTCGCGCTCGGCCTGCTCGATCATCGCGAGGCCGATCCGGTCCTTGACCGAGCCCCCCGGGTTGAGGTACTCGAGCTTGGCGACGATCCGCGCGTGCCCCGGCGGCGACAGCCTGTCGAGCCGGACGATGGGTGTCCCACCCACGAGGTCGAGGACGGTCGGATACTCGCGCGGCATCGGGGAAAGCCTAGTGTCCGGCGAAACGTGGGAGGGAGCCATGAAGACCACGGTGATCGGCAGGGGAAACGTCGGCGGCGGGCTCGCGCGGAGGTGGCGCGACGCCGGCCACGAGGTGCAGGAGCTGGGGCGGGACGGCGGCGACGCCTCGGACGCCGACGTCCTGCTCGTCGCGGTTCCCGCGACCGAGATCGCGAACTCGCTCGGCCGGGTTACCGGCATCGAGGGCAAGGTGACGATCGACGCGACGAACGCGATCGGCGGCCGCAACGAGGAGTTCGAGTCGCTCGCGCACGAGGTTCGCTCGATCGTCGGCGGCCCGACGGCCAAGTCGTTCAACCTCAACTTCGCCGCCGTCTACGACCAGATCGACACGCAGCGGGTCCGGCCGTCCAACCTCTTCTGCGCCGAGGACGAGGCGCGCGAGGTCACCGAGCAGCTGATCCGCGACGCGGGCTACGCCCCCGTCTATGCGGGCGGCCTCGACCGCGCGCGGCTGCTCGAGGACCACCTCGAGCTCATGTTCGCGGTCAACCAGGCCGGGCTCGGCCCGTTCTTCATGCGCTATGCCAGCCCCGGTGAGCTCTGAGCCTCGACCGGCGCCTCGCCCGAGCGCACGAGTAGCAACGCGGCGAGCACGCCGGCGACGCCGAGCCCGCCGAGCACCCAGAACGAGAGCGCGAAGCCGCTCGTCATCGCCTGCGGCACCGAATGGCCCGAGGCGAGCAGTGTCCGCTCGTGGGTGAACGCGACGGTCGCGGCGATGGCGACGCCGAGCGCGCCGCCGATCTGCTGCGACGTGTTGAGGAGGCCGGAGGCGAGCCCGGACTCGTGGTGCTCGACCCCGGCGAGGGCGGCGATCGAGACCGGGATGAACGAGAACGCGAGCCCGAAGCCCATCATCAGATAGCCGGGCAGCAGGTCGCCCGCGTAGGAGCCGCTGACCGGGATCTGCGCGTAGAAGAACATCGCCGCCGCGATGAGCGCGAGCCCGACCGTGAGGACGGGCCGCACGCCGATCCGCGTCACGAGCGCCTGGGCGGCGCCGGCCACCGGGATCGTCGTCCCGGCGGTCGCGAGGAAGGTGAGCCCCGTCTTGAGCGCCGAGTATCCGAGCACCTGTTGCACGTAGAGCGTGAGGATGAAGAAGTTGGCGAAGATCACCGCGCCGAGCAGGAAGCCGGCGACGTTCGCGCCCGCGAGCGTCTTGGTGCGGAAGATCCGGAACGGGACGAGCGGCTGGCGGTGGCGCGCCTCGATCGCGAGGAACGCGAGCAGCAGAACGGCCGAGCCGATGAGGAGGCCGATCGTGCGGCCGTTGGCCCAGCCGTCGTCCGGCGCCTTCGAGATCGCGTACACGAGCAGCGCCAGCCCGCCGGTGACGGTGACCGCGCCGCCGGCGTCGAAGCCGCGGACGCCCTGCGCCCGGCTCTCGCGCACGATCGGGCGGGTGAGCGCGAGCACGATCGCGCCGACCGGGACGTTGACGAAGAAGATCCACTCCCAGCCGAGGTACTTCGTCAGGATCCCGCCGAAGAGGACGCCCGCCGCCGCGCCGCTGCCGCCCATGGCTCCCCAGATCCCGAGCGCCTTGTTCCGTTCGGCGCCCTCCTCGAAGGTGGTCGTGATGATGGCGAGGGTCGCGGGGGAGACGATCGCCGCGCCGAGCCCCTGCACGGCGCGGGCGGCGATGAGGACGCCGATCGAGCCGGCGAGCCCGCAGACGAGCGAGGCCGCGCTGAAGAGCAGCATCCCGACCATGAACATCCGTCTGCGCCCGAGCAGGTCGCCCGCGCGCCCGCCGAGGAGGAGGAAGCCGCCGAAGGTGATCGTGTAGGCGATGAGCACCCACTGGACGGTGACGTCGCTGACGTGGAGCGAGGTCTTGATCGACGGAAGCGCGACGTTGACGATCGACACGTCGAGCACGGTCATGAAGAAGGCCACGCAGACGAGCGCGAGTGCCTGCCAGCGGCGCGGATCGGGTGCAGCAGCGTTCATCGAGTCTCCTCCCCCGTTGCTTCGGCCATCGTAGGTAGACGAACGTCCGACCCCCAAATCGACATCCCGTTGCCCGGCCTCAGTGCCGGAAGTGACGTCGGCCGGTGAAGACCATCGCGGCGCCCGCCTGGGCGACCGCGGCGATCACCTCCTCGTCACGGCGTGAGCCGCCGGGCTGGACGATCGCGGTGACCCCGGCGTCGAGCGCGATCTGCGGCCCGTCGGGGAAGGGGAAGAACGCGTCGGACGCGAGCGCCGAGCCCTTCGTGCCGTGGCCGAACTCGGCCGCCTTCCCGACCGCGATGCGCACGGCGTCGACTCGGCTCATCTGGCCCGCTCCGATCCCGATCGTCTGCAGGTCCTTCGCGAGCACGATCGCGTTCGAGGCCACGTGCTTGCACACCCGCCAGGCGAAGACGAGGTCGTCCCACTGCGGCTGGGCCGGCTCGCCGGTCACGGCCCGCCAGCCGTCGTGATCCTCGATCTCGCCGTCGGGGTCCTGGACGAGCATGCCTCCCGTCACGCGCTTGAAGCCCCTTTCGCCGGGATCGCCCGCGCGTCGCTCGCGGTCGACGAGGACGCGAATCATCTTGCGGCGCTCTCGGATCGCAGCGAGCGCGTCGTCACCGTAGGAAGGGGCGAAAACGAGATCGGCGGAGACCGCGATCTTTCCCGCGACCGATACCGGCACCTCGCGGTTGAGGACGACGACGCCCCCGTACGCGGAGGTCGGGTCGGAGGCGTGCGCCTTGTCGTACGCCTCCTCGATCGTCGCCCCGATCGCGACTCCACAGGGATTGGCGTGCTTGACGATCACGCAGCACGGTTGGGTGAATTCGTGCGCGAGCGCCCGTGCTCCGTCGAGGTCGAAGAGGTTGTTGAAGGAGAGCTCCGGGCCGTGAAGCTGCTCGACGCGGGAAAGGAGGTGGCGGCGGGCTCCTCGCTCCGCGTAGTACGCGCCACGCTGGTGCGGGTTCTCCCCGTAGGCGAGGTCGAGCACCTTCTCGAGCGAGACGACGAGCGAGTCGGGGAGGTCCTCACGCGCGTTGAACCACGTCGCGATCGAGGCCTCGTAGGCGGCGGTGTGCGCGAACGCCTCCGCCGCGAGCCGGCGGCGCGTCTCGAGCGACAGCTCCCCGTCCTCGCCTAGCTCCTCGAGGACGAGGTCGTACTGGTCCGGCCGGCAGACGGGCGCGCAGTGGGCGAAGTTCTTCGCCGCGCCGCGGAGCAGCGACGGGCCGCCGATGTCGATGTTCTCGACCGCTTCCGCTTCGGTCACGCCGAGCCGCGCCGTGACGTCCTCGAACGGATAGAGGTTCACGCACACGAGGTCGAACGCCTCGATCCCGTGCTCCTCGAGCGTGGCGACGTCCTGCGCCTCGTCGCGGCGCGCGAGGATGCCGGCATGGACGCGCGGATGCAGCGTCTTGACGCGTCCGCCGAGCATCTCGGGGAAGTCGGTCACGGCCTCGACGCGTTCCACTGGCAGGCCGATCGCCTCGAGCGCCGCGGCGGTGTTGCCGCTCGCGACGAGCCGCCAGCCGAGGCCGACGAGCCCGCGCGCGAACGCGTCCAGGCCGGACTTGTCCCACGTCGAGATCAGCGCGCGCCTGGTGCCACCGGACGCAGGCCGCTCCCGGCCGGCAGAGCCGGCCTCTGCGGCCCGCTCTGCCCGCTGGCGGCGCGGTCCATCGCTCGCTCGGCGTGGCCGTACGTCTCGTACTGTCCCCGCCTCGCTCGCTCGTCCCGCTTGCCGGCGAGCAGTCGGAGACTCCAGGAGCTCTCTCACCACCTCGGGCAGCAGCCGGTGCTCGACCTGCTGCACGCGGGCGCGCAGCGTGTCGGCCGTGTCGTCGGGCAGGACGGGGACACGCTCGGCGGCTATCACCGGGCCGGTGTCGACGCCCTCGTCGACCCAGTGGACCGTCGCGGCCGTCTCGTCGGCGCCTGCCGAGAGCACGTCCTCGATCGGACGGGCGCCGGGAAACTCCGGGAGCGGGGCGGAGTGGGTGTTCACGATCCGCCCGCCGTAGTAGTCGAAGAACGGCTTGCGGAAGAGGTGCATGTACCCGGCGCAGACGACGAGCTCGACGCGGCGCGACTGCAGCCACTCGGCGAGCGCGACGTCCCTCTCTTCTCGCGTCGCGAAGTCGCCCGCCTCGAAGACGGCCGTCTCGATTCCGGCCGCCTCCGCGCGCTCGAGAGCCCGCACGCCGCGCCTGTTCGACGCGACCGCCACGATTGGCAGGCCGGCGTCGATCAGCGCCTGGAGGTTCGTGCCCTCACCGCTGACGAGCACCCCGATCACACGATCCGCCCGATCACGCGCTCGCCCGGCTCGGCCTCACGGACGACGGCGCACCAGCCGATGCCGAGGTTGAACACGCGGCGCAGCTCCTCCTCGTCCACGTGGCGGGCGAGCCAGCGGAAGACGAGCGGGCGCTCCCACGCGTCCCAGTCGATCTCGGCCTCCCGGCCCTCGGGGAGGACGCGCTCGAGGTTCCCGGCGATGCCTCCGCCGGTCACGTGCGCGAAGGCGAGGGCGCGGCCGCGTAGCCTGCGGGCGGTGTCGAGGTAGAGCCGCGTGGGAGCGAGCAGGTCGTCGCCGTCGTAGTCCTCCTCCTCGAGCACGCGCCGGACGAGCGTGAAGCCGTTCGCGTGCACGCCGGCCGACGGGAAGCCGAGCACGACGTCGCCCGCCTCGACCGCTGAGCCGTCGATCAGCGCGTCGTGTTCCACGACTCCGACGCAGGTTGCGGCGAAGTCGAGCTCGTCCTCGCGGTACACGTCGGGCATCTCCGCCGTCTCGCCGCCGACCAGCGCGACGCCGGCGTTGCGGCAGACCTCCGCGGCGCCCTCCACGAGCTCCGCGACCTGGTCGAGCTCGATCCGAGCCGCGGCGACGTAGTCGAGCAGGACGAGCGGCTCGGCCCCGCAGGTGATCACGTCGTTGATGCAGTGCGCGGCCATGTCGGCGCCGCAGTTGCGCAGGAGGCCCCGCGGCCGCGCGACCATCGGCTTCGTCCCGATCGAATCCGTGGAGGTTGCGAGCAGGCGCCGCTCGTCGAGCGGGTGGAGCGCCGCGAAGGCGCCGAAGCCGGTCGCGCCCGTCGACTCGACGGCCGCGCGCAGCCGGTCGACCACCGCCCCTGCCGTGGCGAGCGAGACGCCCGCCGCGTCGTACGTCCGTCCTTGCCCGCTCACGAGCCGAGTCTACGATCGCTGCTAGACGAACAGCTCGCCGAAGAGCTCCGGCCGGCCCTGTGGGCCGCCGCGGACGAAGCGGACGACGGTGTCGCCCACCTCCACGCTCGTACCGTCGCGCTCGCCGCCGAGGATCTGCTCGAGCGCCTTCGCCTTGCCGGACGGGTCGTCGGCCTTGAGGTGCAGCTCCGAGAGGCGCAGCTCGTCGCCCTGCGCGAGCAGCTCGTCGATCCACTCGCGCGGCGGATGGAGCTCGAGCCGGTAGCCCGCGTTCGTGGAGACGAACGTGCGCCGGCCCCCGTGCTCCTGGACGCGCAGGTCGTTCCGCTCGGCCCGCTCGAGGGCCGTCTCGAACTCGTCCTCGTCGAGCACGAACCCGAGATGGTCGACCCGCGGCGTCGGCCACTGGCCGGGCTGGACGACGACGTTGACGGCTCCTTTCTCGAGCTCCGTGAGGCGGAGCTTGAAGCCCATCGCGTCGAGCTCGCTCCAGGCGACGCCGGGCTCGTAGGAGGAGAGCTCCTCGCCGATCCGGCCGTGGCGCGCGACGAGGCCGAACGCGAGCTTGCCGATGTAGCGCGCCTCGACCTCCCGGACCCGGCTCGTGACGAGGTGGTAGTGGAACAGATGCACCGCGACTCATCGTGCCAACGGGTGCGCGCCGGTCGCGGCGGCTACGCGCGCGCCGGCTCGAACCTGAGCTTCGCGGCCTCCGCGGGCACGTCGGTCGGGTACTCGCCGGTGAGACAGGCGCGGCAGAGCGCCGACGCCGGGCGCCGCGTCGCCTCGACGAGTCCGTCGTGCGAGAGATAGGCGAGGGAGGTGGCGCCGACGTGCTCACGCACCTCCTCGACCGTCCGCGTCGAGGCGATCATCTCCGAGGGGTCGGCGAGGTCGATCCCGTAGAAGCACTGCCCGATCACCGGCGGCGACGAGATGCGGAGATGCACCTCGGCCGCGCCCGCGTCGAACAGCATGCGCACGATCTCGCGCGTCGTGTTGCCGCGGACGATCGAGTCGTCGACGGCCACGACGCGCTTGCCCGTGACCTCCGCCACGGGGTGGTACTTGAGCCTGATCCCCTGCCGCCGCAGCGCCTGGTCGGGCTGGATGAACGTACGCTGGACGTAGCGGTTCTTGATCAGACCCTCGCTGAACGGCAGCCCGAGCGCGCGCGCGAAGCCGATCGCCGCGGGCGTTCCCGAGTCGGGAATGGGGAGCACGAGGTCGGCCTCGACCGGCGCCTCCTGGGCGAGCCGCTCGCCCATCCGCACGCGCGCGTTGTGCACCTCGATCCCCTCGAGCCGGCTGTCCGGGCGCGCGAGATAGAAGAACTCCCAGATGCAGAGCGCGCCGCCGTCGGGCTGCTCGAGCGCCTGCTTTGCGCGGAGGCCGTCCTCGTCGACGACGACGAGCTCGCCGGGAGCGACCTCCCGCACGAACTCGGCGCCGACGAGGTCGAGCGCACACGTCTCGGAGGCCACGACCCAATCCTCTTCGAGGCGTCCGATCACGAGCGGACGGAAGCCGTGCGCATCGCGGAAGCCGACGAGCCGTCCCTCCGACAGCGCGACGATGGAGTAGGCGCCCTCGAGCCGCCGCATCGAGTTCGCCACCGCCTCCTCGAGCGGCGCGGGATCGTTCGCGATCAGCGCGGCGATCAGCTCGCTGTCGGACGTCGTCCCGAGGGGGACGCCTGCCTCGCGCAGCTCGTCGCGCAGCTCGCCGACGTTGATCAGGTTCCCGTTGTGGCCGAGCGCGACGGTCCGCACGCGACCGTGCTGGACGAGCGGCTGCGCGTTCGCCCACTGCGAGGAGCCGGTCGTCGAGTAGCGCGTGTGCCCGATCGCGACCTGGCCGCGCAGGCCGCCGAGCTTCTGCTCGTCGAAGACCTGGGAGACGAGGCCGAGGTCGCGCAGCGCCGTCAGACGCCCTCGGTCGGAGACGGCGATGCCCGCGGACTCCTGGCCCCGGTGCTGGAGCGCGAAGAGGCCGAAGTACGTGAGGCGCGCCACGTCGCGCTCCGCCGCATGGACTCCGAACACGCCGCACATCAGGCGACGACTCCGATCCGGACGAAGCCGCGCGAGCCGAGACGCCGGACCCGGCTGGGCCGGCAGGCGAGGATGGCGGCGCCGCGCCGCGCGTCGTACTCCGGCGGCAGCTCGACGGCGGCCTCGAGGCCGCCGCTCCACGCCGCCGCCTCCGCGAGCGCCGCCTCGATACCGGCGCTGCCGACGTCGTGACAGAGGGCGAGATGCGGCGCGGCCTTCCAGAGGAAGCGGATCAGCGCGGCCTCGGCCGCGACCGACCCGTCCGGCGAGGTCGCGAGCAGGACGACGTCGCCGCTCTGCCAGCGGCCGGGCACGCGCCGGACATCCGCGACGAGGCCGACGCAGCCCACGACCGGGGTCGGCGGGATCGAGGCGCCGTCGGCGTCGTTGTAGAGCGACACGTTGCCCGAGACGACCGGGATGCCGAGCGCCTCCGCGGCCTGCGCGATCCCCTCGATCGCCTGGCCGAGCTCGTACGCGATCCCCGGCTTCTCGGGATTGCCGAAGTTGAGGCAGTCGGTCAGACCGAGGGGCTCGCCGCCGGCGCACGCGACGTTGCGGGCGGCGCCGAGGGTCGCCTGGACCCCGGCGCGGAAGCCGTCGTTCTCGCCGGGGGCCGGGCCCTGCAACGCGACGGCGAGGCCGTGCATCGAGGGCCGCAGGCGGAGGACGGCCGCGTCGAGGCCGGGACGCCGGACGGTGCGCGAGCCGACGAGGTGGTCGTACTGCTCGATCACCTCGCGGACGTCGAAGTCGGGTCTCGGCGGTCGCTCAGCCGGTCGAGGCTCCGCGACCTGCTCGACCTCGTAGCGGGGGCACTCGTCGGTGAGCAGCCGCGCGGGGATCTCGCCGACGACCTCGCTGTCGTGGAACGCGCGCAGCGCGCCGGAGCCGGTCACCTCGCCGATCGCCGTGCAGGGCAGCTCCCAGCGCGCGCAGACCTCGCGCACCGCGTCGAGCATCTCGGGCCGCACGGCCGCGACCATCCGTTCCTGCGACTCCGAGATCATGATCTCCCACGGCTCCATGCCCTCCTCGCGGAGTGGGACGCGGTCGAGGTGGACGTCGATGCCTGTGCCGCCGGAGGCCATCTCGGCCAGGGCCGACGCGAGCCCCGCGGCCCCGCAGTCCTGCAGCGACTCGACGAGGCCCGCCTCGACGAGCTCGAGCGAGACCTCGATCAGCTTCTTGCCGGTGAACGGGTCGCCGACCTGGACGGACGGCCGCTTGTCGGCGTCGTCCTCGCTCAGCTCCGCGCTCGCGAGCACCGACGCCCCGCCGATGCCGTCGCGCCCGGTCGTCGCGCCGTAGAGGACGACGAGCCGTCCCGTCGCGCTCGTCTTCGCCGAGCGCAGCCGGCCCGTCTCGAGCAGTCCGACGCACATCGCGTTGACGAGGCAGTTCGACTCGTAGGCGGGATCGAAGACCGTCTGCCCGCCGACCGTCGGCACGCCGACGCAGTTGCCGTATTGGCCGATGCCGGCGACGGCCTGCTGGAACCGGAAGCCGGGCCTGCCGAACCAGAGCCCGTCGAGGAGGGCGATCGGCCGCGCGCCCATGGCGATCACGTCGCGCAGGATCCCGCCGATCCCGGTCGCCGCGCCCTGGAAGGGCTCGACGGCGGAGGGATGGTTGTGCGACTCGACCTTGAACGCGACGGCCGTCCCGTCGCCGAGGTCGAGCACGCCGGCGTTCTCGCCCGGCCCCTGCAGGACCCGCCCGCCGGTCGACGGAAGCCGCTTCAGGAGCGGGGCCGAGTGCTTGTAGCCGCAGTGCTCCGACCAGAGAAGCGAGAAGACCGCCAGCTCGAAATGGTTCGGGTCGCGGCCGAGCAGCTCCCGGATACGCCCCGCTTCCCGGTCGGTGAGACCAAGGGCGCGGTGGAGGGGCTGATGGGCGGCCAGCTCCGTCAGGTGATTCAGTGTAACCGCCGGTCCGGCGGAATCTCACGGGAGCCGACGACGTTGCGTTTCGTCTGTAGATGCGTCGCCCGTCGGTCCTCCTCACCCTGCTCGCGCTCATCTGGGGTGCGTCGTTCATGCTGATCAAGATCGCCGACCGGCAGCTCGCGCCTTCGACCCTCGTCCTCGGCCGGCTCGGCTCGGCCACGCTCCTGCTGGCGGCGATCGCCGCGGCGAGTCTCGGGCTCCGCCGGACGCTGCAGGAGCTCCGCGGCGCGTGGCGCTGGCTCGTCGTCGTCGCGCTCGTGAACACCGCCGTGCCGTTCTGGCTCCTCTCCTGGGGCGAGACGCGGATCGACTCGGGGCTCGCGTCGATCATCCAGGGCGCCGTGCCGATCTTCAACGCGCTCGTCGCGTTCGGGTTCTTCCGCGAGGCGCGTGTCGGCGGCCTGCGTCTCGTCGGCCTCGGGATCGGCTTCGTCGGCGTCGCGCTGCTCGTGGGCGCGCAGCCGCACGGAAAGCTCCTCGCGGCTCTCGCAGTCGTGGGCATGGCGCTCTGCTACGCGATCGGGACGCTGCTCGCGGGTCGCCACCTGCGCACGACGCCGCCGCTCGTCGTGGCGCTCGCGTCCACCGGCGTGTCGGCGCTCGCCGCGATCCCGGTCGGGGTCGCCCAGGCGCCGTCCGGTATGTGGCACGGGGAGACAGTCATGGCGATCGTCGTCCTCGGCTTCGTCGGCACCGCGATCGCGTATCTGCTCTTCTTCGAGCTCATCCAGCGCGCCGGCGCGAACTACGCCACCCTCGTGACGTACCTCGTGCCGCCGATCGCGCTCGCGTACGGCGCGATCTTCCTCGGCGAGAGATTCGGGCCGATCGCGTTCCTCGCGCTCGCGCTCGTGCTGGTGGGCGTCGCGCTCGCCACGGGCTCCGTTCGACTAGCGTCCCTGCGTGCCGGTCGAGCTGAGGCGCGCGAGGCCGCCTGACGCGGACTTCCTGCTCGAGCTGCTCTCGAGCGACGACGTCCGGCCCTTTCTCGGCCCGCGCACCGCCGCAACGCGCGAGGAGGTGCTCGGCGAGATCGAGCGCTCGCTCGCGGAGCCCGGCAGCTTCGGCCGCTTCGTGATCGAGCTGGACGGCGAGCCGGCCGGGATGCTCGGCTTCCACCTCGTCAGCGAGCGCAACCGCATCGCGCGGCTCGAGCGGCTCGCGGTCCACCCGCGCTTCCGCGGCCGCAGGCTCGGCGACGACGCGGCGCGCCTCTTCCAGCGGCATCTCCTGGAGGAGCTCGGCTTCCACCGGCTCGAGCTCGAGATCTACGCCTTCAACGAGCGCGCCTGCGCGCACGCCGAGCGCGCCGGCTTCGTCCGCGAGGGGCGAAAGCGGAAGGCCTATCTCAAGGACGGCGAGTGGGCCGACTCGGTGCTGTACGCGCTGGTCGCGGAGGATCTCGCAGGCGCCTAGTCGAGCCCGCCGCCGACGTCGAGCACGACCGTCTTGAGGTCGGTCATGTCGAGCATCGTGTAGCGGCCGCCGATCCGGCCCCAGCCGGTCTGCGTCCCCGGCGCCCCGCCGAACGGCTCGTGCGCCTCCCAGTAGTCGGTCGAGTCGTTGACGACGACGTTGCCGACCCGGAGGTCGTCGAGGTAGCGGAAGGCGCGCGAGAGGCTCGAGGTGTAGACGGCCGCCTGGAGCCCGAGGTGCGAGTCGTTCGCGACGGCGACCGCCTCGTCGTCCGAGCCGACGCGGATGAGCGGGACGATCGGCCCGAACGTCTCCTCCCGGTTGATCAGCGTGTCGACGCCCACGCCGGTGACGACGGTCGGCTCGTAGTAGAGCTCCGTCGGATGACCGCTCGCCCGCGAGCCGCCGAGCACGACCTCGGCGCCCTTCTCGACGGCGTCCTCGAGATGCCGGTCCATCTTCGCCGCGGTCGGCTCGTTGTTCATCGGGCCGACCCTGGTCTCGGGCTCGAACGGGTCGCCGAGCCGCCACTCCGAGGCGACGCGCACGACCTCGTCGAGGAACTCGTCGTGGACACGCTCGTGGACGAGCACCCGCTCGGTTGCGCAGCAGACCTGGCCGGCGCAGAAGAAGCCGCCGAACACCGCTCCCTCCGCCGCCCGCGCGAGATCGGCGTCCTCGCACACGACGACCGGCCCGTTGCCGCTCGCCTCGATCAGAGACCGCTTCAGCCCTGCGGCTCGCACGATCTTCTCCGCCGTCGTGTGCGAGCCGATGAAGCCGATCCCGTCGACGCCGGGATGGGTCACGAGCCGCTCGCCGACCTCACCCCCGCCGTAGATGACGTTGACGACGCCGTCGGGCAGGCCCGCATCGGCCATGATCTGCATGAAGTTGGCCATCGCGAGCGGCGTCCACTCCGACGGCTTGATCACGATCGTGTTGCCGGCGGCGATGCCCGGGGCGATCAGCTCGACCGGGATCAGCGTGGGGAAGTTCCACGGCGTGATGGCGGCATAGACGCCGTTCGGCTTGCGGAAGGTGAGGATCCGCTTGCCGGGATCGCGGGAGGGGATGATCGCCGTCTCCATCCGCTTGACGTCCTCGGCGGCGATGCGGAAGTTCTCGGCCGTCTCGTCGATGTCGGCGAGCGCCTCGGCCTCGTACGGCTTTCCCTGTTCGAGCGTGAGCTCGCGCGCGAAGTCCTCGCGTCGTCCGGTGATGAGATCGGCGATCGCGTGACAGATCTCCGCGCGCTCCCAGGGCGAGCGCGCCGCCCAGACCGGCTGCGCCCGGCGGGCGGCGTCGACCGCGGCGTCGACGTCCGCGATGCTCGCGTCGGGCGCCTCGGCGAGCGTCTCGCCGGTGACCGGGGAGACGATCGCGCGTGCCTCGTCGCCGGTCGCGGCGACCCACGCGCCTCCGACGAAGTTCTCGAGCGTGCGGACGGCAAGTGCCACGGCGCGATTCTATGCCCGCGTAGGATCCGGGCATGCCGCAGTTCCTCCACACGATGGTGCGGATCACGGACCCCGAGCGCAGCCGAGCATTCTACGAGGCGCTCGGCTTCCGCTTCGAGCGCGACATGGACATCGTCCGGAACGGCGAGAAGGAGGCGACGAACTACTTCTTCGGCATCGGAGACCAGGAGTCCGTGCTCGAGCTGACCTTCAACCACGACGGCCGCACGTACGACCTCGGCACCGGCTACGGCCACATCGCGGTCGGCGTCGACGACCTCGAGGCGTCGCTGGCGGAGCTGGCCGGCCAGGGCATCGAGCCCGAGCGTGAGCCGTACCACGTGCGTGAGGGCGGCTCGCTGATCTGCTTCGTCCAGGATCCGGATGGGTACCGCATCGAGCTGATCGACCGCAGCGGCCGTTGACCGACGAGAGCCTGCTCGCGCTGGTGCGGAAGGCCGCGCCGCACCTGGTGCGCGCCGATGCCGAGACGGACGGGTACCTGGCCCGGCTGGGCCGCCGAGCGTGCCTTCCGGAAGCGCTACGAGCTCGTCGAGCTGGCGGGACCCTCCGACGACCTTGCGTCCGCCTGCGCGGACCTGGCGCGGGTCACGCTCCGGCGCGGCGCCTTCGCGGAGGTGCGGCGCTGGGCCGACATCGGCTACGCGGCGGCCGAGCCGCTCGGCGACCCGGCCGCGATCCGTCTCCCGCTCCACATGCGCGCCGCCACCGTACGGATGGAGGGACGCCACGACGAAGCGCGCCGGCTCTACGTCCGCAGCATCGAGCTGAACGAAGAGCTCGGCAACGCGGTAAACATCGCGGGCGTTGCGCGGATCGGATCTTCCGGGAGACGACTCGATTCCCGATCCCGACGACTACGTCGAGCTGGAGGACGCGGTGGCTCGTCTGCGGCAACGGCTCGGCGAGCGGTTCGAGTCGGCCTGGGCCGAGGAGCGGGCCCTGAGCGACGAGGCGGCGCGGCAACTCGCCGGCGCATAGAACTACGATTCCGCCGTGACCGTTGCCCTCGCGCTCGTGCTCTCCGCCGCCTTCGGGGCTGCCGACCAGTATCTCGGCAGCCTGACCGGCTCGGGGCACGCCTGGGCGGTCGGCTGGTCGACCGACGTCAGCCTCCTCTCGGCGCCGTGGCTCGTCCTGCCGTTCGTCGCAGGAGCGACGCAGCGCGATCCGCGACGCGCGGCGTGGCTCGGGCTCGCCTGCACGTACGCGGCGCTCGCCGGATACGCGCTGATGACGCTCAGCCCGGTCGAGCACGCGCACCTCACGGCGGCCACGCTGCGCGGGTTCGTCGTCAGCGAGCGGATGGTCATCGTCGGCGGGATCGTGACCGGGCCGCTCTTCGGCTGGTTCGGCGGGCGGTGGCGGACGCGGCGTGCGATCGCCGGTGCCCTCGTCACCGCCGCGGCGCTCTCCCTCGAGCCGCTCGCGCGGCGCGTGACCGTCGATCCGATCCGGTACCGCGACGTGTGGCTCGCGGAGGTCGCGGCCGGCATCGTGCTCGCCGCCGCGGTTCTCGCGGCCCGCTTCGCGTGGCCCGCGCAGGCGTAGCTTCGCGCGCTTCGTGGAACTGCCACTGCCGTGTGGCCGCAGGGATCAACGGCCGAGCACGTCCGCAGGCTGCAGTCGGTCACGGACGCCGCCCTCGCGCACCTCCGTCTCGACGAGCTGCTCGTGGCGCTGCTCGAGCGCACGAGACAGATCCTCGAGGTCGACACCTGCGCGATCCTCCTGATCGACGAGGGCACGAACGAGCTCGTCGCGCGTGCCGCGCTCGGCATCGAGGAGGAGGTGGAGCAGGGCGTCCGCGTCCCGGTCGGCGCCGGCTTCGCGGGCCGGATCGCCGCCGAGAAGCGGCCGGTGATCCTGGACGACGTCGACCACGGGCACGTCCTCAACCCGCTCCTGCGGGAGAAGGGGGTCAAGTCGATGCTCGGCGTGCCGCTCGTCGTGGAGGGAGAGGTGCGCGGCGTGCTCCATGTCGGGTCCCTCAAGTCGCGCGCCTTCGAGGAGGAGGAGGTCGAGCTGCTCCAGCTCGTGGCCGACCGGGCCGCGCTCGCGATCGAGCATGCGCGCCTCTTCGAGGCCGAGCGCGCCGCCCGCGAGCGCATCGAGCACGTGCAGGCGGTCACCGACGCCGCCCTCGCGCACCTCGAGGTGAACGAGCTCCTCCACGTTCTCCTGCCGAGGATCCGCGGCATCCTCCGCACCGACACCTGCGCGGTCCTCCTGCTCGACCCCGAGAGGAACGAGCTCGTGGCCCGCGCGGCGCTCGGGATCGAGGAGGAGATCGGTGTCCGGATCCCGGTCGGGGCCGGCTTCGCCGGCCGGGTCGCGGCCGAGGCGCGGCCGATGGTCATCGACGTCGACGAGTACCCGGTCTACAACCAGATCTTGCGGCAGAAACAGCTCAAGTCGATGGTGGGCGTGCCGCTGCTCGTGCGCGGCGCCGCCCTCGGCGTCCTGCACGTCGGCACGCTGACACCGCGGGAGTTCACGCGGGACGAAGTCGAGCTGCTCCAGCTTGTCGCCGAGCGCGTCGCGATCGCGATCGAGCGCGCCCAGCTGCACGAGGAGCTCATCCAGCTCGACCAGCTGAAGCTGAACTTCGTCGCCATCGCCTCGCACGAGCTGCGCACCCCGGCGTCCGCCGTCTACGGCGTGCTCAGGACGCTGGCAGACCGGGGAGGGGAGCTGACCGACGAGCTGCGGGACGAGCTGCTCCGCGTCGGCGTGGAGCAGGGCGAGCGACTGCGGCGGCTGCTCGAGGAGCTGCTCGACCTGTCGCGACTCGACGCGCACGCCATCAACGTGGACCCGCGACCGGTCGTGCTGAAGGCGGCTCTCGCGGACGTCGTCAAGGGTGCGCTCTCCACGTCGGACGCGGTCGAGCTCGACATCCCGGAGGATCTCGCCGCCGTCGTCGATCCGCTCGTGCTCGAGCGGGTCGTCTCGAACCTCGTCGCGAACGCTGTGCGCTACGGCGCTCCGCCGATCAGGATCGTCGCGCGGCAGCGCGATCGCCACCTTCGGGTCGCCGTCGAGGACGCCGGCCCCGGCGTTCCCGACGAGCTCGAGGGCAGGATCTTCGACCGCTTCTCGCGGGGCGGGGGCGAGACGGGCCACGGGCTCGGTCTCGCGATCGCCCGCGCCTACGCGCAGGCGCACGGCGGCGATCTGGTCTACGACCCGCGCCCGGCCGGGGCGCGCTTCGAGCTGCTGATCCCGCAGGAGCTGAACGGGTGCGCGAAGCCCGGCTGAGCCGGCGCCGCCGCTAGCCCGCGAGCGCTTTCTGGATCGCGTTGAGGGTCTGCGGCCCGACGACCCCGTCCTCGGCGAGGCCCTTCGAGACCTGGAACCTCTCCACCGCGACCTGCGTCGCGGGCCCGTAGTCCCCGTCGGGCGTGCCCGGCGAGAAGCCGAGCTTCGCCAGTGCCTTCTGCAGGATCTTCACCTGCGCCCCAGTATCGCCGGGGGAGAGCGTCTGCGCCGGCGCCTGCACGGCCGGAGTCGTGACGGCCGGCGTCGGGGTCTGGACCTTGGGCGTGGGCGGTTTCTTCGGCAGCGCCACCGGCGGCGCCGGGCCGGCCCCGCCGTTGAACACGCCGGCGGCCGCGAGAGACGCGAAGAGAAGAGCGAGCAGGGAGACCCCTACGATCGCGACCTGCGTCAGCGTGAGCGTCCGGCCGGCGATGACGATCTCGTGCTGGCCGGGCCCGGGGGAGTCCTCGTCCCCGGGCAGCACCCAGACCTCCTCGACATCCTCGAAGGCGCTGCGGTTGGCCCCGCTCTGGGTCTGGGTCGGCGGCTCGGGCTCGTCGAACCAGTCGTCGTACCCGGGGTCGTGCGGCTCTTCGCGAGCCTCCATGCGCTGGACGGTACCGCGTTCCGCGCCGCGGCGACAAGTCGACCGCCCGAACCCGCAGCTCGCTTGGCAATCTCGGTGCGGATGTGCAACACTTATGTTCTATGAGCGCAACTGAGTCGAAGCAGGCAGCGCCTGCGGTGGACGAGGGCCTGCGCCGGGCCACAATCGACGTGCTGCGCGAGCGCGGCTTCTCGGGGCTCACGCTCGAGCGGGTCGCGGAGGTGGCGGGCCGCGCGCGCTCGACGCTCTGGCGCCAGGGGCTGTCCCGGGACGTGCTGGTGGGCGCGCTCGTCGGGGAGCTCGCCGAGGACTTCCGCCACACCATGTACCCGATCCTCACCTCACCCGGATCCGGGCTCGAGCGGCTGACCCGCGGCCTCGAGGCGCTCTGCGACCTGATCGACCGTCACCTGCCGCTGATGCTCGCCACCGACGAGGCGTTTCATCAGGACACCTCGCCGGGCGTGCCGCCCGACTACCTGCACCCGTTGATCCAGTTCCTGCGCGAGGGCGCCCGCGATGGGTCGCTCCCCGAGGCCGGCGACGTCGTCCGCCTCGCGGACATCGCGTTCAACATGACGGCCTGGCCGTACGTCCACCTGCGAGGACGCCACGGCTGGTCCGCGGAGGAGGCGAGAAGCCGCGTCGTCGACGTCGTGCTCCGCGGCATCGCCGCCCCTGCGAGCCCGGCCCCCACCAAGCGGCGAAAGGAGCCGAGATGAGCAGCATGGCCTTGCCCTATCGCGAACCGCTCGTCCCGCGCGAGCCGGCCGAGCGACGGATTCCCGAGCCGCCGAGGCGCGGAGAGCCCGGCGGGCCGCCCTGCGCGATCTGCGCCGGGACGACGACGAAGGCCGTCTGGTCGGACGACAAGTGGACGCTCCATCCGCCGGTGCAGGGGAGCCTGCCCGGGGCGGTGTGGCTTGCGAGCCGCGTCCACGTCGATTCGTTCTCGGACCTGCCCGACGAGCTCGCGGCGGACTTCGGCCGCGTCGCGGCACGGGTCGAGCGCGCGATCCTCTCGCTCGAAGACGTCGCGCGGGTTCACCTCTACCGCTGGGGCGACGGCGGCGCGCACTTCCACGTCTGGTTCCTGCCGCGGCCGCTCGGGATGCTCGAGGCGACGGGCATGGCCCTGCCCGTGTGGGAGGACGTCCTGCCGAACGTGAGCGACGAGGAGCTGGCCGCCGCGGCGGAGCGCGTCGCGGCGCTGATGTGAACGCGACGACGACGGTCGCGCTCGTCGCGGGAGCGACCCGCGGCGCCGGTAGGGCGATCGCGGTCGAGCTGGCGCGCGCCGGCTTCTACGTCTACGCGACCGGTCGCAGCAGCCGGGTCTCCGGGCCCTCGGAGATCGGCCGGCGCGAGACGATCGAGGAGACGGGGGACCTGATCGCGTCGGCCGGAGGCGCCGGCTCGGCGCGCGTCGTCGACCACGAGGATTTCGCCGCCGTACGAGAGCTCGTCGCCGGAATCGAGCGCGACCACGGGCGGCTCGACGTCCTCGTCAACGACATCTTCGGTGGCGACCGCTACATGGAATGGGACAAGCCGCTCTGGGAGCACGACTGGGCCGGAGGGCTCCGGATGCTCCAGATGGGTGTGCACACGCACCTGATCAACTGCCGCGCCGCGATCCCGCTCATCCTCCGCACGGCGGAGCGTTACGGCGTCCAGGGGCTCGTGGTCGAGATGACCGACGGCACCTCGGAGGCGAACGCCGAGTTCCGGCGCAACGTCGGCTTCTACTACGACCTCGTGAAGGCGAACGTCGAGCGGATCGTGAAGGGGCTCGCCGCCGAGCTCGAGCATGCGCCGGTGACGGCCGTCGGCGTCACCCCCGGCTGGCTGCGTTCGGAGCAGATGCTGAAGAACTTCGGCGTCACCGAGGAGAACTGGCGCGACGCCTGCGGCAAGCGGCCGGGATTCGCCATCTCCGAGTCTCCGACGTATGTCGCCCGGGGCGTGGCCGCGCTCGCCCGGGCCGACGACGCGGAAGGGTGGGCGGGGACGATCGTCAGCGTCCGCCGGCTCGCGGACACCTACGGGTTCACCGACACGGACGGGAGCAAGCCCGACTGCTGGGGCCACATCGCGGCCTACGGGTGGGACGAGGAGGACGGCCGGGGAATCGACGAGTTCCGATGACCCCGGGCGCGTGACCGGCCTGCTCATCGCGCTCGCGATCGCGTTCGCGTGGAGCATCGGCGCCCACTACACGGGCGCGGTGATGGGGATGCCGCACGCGTTGCGCGCGATCGGCGCCTGGCAGGCGCTGCTCCTGATGGCGCCGCTCGCGCTCGTCGGCGCGGCGTTCGCGAGCCATGCGGTCGAGAAGCGGGTCGGCTCGGGGCTGACGGCCTCGCCGTTGTCGGTGCGGCAGCAGGTCGCCGTGATCGGCGTGGCCTTCGCGGTCACCACCTTCTTCAACCGGTTCCGCATGCCGACGTCGACGATCCAGATCCTCGTCTTCTCGATCGTCGGTGTGACGCTGTCGGGCCACACCGGCGTCCGGTGGAGTTCGATCGAGCACCTGATCGGCGTCTGGGCGGCGGCGCCGCTCGCGGCCATCGTCCTCGGGCTCCTCCTGACCCTTGCGCTCGACCGCCTGCCCCTCGGCGGCAGGATCGGCACCGCCCTCGTCGCGATGGGCGCGATCGCCGCGTTCGCGATGGGAGCGAACGACGTCTCGAACGCGAGCGGCGCGCTCGTCGGCACCGGGACGTTCGGCCCGCTCGCGGCAGGCGCGGTCGGCGGCGCCGGCATCGCCGCCGGCGTCCTGACGTGGGGCAAGCCGCTCCTGCGCCGCGTCGCGTTCGAGATCGTGGACGTCGACCGGGCGATGGCGACGGCGGCCCAGCTCGTCCAGGCCGCCGTCGTCCTCGCCGCCGTCGCGTTCGGCTTCTTCACCTCGATGAACCAGGCTCTCGTCGGGGCGATGGCCGGGGCCGGGTTCGCCCGCGGTCGCGAGACCGTGCACCTCTCGACGCTGCTCTCGATCCTCCAGGGCTGGGTGCTCGGGCCCGCGGTGTCGGTGGCCGCCGGATACGTCTTCGGCCTCGCGGTCCGCTGAGCAATCGCCCGGAAGACGGCACGGACCCGGCACGGCTTCGCGGCTAGCTTCTCGGCATGGCGACGAGGGCGGCGACACCGTGGGGACCTGCGGATCTCGTCGAGGAGCTGACCGTCCCGCAGCAGGCGGGGAGCAAGCGGTTCTCGTCCAAGGTGCAGCTGCTCCGGACGCCGAAGGGGGAGCGGCTCGTCCGCTTCTCGTACGCGGGTTCGGGCGGTGGCGCGCGGGGGCCGGTCACGCTGAGGGAACGAGACATCGGACGGCTGAAAGCCGCCCTCGCGAACTGTCCCGCGCTCGCCGAGGCGCTCGGGCTCTAGATGGCCGCGAGCACCCGGTCGCGGGCGGCGTCGACGAGCGAGGCGAGGAGGAGCGCCCCGTCGTCCGAGCCGAGCAGGGGGTCGACCGCATGCTCCGGATGCGGCATGAGCCCCATGACGTTCCCCGCCTCGTTGCAGACCCCGGCGATGCCGTCGACCGACCCGTTCGGGTTGTCGAGGTAGCGGAGCACGACCTGCGCGGGATCGAGATCCGGCGGCGGGAGGTAGCGGCCGTCGCCGTGCTTGACCGGAAGGACGAGCCGCTGCCCGGCGCTGCAGCGGCCGGTGAAGGGCAGGTCGGACCGCTCGACGGTCACCGGCACGTCACGGCAGACGAAACGGAGGGACTCGTTCCGCAGCAGCGCGCCCGGAAGCAGGCCCGCCTCGCAAAGGATCTGGAAGCCGTTGCAGATCCCGAGCACGAGCCCGCCGGCCTCGGCGAACTCGCAGACGGCCGCGGTCGCCGGGGAGAAGCGGGCGATCGCGCCGCAGCGGAGATAGTCGCCGTACGAGAAGCCGCCGGGCAGCACGACTGCGTCGAGATCGGGCAGCTCCGGCTCCTCGTGCCAGACCGCCACCGCCTCGGCGTCGAGCGCGGCGAGCGCCCAGGCCGCGTCCCGGTCGTCCTGGGAGCCCGGATAGGTGACGACGCCGATCCGCGGCTGGGGGCTAGCCAACGATCTCCACCTCGTACGACTCGATCAGCGGGTTGGCGAGCAGGCGCTCGCACATCCGTTCCACCTCGGCCTTCGCGCCCGCCTCGTCCGCGGCGGCGAGCTCGAGGTCGATCACCTTGCCGACGCGTGCGTCGCGCACCTCGAAGCCCAGATGCCCCAAGGCCGAGCCGACCGCCTCGCCCTGGGGGTCGAGGATCCCGGGCTTCGGCCGGACGAAGACGGTTGCCCTCATCCCAGCACCACGGCCGGATCGTCGAGGTATGCCGGGAACGGGACGGTCGTGAGCCGCTCGAACGCCTCGTGGTACTTGGCGCGCGTCACCTGCACCACCTCGTCGGGCAGCTCCGGGCCGGGATCGGTCTTGTCCCAGCCGGTCGTCTCGCAGTAGTCGCGGACGTACTGCTTGTCGAAGCTGTCCTGGGCGCGGCCGGGCTCGTACGCGTCGCCGGGCCAGAAGCGCGACGAGTCGGGCGTCAGTGCCTCGTCGCCGAGAACGAGGTTGCCGTCCGGGTCGAGCCCGAACTCGAACTTCGTGTCGGCGATGATGATCCCCGCGCGAAGCGCGTGCTCGGCGGCCGTCGTGTAGAGCCGGAGCGAGACGTCCTCGACCTCGCGCAGCCGCTCCTCGCCGACGAGCTCCGCCGCCTGCTCGCGCGTGATGTTCTCGTCGTGCCCCTCGTGCGCCTTCGTCGCCGGCGTGAAGATCGGCTCGGGCAGCTTGTCCGACTCCTGCAGGCCCTCGGGGAGCCGGTGGCCGCAGACCTCGCCGCTCGCGCGGTAGTCCTTCCAGCCCGAGCCTGCGAGATAGCCCCGGACGACGCACTCGATCGGCAGCATCTCGAGCCGGCGGCACTCCATCGAGCGGCCGTCGTCGCGGATGGCGAGCATGTGGTTCGGGACGATGGGCCCGAGCAGCGTGAACCAGTAGCCGGAGAGGCCGGTGAGCACGCGGCCCTTGTCCGGGATCTCGGTCGGCAGGACGACGTCGAAGGTCGAGATCCGGTCCGAGGCAACGAGCAGCAGACGCTCGTCGTCGATGGCGTAGATCTCGCGGATCTTCCCGGACGCGATGTGGGTCTCAGGCATGGAGCGGCTCCTCCTTGAGGGCTTCGAGGCGGTTGAAGACGGTGTCCACGTGGCGCGTGTACGCGCCGAGGTCGAACGTCGAGCCGAGATCGAGGCGCGAGGCGATCTCCTCGTCGGCACGGCAGAGCTCGCGGAAGTCGAGCTCCTCCTCCCACGCGCGCATGGCGGCCCGCTGGACGAGCCGGTAGGCCTCGTCGCGCGCGAGCCCGGACTCGACGAGGGCGGTCAGGACGCGCTGGCTGTAGAAGAGGAAGTGGCTCGCCTCGAGGTTGCGGCGCATGCGCTCGGGCCGCACGACGAGCCCTTCGACGAGCCAGGCGAAGCGGTCGAGCATGTAGTCGAGTGCGAGGAACGCATCGGGGATGACGACGCGCTCGGCCGACGAGTGCGAGATGTCCCGCTCGTGCCAGAGGGCGACGTTCTCGAGGCCGACGAGCGAACAGGCACGCACGACCCGCGCGAGCCCGCAGATCCGCTCGGCGACGACCGGGTTCCGCTTGTGCGGCATCGCCGACGATCCCTTCTGCCCGCGGCCGAACGGCTCCTGCACCTCGCCGACCTCGGTGCGCGCGAGATGCCGGATCTCGAGCGCGAAGGCGTCGAGGGACGAGGCGACGACGGCGAGGGCCGCGAGGAGCTCGGCGTGGCGGTCGCGCTGCAGGATCTGGGTCGAGGTGGGTGCCGGCTCGAGACCGAGCCGTTCGCAGGCGATGCGTTCGAGCTCGGGATCGGTCGCGGCGTACGTGCCGACGGCGCCGGACAGCTTGCCGACCCGCATCCCCTCCAGCGCGCGCGCCACCCGCTCGCGCCCCCGCGTGAGCTCGAAGGCCCAGCCGGCGAGCTTCAGCCCGAACGTCGTCGGCTCGGCGTGCACGCCGTGGGTTCGGCCGATCTGCAGCGTGTCGCGGTGCTCCTCGGCGCGCGCCCTCACGGCCGCGAACGCGCGGTCGATCCCGGCGAGGATCAGCGCGCCGGCGTCCCGCACCTGGAGGGAGAGGGCCGTGTCGACGACGTCGGACGAGGTGAGGCCGTAGTGGAACCAGCGGCCCTCCTCGCCGAGCTGCTCCGCGACGGCATCGACGAACGCGGCGGTGTCGTGGTGCAGCGTCGCCTCGAGCTCCGCCACCCGCTCGGGCGCCGGCGGAGTCGCCTCGGCGATGCGGGCCGCCGCCTCCGCCGGGACGGTTCCGAGCTCGGTCCAGGCCGCGGTGGCGGCGAGCTCGACCTCGAGCCACGAGGAGAGCTTCCCCTCGTCCGACCAGATCCTGGCCATGGCCGGGCGGGAGTAGCGGGCGATCACGCACTCCAGTCTAGAGCCCTCGCCAGCCGGAGCCATCTACCTCCGTCGGGGGAGCACGGGTCGCGCAAGAGGACGCTACTCTGGCGCGGATTTATTCCGTGAAACCTGTAGGAAGGTGTGTTTGAAGAGGTACGCTCTTTCCCTGGCCGCCGCCCTCGCCGTCGCTCTCGCGGCCGTCGGAGGTGCGGCCGCCGCCGTCGGCCGCCAGGGCCACAGCCTCGTTCCGGTGCTCGGGCCGGAACCGCGCGCGTGGCTCGCGGCGTTGCAGGAGCTGCCGACCGACCCGGCGCGGTACGCGCTGCAACGGGCCGCGACGGAGCACACGAGGCGCCGGCCGCAGCCGCGTCACCGGCCGCGGACGACGACCCTGTCCATCTACGAGCACAGAATCCATCCGTGGATCCTCTCCGCCCAGGGCTGCTCGTCCGCCCGCCGGCACGAGAGCGGCGTCGTCGTGCTCGACTTCGGCAAGCCGGCGTACCGGCACGGCGGCTACGGCACCATCCTCTTCTCCGGCCGCTTCGCGAAGAACCACGCCATCACCGTGGCCATGCTGGCCTACGCCCACGCGTACGTGCGCTGCCTGCCGCAGGGGTCGACGGCGTCGATCGAGGTCGCGCGCGGCACGAGCAACTACCACCCGGCGCTGCCGAGCGCGTACACGGCGGGAGTCCGCTGGGCACGCGAGACGAACCGGCTCGGGAGGATCCTCGGCCGGGAGGGCCTGGACGCGCACGTCGAGGCGGCTGCGGCGGACGACGCCGAGCCGGCCTGGGACCCGGGCTTCCGCAGGACGCGCGAGTTCTTCCACGGCTTCCGCGCCGCCGTCCACGGGCACACGCTCTTCGACTACGGCTCGCTCGACGGGGGAGTCGGCGCGATCTGGAGCGCGAGGCAGGCGTGGTACGTCTCCGGCGGGCTCCGCCACACGAAGGCGCTACCCGAGATCTACACCTCCGCGATGGCGCAGCAGTGGGCGGAGCTGGCGCGGATCGCCCGCAGCCGTTACCGGCACCCGGTGCGCTTCGCCGGTGTGATGACGCAGGGCACCTCGAGCTGCACCTGCGGGCTCCGGCCGCCCGCCGCGCACAGCGCGCTCGCGCGCGCCCTCTCGGCGCACGGAGTCCGCAACGTCCTGCTGCCCGACGGCGGGACGAGCATCGTCGGCTGAACCCTGGAGGTAGCTCAGGCCTGCAGGATCCGGAGCGCCAGGGCCGCCGCGTTGCGCGCGTTGTCGACCCCGACCGTGGCGACGGGCACGCCCGGGGGCATCTGCGCGATCGCGAGCAGCGCGTCCAGCCCGTCGAGGACGCTGAGGCTCGAGCGAAGGGGGACGCCGATCACCGGCAGGTCGGTTTGCGCGGCCACGGCGCCCGGCAGCGCGGCTGCCAGGCCCGCGCCGCAGATGAGGACGCGCAGCCCACGCTCGCGCGCGCTGCGTGCGTACTCGGCGACGGCGTCGGGCGTGCGGTGCGCGGACCGCACCTCGAACTCGTAGCCCACGCCCGCCTCGTCGAGCAGCGCCGTGGCGCCCTGCATCCGCTCGCGGTCCGACTCGGAGCCGACGAGGATGCCGACGCGCGGCCCCTCAGGCATCTGCGGCGATGTCGGTGCGGAAGCGCATGCCGGCGAAATCTATGCGGCCGGCCGCGTCGTAGGCTGCGGTTCGCGCCTCCTCGACGGTCGCGCCGAGCCCGACGACGTCGAGGATCCGCCCGCCGTTGGTGACGAGCCGGCCGTCGTGGAGCGCGGTCCCGGCGTGGAAGACGAGAGCCTCGGCGGCTTCCGCCTCCTCCACGCCCTCGATCGGCGTGCCGCTGTAGTCGCTGCGCGACGGGTAGTCGGGCGCGGTGAGAACGACCGTGACCGCGGCTCGATCCGACACGTCCGGCGCCTGCGAGAGGTCGCCGGCCAGCAACGGCAGCAGGTCGCCCGAGAGCCGCGGCAGCAGGGACTGCGTCTCCGGGTCGCCGAAGCGGCAGTTGAACTCGATCACGCGCAGGCCGTCCGCGGTCCGCATCAGGCCCGCGTAGAGGAGCCCCTGGAACGGCGTGCCGCGGCGCACGAGCTCGCGCAGCACCGGCAGGTGCACCGCCTCGAGGATCTCCGGCGCCTCCTCGTCGGGGACGTCGGGCAGCGGCGAGAAGGAGCCGACCCCGCCGGTGTTGGGCCCGGTGTCGCCCTCGCCGATCCGCTTGTAGTCCCGCGCGGGCGGGAGGGCGACCGCGTCCTCGCCGGCGGCGACGGCGAAGAGCGAGAGCTCGGGCCCCTCGAGCAGCTCCTCCACGTGGAACGGCTGGCGGAGCGCTTCCGCCGCCGGCAACGCGGCGTCGAGCTCCTCCTGCGTGCGGCAGACCCAGACGCCCTTCCCCGCTGCGAGCCCGTCCGCCTTGACCACGCACGGGGGCCGCGCGACCGGCAAGGTCGCGGCGGTCGCGACTCCCGCGGCCTGCATCACCTCCTTGGCGAACGACTTCGAGCCCTCGATGCGCGCCGCGGCGGCGCTGGGGCCGAAGACGGCGACCCCGCGGTGGCGCAGCTCGTCGGCGAGGCCGGCCACGAGCGGCGCCTCGGGCCCGACCACGACGAGGTCGATCCGGAGCTCGCGGGCGAGGGAGACGAGGGCCGCCTGGTCGTCGGCGCGCACGGGATGACAGTGGGCGAGCGCCGCGATCCCCGGGTTGCCGGGGGCGGCGTGGAGCTCGTCGAGACTGGAGCTGCGCGAGAGCGACCAGGCGAGCGCATGCTCGCGACCGCCCGACCCGACGACGAGTACTCGCACCGCCCGATCCTAAGCGCCCGGCGTTTGAAAGCGCAGCCGCCTGTCGAGGATTGCCCCATGTACGACCCGGGACTCGACCGCCACGAGTGGGAGAGCGAATGGGAGGCGCTCGCGGACGACCTCCGCTCCGAACCGGCCCAGGCGCTGCCCGAGCTCGACGGTCTCGTGGCGGGGATGCTCGAGGAGAGGGGCTACGACCTCACCGATCCCGTCGTGCGGGACGGAGACGAGCGAGAGGTCGTCGCCGAATACCTTGCGGCTCACGAGATCGCGGAGGCGGCCGAGCGCGACGCGGGCGATCTCTCCCCGGGGGACGTCGCCGCGGCGATCAACGGCTACCGCGCCGTCTTCGACCATCTCGTCACCACCCGTGCCACCGCGGACGCGCCGCTCGACGCCGGCGAAGCCGACGACGCCTGACACGCCGATACGCTGGCCGTCCTGATGGACGCGCCGCCCTACTCGGCTGCCGCGGTAGACGTCCTCCGGCTTCCCGCCGGCGCGGCTGAGCGCGACCGCGTCGCCGTCGAAGAGCCGCTCGAGATCCGGATCGGCGGCCGGCCCGTCGCGGTCACGATGCGCACGCCCGGCCACGACGAGGAGCTCGCGCTCGGCTTCTGTCTCTCGGAGGGGTTGCCCCCGCGCGAGGCGCGGCTGCCCGAAGACCTGGCCGCGAACACGGTCGAGGTGGAGGCGCCCGGCTTCGATCCCGAGCGCCTGCGGCGGAGCTTCTTCACCTCGTCCTCGTGCGGCGTCTGCGGCAAGGGCGCGCTCGAGGCGGTCGCGGTCGAGGCGCCGCGGGTGGAGTCGGAGCTCCGGCTACCGGCGGCGCTCGTCGCCTCCCTCCCCGAGCGGCTGCGGGAGGAGCAGGCCGCATTCGAGGCCACCGGCGGCCTGCATGCGACCGGGCTCTTCTCCGCAGCCGGGGAGCCGCTGTGCGTGCGGGAGGACGTCGGCCGGCACAACGCGATGGACAAGGTCGTCGGCTGGGCCCTCCGCGAGCGGCTGCTGCCACTCGCGAAGCACGTGCTGTGCGTGAGCGGACGCCTCTCGTTCGAGCTCGTCCAGAAGGCCGCCGTCGCCGGGTGCCCGGTCCTCGTCGCGGTCGGCGCGCCCTCGAGCCTCGCTCTCGAGCTCGCGGCCGATCGCGGTGTGACGGTCTGCGGCTTCGTCCGCGGCGGCTCGGTCAACGTCTACACGGAGCCGTGGCGGATCGAGGGCTGACCGGGATCCTCCTCGTCGGCGGTTCGAGCAGCCGGTTCGGCTCGCCGAAGGCCCAGGCGCGGTTCGGGGAAGAGACGCTCGCGGAACGCGCGTGGCGGCTGCTCGGCGAGGCCTGCGACGAGAGGCTCGCCGTCGGGCGGGGCGAAGGGCTTCCGTTCCCCGCGCTCGAGGACCCCCGGACCGGACCGGTGGCCGCCATCGCCGCGGGCCTGCGCGCGGCGACGAACGAGGTCGCGGTCGTCGTCCCGGTGGACATGCCGCTCCTGACCGCGGGGGCGCTGCGCCGTCTCGCCGGCGCCTGCCGCGACGCCGCCGCCGGTCCTGCGGGCCCGCTCCCCTGCGCCGTCGCTCGGCGCGCGCTGCCCGCATTCGAGACCGGCGAGCGCCGCCTGCGCGTCGTGCTCGAGAGCCTCGACACGGCGCGCGTCGAGCTCGAGGAAGCGCTGCTCGCGAACGTCAACGAGCCGGATGAGCTGCGTAGAATCGCGCCGTCCGAGGACGGCCGAACGAGGGGGAGGGAATGAGGGACATCTTTCGCAGCTCCTACGCGAAGCTGCCGGCGCAGGACGTCGAGCGCGCGCGCGCCTTCTACCGAGACGTGCTCGGCTTCGAGCCGGTGCGCGAGCACCAGAGCCACCTCTTCTACGAGTGCGGCGGCTCGTCGTTCCTCGTCTTTCCGTCGAGCGGGTCGCCGTCGGGCACGCACGACCAGCTCGGCTTCGTCGTCGACGACGTCGAGGCGGCGGCGGCGGAGCTGCGCGAGCGAGGCGTGGAGCTCGAGACCTACGAGCCGCCGCCCGGCTGCAGCTTCCGCGACGGGATCATGGACTACGGCGTCGTCAAGGCGGCCTGGTTCAAGGACAGCGAGGGCAACCTCATCAGCCTCGCTCAGTTCGTGGGATAGGTCGCCGCGTGGGCGGGGCGTTCCGGGCCCTTGCGCCCGCCGTCAGGCCCGAGTGAGGACGGACGCGCGCTCGGCGCCCGTGCCGACGAGCGTCACCTCGGCCTCGAGCTCCCGCTCCACGAACTCGACGTAGCTGCGGGCCGCGTCCGGCAGCTCGGCGAGGGACGAGCAGGCGTCGAGCGGCTCGTGCCAGCCCTCGAGCGTCTCGTAGACGGGCTCGGCGGCGTGGAAGTCGCTCTGGTGGGCGGGAAAGTCGCGCGTCTCCGAGCCGTCGCGCGTGCGGTAGCGGACGCAGACCCGGAGCTCGGAGAAGTGGGAGAGGACGTCGAGCTTCGTCAGGGCGAGCCGGTCGATGCCGTTCACGCGCACGGCGTAGCGGAGGGCGACGAGGTCGAGCCAGCCGCAGCGCCGCTCCCGCCCCGTCACGGTCCCGTACTCGCCCCCGAGCTCCCGCATCCGCGCCTGCTCCGGCCCCTGGATCTCCGACGGAAACGGCCCCTCGCCGACGCGGGTCACGTAGGCCTTGGCGACGCCGACGACGTGGTCGATCCGCCGCGGCCCGATCCCGACCCCCGTCGCGGCGCTCGCGGCGACCGGGTTGGACGAGGTGACGAAGGGATAGGTGCCGTGGTCGAGATCGAGCAGCGTCGCCTGGGCGCCCTCGAAGAGGACGCGCCTTCCCTCGCGCAGGGCCGTGTCGAGGTAGAGCGAGGTGTCGGCGACGTACGGGCGCAGCCGCTGCGCGTAGCCCTCGTACTGCCCGGCGACCGTCTCGAGGTCGAATCCCCGCGTCTCGTAGACGCGCTCGAGCCAGAGGTTCTTCTCGGTCAGCGCGACCTCGATCTTCTGGCGCAGGATCTTCGGGTCGAGGATGTCCTGGACGCGGATCCCGAGCCGCATGGCCTTGTCGGCGTAGCAGGGGCCGATGCCCCGTTTCGTCGTCCCGATCGCAAGCTTGCCGAGGCGCCGCTCGCTCGCCTGGTCGATCGCCACGTGCCACGGCATGATCAGGTGCGCGTTGCCGGAGAGGTAGACCTCGCCGGTCGCATGGCCGCGACGCTCGAACTCGTCGAGCTCCGCGATCAGCACCTCGGGGTCGACGACGCAGCCGTTGCCGATCACGCACGGCTTGCCGCGGACGATGCCGCTCGGGAGAGCTCGGATCTTGTACGTCTCGTCGCCGACGACGATCGTGTGGCCCGCGTTCGGGCCGCCCTGGTAGCGGCAGACGACGTCGGAGTCTCGGGCGAGCAGGTCGACGATCTTGCCCTTCCCCTCGTCGCCCCACTGCGCGCCCACGATGACGGTGGCGGGCACGTCGGGGAAGTATGCCGCCGGCCTAGGCTGCCGCGCGCTCGCGGTAGTCGGCGCGGGCGTCCACGTGCACCTCGCGGGTCAGGCGTCGCAGGCGGCTGGCCGTCGGGCCGCCGACGCGGCCGGCGAGTTCCCGCCACTCGTGGTTCGTCGTCACGATCACGAGCCGCCGCTGCTGCTCGCGCTGGTTGACGAGGTTGTAGATGCGGTCGCGCGCCCAGCTCGACCAGTCCTCGGCGCCGAGGTCGTCGAGGACGACGAGGTCGTACCCGCTCGGGTTCGGCGGCGGCTCCCCGTCGCCGTAGCTCTCGCGCAGCGCGTTGAGCCAGCCGGGGACGTTGAGGAAGAGCGCCGTCGGCCGCGGCTCGCGGTCGCTCCAGATCACCTCGCGCAGGATCGCCACGGCCAGGTGCGTCTTGCCGGCGCCGGGGTTGCCGCGGAGGAGGATGCCCTGGCGCAGGTCGGTGCCCGCGCGGAACTCCTTCGTCCACTGCCGGCACACGGCGAGCGCGTTGCGGGTGTCGGGCACGGGCTCGAAGTTCTCGAACGTGCAGCCGTCGTAGGCGGACGGCACCTGCACCCGCGCCCAGCGCCGGTCGGCTCGGCGCTGCTCGTCGACGACCTCCTCGGCGGCCCGGCACAGCTCGCAGTAGCGTTCTGCGGGGAACGTCTGGCCCAGCAGGACCACCTGCTCGGTGGCGAACTCGCGCCCGCAGCCGAGGCAGCTCGGGGCGAGCCGGCTACTGCTGCTGGAGGCTGGCGAACTTGGCATAGCGGCTGATGAAGGCGACGTTGAAGTTGCCCGTCGGCCCGTTGCGGTGCTTCGCGACGATCACCTCGGCGATCCCCTTCTTCGAGTCGTCGGCGTCGTCGCGCTCGTAGTACTCCTCGCGGTAGAGGAACATCACGAGGTCGGCGTCCTGCTCGATCGAGCCGGACTCGCGCAGGTCGGAGAGCATCGGCCGCTTGTCGTGGCGCTGCTCGGGCGAGCGGTTGAGCTGGGAGAGCGCGATCACGGGCAGGTCGAGGTCCTTCGCGATCTCCTTCAGGCCGCGGGAGATCGAGGACACCTCCTGCAGGCGGCTCTCCTCGCTGCGTCCGGTCGTCATCAGCTGGAGGTAGTCGACGACGACGAGGCCGAGGTTCGGCTCGCGCCGCTTCAGGGTCTGGGCGCGGGCGCGGAGCTCGAGCAGGCTGAGCGCCGGCGTGTCGTCGACGTAGAGCGGCGCCGACTCGAGCTGGCCGCAGGCCTGCGCGAGGCGCGGCCAGTCGTCCTTCGAGAGCTTGCCGGTGCGGATGTGGTGGGCGTCGACCTTGCCGCGCGAGCAGATGAGGCGCTGCGCGACCTCCTGCCGCGACATCTCGAGGCTGAAGAAGGCGCACGGCGTCTGCTGGTCGACGGCGACGTGGTTCGCGATCTCGAGCGCGAAGGCGCTCTTTCCCATCGAGGGGCGAGCGGCGATGATCACGAGGTTCGCGGGCTGGAAGCCGGCGGTGATCCGGTCGAGATCCTTGAAGCCGCTCGCGAGGCCGGTGACCTCGGCGCCCGACTCGTACAGGTGGCTGATCCGCTGGAACGTCTCGACGAGCGTGTCCTTGAAGAGGACGAGCTCGCCTTCGGCGCGGCGCTCGCCGAGCTCGAAGACGAGCTGCTCGGCCCGGGCGACGAGCTCCGCCGGCTCGCCTTCGCGGTCCCAGCCGAGCTGTGCGATCCGGCCGCCGGCGAGGATGAGGCCGCGCAGGGTCGCGGTCTCGCGGACGATCTCGGCGTAGTGCCGGGCGTTGGCCGTCGCGGGCACGAGCCGGGCGAGCTCGTGCAGGCGGACGCGGCCGCCGATCTCCTCGAGCTCGCCGCGCTGCTCGAGCTCGTTCGTCAGCGTGATCGCGTCGACCGGCTCGTTCTTGCCGTAGAGCTGGAGCGCCGCGCGATAGATCTTCGCGTGCGACTCGCGGTAGAAGTCACCCGCGTCGAGGATCTCGCTCACGGCGGCGATCGCCCCCGGCGAGATCATCATCGCGCCGAGGACGGACTCCTCGGCCTCCAGGTTCTGCGGCGGTACGGCGCCCGGGACGGAGGCGGGCGCGGGGACGGGGGCGAGCGACATGCGTGGCGATTCCAGCACGTCGCCCGCCGGGTTTCCAGGTGTGGGAATGTTCCTTGTGAACAGGTCTTTTTCGGCCATTTGCAGGAGAAACGGACATCGTTGCAGGCGCGCCGGACGGCATCCTGGGGACGGAAAGGGCGCTCGGAGCGGGAACTTCCTGCGCAATCCACACGGCCGTGGACAGCGTGTGAACGTCCTCTTACCATCGAGGCATGGAGGCCTGGCGCGAGCTCGACGAGCCCTGGCGGGTCGCGCTCCAGCTTGCGTGGGAGGCGTACCTCGCCGGGACGACTCCCGTGGGGTCGGTCGTCGCCGCGCCCGGCGGAAGCGTGGTCGCCCGCGGCCGCAACCGGATCTTCGACGAGCCGGGTCACGGCCTCGCGGGCTCGCGGCTCGCCCATGCCGAGGTGGACGCCCTCTCGCAGCTTCCCACGACCGACCGCTACCGCGACCGCACACTCGTCTCGACCCTCGAGCCGTGCCTCTGTGCGTGGCGGCGACGCTGCACGCGACCGTGGGGCGCATCGAGGCCCGCGGAGCGCTTCGAGGAGGCGCTCCCACTCCTCCTCGACTGTCTCTAGCGGCTACTCGTCCGCGAGGGCCGCTTCGGCGTCGGCCCGCCACTCCGGCTCGGCTTCCGCCTCGGTCTCTTCCGCCGCGGAAGCCTCGGCCGCCTCGCCGGCGTCCGCCTCGGCGAGGATCTCCTCGAGCTCGACGGACGGCTCGGGCGCCTCGGCCTCCTGCTCGGCCCGCTCGGCCGCCTCGAGCTGCGCGAGCTCCTCGTCGGACGGCAGCTCGCCGCCCTCGGGGACGACCTCGGTCCTGACCTCGACCCGCACGTCCTCGAAGAGGCCGATCGGGATCTCGTAGCGGCCGATGCGCTTGATCGGATCGGTCTCGATCTTGCGCCGGTCCACGCGGATCTTCTGCGTGCCCCAGATCTCGTCGGCGATGTCGGTCGGCGTGACCGAGCCGAAGAGGGAGCCGGTCGGGCCCGCCTTGACCTCGAACCGCAGCACGGTCCCCGAGAGCGCGTCGGCGATCTCACGGGCCTCGTCGGCGCTCTTCGCCTCGTGGCGGGCGCGCAGGGTCTCCCGCTTCTGCAGCTCGGCCACGCGTGCCGGCGTCGCCTCCTCGGCGAGCCGCCGCGGTAGGAGATAGTTGCGGGCGTAGCCGCGCGCGACCGAGACCACGTCGCCGCGGAGGCCGACGTGCTCGACGTCCGAGAGGAGGATGACCTCCATCAGCGCTCCCCGCGGTCGCCGCGCTCGCGCCGGCCGCCGCCGCGCTCCTCGGACCCCTCGGCGACGTACGGCAGAAGCGCCATCTCGCGGGCCCGCTTCACCGCCGTCGCCACCTGCACCTGGTGCCGGCGGCAGGCGCCCGTGATCCGGCGGCTGCGGATCTTCCCCTTCTCGGAGATGTAGCGGCGCAGCTGGTTCACGTTCTTGTAGTCGATCTCCGCGATGTGCTCCTTGCAGAAGAAGCAGTTGCGGCGCCTGATCTGGCCTGCGGGGCCGCCGGGCCTTCTCCGTTGCTGCTGGGTCTTCTCTCTCGCCATGCCTCTCCTAGAACGGGATGTCGTCGTCGGCCGCCGCGGGGAAGTCGGCGCTCTCCTGCTGCGCCGCTCCGGCGGGCACGAACTGGTTGCCGCCGCCGCCGCCGGGGTCGCCGTCTCCTCGGCCGCCGAGGAACTGGACGCTGTCGGCGACGATCTCTACGGCCTCGCGCTTGGAGCCGTCCTGCGCCTGCCACTCGCGCCAGCGGAGCTTGCCGTCGATCCCGACCGGCCGGCCCTTGGACAGGTACTGGGCGCAGTTCTCGGCCTGGTTGCCGAAGACGGAGATGCTGAAGTAGTTGGGCGCGTCGACCCAGTTGCCCGACTCGTCGCGCTTGCGGTCGTTGACCGCGACCCGCAGGCTGCAGACCGGCGTGCCGCCGGGCGTGTGGCGGAGCTCCGGATCCCTCGTCAGGTTCCCGACCAGTACGACGCGGTTGATGTTCGCTGCCATCTCTACTCCTCTTCTTCCTCGGCGGGCTCTTCGTCCGCGCCAGCGTACTCCGGCTCGTCGTCCTCCGAAACGGCCGCTTCGGGCGCGGCCGTCTCGACCGTGGCCGGAGCCGGCTGCGTCGCGGCGTCGTCGCGCGGCGCGGTCGTGCGGGAGCCAGCGATGTGGCGCGTGGCCATGTGGCGCAGCACGGCGTCCTCGATCTTGAGCACGCGCGAGATCTCGTCGAGCGTGGCCGCCTCCGCGTCGAAGACGACGAGGTGGTACACGCCCTCCTCCTTGTGCGCGATCGGGTAGGCGAGCCGGCGCCGTCCCCAGGCGTCGTGGCTCTGCCACGTCCCGCCGTGGCGCTCGACGAGGTCGCGCGTGCGCGCGACGATCTCGTCCTGGCGGGCCTCCGCCTGCTCGGGGTCCAGCAGCAGCAGAATCTCGTAGGTCGTCACGTCCCGAGGTCCTCCCTTCTTCCCATGGTCTCGAAGTCGGCCCCGACTGCCTGCGCCGCTCGGGACGGAACGGCGCGATGACGGGGCAGGAAGCGGCGGTCACTGTAGCATCGCCCCATGCGCCGCCTGACCGCGTGGATCGGAGGAGCCCTCGGCGGGATCACGGCCTATCGGTTCCTGCGACGGCGGCCCGAGGCCGCCGTCGAGGAGCCGCCCGAGCTGCGGCCGGAAGAGCCCGACGAGCGCGCGGCCGAGCTCCGTGCGAAGCTCGCGGAGTCGCGGGCCGCCGAGTCCGAGGTTTCGGAGCAGCCGGCCTCCGCCGTCGTGGAGCCCGAGCCGGAGGCCGCGCCCGAGCCGCAGACGCCCGAGGAGCGCCGCGCGCGCGTCCACGAGGAAGGTCGCGCCGCCCTCGACGAGATGAAGCCCGAGTAGCGGCGGCGCCTAGCTCGTCTGCTCGGCGACCTCGCCCGCCGCGCCGGTCTTCTCGACCACCAGGAAGTCTCGGTGCTCCTCGACGACGCGTTCGAGCTGCGGATCCTCGTGGCCCGGGCGGACGAAGAAGAGGCGCGGCTCCCTCCGCACGCGGCGGTAGGTCTCAGGGTCGACGGCGAGTTGCTCGGCGCAGCCTGCGTTCGCGCACTCGCAGACGTACACCGGTGCGGTCACCGTCTGGCCGTGGCGCTCCTCGAGCCTCGCGATGTTCTCGTTCACCTCGCGAAAGAGCGCCTCGTTGCGCGCTGCGCGCTGCTCCCAGAGCGACGACATACGACCGAGCACCACGTTAGCCGTTACCGGGAGCCGGGCAAAGCCGTTGCACGTCGGGAGAAACGATGGCTATTCGGGTTTTGAACACCGCGGCCGAGGGAGGCATCCGCGAGATGGAGGCCCGCAAGGCGAACGACCGGATCGCCGCGAAGGCGGAGCAGCTCCGGTTCGTCTCGAGGGTGCCGATGCTCTGCGAGTGCAGCGACCCCGACTGCCGGACGGTCGTCCTGATCTCCCTCGACGACTACAGGCACGTGCGCGAGGACGACAGCTTCCTCACGGCGCCGGGTCACCCCGCCGAGGGAGCCGAGCTCGAGCGGCGGACGCAGGACTACGACGTCCACCGCGTCGCCGACCGCGACGAATCCGACGGCGACCGCCGTTCCGCCTAGGCGCTGCACGGGCGCGGCTGCCTCGAACGGAGCGGCGCCGGAGTCGAACCGACCTAGCCGTGGGCTGCACGGCCGTACGGGTTTTGAAGACCCGCTGGGCCACCGGGCCCGGCCGCTCCGCCCGGAGGCTAGCGAGCGGGAGCCGGGCTACCCGTCGCCCGCGAGATAGTGCGAGTCCCAGCCGGCGGGCCGGTACCCCGTGCCCGGCGGCCCGGCGCCGACCGAGAGCACGACCGTCCCCGGCTCGCACGCCGTGGCCGAGCGCGTCGCCGACGCGTCGCCTACCCACAAGCAGGTCCCGGCGGGGGCGTCGATCTCCTCGCCTGCGACGGTGAAGGTCGCGTGCCCGTCGACCGTGAGGTAGAGCTCGGGCTCGCCGTCCTCGGCATGGTCGTGCTCGGGGATGACCGTCCCGTCGTCACGGCCGCGCCACAGGTTGACGCCGAAGGTCTCGATCCCGAAGTGGTGCCGGACCGGGATCCAGTACGGCCACTGCTTCGACGCGATCTCGTCGATGTGCGCCTTCTCGTACGCAGCCATGGGCGCGACCCTATTCCTCCGCCAGCCGCGAGAACAAGGCCTCGGGCGGCAGGTCGGCGAGCGAGTCGAGGACGAGGTCGGCGCCCGCTTCCTCCAGGCCGAGGTCCCGGGTCACCTCGTTCGGGATCGCGATGCAGAACACACCGGCCGCCTTCGCGGCGAGCACCCCGTTGGGCGAGTCCTCGAAGGCGACCGCCTCGTCCGCCGGCACGCCGAGCAGCTCGAGCGCCTCGAGATAGAGCGTGGGGGAGGGCTTCGCCCGGGCCGGATCCCGGTCGGCGGTGCAGATCGCGTCCCAGCCGACGGCCTGTTCGAGCCGCTCCAGGTGCATGTCGACCCAGCCGCGGGACGAGCTGGAGACGATTGCGCGCTTCAGGTCGTGCTGCCGCCGCACGTAGGCGAGGTACTCCTCGATGCCGGGGCGCAGCTCCTCGGCCTCGATGAGCGCGATCTCGTGGGCGTAGCGCCGCTCGTTGAGGGCCTCGCGCTCGAGCGGCTCGCCGACGAGCTCCTCGAGGTGCGCCATCGGGTCGAACGGGGCGTGGGTCGTGCCGACGACCGTCGCCCAGAGATCCGCCGGCAGCTCGTGGCCGTGCTCGCGGTAGAGGAGCTCCCAGCCCGCGCGCGAGGCGAGCTCGGTGTCGAGGAGCAGACCGTCGAAGTCGAACAGGAAGGCGCGAACCCGCATGCGCGGTCAGAGTACGGGCGTGGCGATCCTGGGCGTCGACGTCGGCGGCACGTTCACCGACGCGGTGCTCGTCGAGGCCGGACAGGTCCGGACGGCCAAGGTGCCGACGGAGGCGCGGCAGGAGGAGTCGGTGCTGGCCGCCGCGCGTTCGGTCGGCGCCGGCGCCGGTGTCGCCCGTTTCGCACACGGGACGACCGTCGCCACGAACGCGCTCCTCGAGCGGCGGGGCGCCCGAATCTCCTACATCGGCAACGCCGGGTTCGAGCAGCTCCTCCACCTGCGCCGCCAGACGCGTGCCCACCTCTACCGCCTCTGCGCCCGGCATCCAGAGCCGCTGGTGCCTCTCGACCGCTGCCACGGCGTGCGCGGCCGGCTCGGCCCGGAAGGGGAGCTCGAGCCGCTCGATCTCGATTCGCTGCCCGACGTCGGCGACGCGGAGGCGGTCGTGGTCTGCCTCCTCTTCGCGTTTCGCGACCCATCGCACGAGCAGGCGGTCGCGGAGGAGCTACGCCGGCGGCACCCCGCCGTCCACGTGGTCGCCTCGCACGAGGTGGCGCCGGAGTTTCGGGAGTACGAGCGAGCGTCGACCACGGCGGCGGACGCGTACCTGGCGCCGGTCGCCGCGCGCTACCTGCGCGCCCTCGCGACCGCGGCGGCCGGGGCAGAGCTGCCGGACCCCGTCGTGATGCTCTCCTCCGGCGGCGTCCTTCCGGCGGACGAAGCGGCGGCCCACCCGGCGCGGCTGCTCGTCTCGGGGCCGGCCGGCGGCGTGGTCGGCGCGGGCCTCATGGCTCGCCGCGCCGGCTTCGAGGACGCGATTGCGTTCGACATGGGCGGCACCTCGACCGACGTCTGCCTCCTGCCGGAAGGCCGGGCCGAGCGCGTCGCCGAGCGCGAGGTCGGGGGCTTTCCGGTCAGGTTGCCGTCCGTGGACGTGCACACGGTGGGCGCCGGGGGCGGCTCGCTCGTGTGGCGGGACGCCGGCGGCGCGCTGCGCGTCGGGCCGGAGTCCGCCGGTGCCGATCCGGGCCCCGCCTGCTACGGCCGCGGCGGTGGGCCGACGGTGACCGACGCGAACCTCCTCCTGGGCCGCCTGCCCGAGGCGCTGCCGGGCGGGCTCGTTCTCGACCGCGACGCCGCGGAGCGGGCGCTCGACGGAATCGACCCGGCCGCCGTCGTCGAGATCGTCAACGCGGAGATGCTGCGCGCGTTGCGCGTCGTCTCCGTGGAGCGCGGCCACGATCCGCGCGAGTTCGCGCTCGTCGCGTACGGCGGCGCCGGCCCGCTCCACGCGTGCGCGCTCGCCGAGGAGCTCGGGATGGAGGCGGTGCTCGTGCCCGCCGCCGCGGGCGTCCTCTCGGCGCTGGGCCTCGCTGCGGGAGAGGAGCGGCGCGACCGGGTCGTCTCGCACGTCCGATCCCTCGGCGAGGTCCAAGACCTGCCCGAGGAGGGCGAAGCGGATCTCCGGTATCGCGGCCAGTCGTTCGAGCTGACCGTCCGGCTCGGAGGCGATCTCGAGGAGCGCTTCCACCGCGCGCACGAGGAGCGCTACGGCCACGCCGACCGCGGCCGGGAGGTCGAGCTCGTCGCCGTCCGAACGGCCGACGTGGTACTGCTGGGCCCCGACCTGGCCCTGCCGAGCGGAGAGCCGGAGCGCCGGTCGGGGCCGGCCCTCGTGGAGCTCGACGGCTCGACCCTGTGGATTTCCCCCGGGTGGGTGGGGGCTAGGGATGGTGGCAGCTGGGTGGTGACGCGTGGCTGACGAGATCGCGTCAATTCGGCTCCAGGTGATCGCCGCGTCGCTGCGGTCGATCGCGGAGGAGATGGGCGCCGTCCTGATCCGCTCCTCCTTCTCCGCCAACATCAAGGAGCGGCGCGACTGCTCGACCGCGCTCTTCGACGAGCATGGCCGGATGGTCGCGCAGGCCGAGCACATCCCGGTGCACCTCGGCGCGATGCCCGACGCGGTCGCGGCCGTCATGCGGCTCGGGCTCGAGCCGGGCGAGGTCGCGATCCTCAACGACCCCTACGCGGGCGGTACGCACCTGCCCGACGTCACGCTCGTCTCGCGCACCGTCCTCGGCTTCGCCGTCTCGCGCGCCCACCACGCCGACGTCGGCGGAATCGAGCCCGCCAGCCTGCCCGCCTTCTCGCGCACGCTCGACGAGGAGGGAGTGATCCTGCCGCCGCAGCTCCTCACCGACGAGATGCTCGAGCGCTTCGTCGGGGCCACCCGGCAGCCGGAGGAGCGGCGGGGAGACCTCCGAGCGCAGCTCGCAGCGCACCGGCTCGCCGACCGGCGGCTCGAGGAGCTGTGCGCGCGCCGCGGCGCCGACCAGGTGGCAGCCGCGATGGACGAGCTGTACGCGTACTCCGAGCGGATGGTGCGCGCTGCGATCGCAAGGCTCCCCGACGGCCGCGGCCAGGCCGAGGACGTCGTCGAGGCCGTCGACGGCGACCTGTCGATCCGCTGCGCCGTCGAGATCGCCGGCGACGGCGTGCGGATCGACTTCGCGGGAACCGCGCCGCAGTACGAGGGCAACCTCAACTGCCCGCTCGCGGTCACGAAGTCGGCGTGCTACTTCGTCCTGCGCTGCCTCACCGAGCCGGATCTGCCCGCCTCCGGCGGCGCGTTCGCGCCTGTCACGGTCACCGCACCCGAGGGCTGCCTCGTCGATTCGCGCCCCCCGGCCGCGGTCGTCGCGGGGAACACCGAGACCTCCTCCCGCATCGTCGACGTCGTCTTCGCCGCGTTCGGTGGGCTCGTTCCCGTGCCTGCGGCGGGCCAGGGGACGATGAACAACCTCGCCTTCGGCAGCGACGGGTTCACGTACTACGAGACGGTCGGCGGCGGCCAGGGCGCGTGTCCGGAGGCCGACGGCCCGAGCGGCGTCCACGTCGCGATGTCGAACACGCTCGCCACGCCCGCCGAGGCGATCGAGCTCGAGTACCCGCTCCGGGTCGAGCGCTGGGAGCTGCGGCCCGGTTCGGGAGGAGCCGGGCTCCACCGAGGTGGCGACGGCGTCGTGCGCGAGCTGCGCGTGCTCGACGACTGCCGGCTCTCGGTGCTCGCCGAGCGGCGGCGACACGCGCCGCCGGGGCGCGCGGGCGGGGAGGACGGCGCGCGCGGGCGGACGCTCGTCAACGGCGAGGAGCAGCCGCCGAAGCTCACGCGCGAGCTCCGCGCGGGGGATCTCGTCAGGGTCGAGACCCCGGGCGGCGGGGGGCACGGCACGGCCGAGTAGGCTCCGGACATGGAGCGCCCCGTCAAGGTCGCGTGCGTGCAGGTCGAGCCGGTCGTGCTCGACCGCGAGGCGACGCTCGACAAGCTCGAGATGGTCGCCGCCGAGGCCGCCCGGGCGGGGGCGGAGCTCGTCGTCTTCCCGGAGACGTTCGTGCCGGTCTACCCCTCCTCGACCTGGGCCAAGGCGTTCGCCGGGTGGGACGCAGCGGGGGCGAAGGAGACGTTCGCGCGTCTCGCGCAGGAGTCGGTCGCGGTCGGCTCCGCGGCCGAGCGGCGGATCGCCGCTGCGGCGCAGGAGCTCGGGATCTGGATCGTGACCGGGGTCAACGAGGTGGAGCCCGAGCGGCCGGGCACGATCTACAACTCGCTCCTCTACCACTCGCCCGCCGGCGAGCTCGCCCTCCACCACCGCAAGCTCGTTCCCACGAACCACGAGCGGCTCGTCTGGGGCCAGGGCGACGGCCGCGGCCTCGAAGCCGTCGAGACCGGCTTCGGACGGGTGGGCGGCCTGATCTGCTGGGAGAACTACATGCCGCTCGCGCGCGTGGCGCTCTACGAGTCCGGGGTCGAGATCTACGTCGCCTCGACCGCCGACGACGGGGGCGCGTGGCAGCAGACGCTCGTCCACATCGCCCGCGAGAGCCGCGCCTACGTCGTCGCCCCCGCGCACTTCCAGCGGGAGTCCTCGTATCCCGACGACTTCCCGCTCGCCGCGGAGATCGAGGGAGCGGGGACGATCGGTCGCGGCGGCAGCGCGATCCTCGCGCCCGACGGCTCGTATCTCGCCGGGCCGGTCTACGACGAGGAGGCGGTCCTGTACGCCGAGCTCGACCCGGCGCGCCTGCTCGCCGAGCGGCAGCGCTTCGACCCGGTCGGCCACTACAGCCGGCCGGACGTGCTTCAGCTCACAGTTCGCGGGGACGGTGCGACGACGAGTACACGTCCTTCCGCGCGATCTTCCCGTCCCTGAGCGGGAACACGTCGACGCCGTCCCACTCCTTGGAGCCGGTCGAGGCGGTCCACTCGCAGACCGCGAAGTCGTCCCCGACGTACAGCGACCGCGTCGTGAAGCGGAGCGTCGGGTTGTTGCGGAAGATCTGCGCGATGTGCTCGCGGACCGCCGGCGCGCCCTCGGCGCGCTCGTCGGCCGTATGGTTGTGGAAGACGACGTCGGGATGGTGGAGCGCGTGGATCGCCTCCAGATCCTGCGCGTTCCAGGCTGCGTTGTAGCGCTCGATCAGCTCGCGGACGTTCATCGCCGTCGGCGGAGGACTCTCGCATCTCCGACGCGCCGTGTCACCCCGTCGGCGTCGAAGCGCTCGAGGTAGAGCTGCGCCGCCTTCCTGCCGACGCCGAGCGCGTCGCGGAACTCGGCGAGCGTGATGCCGTCGGAGAGAACGGCCCGGGCTCGCTCGTAGGCCGCGGGTGAGACGGCGAAGCCGTCGCCCACCCGCACGAGCCGGCCCTGCTCCTCGAGGTAGCGGGCGAGCTGCGCGTCCTCGACGCGGACGGGCTCGAGGCCGAGCTGCGCCGCCAGCGCCTCCGCGGCCTCGGTCCGCTCGCCGAGCTGCGGGCCGGCTCCGGGCCGGTAGAGCTTCGCGCCCCGCAGCTCGAGGCCGAGGTGCGGGACGACCGCTCGAGCCCACTCGGCGGCGGGCACCGGCACGCCGGGGTCGAGCGGATCCGCCTCCTCGATCGCGCGCTCGAGCTCGGCGCGGAGCCCCTCCAGCCAGTCCTGCGACCAGCGCCACTCGCCGTCCACCCTGACCGGCGCGTGGACGAGGGTCTCGCCGCGCTCGAGCGCCTCGAGCCGCGCGAGGTCAGCGTGCCGCGGCGGCGCCGGGTCGAGCACGACTCCGCCGCCCACCGTCGTTCCCGCGCGCAGCACGACCCGGTCGCCGCGCGCGGCCACGACAGGGCGCGAGAGGCGCAGCTGGGCGAAGCGGTCGCCGGCACGCGCCACGCGGGCCGGCGTCTCGGCGGTCCCGTGGTGGAGCATGACCCGAGCCGGGACGTCGCCGAGCGGCTCGAGGGTCACGTCGAGCCGGAAGCTCGGCCGGAACGCCCCCGGCGTGACGAGGACGTCGCCGCGCCGCAGCTCATGCCGCTCGACTCCCGGGAGGGCGACGGCGACGCGCTGCCCCGCCTCGGCCCGCTCGACGGGACGGTCGTGCACCTGGACGCTGCGCACCCGGACGCCCCGGCCGCGCGGCTCGAGCCGCAGCTCGTCGCCCTCGCCGATCGACCCCGACCAGAGCGTCCCGGTCGCCACGGTCCCGATCCCGCGCAGCGTGAAGGAGCGGTCGACATGGAGGCGTGCCGGCCCTTCGGGCTCGTGCCGGGTGACGCGGCCGGCCGCCTCCGCGAGTGCCGCCCGCAGCTCCTCGAGCCCGGCGCCGGTGCGCGCGCTCGTCGCGACCACGGCCGCCCCGGGGACGAGCTCCTCGGCCTCCACGCGGGCGAGCTCGAGCGTCTCCTCGTCGACGAGGTCGGCCTTCGTCAGCGCGACGACTCCCTGCTCGACCCCGAGCAGCCGCAGGATGGCGAGATGCTCGTGGGTCTGCGGGCGCGCTCCCTCGCCCGCGTCGACGACGAGGAGGAAGAGGTCGATGCCGCTCGCGCCCGCGACCATCGTGCGGACGAAGCGCTCGTGGCCGGGCACGTCGACGACCGAGAGGCTCGTGCCGTCCGGAAGCTCGAGCGGCGCGTAGCCGAGGTCGATCGAGATCCCGCGGTCCTGCTCCTCGGGCAGCCGGTCGGTGTTCCTGCCGGTCAGCGCCTCGACGAGCGCCGTCTTTCCGTGGTCGATGTGGCCCGCGGTGCCGACAGTCAGCGGCATGCGAGCACTGCCGCCGCCGCCTCGTCGGCCTCGGCGTCCGTCAGCGTCAGGCAGTCGAGGAGGAGGCGGCCGTCGCGTACGACGCCCACGACCGGCGGGTCGCCGGCGCGGAGCGGCTCGGCGAGCGACTCATCGAGGGCACACGCGAAGCTCGGCAGCTCGGCGAGCGGCAGCGCCCCGCCGCCGACGCGGCACACCGTCTCCTCGACGTCGCCGCCCGTCGAGGCGGCGAGCCGCTGCGCGCGCTCCCGTACCGTCGCCGTGTCCTGGGCGAGGGTGCGCAGGACGGGAATGCGCTCCGGCGCCTCGACGTGGAGCAGGAGCGTGCCCTCGAGCGCCGCGAGCGAGAGCTTGTCGATGCGCAGCGCCCGCTGCAGCGGATGGCGGCGCAGCCGCTCGACGAGCTCCGCGCGCCCGAGCACGATCCCGGCCTGGGGGCCGCCGAGGAGCTTGTCGCCGGAGAAGCAGACCAGATCGGCGCCGGCCGCGAGCGAGTCGCGTGCTGTCGGTTCCTCCTGACCTAGTAACAGTCTGTTACTAGCGGAGACATGTCCCGAGCCGAGATCGTCCACGAGCGGCAGGCCGTGGCGCCTGGCGACGGCGGCGACCTCCTCGAGCCGCGGCCGCTCCTCGAATCCCACCACGCGGAAGTTCGACTGGTGGACGCGCAGGAGGACGGCCGTCTCCGGCCCGATCGCCCGCTCGTAGTCGGCGGCGCGCGTGCGGTTCGTCGTCCCCACCTCGACGAGGCGCGCGCCGGAGCGCGTCAGCACCTCGGGGATCCGGAAGCCGTCGCCGATCTCGATCAGCTCGCCCCGGGAGACCACGACCTCGCGCCGCTCCGCGAGCGCCGCGAGCGCGAGCAGCACCGCGGCGGCGTTGTTGTTGACGACGAGCGCGGCCTCGGCCCCCGTCAGTCGCCGCAGGATCGCCGCGACGTGGTCCTGCCGCGAGCCGCGAGCGCCGCCGGCGAGGTCATACTCGAGGTTCGAGTAGCCGCGCGCGACCTCGGCGACGCGCGCGACCGCCTCGTCGGCGAGCGGCGCCCGGCCGAGGTTCGTGTGGACGACGACGCCGGTCGCGTTGAGCACGCGACGCAATCGCGGCCGCCGGACGTCGGCCAGCTCCTCGCGCAGGCGAGCGGCAAGGTCCCCCGGTTCCGCGCCGGCCCGGATCTCCTCGCGCGCGCGGTCGATGACGGCCCGGGCCGCGTCCACCGCGAGCGGGTCGCCGGCATCGCGCGCGAGCTCGTCCACCGAGGGCAGGTCGCGCAGCTCCATCGGCCGGAACGCTACTGCGCGTCGGCCTTTTGTGGGGCGTGCGGGCTCGCCCTCCCGTCACCCGCCCGGTAGGCGTCGACCACGGTCTCGAGCGCCACGCGCGGCTCGTCGGTGAGCGTGAGGAGCTCGAGATCCTCCGCCGAGACCATCCCGTCGACGAGAGCGCTGCCGCGCACCCACTCGAGCAGCGGCGTCCAGTACGCCTCGCCGAGCAGCACCACGGGGAAGTGGAGGACCTTGCCGGTCTGGATCAGCGTCAGGGACTCGAACAGCTCGTCGGCCGTGCCGAAGCCGCCGGGGAAGACGCAGAACCCCTCCGCCGCCTTCACGAACATCGTCTTGCGCGCGTAGAAGTGGTCGAACGTGAGCCCGAGGTCGACGTACGGGTTCATCCCCTGCTCGTGCGGCAGCTCGATGTTGAAGCCGACCGAGAGCCCGCCACCCTCCCGGCAGCCGCGATTCGCCGCCTCCATCACGCCGGGGCCGCCGCCGGTGACGACGGCCCAGCCCGCCTCCCCGAAGAGACGCGCCGTCTCGCGGGCGAGCTCGTACGGCCGCGACCCCTCGGGCGAGCGCGCCGAGCCGAAGCACGAGACCGCCGGGCGGTCGATCCGCTGCACCGTCTCGAAGCCGGCGAGGAACTCGGCCCCGATCGACTCGGTGTGCCGGCGAAGCTCCTCCTCCGGGTGGTGGCTCTGGAAGAGGTCGAGGTCCCGCACGGCCTAGAGCGTCCCGCTGTGGCGGGTCGCGAGCAGCCCCCCGACGAGGGCCGCCGCGAGCAGCACGTACAGCGTCGCGACCAGAACGGCCCGCTCGCGCTCGGGGGCGAGCGCCTCGACCGGCACGCCGTTCTCGAACCGGAACCGCGGCCGGTGCCAGGTTTCGGTGACGGCGCGCCACACGGTGCCGCCGTCGAGGAAGCCGATCGGCAGGAGGTTGAACGCGTTGAGCAGGAAGCCGATGTTGGCGAGCACGACGAGCCAGGCCGTGCTCCGGGCCTCGCCGACGGCCCATACCGCGGCGGCGCCGAGGCCGCCCACGAACGGGCCGGCGAGGGAGACGAGCGCCCTCCGCCACGGCGGGAGATTCCCGTGCTGCACCGTGACGAAGGCGCCGAAGAACGGGATGAACGTCGGGAGCGAGACGGGGACTCCCTGCCGCCGCGCCTCGCCGACGTGCCCGAGCTCGTGCACGAGGATCAGCAGGACAAACCCCAGCGCGAACTGCCAGCTCCCGAACCAGAGCGAGTAGAGGCCGAAGGAGACGAAGAGGGCCGCGAACTTCGCGAACAGGAAGCCCCACTTGAGCGCCGCCCCGCCGAGCACGACCGCTAGCCCGACGAGCCGCTCGAGCGAGCGGCGGACGATCCCGCGCTCCTCCTGTGCCTGCGTGCTCACGAGCCTCGCCCTATCCATTCCTCGCCGCCCGCGTAGACCTCTTTCTTCCAGAGCGGGATCGAGGTCTTGAGCGTCTCGATCGCCTCCCGGCAGGCGTCGAGCGCCGCCGAGCGGTGCGGGGCCGAGACGGCGATCACGACGCTCGCCTCCCCGATCTCGACGCGCCCCAGGCGATGGTGGACGGCGACGGCGCAGAGCCCGTGCCGTCCGGTGAGCTCGTCGCCGAGGCGGGCGAGCATCGGCTCGGCCATCTCCTCGTAGGCCTCGTACTCGAGGTACGCGACGTCGCGTCCCCGCGAGCGGCGGCGGACGGTGCCGACGAAGCTCGCGACCGCTCCCGCCCCCGCGTCCTCGACCTCGCGCAGCACCGCGGCGACGTCGAGCGGATCCTCTACCAGCCGGAACGAGCCTCCGCTGACGGGCGGGATGAGCGCCACCTCGTCGCCGTCCTCGAGCGCACGACCCGGCTCGACGTACTCCCGGTTCACCGCGTAGAGAAGGCCGGGCGGCTCCTCCCCGAGGCCGAGCCTCGCCCAGACGTCCTCGACGCGGTCGACGCCGTCGAGCTCGACGCGCGAGCGGCCCGCGCGTTCCCGCAGGCCGGCGAAGAGGCGGACGGTGACGCGCACGCCCTGATCTTGCCTGCACCGGGACTACGATCCCCGCATGGCGGCGACCGGCGACCGGCGGACCGAGTCGGGCATCGAGGTGAAGCCCGTCTACACCGCCGCCGACGCGCCCCGCGACCTCGAGCTGCCCGGGGAGTACCCGTTCACCCGCGGGCCGTATCCGGACATGTACCGCGGTCGGCCGTGGACGATCCGGCAGTACGCGGGCTTCGCCTCGGCGGAGGAGTCGAACGCGCGCTACCGCTACCTCCTCGAGCGCGGCCAGACCGGCCTCTCGATCGCCTTCGACCTTCCGACCCAGCTCGGCTACGACTCCGACGACGCGCGCGCGCTCGGCGAGGTCGGCCGCACCGGCGTCGCGATCGACTCGATCGCCGACATGGAGATCCTGCTCGCCGGGATCCCGCTCGGCGAGGTCTCGACCTCGATGACGATCAACGCGCCCGCCTCGCTCCTGCTGCTCCTCTACGAGCTCGTCGCCGAGGGGCAGGGCGTGCCTCCGGCCGCGCTCCGCGGCACCGTCCAGAACGACATCCTCAAGGAGTACATCGCGCGCGGGAACTACATCTTCCCGCCGCGGCCCTCGATGCGCCTCACGACCGATCTCTTCGCCTACTGCGCCGAGCGGATCCCGCGCTGGAACACGATCTCGATCAGCGGCTACCACATCCGCGAGGCGGGCTCGACCGCCGTGCAGGAGCTCGCCTTCACGCTGGCCAACGGGATCGCCTACTGCGAGGCGGCCGTCGCGGCGGGCCTCTCGCCCGACGAGTTCGGCGCGCGGCTCTCCTTCTTCTTCAACGCGCACAACGACTTCTTCCAGGAGGTCGCGAAGTTCCGGGCGGCGCGCCGCCTCTGGGCGCGGATCATGCGCGAGCGCTTCGGAGCGACGAACCCGCGCGCACTCGCCCTCCGCTTCCACGCGCAGACGGGCGGCTCGACGCTCACGGCGCAGCAGCCGGAGAACAACATCGTGCGCGTCGCGATCCAGGCGCTCTCGGCGGTCGCGGGCGGCGCGCAGAGCCTGCACACGAACGGCTACGACGAGGCGCTCGCCCTCCCGACCGAGCGTGCCGCGCGCATCGCGCTGCGCACCCAGCAGATCCTCGCCGCCGAGGCGGGCACGGTCGAGACCGCGGATCCGCTCGGTGGCGCGTACTACGTCGAGGCTCTGACCGACGAGCTCGAGGCGCGCGCCCGGGAGCTGATCGAGCGCGTCGACGAGGCAGGCGGCGCGGTCGCGGCCGTCGAGTCGGGCTTCGTGCAGGAGGAGATCGAGCGCGCGGCCTTCGACTTCCAGCAGCAGGTCGAGGCGAGGGAGCGCGTCATCGTCGGCGTCAACGAGTTCCTGGACGAGTCCGACGAGCGCATCGAGCTCCTTCGCATCGACCCCGCGGCCGAGCGCAGGCAGCTCGAGCGGACCGCGCGCGTGCGGTCGGAGCGGAACGCGGAGGCGGCGGCCGCGGCGATCGCGGACGTCCGCGAGGCCGCGCGGGGAGACGCGAACATGCTGCCGCCGCTGCGCGAGGCTCTCCGCGCGCGCTGCACGGTCGGCGAGATCTGCGAGACGCTGCGCGAGGAGTGGGGGACGTACGACGCGGTGCGCGCCCGGGCGTAGCGCTCAGCGGACGCGAAGGGCTCCGCCGGCGCCGACGAGCAGGGCGCTCCTCCCGAAGTCGGCGCGCGAGAGCGCATTCACGCGCGACACGACGTCGCCGGCCCCCGCGACCCGGCGCGGGGCGCCCCCTACGAGCCGAACCGGCTGCAGCCGTCCCGAGACGAGGCTTCCGTCGGCACGGAGCGTCACGAGGAGGATGCCTCCGTCGCCGAGGACACCCTCCGTCGCGAGCGCGTGGCCGGCGGTCGCGAAGTTCCCGAGCGAGTACGCGATCACCGTATGCCGGAAGAGCTGCAGCCCGCGCAGGACGTGCGGGCCCGAGGCGACGACGAGGTCCGCGCCCGCCGCGACGAGCGCATGGGCGAAGCGGCGCTCGTCGCCGCGGTTCTCCCCGAGGTAGTGCTCCGTGCCGCGCGGGACGTGCTGGTGGCCGACGCCCTCGGCGCCCGCGTGCAGCACCGCCACGACGACGTCGGCACGCGCGCCCGCCCGCCGCACGAGCCGCTGGGCGCCGGGGACGTCGAGCAGGCTCTGCGCCCACGGATACGGCGCGAACCCGAGGATCGCCACGCGCACGCCGCGGGCGCGGACGACGGTGATCTGGCTCGGCCGGCCGCTCCAGCGCAACCCGCGGCGGGCGAGCGCCCGCAGCGTCTGCCGGAGGCCCGAGGCGCCGAAGTCGAAGGCATGGTTGTTCGCGACGTTGAGGTCGTCGAAGCCGGCGCCGCGCAAGACGGCGGCCGACTGCGGAGGCGACTGGAAGGCGAAGCAATGCGCGTTCCTGTTCCCGCACTTCGACCTTCCGCCCGAGCCGAGCGTCCCCTCGAGATTCCCGATCGCGACGTCGGCGCGGCGGAGCGGTCCACGGACGCCGGCGAAGAGGGACGCCGGCGCAGGCCCGAGGAGCGCGATGTCCCCGGCGAACGCGACGGTCACCCGGGCCGCGGGCTGCGCGGCCAAGTCGGCCGAGGAGGCGGACGCCGGCAGCTGCAGCAGCGCCCAGGCCGAGGTCGCGAGCGTGAGCGTCGCGCCGAATCCGAGGGAATGGCGGCCGCGCACGCGGCGAGGATACGCCGCGCGGCGGCGGGCGCTCTGCGGGGGCCGGCGACTCCGCTCAGGCCCGGGAGGCCGCGCGGTCGAGCAGCTGCTCGAGCGTCTGCGCGGCGCCCCCGGCGCGGAGCTGGGTGGCCCGCTCCTCGCCCAGCGCCTCGACGACGTCCGCGGCCACTCGCTCCTGCACCTGCGCCTCGTCGGGATCCGGGGTGGCCCCGATCTCGGCGAAGAGCTCCTCGGAGGCGCCGAGCAGCGCGGCCGCGCCGGCCGGGTCGCCCTCGCCCATCGCCACCTCTGCGAAGCCGCCGAGGCAGTACGCGATCACCTCCCGATAGCCGAGCCGCCGGGCGATGGCGACGCTCTCGCTCAGCGCGGCGAGGGCGGCGTCGGGATTGCCGAGGGCGATCTCGGACCTGCCCAGGTTGTGGAGGTTGACCGCTGCGCCGTCCTCGTCCCCGGCGGCCCGGCTGGCGTCGATCGCCTCGCGGTAGTAGCCCACCGCGGTCGCGTGGTCGCCCCGCATGTGCGCGATCGTGCCGAGGTTGCCCGTCGACGCGGCGACGCGGCTCAGCTTCCCCTGGCTGCGGAACATCGGGACGCATTCCCCGTACAGCTCCGCCGCGCGGTCGAGATCCAGCTCGGCGATGGCCACGCCTCCCAGCTCGGCCATGGCCCTGGCGATCCCCTCCTCGTCGCCGAGCTCGCGGTAGAGGTCGAGGCTCTCCTGCAGCAAGGCGGCGGCCGTCTGCGTGTCGCCCCGGCGGAACGGGAAGATCGCGCCGTGCACGAGGGCCAGCGCGCGCAGCTCGGGCTGCGCGCCGAGCGTGCGCTCGAAGATGCCGTCGAAGACGCGGCGTCCCTCGCTGAGGTGGCCCTTCAGGACCCAGTACCAGCGCGCGGCCACGGCGAGCCGCACCTCGTGCTCGATCTCGCCTGCGGCTGCGGCCCACGCGTGAGCCGCATGCAGGTTGTCGTGCTCGTCGTCGAGGAAGGCGAAGAGGGTCTCCTGCGGATCGCCGCCCGCGTGCCAGGCTTCCGCCGCCGCCTCGGCTCGCGCCAGGACGTGCTCGCAGTGGCGCCGGCGCAGAGTCGCTTCGTCCCCCGACTCCGCGAGCAGCTCGCACGCGTACTCGCGGATCGTCTCGAGCATCCTGAACCGCGGCTCCCCGGTCGGCCGGCGCACGGGACGGACGAGGCTCTCGTCGACGAGGGACGCGAGCGTCTCGAACACGTCGATTCCGCCGTCGCCGCAGACCGCCTCCGCCGCGTCGAGCGTCCAGCCGCCGGCGAAGACGGCAAGCCGGGCGAACAGCGTGCTCTCCTCCTCGGTGAGGAGGCCGTGGCTCCATTCGAGCGTGGCGCGGAGCGTCTGCTGACGGGTCGGCAGGTCCTGGGCCCCGCCGACGAGCAGCTCGAGCGCACGGTCGAGCCGCCGCACCATCGTCCCCGGAGGCAGGAGCTTCGAGCGGGCCGCGGCCAGCTCGATCGCCAGCGGCAGGCCGTCGAGCCTGGCGCACACCTCGGCGACGGTGCCGACGTTCGTCTCGTCGAGCTGGAACTCCGGGTCGACGGCGGCGGCCCGGGCCGAGAAGAGGCGCACGGCGTCGTTCGCCGCGAGCTGCTCGAAGTCCGCGCCGGCCGTCGGGTCGGGAAGGGCGAGCGGCGGCACCGGATACTCGTGCTCCCCTGCGAGCCGCAGAGGCGTACGGCTCGTCGCGAGCACGAGCAGCCGCGGCGAGCGCGCCAGGAGCCGGGAGACGAGCTCGACGTCGGGGACGAGCTGCTCGAGGTTGTCGAGGAGAACGAGCATGCTCCGGTCGGCGAGATGCGTTGCGAGGCCCTCCTCCACGCCTTCGGCCGTCTCGCTCGCCCCGAGCGCCTGGGCGAGCGCCGATCCGAGCAGCGCCGGGTCATGCACGGGAGCGAGGTCGACGAAGACGGCGCCGTCGCGGAGCTCCGGCCCGAGCTCCGCGGCGACGGCGACCGCGAGGCGCGTCTTGCCGGCGCCGCCCGGCCCCGTCAGGGTGAGGAGGCGCACGTCGTCCCGCCGCAGGAGCGCCGAGACGGCGGCGACCTCCAGGCGGCGGCCCACGAGCGGCGTCGGCGGCGTCGGCAGGCGCAGCCGAGCCGGCGCGGGCGCGTCCGGAGCGGCGAGCGTGGGGTCGTGCCGCAGGATCCGGCGCTCGAGCTCCTGCAGCTCGGGGCCGGGATCGACGCCGAGCTCCTCGACGAGCAGCTCGCGGGCGGCCCGGCACGCGGCGAGCGCGTCTACCTGTCGGCCCGACCGGTAGAGCGCGAGCGCGTGCTGGGCGCGGAACCGCTCACGGTACGGCTCGGCCGCGATCAGCCGCTCGAGCTCCGGGGCGAGCTCGTCGTGGCGGCCGAGCGCGAGCTCGGCGTCGTGGAGGAGCTCGAGCGCCCGCAGGCGCCGTTCCTCGAGCTGCGCCGCCTCCGCCTCGTGCACGGGCTCGCCCGCGAGGTCGGCGAGCGGCGGGCCCGTCCAGAGCGCGAGCGCGCGCTGCAGGTCGTCCGCCGCTGCCGCCGCCCGCCTCGCGCCGAGCGCCGCGGCTGCGCCGTCGACGAGGCGCTCGAAGCGGCTGAGGTCGAGCTCGGCCGGATCGAGCTGCAGCCGATAGCCCGACCCGTGCCGCTCGATGCGCTCGGCGCCCAGCGCCCGCCGCAGGCCGTGGACGTAAACCTGCAGCGAGGAGACGGCCGAGCGGGGAGGCTCGGCCCCCCAGAGCGCGTCGACCAGCCGATCCCGCGGCACGACCGCGTTCGCGTCGAGGAGCAGCAGCGCGAGCAGGGCGCGCTGCTTCGGCGCTCCCAGCGCCAGGGGGCCGTCGTCGCCGACCGCCCCGACCGATCCCAGGACGCGGAACTCGATCCTCGCCACAACCCCCTCCCAAGCGGGCCTCAAGCAGAAATTAAGCGCCCGCCTCGATGGTGCTCCTACCCCGAACGACACAAAGGAGCAGCCACATGATCCACGCAGGAGACACGATCCACAACCCCGTGACCGGCGAGCGCATCGTCTTCCGGCAGACGAGCCGTGAGACGAACGGCCAGGCCGTCGTGATCGAGACGTTCGTGCAGCCGAACGGGTTCGTCGCCGCCGCGCACGTGCATCCGAGCCAGGAGGAGCGGTTCGAGGTTCTGCGCGGCAGCGTCGGCTTCCGGATCGGCCGCAAGAAGCTGGTGGCAGGCCCCGGCCAGAGGTTGACGGTTCCCGCCGGCACGCCGCACCGGTTCTGGAACGCGGGCGAGGAGGAGGCCCACTTCGTCTGCGAGGTGCGCCCGGCACTGCAGTTCGAGGCGCTGCTGGAGACGATGTTTGCGCTCGCCGCCGACGGCAAGACGAACGGCAAGGGGATGCCGAACCCGCTGCGGCTGGCGGTGATCGCGAACGCCCACTTCGACACGGTCCGCCTCCCCTTCCCGCCCGCCGTCGTGCAGCGGATCGGGCTGGCCCTCGGCAGCCCGCTCGGCCGCGCCCTGGGCTACCGGCCCGTCTACGTCCCCGCACAGCCCACGGCGCCTGCGGTCGCCGCGTCGATCTGATGCGCCGCCGGCTCTTCCTCGGCGCCCTGGTCGTCGTCGTCCTCGCGTTCGCCGCCCTCGGCCTCGTGCTGAGGGTGGCGCGCGTGAGCCCCGCCTGACGAGAAGCGAAGGAGATCCACACATGCACGACACGCTCACCACACCGCTCCCCGGCTCCTGGCTCTCGAGCCGGCTCGGCGTCAACCCGCGGGAGATCGAGCAACTCCGCGACCGCGGCGAGCTCTTCGCCGTCCGTGACCGGGACGAGTGGCTCTATCCGGCCTGGCAGTTCGGCCCGGGCGGCTCCATCCCGGCAGGCGTCCGGGAGGCCGTCAAGGCCGCCCGCGCCGTCGGTCTCGACGAGACACGCCTCCTGGCGCTGCTGCGGCGTCCCGCCGGGATGCTCGGCGCCACCCGCCTGCTCGACCTGCTCTTCGAGGGCCGCTCCGACTTCGTCGTCGAGGCGGTTCGCAGCGCCGCCGCGGCTTGACCGCTCGCGCACGGGGCCCGCGTAGGCTGGCCCCGTGCGCATCCTCCTCGTCTCGCAGATGTATCCGGGGCCCGCCGCGCCGGACCTCGGGACGTTCGTCGCGCAGGTCGAGCGGGAGCTCGTCGCGCGCGGTCACGAGGTCGAGCGCGCCGTCCTCGACACGCGGGCCGGCAGGAAGCTCCGCTACCTGACGTTGGCGCGGCGGACGCTCGCCGCAACACGGCCCGACGTGGTGTACGCGCACTTCCTCGTCCCCGCCGGCCTGATCGCGGCCCTCGGCGGACGGTCACCCCTCGTCGTCACCGCCCACGGGCGCGACGTCCGGAACATCGGCGCGCTGCCGGGCGTCGCGGCGGCCACCCGGCTCGTCGTGCGGCGCGCGGCTGCAGTGATCTGCGTCTCCGGGTACCTGCAACGAGAGCTCGAGACGAAGCTGCCGGAGGCCCGCGGGAAAGTGGAGGTCGTCTCGAACGGCGTCGACCGCGAGCGCTTCGCCGTGACCGGGCCGCCGAGTGGGCCTCCCGCCTTCCTCTGCGTCGGCTCGCTCGACGAGCGCAAGAACGTGCTCCGGCTCGCCGACGCCTTTGCGCGTCTGAGGGAGGGGACGCTCACCTTCGCCGGCGAGGGTCCGCTCCGGCCGCAGCTCGAGGGACGCGAGCGCGTGCACCTGCTGGGCCGCGTCCCGCACGACGAGGTCCCGCGCCTGCTCGCCGAGTGCCGCGTCCTCGCCCAGCCGAGCCTCGTCGAGCCCCTCGGCCAGGCGCTGCTCGAGGCCATGGCCTGCGGCCGCTCCGTCGTGGCGACGCGGATCGGCGGGCCACCCGAGTTCGTCCCGCCCGAGGCCGGCGTCCTCGTCGACCCCCTCGACGTCGCCTCTCTCGTGCACGGGCTCGAGCAGGCGGCCGCGCTTCCGTGCCCGAACCCGGCTGCCCGCGAGGCGACGGAGGAGCACGACGTCCGCCGCCAGGCCGAGCGGATCGAGGCGATCCTCTGTCGCGCGGTTTCGAGCTCGTAACGGCCCGAGCACGGACGGTCCGGCCGGCAAGCCATCGTTCCGTCACGAGCGCTGCCCGAGGTCCGCGAGCCTGACCTCGACGAGCGGCCGGATCCGCTCCTCCAGCCCGGCCTCCCGGGCCAGCGCGAGGGCCTGCTCCCAGCTCTGCCGCGCCCTCGCGGGGTCGACGCCCTGTTTCAGCCGGTTGTCGCCGGTGACGAGCAGCTTCTGGATCCGCTCTCGGACGTCGTCCTCCACAAATCGAAGCTAACAGGGCAGGATGAACGGATGCGTGGCCGCGCGAAGAAGCCGAAGCCGCTCCGCGTCCTGATCGCGGACGACCACCGGCTCTTCGCCGAGGCCCTCGAGGCGATCCTCACCGCCGACGACCGGATCGAGGTCGTGGGCCAGGCAAGCGACGGCGGGGAGGCGGTCGAGCTCGCGCGCAGGCTCGGCCCGGATCTCGTGCTCATGGACGTGAGCATGCCGGTGCTCGACGGCTTCGAGGCGACGCGCGAGATCCGGGCCGAGAGCGAGGACACGCGCGTCCTCATGCTCACCGGGTCGAACTCGCGGGCCGACGTCGACCGCTCGCGCGAGGCGGGTGCGTCCGGCTACGTGACGAAGGACCGCATCGCCTCGGAGCTCGTGGCAGCGATCGTCGAAGTGACGCAGCGGCGGCTACCCTGACGCCGTGCTCACGTTCCTCGCGGTCACGCAGGTCCTCATCGTCGTCGCCCTGACGTCGCTCGTCCTCATGCACTCCGGCCGCGACGCGGGCATGGGCGGGATGGGCTTCACCCCGGCGTCCCAGGGCGGCACGCACATCGTCGAGCGGAATCTGACGCGGGTCACCGTGGTGCTCGCGGTGCTCTTCTTCGCCAACAGCATCGCGCTGTTTCACTACCTGAAGTAGCGGAGCCGAGGCCGCTACACTGCGCGGGCTCTCGCGCTGGTGGCGGAATTGGTAGACGCGCTAGGTTGAGGGCCTAGTGGCCTTAACAGGCCGTGGAGGTTCAAGTCCTCTCCAGCGCATTCGGGTCGCCGCCGGGCGACCCGTTCGTCTGCCGCTCCGTTGACGCCGTCCGGAGGAGTGCGTACCCTGCCGTCGAACACGTGTTCGTCACCGTCCCCGACCCCGGAGCGTGAGATGCAGACGACAGCCGAGTTGACCGGCCGCCAGCGCGAGATCTGGAGCTTCCTCGTCGACTACGTCGACCGCCACGGATATCCGCCCACGGTGCGCGAGATCGGGACCGCGGTCGGCCTGGCCTCGCCGTCCACCGTCCACGCCCACCTCGCGAACCTCGAGCGTGCGGGTCTGCTGCGTCGCGACCCGACGAAGCCGAGAGCGCTCGAGCTCGTCGGCCGCGGGCGGGAGGCCGAGACGGTCACCGCCGAGCTGCCGAAGCTGCCGCTTCTCGGCCAGATCGCCGCCGGCGGGCCGTTGCTCGCGGAGGAGAACGTCGAGGACGAGATCGCGGTGCCCGAGGGGCTGCACGGCGACTTCCTGCTGCGCGTCAAGGGCGACTCGATGATCGAGGCCGGGATCCTCGACGGCGACGTCGTCGTCGTGCAGCGCACACGCGACGCCCGCAACGGCGAGATCGTCGTCGCGCTCGCCGGCGACGACGAGACGGCCGACGAGGCGACGGTGAAGCGCTTCTTCCGCGAGGAGGGCCGCATCCGGCTGCAGCCCGAGAACTCCGCCCTCCAGCCGATCTATGCGCCCTACGTCGAGATCCTCGGCAAGGTCGTGGGGGTCTTTCGGGAGCTGTGAGCGGCATCGCCCCCCTCCACCGGACACTCGAGCAGGAGCTCCTCGCGGTGCTGCGCGGTGCGTCCCTCGAGTGCCCGGTCTGCGGCGAGTTCGTCCTCCACGAGGGGACCGTCGTGCGCTGTCCCGAGTGCTCGATGCGCCTGCACGGCCGCCTCGACGGCGCCGAAACCGGGGTACAATCCGGCCTGCAGGCCGGGTGACCGCGGCGTCTCTCGAGACGTCGAGGAAAGTCCGGACACCGCAGGGCAGGACGCTCCCGAGAGGGAGGCGGCGAAAGCCGACGGAAAGTGGCACAGAAAACAGACCGCCGGTCGCGGATCTCCGGAGTCGCGGCCGGTAAGGGTGAAACGGTGGGGCAAGAGCCCACCAGCGGCCCTGGCGACAGGGCCGGCTGGCCAAACCCCGTCCGGTGCAAGGCGAACAGGCTCCCCCGACGCGGCCCGCCGAGGAGCCGGGTAGCTGCACAGATGGATGGCCACCCTCGACAGAATCCGGCTTACAGGCCTGCTACGGGAAAAGCCTCGGAAACGGGGCTTTTCCTATTAGGTCGTGTTCCCCGGAACTCGTCGTGGTTTCGCTCAGGCAGCCCTTCGGCGGTCTCTCTGGAACCGCTCGGCGCGGGCGCCCGGGTTCGCACCGGCTTCGTCCCGCCCCGCGAAATCGAGGCTAGCAGTGGCGGCGAACGCACTCAAGACTCGGTATTAGTGTTGTGATTTAAACTGTGATTGACGCGGGATCTTACCTGTGGCATGATTCGGCCAACAAGGAGGTGTGCCAATGGCAGTCAGCCCCGCCGCTAGACCCGACTACGCAGCTCAGACCCGGTCGGTCCGTGCCAGCTTCCCGGAGGTCGTCTCCGCACTGCGCGAGATCCTGGGCCTGAAGCTCTGCGCCTACCTCGGCTCGGTGAAGGAGACGCGCGCAGTGAACGAGTGGGCCGAGGGTGCTCGCGAGCCGAGCGAGGCGGTGCAGCGTCGGCTCCGGCTTTCCTTCCACGTGGCAGGCGCGATCGCCGACGTCGACGGCGCCGAAGTTGCGCGCGCCTGGTTCCAGGGGCTGAACCCGCAGCTCGACGACCGCTCGCCGGCGCGGCTGCTTCGCGAGGGCGACCTCGACGAGGTCGGGCCGGAGGTCATCGGCGCCGAGCGCGCCTTCCTCGTCGGCGGATGAGCAACGGGCTTGCGTCCGTCGAGCCCGACGGACCGCTCTACCGGCTCGGCAGGGATCCGGATCCGTGGGTGTGGCCGGACTGGTCGTACGCCGCACCCGACGGCACCTTCGGCAACCGCTACGACGATCCGCACGGGAGCTACCGCGTCCTCTATGCGTCGTCGCAGCGGCTTGGAGCGTTCCTCGAGACGCTCGCCCGCTTCCGGCCAGACCTCGAGGTGCTCGCCGAGCTCGAACGGATCGAAGGGGACGACGAGCCGCTGGCAGGCGTGCCGGGAACGTGGCTTGAAGGGCGCCTGATCGGCGAGGCGACCGTCGAGGGACGCTTCGTCGACGTCGGCGACTCCGCCTCGCTCGCCACGCTCCGAGCGGCGCTCGCCGCGAGCGCGATTCACCACGGCCTCGACGAGATCGACGCGGCGACGATCCGGCTCCGCGCACCGCGAGCCTTCACGCAGCAGGTCTCGCGCTACGTCTACGAGCAGGGCTCCTTCGCCGGCATCCGCTACCGCTCGCGGCTCGGCGACGACTTCCTGAACTGGGCGGTCTTCGAGTCCGCTCCTGACGGTGAGGTCCCGCTCGTCGCGACGACCTCTGCGGCGATCGCAGCGGACGATCCTGACCTGCGTACGGCGCTCGAACTGCTCGATCTCACCCTCGCCTGAGGCGGGCTCACGCTGCCGTCGGCATCGCCGCGCGTTCCGCCAGCGCTGCGGCGGCATCGTGTAGCTCGTCCGCCGCGACGTGCGCGTACCTGCTGACGGTGGAGAGGTCTGAGTGCCCGAGGTAGGCGGCGACAAGACGGGCATCGCCGGTCTGTTGGCGCAACCACGTGGCGGCGGTGTGGCGGAGCGTGTGGGCGGTGACGCGCTTCTCGATCGAGGCTCGGCCGGCTGCGCGGCGGATGACCCCGGCGAGGATCGTCGGCTGCAGTCGCTTTCCCTCGAGCCCGCAGAAGACCGGCGCGTCAGCGGCCGCGTCCCGTTCAGCGCGGAGGAGCGCGAGCTCGTGGGCGAGCGACGGTGCGAGCGGCTGCCGGCGCGGCTTGCCGCCCTTGCCGCAGCGGACGAGCAGCGACGGGCGCGGCCCGTCGAGCTCGAGGTCGGCCCAGTCGAGCGCGATCAGCTCGGCCCGGCGTAGACCCGTCTGGACGAGTGTGAGCAGGACGAGCCGGTCGCGCTCCGCGAGGCCCGTGCGTCTCCGAGGCGGGTGCTCGGCGGCGGTTAGGAGCCGCGCGAACTCGTGCTCAGTCAGCCAGTCCGCCTCCTGCTGCGGCTTTGATGGCGCCTCGAGGTCGAGGAACGGATCGGGTGTGCCACTTCGCCGGCTCAGCCAGCGCACGAAGCGGCGCAAGAGTCCGAAACGGCGGTAGTAGGTCGCCGGCGCGGGGCAGGCGCGCCGCTGATAGTCGGCCAGATAGTCGACGATCGTCGCCTCGTCGAAGACGCTGCGGTCGCGATCGCCGCACCAGGCGAGCAGGTCGTCGATCGCGATCCGGTAGGCGGTGACCGCGCTCTCGCTCCGCTTCGCCGCCCGGAGTCGGCGCAGCCAGTCGTCCCGTGCACGCTGTAGGTCCGGGACGGGCGCGCTCGGCGGTGTCTTCCTCAGCTCTCGGAGAAGCCCCGCGAGTACGGCCGCCACGTCATTGTTGTCCGCGGCTTCCGCGAGCCGAGGGGCTGGTGCTGCCGGCGGCGGCGGAGCTGGGTCCTCGGCTGTCCGGCCGGGCGAGTCGCCGGCATCGAGCTCGAAGAGCGAGAGCTGCCGCGGCGAGGGCTTCATCGAGGATGCGTAACTTATCAAGCACGCGCGCTAGAGCCAACACGGAGGTAGAATCGGCGGCGCGATGACGGCGGCTCAGATCATCCGCGAGGCGCGTCTGAAGGCCGGACTGACGCAGACCGAGCTCGCCTCGCGGCTGGGACGCGAGCGGGCTCAGGTCGCACGCTGGGAGACCGGCGGGCAGGAGCCGAGCTTCGCCAACCTCACCGCCGCCGTCGAGGCCTGCGGCTACACGCTTGACGTCGCCATCATTGAGCCCGCGGCCACGCCCGAGCTCGACGCCGCGCTCAAGACGAGCGTGCAGCAGGCGCCACAGCAACGCGTCCAGGTGCTGCTCGAGAAGCTCGAAGGCGAGCGATGACCAGCCCGCCCCAATTCGACCCGTACGAGCTGCTGGCAGCGCTCGACCGCGAGCGCGTCAGCTACGTGATCATCGGCGGCTTCGCACGCGTCGTCCATGGATCCGGCGAGGTCACGGATGGGCTCGACATCGCCCCGTCGTTGCGTGACGAGAATCTTCGGCGCCTCAAACGCGCGCTCGCTGACCTCGGCGTCGACGAAGCAGGGCTCGGAGAGCAGTTGGCGTCGCGGGAGCCCGTGACGGCGGAGACGCATGCCGGTGAGCTCCGGATCGTGCCCGAGCCGTGGGGCACTCGCGGCTACGACGACCTCCGGATCCGTGCCGGCCGTGAGAACCTCGGCCGCGGGCTTCGCCCTGCCGTCGCTTCCGTAGTCGACTGCGTGCACATGCTCGACGCGAGCGGCCGCGAAGCTGACGGCGACCGCCTCCTTCGGCTCCGCCGCCTGATGGAGCTCGAGCGGCAACTCGCCCCGACTCGCAGCCTCGGCCTCGAACGCTGAGCCATCGCCGAGTCTTCGTTCCGAGCGTCTTTCAGGACGGATAGCCAGCGAGACACAGATGCACTTTGAAGTGCGGCCTGTCTCGAGAGGGCAACGCGAGCATCGGGATGCATCTGCGTCTCGCCATGTTCGGGCGTGACGACTGTCAGTCTGTCGTTCGCGCAGGCGGCGGCTCAGATCCCGGGTTTGCTGAAAGAAATCGGTGCGAGGCGGCCATTCTTGTTGTAGAGAGGACCCCAATTGACCGAGCCAAGCAACAGCGACCGCCTGGAGGCGATCTTTCGTGAGCACTACGAGGCCGTGCTCGCTTTCGCGCGTCGCCGAGCACCGGCTGAGGTCGCCGACGATGTCGCAGCGGAGACCTTCGCCATCGCTTGGCGGAAGGCGGAGCAGATCCCACGGGAGCCGCTGCCCTGGCTGCTGGGAGTTGCTCGGCGCGTGCTCTCAACCCACCGGCGCTCAACTCGGAGGCGGAGCAGACTCCGCGACCGCCTCTACCAAACCGTCGAACCGATCACGCCAATCCATGTGGCCGATCTCCGCCTCGGCGAAGCCCTGCGTCAGCTCTCCGAGCGCGACCAAGAGGCGCTGTTGCTAGTTGCCTGGGAGGGTCTGGCTCCGCGCGAGGCCGCAGCGGTTCTCGGACTTACGCAGACAGGGTTCTCGGTTCGCCTTCATCGCGCACGCCGTCGGTTACGAGCCGCTCTCGAACGAGACGCGGCTCAGGCGTCGGCTGCCCCAGACCGCTCGCCCGTCCCAAAAGGAGAAGCACGATGACTACCGTCTCTGACCCGATCAAGCTCCTGGCGCTGGCGAACCCGGTAGAGCCAGGGTCGCTGCGTGAGGTTGCCGCTGAGCGCGCTGATGACCTGCTCGCGGCGCTTCGCGCCAATCAGGTGGCGACCCATCCCCTTCGCTTCTCGCGTCGGCGTTGGCAGGTGGGCTCGGGCGCAAGGCCCGTCTTGATCGCCGTAGTTGTCGTGGTTGTGGCGCTCGCTCTTGTGCCCATCGGCGGGGCAAGCCTCGGTTCTCGTGCGGTGGACGGCCTTGTCAGCCTTTGGGACACGTCCCCGCCGGACCAGCCTGCTCTCGATACGGCGGCCGCTGACGCCGGGGACATCGCGGGCCAGTACCTGACGTTGGCCAGCGTCAACGACGGCGCGGACAAGGTAGATCTCTACCTGGCGAACGCTCCTCAGTCAGTGATCGACCAGCTTCAAGCGAAGCATCCCGGAACGTATGTGATCGTCCAAAACAATGCCGCGCATCCGCTCAGCGAACTACGCAAAGTGGAGAACTCACTCCCGTTGCGAAAGCTTCAAGCCGAAGGTATCGACATCGAAAGTGCTGCTCCGACGCCGGACGGCTACCTCGCGGTCGGGGTGCACGGTCACAATGTGCAGGCCGCACAGTCGGCGCTCGACGCGATCTACGGCCCAGGGATCATCAAGGTCTATGGAGGCGCGCAGCCGGGCAGTGTCACGCCCAACATCGGCACCGTCTCCGTTCCCAACGGCTCCTCTCACGCGAAGCCATAGCATCGTGATCGCGAAGCGCTGAGACGACGTGCCACATTGGACCACGACCGTGCGACCGGGAGGGGGCAGTGCTCGGGGGCTTTATTCCGGAACTCGATGTCATCCTCGGCCCGCCGACGGTGACATCGCAGCTTGAGGCGGGGTCTACGCGGGGTCTACGCCTCTGTCATTTGGGGTCTTCGGCCGCCATCGCCGCGGCGTGAATCCCTCGGAGCCATGCGGCTTCGCGCGACTGGGCGCGTCCTCGGACGACAGCTGATCAGCCCTCGTAATGACGGAGCCGTCGCTAGCAATCCGCGACTGGGAAGCGGAGCCGCTTCACGGCGCCTCGGAGCTCATGGCCGGTGACGCGTGTGTACCGCTGGGTCGAGTCGAGATGCTTGTGGCCGAGCAGCTCCTGGATCTGACGGAGGTTCGCGCCGGCGCGCAGAAGCTCAGACGCGAAGACGTGGCGAAGCGTGTGCGGCGTGACGTGCTTGCGCTCGTTGACGCCTGCGGCGCGCGCGTAGCGGAGGAACGTCTGCGTCAAGATCGTCTGCGAGAGCCGCTTTCCCTGTACGCCGACGAAGAGCGCCGGTTCGGGATCGCCGGCGCGGACCCGCAGGTAGTCGACGAAGAGCGCCTCGAGCGCGGGGTGGATCGGCACGATCCGCTGCCGGCCGCCCTTGGCACGCCGGATCTTCAGCAGGCGTCGCTCGAGGTCGACGTCCTGCCAGTCGAGCCCGAGCAGCTCGCTCCGCCGCAGTCCGGCGTAGGCGAAGAGCGCGAGCAGGAGCCGGTCGCGCTCGCGCTTACCGTCATGCTTTCGCTTCCAGACGTCGTCGCGCCCGGCCGCGTCGAGCAGGCGCGCGAGCTCGCGCCGGTCGAGGACGTCGGGGAGCGCCTCGCGCTTCTTCGGTGTCCGCAGAACGCGCGCCGGGTCGCGGTCGATCTGCTCGTTCTCCTCGAGGAAGCGGAAGAAGCACTTAAGGGCGGCGAGGGTTCGCGCCTGGCTCGACGGAGCCGGCCGCCGCACGGACTCCTCGGCGAGAAAGCGGCGGAGGTGGAGTGCTCGAACCTCGCCAACCGTGACGAGTCCCTCACGCTCGAGGAAGGCGACGCATGTACCGACATCGCGCTCGTAGGCCGAGCACGTGAGCGGCGCGAGCCGCCGTTCGATCCGGCAGTAGTCGAGAAAGTCGGCGAGCTCCTGGCGCATGTCAATCCTTTCGGCAGGCCGAAGGACGCTGCTCCGAAACTCGTGACGAGACTCCGGCTTACAGGCCTGCTACCGAGAAGCCCCGCTCCGCGGGGCTTCTCCATGAGAGGGGTCCTACTGGCTCCCCGGCAGCGGTCCGGTCAGGTGGAGCCGCTTGAGCGACTGGTGGAGATAGGTGGCGAACGCGACCGCGCCCGCGCCGCTCATGTGGATCCCGTCCGCGGCGTACCACGAGGTGTGCGTCGCGGAATAGTGGTTCCAGTCGAGCACGGTCATCAGCGGCCGCCACTTCTGCTCCGCCGCGTAGATCGCATGGTTCGTGTCGACGTACTGCCTGTTCACGGCGCGGAGGGTGAGCCAGAGGACGTGCTTGGCGCCGCGGTTGCGCAGCGCCCGCATGACGAGCGGGATGCCGCGCCGGTACGTCGCAGGATCGTCGTTGTAGCCGATGAAGACGACCACGTTCGGACCGATCCTCCGACCGAGGGTGCGCACCGTGGCGAGGACGCTCGGCGGCGGATCGCTGGTGAGACAGCCCGGTTGGACGAGCCGCCCGCACGGATGGAGCTCGAACAGAACGCGGTCCCCCCGCTCGGCGATCCGTCTCGCCGTCGAATCCCAGCTCAGCGCCGCCCCCACCGAGTCGGAGAAGATCGTCACGTGCTGGAGCGGCCGCCTCTTCGCCGCAGCCGCGCCTGCGGCGAGCGCACAGCACAGCGCCAGGACGAGCGACGAGACGAACAACCGACCCACCTTGCCGGGACTCTAAGCGCGGCCAGCGGCCGTCGCAAAGCGCGACTTACGCCCGCAGAACGACCTCGAGCGCGGTGCCGAGGCCCGGCGTGCTGCGGATGTCGAGGCCGCCTTCGATCGAGGCGGCACGGTCGCGCATGTTGCGCAGGCCCTGCCCGGTGGTCTCGGCGCCCGGGGGGAACCCCTCGCCGTCGTCCTCCACCGAGACGAACCGCTCCCCGGAGGCACGCCTGCCGATGACGACCTCTGCGCGCGTCGCGTTCGCATGGCGGCGGACATTCCCCAGCCCCTCCTGCACGATGCGGAAGATCTCGATCTGCTCGTCCGGAGCGAGGCGGATGTGGGGGTCGATCTCGAGGTCGACCGCGAGATCGCCGTCCGCGGTCAGGAACTCGACGTAGCGGCGCAGCGCGGAGTCGAACGGCGCGGTCCCGCTCGCCGACGAGAGCGCGAGGATCGCGAAACGCGCCTCCTGCTGCGCGAGCGCCGCCGCCTGCTTGAGCTGCGGCCCCACCTCCTCGACCGGCGTCCCCGCCTCGAGCATCTGAGCATGGGTCGAGACGGCGAAGAGGTACTGCGCGAGGCCGTCGTGGATCTCCCGCGCCACGCGGGCGCGCTCCTCCGCCACGGCGCGCCCGATCTCGGCCGAGCGGATCGCCCGCCAGGCGCCGACGAGCATCACGCCGAAGGCGAGCAGGCGCAGATAGTCGCCGGCGGCGACGTACATCGTCCCGCGCGGCGGCGCGAGCACGAGATGGAGCGCCGCAAAGAGCTGGAGCGTGAAGCCGAGCGCCAGCCACTGGGCGAGATCGTCACGCGTCTTGACCAACAGCCGGCCCCAGCCGACGACGGCGAGCAGGTTGAGGAGGGCCTGGACGGCGAGCGCGGAGGCGAGCCCGGGCGGCACCCCGCCGGCCCCGGGAAGGGCGGTCAGCGCAGGCAGCGAGCCGCCGTGCGCACGCAGGAGGACCCAGACGGCGGCGAGCGCGACCGCCGCCGCGAGAACGGCGTCGCGCAGCGCCCGATCCCGCGCGCCGCTGCGGCCGCCGACGAACGGGGCGAGAGCGATGAGGCCCTGGCCGGCGATCCCTCCCGCGAGCGCGGCCCAGCCGTCCGCGCGGTCGAGCGAGGCGCCGTCGAGCGCCGGGATGATCGCGAACGCCGCCATCGACAGAGACCAGATCAGGAAGCCGGCGGCGAGCAGCAGGTCGGTGCGCGAGCCGACGACGGAGAAGCGCGCGCCGGCGAGAAGCGCGACGAGGATGCCGGCGAGCGCCATGACCGTCTCGAGCACGAGCAGCAGCTGCGGCAGGTCGTACTGCGTTCGGAGCGTCGGGAACGTGAGCAGGAGGGCGAGGCTCGCCGCGAGCAACAGGCAGAGGACGACCTCGCCCCACAGCCAGGCCTGCAGCTCGGTGCGCTGCCGTCTCATACGGGTCTTGTCGGCAGAAGCACCCCTGCCGATAAGGAGCACATGGCTGCCCGGGTCCTCGTCGTCGACGACCACCCCCTCACGCGCGACGCGCTCGCCGCTCTGCTGCGGTCGCACGGCTTCGAGCTCGCCGGGATCGCAGCCGACGGCGAGGAGGCCGTCGCGGCGGCGGCCGAGACCCAGCCCGACCTCGTCCTCCTCGACCTCCTGATGCCGGGCCTCGACGGCCTCTCTGCGCTACCGCGCCTGCGCGAGGCGGCGCCCGGCTGCGAGGTCGTCGTCCTCACGGCCTCGGGGACCGAGGAGAACCTGCTCGCGGCGATCCGCGGCGGCGCCGCAGGCTATCTGCTCAAGACCGAGTCGCCCGACAGGATCGCGGAGTTCCTCGAGGGAGTCGTCCACGGCGACGCAGCCCTGTCCGGACCGGTGGCGCGGCGCTTGCTCGACCAGGTACGCACGGGCGGACGCGGCTCGGGCGTGCCCGACAGCATCGCGTCGGTCCTATCGGCCCGCGAGCTCGAGGTGCTCCTGCTCCTCGACGAGCACCACGGCACCGACGAGATCGCCCGCCGGCTCTTCATCTCCGAGCACACCGTCCGCTCCCACGTCAAGAGCCTCACGCGCAAGCTCGGCGTCTCGTCGCGCCGGGAGGCGCTCGAGCAGCTCGCGCTCGCCCGCGGCTAGCTAGCTGTGACGACCACACACGTGTGAGACGGGTCTGATCCGTCCGGGCCTCCCGCGAGCTTGCGGTTGTCGACCCAAGCTCGAGAAGGAGGCCCGTGGTGGTGGAGGTTATGGAGCGGCCGCGACGGAAGCGGTTGTCGT